>JBEIGI010000041.1:0-45673 GCA_040381975.1 Pirellula sp.
ATACGCATGCAACGCCAAACCGATTTGCCTCAGATTGTTTTGGCACTGCATCCGCCTCGCCGCCTCGCGCGCCGACTGAACGGCTGGAAGCAGGAGACCAACAAGGACGCCAAGAATCGCCATGACGACTAGCAATTCAACCATCGTGAAACCAACTTTGCAAGTAGACCTCATACGACTTCTCCTTCACTCCAACGCTTCATGAATACCGAATGTACCCAATCGTATCGCAAAATCAAATGGTACAGTGGTAACCAGGGCTGCCACGATTCATAGCAAATAGAAACCGCAATTTTGCGGTTTTTACCCCCCGAGTCGGTAAAGCTCATGACCTCGAAATCAGTACCCGGTGTCAGTTTCGCAGACTCTGCCGCCACAAATAGACCACATCGAAACCAGTATGGGGTTGATCTTGTTGACCAAGCGAGCATCGCCAGGATTGCATACTGCAGCGAGTTGAGAACACAGCAAATGGGATGAGTTATCCAGGCCCGTGCGAAGCCTGCGGCAAACGGGGTCCACAACCAACCAGCAAGCGATCCGACGAACAGCACCAAAAATCCAATGTATAGGATGTGAACGGATGCTCTCCAGTCGAATTTAAAGGTCATCGTGCTCGCCGTATGGTGAGCCAGCAACCAGTCGCAAGAAATAGGATCCCGACAATCAACCACCAACCCCATTTCTCGAAAAAACTGCGCTCGAATTGAGGCTCTGGAAATCCGTAATAAGGCAGGAAAAACTCTTCCTCAGGGACTTCTGCTCGCTTGAATTCAACGGTCCAAGTTTCCTTGTCGACAAACTTGATGTCAAGGTCTTCGTATTTCGAAATTACTTTGGTTGCTATTGGTAAATCGAAAGCCATGCCTTCGAAATCGCGTTGCACGGTTAGTCGCCCTTTGTAACCTCTT
Organism: Pirellula sp.; assembly: GCA_040381975.1. Classification (GTDB taxonomy): domain Bacteria; phylum Planctomycetota; class Planctomycetia; order Pirellulales; family Pirellulaceae; genus JBKCUI01. Next base: position 912 of record JBEIGI010000041.1, read on the forward strand.
GTAAGGCTTTCATAAATCCAACTTGATGCCGTTACCACCCATTTATTCGCTGGATCCAAGATCAACTCACCCTCTGTTAGCTTGTAATCCTCCTTGTGGAGTACATCATGCCCTAGATATTCGAATCCAAGAGCCACAAGAAGCTTGCCATTTACTTCGCGTCGGGATATCTTCTTTATTGAAAAATCTTTGCTTCTTACTAGTTCCGTGAGAACCTTTCCTGCGATCATGTAGCCGCAAGCATTAGATAACGCAGCACCAAATTCTCCCTGCTCGGACTCCTCAAGTACACGATTGTCGACAGCTGTGTCCATTCCAAGCCTCTCCAAGTATTGCAAACTTGCTGTTTCTCCTGTTCGTGAAACGGCAAACGCATATCGACCGTTTACGCATTTCAACAAACTTTTCGGCTTGTCTGTTTTCTCGTCAATATTTCGTAGCGCGAAAAGCAATTGGCCACGTTTTGCAATCTCAAATTCTCGGAATGTTCCCTTTTGATCCGGCCCTGAGACACCCTCTCCACTCATTTCTCTAACAACCGAGCATCGAATATTCAAATCTAGACTCTCAACTCTAGACTGCATTCCCGCAACTTGCTTAAGAAATTCCGTCCTTAATTCCGCATCATCCTCTGATGCATAAGAACAATTGTGGCCCGTAATCGCGATAGAGACAAGGCAAATCGCGTCTCGCATGGCAGTCAGAAAAACCACGCAGAGACCCCTCCATGGGTTTTTTACGCTTCCTGCAGGATCAATTAACATATCTGCACCCTTGGAACTCTAGCTGTGTTAGAGATTGCATATGCACCAAGCACGACCACCGCCCATTTTAAACCAGGCTGGCAGGAACAACTCCAACAGTTCAGGGTCATCCGAGAAAAATTTCACGGATAAAGTAAAATCGGTTTCGGCGTCCGGTAGCGTCAGATTAATTTCGACCCGACAATTTAAGCGGGCAGGTATGGTCAACGGCGATTCCGCTCTGAACGTCAGCAACGGTGCGCGGCTCGTTTGCCCTCTGCTGACTGCATAATTGATGATCTCTGCTTGGACACATGGGCAGGATGAAGTAACCGATGCTCGTCCCGGTGTTGGTCTCGACTGTGCCGTCGGCACCGAGCACAAGATAGTAGGCACACTCCGCTGTGCCGTCAGCCAGGGTACGATGTGCACTTGATTAAATACTGCGGACGGCACATGGAATGCGCCTGCTACTATAAGCCTTCGCCACCTGCGATCGGAGGGCAGTCGTCAATGGCAGTGATTAACGCTAACCCGGAGACGTCCAGTTCAGGAAGATTGAATGGTAGCATGCGCCCTGCGCAGATGCAGTTACTTAGAATCCACGAGCGTGGACGAATGATCTCGGCATCGACAATGCCACCATCGCTGCGTTCGACGGTGATCGACAGCTTGGCCCAGGTGGCTTGGTCCGGCTCAGCTATTAGCGAATATTAGCGTCTATCAGCGGTTCAGAAAAAAGACCGCTCATGGACACTGATAAACGCTAATGGACTCTTTCATGGGTTCGGTTCCGAGTTAGTCCTTTTTTGCCGGACACCCATTTGGCGATCGCGTTTGCCAAGATGATCGTATAGGCGGTCACAAGGAGAATGATGGCCGAGCCACTGAGTCCCCCCCGAAGCGCCTGCGAAAAGTTGCCGGACTTGTACCCGGTTATAAAGTCAGGCCAGAAGCGTGTTTGGAGCATCTGCGCAGCGGCCGTGAATGTTGTCGTCGTCACAAAAAGCATCGGCAAGATCGTCACCCAAGCATACCGGCCTCGCCCTTCCTTAAAAATCCATGTCGTCAACAAGCACAGCGCAATCGCTGCAAGGAGTTGGTTGGCGATCCCAAACATCGGCCATATCGTGTCGATCGATCCGGTCCAGATCAGACTCCCCCAGCCAATGGTCACCAATGCTGTCGAGAGCCACACACCCGGCCACCAATCCATCTTTTGAAACTTGGGATGAACATTCCCTAAAAGCTCCTGCAACAAAAACCTTGCGATCCGAGTCCCTGTATCGATCGTCGTCAGGATGAACAAGGCCTCGAACATGATTGCAAAATGGAACCAGTACTTCACGAGCGAATCGACCGAGCCGATCGAAAAGACGCTAAATGCCTTGGTCATGATCTGCGCCATTCCCACCGCGAGTGTGACTGCACCTCCGGTCCGTCCTCGCAAGGTTTCACCGCCAACTTGAGCCTCGATTTGATCCAAATGATCCACGTCCGCATTGAGTTTGGCAAGCGTCTCGGCGTATTGGTGGGCTTTGGACATATCGATGTTGATCGCCCAGTAGTCTCCTTGGGGCAATGCAGCCGCAGCGATCAGAGCGCATACGGCTACCAAACCTTCTAAGAGCATCGAGCCGTAACCGATGAGACGTACGTCTTTCTCATTCCCAACCATCTTGGGCGTAGTCCCAGAGGAAACCAATGCATGGAATCCCGATACCGCTCCACACATGATGCAAATGAAAACAAATGGGAATATCGCCCCTGGAAAATAAGGCCCCCCGCCATTGGCAAAATAAGGATTGACTGCAGGAGCTTCGAGCTTCGGATTGGCTACCAATACACCGATCATCAATAGCGCAATCGTACCGATCTTTAGAAACGACGAAAGGTAATCCCTTGGGCAAAGCAGCAACCATACCGGCAAGACCGATGCGATGAATCCATAGAGACAAATCGCAAGGATGATTCCGTTGCGAGTGAATGAAAAGTAGGGCTCGATCGAGGAACCTTGAACCCACGATCCAGCCACCGTCGCGAATAAAACCGCCGCCGCACCAATCAATGAAGCTTCGACGACACGACCCTTGCGGAATCGATACATGTACCATCCGACAAAAAGAGCGATCGGGATCGTGCATGCGATCGTGAACGTACCCCAGGAACTTCCTCGGATCAGTTCATAAGATTTCTCGGGTATCTGCAAACTGCTGGTTCGAGGGTGCGAGTCGGCTTCGGGCATCTCGATCACAAACGCTTCGCTCCGCAGCAACTGGGTGCCGTTGGGATAAGAAACCTTCGAGCCGGCTGGGACGCGATAGGTCACCGGCCCAGAGTTTCCAGCTTGGGGTGCCATGTTCTCTGACGCCTCGATGATGCTGCCCGGATAGAGAGCTACACGCTCCCCTCCGAGTGCTTTGACAACCACGACCCCCAGGCCCGATAGAGCGATGATGACAATAAACAGGATCGCTATCGAGGTCAGCACCCCCAACTTGGGTCCCAAAAGGGACTTGGCAATATTCGCCAAGGACTGGCCACGATGTCGCAGGCTCACAGCCAAGACAAGAAAGTCTTGGACTGCACCGGCCAGACAAACACCGATGACAAGCCAAATCAAACCGGGCATGTACCCGAATTGCACCGCCAAAACCGGCCCGATTAATGGCCCTGCTCCGCTGATGGCCGCGAAATGATGGCCGAACAAGATCCATCGATTCGTCGGATGGTAATTTTGTCCGTCATTAAGCTCGTGGGCTGGGGTGGTTCGGGAGGAATCCAAGACGGCGACTCGGGCGGCCAGAAATGCGCTGTAGAATCGATAAGCCACCGCCATGGCCGCTAGGATTCCCAGGAGAATCGGCATGGAATGCATAAGCTTCGATGATTCCTGTCTATTTTACGATTAAAGAAACTTCGCGGGTCGCTTGCCCCTGACCATAGCTTCGCTACAGTATGCAGTCTGCGGTTGCATATCAGCTTAGCAATTGCGCCCTTGTTTGTGGTGTTTGCTTTCGTGAAATCATTGCGATTTCTTCAGTTACGAAAGCTCCATTGCAATCGAAGGACATCGGGATCGAATCGATCGCGGCGACGAAGGGTAGACGGAGCCGTATCGAGGGACGATTCTACAGCGCGACGCAAGCTACCAAAACTGTTTCGGCGTAGACCGACTCTTTTGGCTTCCGTACCTCAGCGTGGAAGGTGTGCTTAGGCGGTTTGTCTATTTTTTTGTTTTTGGAAGAAAGAGTTAGCTAAATGTCTTCGGATAACAAATTCAAGCTCGAGTACATTTGGTTGGATGGGTATCTACCCGAGCCCAACATGCGAAGCAAGACCAAGATCGTCGACAAGGCTCCAACGAGCGTTGCGGATCTACCTATGTGGGGCTTTGACGGAAGCTCGACACAACAGGCCGAAGGTCGTAGTTCGGACTGTTTGCTCAAACCCGTAGCTCTCTATCCCGATAGCACTCGCAAGAACGGTTTTTTGGTTCTTTGCGAAGTTCTGCTTCCCAACGGTGAGCCTCACCCATCGAACTTCCGAGCCCAGTGCGAGGATATGTCCGACCTTTGGATCGGCTTTGAACAAGAATACTTCTTTTACGAAAACGGTCGCCCACTGGGATTCCCAGATGAGGGATATCCAGCGCCTCAGGGTCCTTATTACACCGGCGTGGGTCACAAGAATGTCGGCGATATCGCTCGCGCGATCGTCGAAGAGCATATTGATGTTACCCTCGATGCTGGGATCAATCTCGAAGGGATCAATGCCGAAGTCGCCAAGGGTCAGTGGGAATTCCAGATCTTCTCCAAAGGCTCGAAGAAAGCTGGCGACGACATGTGGGTCGCTCGCTACTTGATGGTTCGCCTTGCTGAGAAGTATGGTTTGGACATCGAGTTCTACTGCAAGCCGATCAAGGGTGACTGGAACGGTTCTGGCATGCATACGAACTTCTCGTTCGATAAACTGCGAGATCAAGGTGGTAAGGAGTTCTTTGAGAAACTCATGGGCGCCTTTGAGAAGTATCGCGACGAACACATTGCAGCCTATGGCCCAGATAACCATCTGCGCCTAACAGGTTTGCACGAGACCCAATCGATCGACAAGTTCAGCTATGGCGTGGCTGACCGTGGAGCGTCGATTCGAATTCCTCACAGCTTCGTCAACAGTGGCTATAAGGGCTACCTCGAAGATCGTCGTCCGAACTCCCAAGCCGATCCATACAAGATTTTGGCTCGGATCGTTAAGACGATCAAAACCGTTCTGTAAGTAGAAGTTTTGGTTGTAAATCAGAACCTGACGAATCACGAAAGACACCGGAAATAACCGGTGTCTTTTTTTGTATGACACGGCAAAAGCTACCGGCGGAAAAAGCTGGCGGCAGAAGAAATATCGGCAAAAAGATGGAGGGCAAAAAGATGGTGGGGCAAAAATAGGAATGCGTTAATGAGGAGGGATGGTGGGAAGCGTCGTTGAAGTGGGGTTTAAAGTCCGGATCTAGCAAGGATCGCATCGATTTTGGCGGCAAGGATAAAATCGTTGTCGCTCAGACCACCGATGGCGTGAGTCGTTAGCTCGATCTTGAGATTTCGATAGCCGGTCAGGTGCAGGTCCGGGTGATGGCCTTCGGCCTCGGACAACTCTGCAATCTGATTGACCGCTTCGATCATTTTGACAAAGTTTTTAAATCGGACGGATCTTTCGATCCATTTTCCATCGGGTCGAAGTTCCCAGTTTGGGACGGCACTTCGCTGGGATTTGGCTTGTTCGAGCGAGCAGGCTTCGACGCCCCCTTCGCATGGCAGACATTTCTTTTGAAGCAATTCTTCGCTTGTAGAACTCATAGGTTACAATTCCTTGGTAACAAAAAGGTTCAAACGGATTCGGTTTCCGAGGTGATTATTGCGCGATGGCTAGAGCCCTACGTAATTCTACGGTTTGCTTGGTGTTTTTGGGCATCGTTCTGAGCTTGGTTCCTCCGCGCGCACTTGCCACGGATTGGAACCAACGCAACGAGCAGTATTCGAGCAAGATTCAGCCGATCCTAACGAAGTACTGTATTGGTTGTCACTCGGGTGCACAGGCCGAAAGCGGCTTGGCTCTGAACAATTTCGCCGATGCCAAGAGTGTGTTTCGGGAAAGAAGGATTTGGGAGAAAGTAGCCCAAAGGCTTGATATCGCCGACATGCCCCCTGCCGACTCGCCCCAGCCGGCCGAGGCAGATCGCAAGCTTGTTTCAGAATGGATCAAGAGCACCCTCAATGATATCGATTGCGGGAAGACTCCTAACCCCGGTGCTGTGACTCTGCGGCGTATCAATCGGTTTGAATATCGAAACTCGATCCGGGATCTTTTCAAGATCGATTACGAGCCAGCGATAGGCTTTCCCGGCGACGATGTCGGATATGGCTTCGACAACATCGGGGATGTGTTGACACTGCCTCCGCTGCTGATGGAAAAATATCTGCGGGCTGCCGAAGAGATTAGCCAAAAAGTCATCGTGGCACCGAGTACCGGTCCAATGTATGATTCGCCCCGCAAGATCAGCCAACTGACGTCCGAAGCGGGTGGTAAGTTCGAGGGAAACCGATTCGTCTTTTTCTCCAACGGCAAAACGGAGTTTGAGGAACAAGCACCATGGACTGGTCGGTACGTGCTGGAATTGGGTATGTCCGGTTCGGCTGCCGAAGGGAGATATCCAAAGGTCGTGATCTCGGTTGATGGAAAGAAGGTCGAAGAAGTAACGGTCAAGACGGAAGGTCCAAACAATGCCGAGTCCTTTAAAATCCCACTGAGGCTGCGCGCAGGCAAGCGAGTCTTAGAGATCGCTTTTGTCAACGATCACTACATCCCTGCCAAGGACGGCCAGCCTGCTCAAGACACCAATCTCTATATCTATGATCTGCGACTCACGGGGCAAAAACCGATCGAGAAAGTTCCCGAAACAGCCTTGCCCGAGTCCCATCGTGAGCTCGTCAGGGATTCGATCCCCTCTTCCTCGCGATCCATTATCGATGCAGCTAAAGATGTGATGCGCCGGATAGCCAGCCGCGCGTATCGACGTCCAGCAACCGATGAGGAACTCCATCGCCTTGCCTCGATCGTCGACCAGACAGTGCAAGCTGGAGATAGTTATGAGGTAGGACTGCAAACAGCGCTGACTGCGATTCTAGTGAGCCCCAAGTTTCTTTTCAAAATCGAGGAACCTGCTACCAAGGTAGGTGCGCAGTACCCGCTACTGAGCGAATTTGAGTTGGCGACGCGACTGAGTTACTTTTTGTGGAGTTCGACTCCAGATCGGGAGCTTTTGACCCTGGCTTCGAAGAATCAATTGCGCCAGCCTGGAGTTCTTGCTTCCCAACTCGACCGAATGATTCGGGACGATAAAGCTAGAGATTTCGTGCGAAACTTCGCAGGACAGTGGCTAACGCTTCGCAAACTCGATAACTTTACTCCCAACGAAGGGATGTTTCCGGATTGGAACCAACAAATCCGCGATTACTCTAGAACGGAAACGTATTATCTGTTTCTCTACATCCTGCGAGAGAACATGAGCGTGCTGCGTTTGCTCGATGCGGATTTTTCGTTCATGAATGAAAAGCTCGCGCGGTTCTATGGAGTCCCTGGGGTCGATGGGGACAAGTTTCAGAAGGTCTCTCTCAAAGGGCAGAAGCGACTCGGGATCTTGACCCACGCATCGGTTCTAGCCGTCACGAGCAACCCTACACGAACCAGCCCGGTCAAAAGAGGCAAATGGATCTTGGACAATATCCTGGGAACACCACCGCCACCGGCCCCTGCTGGTGTTCCAGAGTTGGAAAAGGGGGAGCTGGTGGGGACTCTGAGGCAACAGCTTGAGCAACACCGGGCCAATCCGGCCTGTGCTGCCTGCCACAAGCAGATGGATCCGCTTGGGTTAGCTCTTGAGAATTACGATGCGATCGGACGCTGGAGAACGACCGATCGGGGGGCCCCGATCGATGCGTCGGGTGAATTGCCCACGGGTGAGAAAGTCAATAATCCCGGTGATCTGATTCGTTTGCTTCGCGACCAAAAATCCGAGCAGTTCGTCCGCACGCTTACCGAAAAGATGATGACTTATGGCATCGGACGCGGGTTAGAATACTATGACCGATGTGCAATTGACCAGATCCTATCCAACGCCTCAAAGAACGATTATCGCTTCGGTGATCTTTTGCTCGGAATAATCAACAGTGACCCTTTTCAACGAAAAGGGACTAGGGACGAGGACCTGCCATGAAACAACTCGATCGGCGAACCGTACTGCGTGGGGTTGGCACCGCAATTACCCTGCCATGGCTTGAAGCGATGACGCCCGTTTCGAGGGCTGCGACGGCGATTGAAGAAAAGCCCACAAGGATGCTTTTTATGATGGTTCCCAATGGGATCCACATGTCGGATTGGACACCGAGCACCGAGGGGACGAACTTCGAACTGCCGGCAACCCTCCAGGTTCTGGCTAAGCATCGCAAGTCGTTGAACGTCTTTACGGGATTGACGCTCGATGGGGCTCGAGACCATGGCGACGGCCCTGGGGATCATGCTCGTAGCGGTGCGTCGTTTCTTACCGGTGCGCATCCAAAGAAGACCGACGGGGCGGATATCAAAAACGGTATATCGATCGACCAAGTCGCTGCGCAAGGGATTGGGCATAAAACTCGTTTTGCCTCCCTCGAATTAGGAATGGAAGGCTCGTCGCAATCAGGGAATTGCGACAGCGGTTACTCCTGCGCCTACTCAAGCAACTTGGCTTGGCGAAATGAATCGAGTCCTCTTGCCAAGGAGATGGATCCATCGAGTGTCTTCGAACGTCTTTTTGGAACGCCGGACAAAGTCACCGACGGTGCACCTGCGACTCCACGTGCCGCCCGTCGCAAGAGCGTACTGGATTTTGCCCTTGAGGATGCCAATAGCCTCAAGCGGAAATTAGGAGCAGCCGACTCGCGTAAACTCGATGAATATCTCTATGCGGTTCGCGATGTCGAAAATCGCATCGGTCGCAGCGACAAACTCCAGTTAGGCGAAAACGGATTGCCCAACTACACTCGTCCTGCCGGCGTACCTAGAGTCTGGGAAGAGCATTGCAAATTGATGATGGACATGATCGGGCTTGCCCTCCGCACCGATGCGACTCGCGTATTGACCTTCATGATGGCCAACGAAGGGAGCAACCGCGGATACCCTGAGATCGGAGCCCCCGAAAGCCACCACGATCTTTCGCACCACGGCAAGAGTCAGGAAAAGCAAGCCAAGCTTCAGAAAATCAATGTCTTTCATCTACAGCAACTAGCGTATCTCGCCGATCAACTCTCGGCGGTCGAGGAATCCGGAGAATCGCTCTTAGATCGAACGATGATCATCTATGGAAGCGGTATCTCCGATGGAGACCGTCATAACCACGACGATCTGCCGATTCTCATGCTCGGTAAGGCCGGCGGTCGATTGAGCAAATCTGGGCATTGGCGCTACCCTAACAATACTCCTCTTTGCAATCTCTATCTTTGGATGTTGCACCAAATCGGTATCAAGGCCGATCGTTTCGGAGACTCTTCCGATCTGCTGCGCATAGGCTAAGGGTCAGCATTGGCCTTTGGCATGTCCGCACGAAGATCGATGCCATTAGCTCGGCGAATGTTTAACGCATCAATAATTTCTTTTTGATTTTTTCGGATTTCATTCCGCTTCTTACTCGGCTTGCGTTTGGACTGACAGAACGCGTTTCTTTTCAATGACAACACAACGGTTTTGCTGTTATATTATCGACTCTCTGGAGAGTTCGGCGACGGATTGCAGCCCACACAAACCTATTACATTTTGTGTTTCGCAATCCCCATGCAAAGCCCCGATAGTCGCCCTAACCATGGCGTTCCTGTTACCGATTTAGTTCAAGCTTTCGATGCCGACTCTATCAGGGAACTCATGTCCTATTACCACCCTCTGCTACGTCAGATCGCTCAAGAGCATTGGTGTAGCAAATTGCGTCGGCGTTATGGAATCTCCGATGCAATCCAAAATACTTGGGTCTCTCTGACGAGCCATAGTCCCAAACGACGTTTTGATAACCGAGGACAATTCACCGCTTATCTAGCCTGCTCACTGGGCAACCAAATCAAAAGCTTACGACGCAGAGTCTCAGCCAAGAAACGTGGTACCGACCAAGAGACCGACCTCGGTGAGATTCCGATAATCGATGTGATTGCCGATCAGCAGGATCATAATCAACTCGACGTTTTTATTCAAAAGGAAATGGTTTGTGCAACCCTGGCTGCTTTGCTCAGGCAACCTCGGGAGATACAACATTTGCTCCGCTGGAGATTTCGCAAAAAGATGACCTATGCGCAGATCGGTGCAAAGATCGAGCGGAACGCAGACGATGTACGGTACCTGATCAATACCTGCCTACGGGAGATCGCTCGCGAAGTGCGCTCTGAACAAGCCTATTCGTATTAATTTTACCCGCCCGAACTGTCCCCAACAAATCATCTTGACCACCATGTCCAAAGCATTGATTGAATCGTCTGAACCTAGCCCATCGGAGATACTCCGACTTCAAAAACAGTGCGATCTTGCGAAACAAGAGCATCGCATCGAGTCCGTCGATGCCCAAGATGCAGCTCAATGTACGCATTGGATTGAAGAAGTTGTGTGCGAAAACAACGCAAGACGCTTTACCAAGATCGAATGCCTTGGACTTGGAGCCTACGGGCTCGTGTTTGCGGTCGATGATCGACGACTTGAAAATAAAAGAGTTGCGATCAAGGTCCTTCGGCCGTCGAAGTCCACACAGCGTATCCCGCTGGAGCGTTTTGATTTCGAGGGTGAGATTTTGCTCGAACTGAAACATCCAAACATCATCCAAGAATTCGAGATCGGAAAGATCGATGGAATCGCCTACCACATTTTCGAGTGGGCCGAATCCGGTTCTTTGTCGACACTACTTTCTAACAATCCTAATCGGTTTTCACCCAGGCAAGCCGCCTGGCTCATATCCAAGATCGCCGAGGCTCTCGATGAAGCCCATTCGATGGCGGTCCTGCATCGCGATCTGAAACCCGGAAACATTTTGCTCAAGAGTTGCGACCCAAAGGCGAGCGAAGGACTAGGACTTTGGCCGCTGTTGACCGATTTCGGCCTCTCCAAAAAAATCGATCAGTCACCGACGGAACCATTGACCGACTATGGCGAGGTTCTCGGTACGCTTTCGTACATGTCTCCCGAACAAGTACAAGGTCTTTCGATGAGAACACCCTCGGATCTTTTTTCGCTCGGAGTCATGCTCCATGAGTTGGTCTATGGAGTTCACCCCTTCGTCGACCGTAGCCACTTTAAAACCTTGACCAACATCGTCCGGGGTGCGCCTCGCAAACCCGGGGATCTGGAGGACAAAGTTCCTTCGAGTCTCGATGCGATCATCACCAAATGCCTACAGAAGGATTCAAGACACAGATATCCAAATGCGAGCGACCTCGTTGAAGATTTAAAGAGGTTTCTTCGTGGTGAACCGATCAGTATCGCAAAGCCGACGGCGTTGGAATCGTTGGTGGAACTGGTACGGAATCACCCAAAGTTTTCGGTCTTTATAGGCACAACGATCGCATCCCTACTGGTGACTGTATTCTTGCTCAGTCGCGAGTGGAAAACACAAAGGGACATCGCCGAAGGAAAAACAAAAATAAGTGAGCTTTTCCTCCAATCGATACGAGAGTCCAACAGCGATATCAATGATGATATCGTCGCGGGAAAGCGGGTATTACCATCGGGATTGCTCGAAAATCTCGAACGTCAATTGCCGCTTCTTCAAGAAGCACATCAGTTGGCACCTGACGATCTGGAGCTGGTCCAGCACTTGCAAGTCATGAACCACTACATCTCGTTATGCTACTTTCATGAATTCACTTCGAAATCAGGCGAGATTCAGCAACAAATGAGAAGCCGGGCAATCGAGGCCAGGGCAAAGTCGCTCCAATACATCGAGTTTCTCAAGACCAAGCAATCCTACAAAGAAAAGATGGAAATCCCCTGGATCAACGGGCTTTCCCAAATGAGTTCGCTCTTTGAACACGACAAGGATCCAAGCTTGCCTGGACTGACGTGGAGTTCCAAAGCAATCTCTGCTGCAGAGAGTTATCTAACCAAGAACCCCGGCGATTTCATCGTTCTGGACACACTGATCAATTCGAAATTCGTACGCATGGTGAATTTGAGGAGTGCCAAGATGAACCTTGAAGAACAAATCGTTCTTTGTAAGTCGGTTGCGGAATCATCGATCGACGCTTACAAGCGTCACCCTGAGCGGTTCGAGTTTCTGATTCACCACGTGCGCGCCTTAACCCAATTGGGAAACCTGCTGCTCGAATCGGGAGAAGTTGATGAGTCTGCGCGTGCCGATGAAGCTTTGAAGTCGCTCAAACAAAATCCGGATTACCCCGAGATGTACGACTGGAGGATCCTCGATCAGTTTATAGCGTTCTATCCTGAGCGTTGTCGGATCCTCTTTCATTCCGGCAAGTACGAAGCGGTGATCGCTACGACTCGAAACTGGGAAGAGTTTGTCCTAGCACCTGAGCACCAAAGTTATTTTGAAGCTCAGAATAGTTTCTATCAAGGCAAGGATTTAGGGATTTTTAACCTTCGCTATCACCGCTGGTTGGCTCTCGATCGCTCAAAAGCGGAGAGTACTCAGACCAACTATGCCCAGCAGCAGGCCAAGCAAGCCTTTCGCAAATGCTTAGCCGATAAGGATTTTGATTTGGAACTAGCGATTCGCGACTTCGAACGTAGCGGACTCTCCGTCGAACCGATCCTTCAGTGGAAGACAGCTATCAATGAAGAAGCCCAACAATAGCGGTAGTTTACGAAATTTTGTGGGTAGAGAATCTGGATTTCTCGTACTCGAAGCCCCTAAATCCCAACGGTTCTCTTCGAGTACGATTACGAAAAAAGCCAGAAGCGTATCCTCCTAGCCACAATAATTCCTGAAGAACCTTCTAAGCCAAGCGGCTGAGTCTGCGGGTGAGCCATTCGAGGCTCAGCGCGCCGGCGATCAAGGCCATGAGCAAAGCGTTGAGCCTCTGACGAAATTCACTGTCGGGGGCATTCGGCAAGTAATTGACTTGCTCTCGCGGTTTGATCGTACTTGCGATCGACTCGAGTCCTCCAAGACCAACCCAATACTTGCCACCCGTCTTGGATGCCAACTCACTCAAGAGCGGATCGTTGCGCTGCGGACGCTGGATCTCCAAGGCTGGTACTCGCACAACCGTCTGCTGAGTTAATACGACTTGATCAGTAAGCGACCCGATGGCAAGCTGCACCTCATAAGTCCCCGTCTTGCGTGTCACATATTGTCCAACATACACGCCTGCTTGGGTCGGATCAGCAAGCGGCATGAGTCTGAGATTTGTCGATCGCCCCCCTGGCTCGATAAGCTTGGCCGTCGCATCGCTTTGAACCAACGGCTGGAACTGCGCATCCTTTAAAACCGCTCGTACCATGACCTGTTCTCCAACGATCGCTTGCTCTTTATCCACGAGCAACATGCCCCGATCCGAGTCCCGCAACAATCGACCTTGTCCTGCCCACCGAACCAGCTTGGTGTAGTACGTGTCAAAGTACTTCTCACCTACCTCTCGCATCCGCCAAAATTCACCTCCCCCTTGAAACACCACGCGGCCACTTCCATAGAACTGACTGGCCAAATAGATCGGTGCGGCATTGTTGACGAACGTCGTAGGATCCGAGAAATTCAAAAGCACACTGGCTGCGGGTTTCGGTTCATAGCAGCCAAAGAAACTATACACGCCCCGAAATCGCTCCCAAGCTTTCTGACTCTCCTCGGGATTCGATCCAACTTGCAAAAAGTCCGTTCCCAACGCGTTGGAGGCCAACGTCAGCGGCCAAGCCGTCTCGGATTCAAAGCGACCGATCGAGACCAAACGTGCTCCTCGGGTGTTCATGATCACCGGAACCATCCCGCGCAAGATCTCGGCGTTTCGATTGCCACTAGCACTGTTTCCAGCCCATTTAGGAGTCGACACAGGACCGGCAATAACGATCAGTCCGCCTGCCTGCTGCGATACCCAAGCTTCCAAAGCATCGATCTGTTCAGAAGTCAGCTTCGTCCAGTCGGCATCAAACGCGATCACCGCATCATACTGAGTCATCTCAGCAAGCGTCTTAGGAAACTCCGTAAGCAATTGCTTGGCCTCCTGCGAAACCCCAGGCCCACTGGACTGCAAGAAAACGTGCGACTGTACCGTTTGTTCTCGATACAAAAGATTTCGCACGAATTGATATTCGCGAGTCGGCCCACCGGCCAAAATAAGGATCGTCGAATTCGGCTCGACCACGCGCACCTCGGCTTCGAACTGATTGTCCGAGGCATTCGAATCGGTACTCGGAACCAGGATCTTCAGTTCATAGATCCAAGGCCCTACTTCACGAGGAACAACCTCAAAGGAGATGCTCGTGATCGTGTCGTCCCCCTCGAGCGTCAGTGTTCGCTCCTCCTCGATCGTAGGCCCAACGGTCGACCCACCTCCTGGACGACGTCGCAACTGCACCGGGACTTGAACACCTTGCATCCCAGAGGCCTGTATCAATGCGCTGATGCGAAACCGATCGCCAGGAAACACCCGCTTGGGCGCTTCCATATCGAGCACCTTGGCATTCATCGGATTCTTCTCGGTCCCCAATCCTACCGGATGGATCCGAACCTCCTGCCGTGCAGCAAGCGAAACGACGTTCTGAGGATCGACACCCGCGTTGCTTCGCCCGTCACTCAGGAGCACGACAGCGGCCAAAGTCGAGCTTTGCTCTTGTTCGAGCACCGACTGGAGTGCATCACCGATCCGCGACTCGGTTCCTGTGGCCGAAAGCGCCGTCTCCCATGGAACCTCCGATGGAGCCAACGGCCTGTCCTTGGGAGCCTGCTGCTGGGTAGGCTCGGATTGTATCGAGGCCAGTGGCTGGCTTGTCCAAAGAGCTTGCCAAGGAATCGTTTCGGCGCGGAGGATCGCCGTCGCAATAAAAACAAAACCGCTGATGGCAGAAACGACACCAAACAAAATGCAATAGGAAAGAAAAACACGGGAGTTGCCCAGAGCCCTCGCAAGCAGGCTTGCAATCATCGCCACCGTCCCCGCTAGTGTCAGCAAACTACCAAACCAAGCGGTAGCTCGCAGGTACGTTAGCAGCCTTTCTCGGGCTTCGATCGAACCGCTGCGCAGGGTTGTCTCTACCGGTTTTTGGAACGATGCAACGACGCTTGGTCGCGTCCCCTGGTCAAAGCGGTACACGGTCGTGTCATGCTCTTTTTGAAGCTTTTCAAGCACTCCGGATTGCCCAAGGAATTTCTGAACCGCTGCGATGCGGCTGGGACCTGTCGACTCCTTACCAGGTGTCTCCTCTAGCGGCATGGTCATGCTCAGACTCGTATCGACCATGACAGCTACTTTCGAGGATCGAACATCGCGGCGTTCGCTTCGCTTTTGCAAATCCATGAAAAAGATGAAGATACCGATCAACGCGGTAAGTCGCAGGATCAGTAGCGCATAGCCAAGCGACTTGGGAAGTTCCTCCCAATCCTTGCGATACCAGTAAACCACCCAAGAAATGATAGCGACCAAGCACAGGGCCAAAAAGAACCAATGATGCCACTGGTCGAGTTGTTCGAGCCGCATCCATTGGTAATAAACCCTCACGTCATCTTGGGCTAGCACCCAAGGGCTACTTCGATTTATCCAACTCGTGATCAAATCCATACTTCGGATCCCTTGCTCCTCTAAGATCGCTTGGGCAAGTGATACGAGGTGCTCCATGCGAGCCACTGTTCGGCAAGCAGCAGGGCCACCAAGAGGCCAAGTAGGAGCATATTGCGGTTGGAGAGTCCAGCGAGACTCACATCCGAAGCATTCGATAGAGCGCTTCGGTAATTGAATTTTACGCCCGATAGGTTGCGAGCCAAATCCGTCGGCGTCACTCGCTCGGTGTCCCCTTCGACTCCAGGCGTATTGCGAGCCGAATTCTTCACCTTGGCATCTCCTTGGATCGATGTCCCCCACCATTCGAAAACACCCGAACTAGTGAGAGCTCGAATCGCGTCGCTAGAGATCGATTCGGGGCTGATTCCATAGTTTGCTTGAAGCGAATTTTCGCCTATATCGGTGGCATTGATTTGCACCAGCGGTCGAACACCTCGGGCACTGCTAGCCGGCAAAACCAATCGGGTCTCGGGAAGCATCTCCTGAGCTGAAAAATCCCAACGCAGACCGGTTCCAGCAGGCCTTGAGGTTTCAGGCAGTTTGAAGCTCGACAGATAACCAACCATCTTCAGTGCAGCCACCACAAACGTCGGATCTTGAGGCCAATTGCTCCAACGACGATCCAGGGATGTCAAAGCGATCAAAACTCGACCGGCACCCAATGGATAGTCGACCATCAGCGGATCCCGATTCCTAAGGCTCGCCACTGGCTTCCACAATTTCTCGGCTCCGGTTTCGAGCTTTGCGTCAATTCCAACATAGCGTTCGACACGCACGAACTGGAATGGAGAGTTGCTCAGTCCGAGCAACGGTGCGAAAATCGGATGGGGCTCGGCCAGCATATCCGGTGTCGCATCACCAGGTTGTTTGCTCAGTTCCATCGGGCCAGTTAAACCAAAAGGTATCAGCGGCAGAGTGTTATCGGCACCCGGAATCGGCTTTGCCCAATTCGAGTAGCCTCGGAGATAGTCGTTGGTCGAGATGTCGTCTCCGAACCAAACCGCAAGTCCCCCACCTGCAGACACATAGCGATGCAGATTGACCAATGCCCTCGGATCGAGGCTAGGGATCGATTGCAAAATAATGCAAGCGAAGTTTTCAAGCGCAACGCTATCGGAGTCTCGAAGGTACTCGGCTCTTTCGCGTTGGATCAGCAGTCCAGTCCGGGCATTTCCACCTGGATCCAAGGCCGATTCGAAGAAGTAGGAATGCTTGCCGCCAGCATCACCATCGACCAGCAGGACTCGAATCCCATCAGCGATATCCAACACGCAACTAGCTTGATTATCTGGAGCGATCGAATCGGGTGGCAACTCAGCTTGGACAACATGCGATCCGCTCTTGGGAAATACGACTTGAACATTCCGCGTTGCCGACTCCCCTGGTTCGATCCGTTCGTACAGCAGCGGAGGCAATTCGGTGATGAGGCCAGAGAAGCGATCCGAGGGCTTGGGTTCAGCCGATGCACTGCTGTAGTCGACCGCAGATACACGGACAGAGACGTTTCTTGCAGCGGTGGTTCCATGATTCCTAACGGTGACATTGACCATCGTTGGAACTCCGGCCGCGAGGACTTCTTGGCGAGGTTCGATGCTGGTGATTGAAAGATTTTCGTGCCTAGCTTCGACACAGTCGACCAACTGAATCTCGACCGACTCGCTTTGGATGGCTTGGAGGCGTTGACGCACCGTGACGGGGTTTGACCAGTCCTTGGTTCGATAATCGCTCATCAGATAGACGATCGACTTTTGATCTTCGCTCGACTGAATCAATCGCGAGACCACATCGAGGCTATCCAACACACTTGTTTCGATCGAGGTCGGTTGGGTACTATTGATCTTTGTCAGGATCGCCGAAGGGTCGCTTGGAATGGTTTGCGCAAGTAGATCCGCCACCGAATCGGCTCGAATATCACTGGGTTTACCAGGATCTCGCGAAGCCGGATCGCTTGTTGCCGGATCACCCGATGCGATGCGAGCAGCTAGTTGGACTTTGGAGGTTCTGAAGATACTCAGCAAATGATTTTGAGAGTCCTGTTTGGCTGACGCGCTGAGCGATGCGATGGCGCCTAAGGCGTTTTGGTAGGCCGATTTATTGTTGGCAGAATCTTGCATCGATGCGCTGTCATCGAGAATGATATAGTGGTGAACGCTGGTGCGTCCCATCCAAGCAAACATCTTCGAGTCGGTCAGCCATTGGGCAAGCATCCCGACAAGCAACGCCATGGCCAACATCCGCGATGCGATGAGCAACGCTTGCTTGAGCCAAACCCATCGACGATTCTTGCGATAACTATCGAGCAAAAATTCCATGGCCGCCCAAGGAGTCCGCTTGTGCCTGACAAGGTTGATCAGGTGGATAAGAAGCGGAACGAGAACCAGTAGGAAGCCCCACGCCAGGGGCGAATAGGCAAATTGCATGACCCGATTACCTCTTTCTCATATGAGCCATCCGAGCGCTCAAATACGCCGATAGAGCCGCATCGACAGGCCGGCTGGTTCGGATCAATTGATAATCGATGCGAGCACTCGCGCAGGCATGACGCACCCGATCGAGGAATCGTTGCAAAGACTCAAGGTATCCTTCCCTCAAGGCGCGGGGATTGCACGTAAGAGTATCGATCGATTCCATCCCTTCGAAACGCGTAGGATCATTGAAGGGGAAATCCAGCTCGTCATCATCCATGATGTGAAAGACCAAAATATCATGCCCCGAGCTACGAAGGCTCGTTAAACCCTTGAGGGTCTCTTTCTCGCTTCCTAAAAAGTCCGATGCGACGATCATCAAGCTACGTTTAGGATAGGTATCGTTGATCTCGCGAAAGACCTTGGTCAAGTCCGTTTTCTCGGTCACCGGAGATTGTTCAAGCGATTTGTAGATCGACTGCAGATGACTGCGACTTGTGCGCCAAGGGAGTTTGGTTCGGACCTTCTGATCAAAGACCGTCAGCCCCACAGAGTCCTGTTGACGCAGGCTCATGTAGGCCATGCAAGCGGCAATCGTCGCTGCATAATCAAATTTATTGAGCGATCCGCGTCCATAGGCCATGCTGGCAGAGGCATCGACAAGCAGTGTGCATCGTAGGTTCGTGTCCTCCTCATACTGCTTGACATAGAGTTTGTCTTGACGTCCCCATACTTTCCAATCGATGTGCCGAAGGTCATCTCCGGGAACATACTGTCGGTGTTGCACAAACTCAACGCTTTGACCGAAATACGGACTGCGGTGCATGCCCGAGAGAAATCCCTCGACCACATTCCTAGCCCGGAGTTCCATCGAAGAGATTCGCCGGATTGCGTCAGGATGCAAATAGTTTTTGGAATCGGGCATCTTGCAGCAATTGGTCTTGAGCAGTCGGCGTATTTTGAATCAGTTGATCGATGACTTTATCGCTGGTGATCCCGTCGCTCTCGGCGGCAAAGTTCACAACGATTCGATGACGTAGTACAGGCTTGGCACAGAACTGGACATCCGTGATATCGACATGAGAACGGCCTGAAAGAGCCGCCTTGGCCTTGGCCCCCAGAATTAAAAACTGCACGGCTCGAGGCCCTGCACCCCAAGCGAGTTGGTCTTGCACAAAGTCAGGCACACCGGGTTGTCCGATTCTCGTTTGACGAACCAAGGCCAATGCATAGCGGATGACGTTCTCGGAGACTTCGATGCCTCGAATGAATTCCTGAAGCGACAGAATCTCCGGGCCACTGAGAACGGGTTGGATTTCACTCGACCCGCGACCGGTTGTGCGCTTGGCGACTTCGAACTCGTCATCAAAGGTAGGATAGGAGACCCAAACCTTGAACATGAAGCGGTCTTGTTGGGCTTCAGGAAGAGGATAAGTGCCTTCTTGCTCGATCGGGTTTTGAGTGGCCAACACAAAGAATGGATCTTGGAGGGCGTGTCGCTCACGACCGACGGTGATCTGTCGTTCTTGCATGGCTTCGAGCAACGCCGCTTGAGTCTTCGGTGGCGTCCGATTGATTTCGTCAGCCAGAACCACGTTGGCAAACAGAGGGCCTTCCATGAACCGTCGCTCGCGACCACCGGTGGTTTTGTTCTCTTCGATGATCTCTGTGCCTGTGATATCCGCAGGCATCAGGTCAGGAGTAAACTGAATCCGACTAAAGGACAGACTCATGGTCTTGGCCAAGGTGCTGATCATGAGGGTCTTGGCTAGACCCGGAACACCTTCGAGCAGACAATGCCCCTTGGCAAAGATACTGATGAGCAACTGCTCGATCACTTCCTGCTGGCCGACGATGGTCTTCGAGAGTTGGTTAACGATCTGCTCGCGAGCGCGCTCTAAGCGCTGCAGGTCGGCTTGCGCCTGGTCAGCTGAATTCATTGTCGATTCGAGGTTGGGTAGTCCGTCAAAGTAGGATCAAATCACGCCGTTAGATTGTATCACGAATCGATAGATTCCTGAAATCCGATCAGTTGTTTTCCTTTAAATCGATATCATCGGACAAATCGGCCATCGGAGGGATCGACTTGCCATAGAATTTCGTGATATCGATCCCCTGACGTTGCTCGTCTTCCATGAGTTTCATGCGCGCTTCGAGCCGTTCGATGCGGCGCTGCATTTGAGGGATCATTTCCAGGGTCTGATCGACCGTCTCTCGCTTAGGTACATGCGGATACCCAAGGTGTCTTTGCATGGCGGCAAAAAGGAATAAGGGCTCCTTGCGACGATTGGCATAAGCGATTTTTCCCTCTCGAATGCCAAAAAGGATCGGGTACTCGGCCTGTGCCTCAGCCCCTAGGTGACGTTTGCGGTAAGCGACAAAATCTTCGCTCCGTCCGTAGATCAAATCGGCAAGATCAACGAGCCCCAACTGCTTTTGAACAATCATCAGCCACTCCTGCCAGTCCTTGTCATAGTGGGGATCGAGACTCATGGCCCTCAGCCCCGCATCGTAGGAAAGTCGATGTCGGCAGAGCGATTCGAATTGATAGAAGAACAATCCCTGACGATCGAACTGGGCTGAGCTCTTGTAGAGAGCCTCTGCCTGCAACACCAATAGCGACGTACGAAAATCAAATCTGCCACTGTCCTCCTCGGCCTGTCCAACAAGGAACGCTTGGAAGGGAGTGAAGTAATGCCCGAGCCGTCGCATTCCTTGTGCGATCGCACCAGAGTGTTTCAATTCGCTATTGAGGAAGTCGATCGCAAGGGGCAGCTTCGTCGTTGCCAGAACCTCGTATCGGCACTGTTGCAAAAGATCTTGTAGAGTGAGATCTTGACCGAGTCGCTCCCAAAGAATGCGGAACAAGTAAGCTTGTTCGACGTATTCTTCGCGAGGGAGATGGCTTGTCATTGAATCACACTCTACGTTGTAGCTGCAAGTTATACCGCCAATAGCGTTATACCTGATGGCGTTGAATTAGTGGAAGCGAATGTGCGCAAGCACTCCGGTAAGTGATGGAATGTCCTCGACTTCGAAATGTTTTCACCGGACGGCTCGCGCCGTTCCGCTTTCAATTCAATGCCCTTATAGCCAAAGAGGCAAGAGACTTTGGTCCCTTGCCTCTTGGATTGTATTGAATCTGATTCGTTGTGGATGCTCTGAGACGATTTAGTTGCTTGCGGCAGGAACAACCCAAACCTTCAAGTCGGTCGAGATCTCTGGATGGAACTGAACCTTGACCGTGTAGAGTCCAAGTTCCTTAAGTACCCCATCGAGCTTGACCTGATCTGGAGTGATCGCAACACCGTTGGCCTTGAGTGCAGCAACGATCTCAGGAGTACCGACGCTACCGTAGAGATGACCTTCTTCGTTCGCGTTGGCCTCGACGTTGATCGATTGCTTACCAACCTGATCGGCCAGGGCTCGGAGGGAAACCAAGCGTTGCTTCTCAATGGCTACAAGCTTCTCTTTGTGCTTCTCAACCATCCTCTTGTGATGGTCATTCGATACGATCGCGAGACCTTCGGGTAGAAGGTAATTGTTGGCATGGCCTGGTTTGACCTCGACGATCTCTCCAGCTTTGCCCAGATGTTGCACGTTTTGGATGAGCATCAACTGGATACCGCCATTGGGGCCTTTAGGAAGGCGTGGGAACTGAGGAGTTCGTTTTTTGCGAGCGGTCTTTGGTGGGGTAGTCATGATCGGTTGGTCTGAAATGTTTCTGGGACTTTGGCCCAGTGTTATATCTACAAAAAGGGGTTTTTAGAAGGGCATTTCCGGGTCGTTGTAGACCGGTTCTTCGTGAATTTCTGGATGCGGGACGGCATCGGGCGAATTGGCGTATCCATTTGGGTCAGAAAAGCGGTTTGGAGCGGTCGTTCGGGCTTGGCCCTCACCTTTGGCACCATCGGACTTGCCACCAAGGAACTGCATTTTCTCGACGATGACATGGATCTTGGAACGTTTTTGTCCGTCTTTTTCCCAAGTGTCTTGCTTGAGTTTGCCTTCGACGAAGATCGGGGAGCCTTTGGTCAGGTATTGACTAACGAGTTCAGCGGTTCTTCCGAAAAAGGTCACGTCGATGAAGGAGGTTTCGTCGACCCATTCGCCCGCGGCGTTCTTTCTACGATCGTTGACGGCGATAGCGTTTTGGCAAACCGCCATTTTCGTGTTGGTCGTATGTCGGACCTCGATTTCACGCACGAGGTTGCCGATGAGGATAACTCGGTTAAAACTGGCCATGATCCTAGACTCCTTGAGGAATTTAAACGGGAAGCATGTCGCAGATTTTACAAACAAGGAGGGGGGAGGGGTTGAATTTGGTTTGAAAATTATTTCCCGCCTCTGGCTCCTTGCCGATTACTCCTCGTCGCCTTCTTCGACTTCCACTTCCTCCTCGTCATCAGCACCTACGGCAGCAACGGCGCCGACGCGTTCGATTTGGTCGATAGGAACAACGACTTTTTCCAAGGCGTGGGCGACAAGAACATCCACCAAGCGTGCATCGAGCCGGGTAAACATGTGCCGAAGCAGGCTGTCGTTGAGTTGGCAGGTTCGGTTGAGCTCTTTGAGCTTGAGCGTGTCAAGATTGAAGATCGCCAACCAGTAGGTGCCCTTGGAGTGCCCCTTGATAGGATAGGCCAGGCGCTGTTCTGCCCATAAGCGGCTAACAAGGATCTCGCCACCGAGTTCGGTGATCATGGACTGGACGCGACTAGATATGCCACCTGGATCGCGTGCGTAGTGGTTGCTATCGAAAATGAACAAACATTCGTAGGATGCGTTGGCCAACGTGACTACTCCTCGCTTAGGACGACTCTTTACTTGTACTTTGAAGGGATACTTGTTTTTGGGGCTATATTTGGTGAACTTGCTGGTGCGATTTACTTCGAGGCATTGAACCGGTTCATCGCAATGTCGATCCCGTCTTTGAGCCAGCACTGGACAGCTTCCAGGGCTCGCCCAAGTGACTCGTCGACGACCTCTCGTTCCTTCTTTGAGAATTTGCTCAGCACGTAATCGACGGTCTGGCGATTCTCAGGTGTCGGATCGATGCCGATCCTCAGTCGCGGTACATCCTGTGTTCCCAGGGCTTTCAGGACATCTTCGAGCCCCTTTTGTCCGCCACTGGAACCACTCTTACGCATCCGCAACTTTCCTAGTGGTAGGCTAAGGTCATCGCAAACCACGAGGATCGATTCCGAAGGTATTTTGTAGTAGCGAGCAATCTGTCCGACCGCCCGTCCACTGCAATTCATGTAGGTCAAAGGCCAGGCCAGAACCACTTCTTGTGATTCTAAAGAGCCTTTCACCATTTTCGACTCAAACTTGGACTGAACCGGCAACGATCCAATCGACTGATGCAGTTTTTGCAAACAATCGAACCCAATATTGTGTCTTGTGTTTTCGTATTGTGTACCTGGATTTCCAAGTCCGACGACTAGCTTTGGGGCGAGCATTAGGCCCCCGCTTCAGTCGCTTTCTCTTTGCGGATCAGCTCTGGTTCAGCAGACGTTGGCACCGTTGCTTCGACATCGCTTCCGGCAGCTGCGGCTACTTGAGCCACGACAATTGAACCCGGAGTCACTGGTACAACACCCTCAGGCAACTTCAGTTCACTCACGTGAACCGCTTGGCCCAATTGTAGGTGACTGATGTCGCAGGTAATAAATTCTGGAATCTTAGCCGCAGGGCATCGAACCGATAGTTCATGGGACACAAACCTCAGTTGACCTGCTGCCGACATCGCTCCAGGGGCTTCGCCGTGGAGGTGAACCGGAACCGTCACGACGACCGTTTCGGTTTGTGAAACGCGAGCAAAATCGACATGGATGATGTAATCACCCATCGAACTCCATTGGACAGCTCGAAGCAGAGCCGTGTCGGTGATATCTCCCCGGAGATTCACCAACTTAGTTCCGTGTTTGATCAATTTATTGACAGTGTCCAAGGATACCGTAAGGCAGATGTTCTCTTCGCCGTGCCCGTATAGAATCGCTGGAATCGCGCCACTTTCGCGAATCTTGATCATCGCTCGCGAACCCTTGGTGCCTCGCTTTTTGACTTCAATCGTCTCGATCATTGCTTTACCAAACCCATTGCCAGCGTTGGCCACCGTCGTCTCTTGGACGGATCAACAAACGATCCGACACATCAAAGGACGGCTGAAAACATGTAAAATTTATCCCGTTTTGGGCCTCGGAGTATGACGATTTTATCCTGAGTTGCAAGTCCAAAAAATCGCAAGTTTTAATGATCTCCTTGGCCTCAAACCCCGTTTTACTCCATAATAGCTCAGGTTCGTTTCCCCGATGGATCCCCAGGAGTACCCTCTAAGAGCCGTTATGACCAAGAAAAACACCTTCGAAACCATTGAACCCGTAGGAGCCCGTGTCCTGGTCTTAAAGGACGAACCCAAACGGCAAACCAAAGGGGGGATCGCCCTACCCGATGCAGCCGAGATCCCAACGATCACCGGCAGAATCGTCACGATCTCCCGCCAAGTCGAGCACGACCAGGACATGCCCCTTCGCCAATACGACAAAATCATCTTCCACCCCAAAAACGCGATCCCCGTGGACTTCGAACCCGACAACCAACTCTACGTCGTCCCGGTCGAAGACATCGTCGCGGTCTTTCGCAAACAATCCTCGCCCCCGAAGAAGGCCCCGGATCAAGACTAATTAGTCTTTGGCCCAGTCCCATCGAGCCGCAAAGGAAGCCCAATTGAAGCGACAAGCCCAACTCCTCACTGCGACCCAATCCACAATCGCTCTGGCAGTGAGTCTTACGACTCGCATCGTATTTGCACTACTGACACTTCAAACCACCTGTTGCCAGTCGGCTCACGGCCAAGAGCCCAAGCACATCGAGATCGTATTCGATGACAACGAGCAAGCCCCACTGCGGGGCGAATTGGTCACCGAACATCCCACCCAAGGGATGCTCGTGCAATGCTCCGATGGCCAACTAATCGCCGTATCCCCCAAACGATCGATTTCCAAAATCGTTTCGATCGACGAGCCGATGAACCCCCTAAGCGCCAGTGAAATCGCAGAGAAAACGATCGAACTACTTCCCCCTGGAGCCAAATCGTTCACCACCGAACATTTCGTGATCTGTTATGACACCTCAGATACCTACGCCCGCTGGAACGCCAGCTTGTACGAAAAAATGTACAAAGGACTCCTGAGATTCTGGAAGGAAAAAGGCCTCGATCTCCAAGCCCCTCGATTCCCCTTAGTCGCTCTGATCTTCAAAGACAAAGATAGCTATGTCGAGTACTCCAAACGGGACTTCCAAGGTGGCGAACATACGTTCGGATACTACACGCAAACTACCAATCGACTCGCTACCTTTGATCTAACAGGTATCGAAGGCATCCTGCCACCCGGTGCCAGAGTACAACGCGAAGAACTCTTGGGTGAAATCTTTTCCAGACCCCAAGCCGAACGACAAATCGCAACCATCCTCCACGAAGCTTGCCACCAAATCGCTTTCAACACCGGACTCCAAACGCGACTCGGCGACAACCCGCTGTGGCTCAGCGAAGGAATCGCTACGTTCTTCGAGTCGGCCGACACACGAACCTCCACCGGTTGGGCCGGAGCCGGTCGAATCAATCCCTACAACCTACAACAACTACTCCATCTTTTCCGAAATCGACCCGACGACTCCCTCCTGAGCCTCTTGACCCAAGACGACCGCTTTCGCAAAGGGGACACTTCCGCAGCCGCATACGGCGAATCCTGGGGACTGACCTACTTTCTGATCAAGAAAAAACCCAAGGAATTTGTTGCCTACCTGAAAAAACTCAGGCAACGCCAGCCAGGAAACCCCTCGGATGCCAAGCAGCGACTCGAGGATTTCCAAGAATTTTTCGGACAGGATTTGGCCAAGATCGACAAGGATTTCGAACGGATGATCTCAGGCCTCAGGCTTTGAGTACCCGGGTTTTTAGGAATTTCCCTTAATCCAATCCCACCATTTGCGGGCATTTCCTCGGCGAGCTCTTTGACTTAAGGGCTTGCTGGTCGATAAACTACATCCAACAGCCTAGCCGCGCCCGCGCGATCCAAAGCAACCCGGCAACTTCCGGATCCCCGGGGAACTTCAAGGCCATCCGGCAGATCTAAGCAGCCTGATCGCTTTTGGAAATTTACTCAACCCACGACAAGCCTTCCTCATCACTTCCGGAACACACACGACCATGCCAACGACCCGAAAATCGATCGACATGGATCTCGGACTCCCAGGTCCGGTAAACTCGAACCTTCGAAGCGACCCGTTTGTCGAGCTTTCCGACGAGCAACTCGTCGAAGCCTACCTGAAGGAACGCCAACCCGATCATTTCGAGTCTCTCATGAGACGTTACGAACGGGAATTGTACACATTCCTTCGCCGCTTCTTAGGCAACGCCCAGCATGCCGAAGATGTCTTTCAAGGTACATTTCTGAGCGTTCACTTGCGGATCGAGCAGTTCGAACCCGGAAAACGATTTCGACCCTGGCTTTATGCAATCGCAAGCAACAAAGCCATCGACTTCATGCGGCGCAACAAGCGTCACCAAATGGCAAGCCTCGATGGAACCTTGCAGCATTCGGATTCGGAAGAGTCCATGGTCAGTCGGCTATCGAGCCCCGGGCCATCACCCGATGAATTGGCCATGCAAGGTGAAACAACCGCCAAAGTCCGTCTGGCCGTCAGTCAACTAAGCGAACAGACCCAACAACTCATCCAGTTGGCCTTCTACCAAGGGCTGAAATATGCAGATATCGCAGAAATACTGAATATTCCAGTCGGAACCGTGAAAAGCCGAGTTTTTACCGCCATGCGTAAACTCAACGAGATTTGGATGCGTATGCAACAAGATAGCTGAGGCACTTTTCCTCCCAGCTATCAACCCTACCGCGCTGCTACGACGCCATGAGTGGTGAACTACCAATACATTCTGACGAAACCCTCCTGGGCTATATTCTCGGTGGACTATCCGATCAAGAGAATGCACAGATCGAGGAAGCTCTTTCTCATAGCCAATCGCTGCGGTTGCGATTGCGAGATCTAAGGTCGATGCTCGAACCTTTAGCGCATGAGCCCATCGGTCAGCCCACCGAAGACGATCCACAATGGAATCCCCCTGATGGATTAGTCGAATCGACCATGGCCGCGATCGCCGCGAATGGCTCAGCAACCCATGAGCAGTCCCAAGTCCCCGCACCCGCTTTTCCATTCTTGGCAAGCGAAGCCCCAGCGGCTCAAAATTCGAGCAATCGAGTCGCTTGGCTCGATAGCCTCGTGACCTTAGCCGCCGGAGTCGTGATTCTCTCGCTAATCCTCCCAGGGATCCTCAAGTGGCGGGAGTCGGCCCGGCGCCAGGAGTGTGCCGAGAACCTCCGAAACATCGGCTCGGGACTGATCACCTTCGCCCAGTTTCAACCCACCCATCGACTCCCCCAATTGGAACTTCACGGCCCCCTGGCCTTCGCCGGCATCTATTCAATCCGCCTTCAAGACAATCATCTACTTGAAAGCAAACGCTGGCTACAATGCCCCAATGACGCTAGCGATTCGCTCTTGGCAAATATCCCTACCTCAAAACAATTCCTCCAAGCCCCTGAATCCACGCGTTACGTTTGGCGAATGCTCGCAGGAGGAGACTACTCCTACAACATGGGATCCATCGTCGACGGCAAGTACTGCGCACCGTCGATCGAATCACCGGCAAGAGTCGCCTGGATAGGCGATACATTGCCTGTGGAGCATGGGAAAGTAGTCCAAGACGCTGACTTTGAATACCACGGTCCCCGGGGCCTGAACATCCTCTATAGCGACGGCAGCGTCCAATGGCTCAAATTGCCAAAACTCAACCAAATGGCTTCCATCGATCACCCTTATCTAAACCAAGATCGTAAACAGGCTCCGGGGATCGGTGAAGCCGACGCTTGCCTTGGACCTAGCCACCTGCTTGCTATCCCTCAAGC
Source organism: Pirellula sp. (assembly GCA_040381975.1). Lineage (GTDB taxonomy): Bacteria > Planctomycetota > Planctomycetia > Pirellulales > Pirellulaceae > JBKCUI01. The sequence continues at coordinate 28,832 of JBEIGI010000041.1, forward strand.
TTCCTCGGACTGATCGCAAGACTCTTTGTTGACCTCGCTTTCCGGCCACCTACAATGCTCGGGTGTTTTGTTCTCTTTTTCGATCGGTAATTCCTATGTCCCGATGGCTGGCTGCAATCCCTGTCTATAACGAAGTCAATCACGTCCATGGTGTTCTGGACGAGGTGGTTCGCTACGCGCCGGATGTTTTGGCAGTCGATGACGGTTCCAAAGATGGCACCAGTGATCTGCTCAGAAATCGTAAAGACATCACCGTGATTCATCACGGGCAAAACCGTGGCTATGGCGCCGCACTCAAGACCGCTTTCGAATATGCCATCGCCGAAGGCTACGACGTGATCGTCACCCTCGATTGCGATGGTCAGCATCAGCCCCAACGCATCCCGATGTTTGTCGAAGCATGCAAAAAAGCCGATATCGTCACCGGCTCAAGATACCTCAAAACATTCGATGGGGACACCCTTCCTCCCCCCCCTGAACGCCTGTTCATCAACCGAACGATCACCAAACGAATCAATGATCTATTCGGCTGGAATCTAACGGATGCCTTCTGCGGTTTCAAAGCCTATCGCACCAGCGCCCTGGAGCAATTTCGTATCACCGTCGATGGTTATGCCATGCCTCTTGAACTCTGGGCACAAGCCGCCATGCTAGGACTGTCGATCGTCGAAGTCCCCGTGCCACTGATCTACCTCGACCTGGCCCGCTCCTTCGGTGGCGCCATGGACGACGGTGGCGTTCGACTCAAACACTACAACCAGATCATCGACGAGAGCATCCTTGCCATGAGAGCCCGAGGCTTTGAACTCCCGGATCTGTATCCCGCTGGCTGCGGTATCGAGTGCTGCTCGTGACAAACCCGGTCGTTCGCGCCCCGCGCAGCGATAACCAAGATCTGTGTATCCCGGACCACAGTCAGTTCTGCTCTCAGGTGATCGATAATCAGCGACTCTGGGCCAGCGATTCGATCCCTGCTTGGATCAAGCAACTTCGTGAATCGGCCCGAAGCGAAGTCGTCTCTGCCGCGAGAGCTTATTCTCGAAGCTATACCCAAGAACCCTCGCTCGAATCATCCATGATGTGGATCATGGGTGGCCATCAACCCGAAGCCTTCCACCCAGGGGTTTGGTACAAAAATTTCCTCATCGATCAGGCCGCTAAATCGCTACAAGGATCCAATGCACCCGCCGCTGGAATTCACGTCATTATCGATCATGACCTGCCTAAATCCACATCGATTAAAGTTCCCAGCAGATCCAACCACAACTTAGACCATATCGCGATGGAAACTTCACCCCTACCGATCCAGAGACGCCCAAGAAGTGGACTGGTCCCTGAACCATGGCACAACTACCTCCTGGACCATGATCGCATAGAGTCATTTGTTCGCCACATCGAATCTTCGGCGCAATCGTTGGGTTTGCCCAGGCCGATGGTACGGCAATTCTTCAATCGCCTCGAGCACCTACCAAAAGCTCCTAATGCAGCATTGGCCCTCTCCCAAGCCCGCCATTTGACGGAAATTCAACATGGACTCCGCAATATCGATTTACCGATGAGCCATGTGTGTCAAACCCAAGCTTGGTTCAGATTTGTCGAGCACTGCATTGCACATGCAAGAGATCTCTGGCAGGTCTACAATTCCTCGCTTGATGAGTATCGCAAACGGGAAAAGATCACCAATCCAGGCCAACCCGTAGCAACCCTCGGTGCCCAAGGCCCTTGGCTAGAACTCCCCTTTTGGTTGTATCGATCCAGCGAACCGGGCCGCAATCGAATGTGGATCCGCAACGACTCATCGGATTGCATCTTGGCCTGCGGATTACGCCCTGACCAGTTTGCTTGGACGCTCCAAATCGACCCTCAACCCGGCGGGCTCCAACGAGCTTTGACCAGTACTTCAGATCGAGAATTTTGTCTTCGACCTCGTGCCTTGATGACAACCCTCTTTATGCGTTGCTTTTTGGCCGATGGTTTCGTCCACGGAATCGGAGGAGGGATCTACGACCGTCTGACCGACGAGATCATTCGCGGATTTCTAGGCATTGCCCCCCCAAACTATGCGATCGCCACTGCAACGCTCCATTTGCCACTCCCCGATAACCTGCGTCTCTCGACTCGGCTTGCCGAAGCAGAACTGACAGCACTCAAAAAACACTCTCAGCGTATCCGATCCGCACCGGAGAAAATCTTAAGCCTCAACGATCCCTATGAGCGCGATCTTGCCGGAGCGCACGCTGGGCTACTTGCAGCAATCCCTCGACGAGGGACTAAGAAAACATGGCACCGCCAAATGGTCGACTTGAAAGATCAAATTCGAAAGGCCATCGAACCAAGCTTCAAAGAGCATCAGCGCAAATTGCTCATGGCTCAGCGCCGATCTCAGGAAGCTTATTTGCTTGCGTCTCGGGAATACTCGATGCTGCTTTTCCCAGAATCCAATTGCATCGAAAGGCTCAAGTCTTTAGCGTCCCAAGTTCACGCATGAGCATCTTCATGTCCTCCCAAGTATATTTCTTGGCTTCAGGGGATCGGAGCAAATACGACGGGTGATAGGTCACCACCACTTTGGCTTTCTTGTACCAGTGAAATCGCCCCCTGAGGCTCCCCACCGACTCACTCGTGCCGAGAATCGCTCGAACCGCTGTAGCCCCCCAGCAAATAATGTATTGAGGCTGGAGAATCTCAAGTTGTTCTTCGAAAAAGGGCCTGCAATTTTCCAACTCAACTTCATTCGGAACCCGATTGCCAGGCGGTCGGCATTTGACCGTGTTTAAGATGTAGACCTGATTTCGCGGAATGCCTGTGGCTACGAGAATCTTATCGAGCAACTGGCCTGCAGGGCCCACGAAGGGTTCCCCAACGCGATCTTCCTCAGCCCCGGGTGCCTCTCCAACCATCACAAATCGTGTCGTCACCGGCCCAACGCCAAAGACCGTTTGACGTCGCCCGCAAGCCAACTCATGGCACAGTCGGCACCCCTCCACCTTGAGCTTCAAATCCGCCAAAGCTCCTGTTCGCTCATTCGCATTTTTCGCAGGAGTCAACCAAGGGGATTCGACCGGAGGACCGAGAGGCTTTTTGGGGACGCTGGGCAACGGGGTTGGTGGGCTTGCCTGCACGGGCGGTTTGACAACGGTTGCAGGACGCGGCGTTACGGGAGCGGGTGCATCATGAACAAGCTTAGCCTGCCCGGCCACTTGGGCAGTTTTCGGGGCCAGAGCGACCCAGTCGACGAGGACTTCTTTCAAGTTTGCATGGGGCTTGGGCAGATGACGGACGCCCAGCTTGCCAAGATGCTCAAGGTATTGCAGGCTAGCGAGTTTCCACTGGTTCGAATCCACAGATCACCTACTAGGCTTGCTGGATAGAACGTTCAAAGGCACTTGCCGCTTGGGCTAATTGCTCGGTGCTGTGAGCCGCCGAGACCTGCGTTCGAATCCGAGCTTTGCCTTGAGGTACGACCGGGTACGAAAAACCAATCACATAAATCCCTTCGGCAAGCATGGATTGAGCCACTTTGCCCGCCAAGGATGCGTCGCCAATCATGACCGGAACAATCGGATGAACTCCATCGAGGATGTTCAGACCGCGTCGCTTCATCTCGGTGCGGAAGAACGCAGTGTTCGACTCCAATCGATCTCGCAATTGGGTTGACCCTTGAAGCAACTCCAAGGCTCGGATCGCACCGGCCACAACCGGTGGGGCAATCGTGTTGGAAAACAAATACGTCCGCGACCGCTGCCGCAAAAGTTCGACCATTTCAGCTTTACCGGATGTGTAACCACCCGATGCACCACCGAGGGCCTTACCGAGCGTCCCAGTCATGATGTCGATGCGATCCACGACGCCACAATGTTCGTGAGAACCTCGCCCCTTCGGGCCGACAAAACCGACCGCGTGGGAATCATCAACCATCACCAAGGCATCGTACTCGTCGGCTAGCTGACAGATCGAAGCTAAGTCGGCGATGGTGCCGTCCATCGAAAACACACCGTCGGTAGCAATTAAGCGGAATCGGGCCGATTTGGCCTCCTGCAATTTGGCTCGCAAGTCCTCCATCGAATTGTTCTTGTAGCGGAATCGCTGAGCCTTGCACAAACGTATCCCATCGATGATGCTCGCATGATTGAGCTCATCGGAGATGATGGCATCTTCAGGGCCAAGAATCGTTTCGAAGAGTCCTCCGTTGGCATCCCAACAGGAGTTGTAAAGGATCGTGTCCTCAAATCCCAGAAATTGGCTCAACTGGTCTTCGAGTTGTTTGTGGATGGTTTGAGTGCCGCAGATAAACCGGACGCTGGCCATGCCATATCCCCAGCGGGCCAATGCATCGTCGGCAGCTTGCCGAATCTCGGGATGCTGTGCCAAACCGAGATAATTGTTAGCGCAAAGATTGAGGTACTCTTTGCCGTCAGCGAGCCTGACCATCGTCCCTTGGGCCGAATCGATCACGCGTTCACGTTTGAAGGTACCAGCCTGGCGCATCGACTCGTTGGAGCTTGCCAAGTGTTCTAGGAATTGAGCATTCATGGATGAAACCCCTAAGCATTCAGCGAGGATTGCGACTTACGAATAAAGTAGGCCCAGATGCCAAATCCTATAAGCACCAACTGGCTGGCGGCAAACGCTCCGAGAATTTTCAGAGATTCGCCTGTTTCACCACCGTAGGCGTGCAGCCCGACACCCAGAATGTTGGTTCCAAACATCGACCAAGCAGTGATGATATTGCCGGCGATAGCCAAGGTCGCAAAGCCCAAAGAGCCAACAAGGCGATCCCATTTGGCATGAAGCAATAGTGCGTTCCACAGGACGATCATCAGTGCGCCGTTCTCTTTGGGATCCCAACCCCAAAAACGCCCCCAACTGTCATCTCCCCAGAGTCCTCCTAGCACCGTTCCAACGAAGCTAAAGAACATTCCAAAACAAACCACTCCATAGCAAATCCGATAGAGCATGTCGATCATTTCGGGTAGCTCTGATCCTTTAGAGCGATTGCCCGAGTAAACGGATATTAGACTCAATAGTACAACCACGATCCCAAGGAAACCCGCCAAGAATGTCGCGCTGTATCCTAGCGACACACTGATGACGTGGGTCGACAACCAAAACTGCGTGTCCAATACGGCTTGCAAGACTGGCATCGAATCCCCCATGTCCAATCCGTAAGCGACTTGGAGGGACAAGTAACCAGCAATCGATGCAACAATCAAAGAGATCGATATCGGGAAGAGAGATTCGGAAACAACACCGGCAAGCACAATCGCCCAACCGATGAATACCGCCGCCGAGTAAAGACTCACTACCGGAGGACGCTCCGATATGTAAATCCGACTGATGATCGCCAAGGTATGCAAACCAAGGGTGATGACACAAATCCAAAATGCAGACTGACGCACCCACTCGTTTCGGATCGCTAGTCCTACGAGGCCTAAAAGCCCCGCAATGATGTAGAGACCATAAGACCATCCGATCGGGTTGAAGTACTCATACCAAGCCTCAAATCGAGCTTTGGGTACCTTCGAAACCGCCGCATATCTGTCTTCCATAAGCTTCGAGTAGTCCTTCACCGCCGCATTGATTTCACGGCTTTTGGAACTACCTTCACGGATTAGTCCTGCCATTTCTCGGAAGCGAGATGTCGGATTATCGAGCTTCTTGGAATCAAAATTAGAAATCACCTCATAGAACGCTGGAGCATAAGCATCCCAGCGAGGAGGAGGAAGCTTCGGGTCAATCTCTTCGGGAATATCCCGAGGTGGAATGATCGCAGGTGGACCTTTGACCCGAAGGGATTCAATCAAAGGCTTGAGCCTGTCGATCACCATCGCCAAGCGATCGGGTTGCTCAGCAGCACTTTTGAGCAGTTCGTCGATCGGTTCGTAAGCATTCCAAATGCCCAAAAGAATTTGCATTTTCGACTGAAGCTTCATGAATTGCTTTTCGTCGAAGCTCCAGTCTTGTTCTTTCCGAGCCAGGATTTTCTCTGTCTTTTCTTGTTTGCCATCCAAGGCAGCCATAATTTGGTTGGCTGGATAGCAATTGGTCTTGTCTCGCTTGATCCCAAGTTCATCGAGCAGGACTTGCGAGTCGATTCGAACCAAAGGGGCTTCGAGCACCCAAGGCTCATGCACCATAACACTCATGAGCCACTCGGCCGAGGTGCGCCTCTTGGGTGGTTTGTATGATTTCCCATCGGAGTTATCCGTCGAGTACGGTTCGAGCGCGTAGGGCTTATTCGAAAGAGCCTTGAGAATCTGACTTCCTACGCTCGACAACGGCTTAATCCGACCCTCATGCTGCACAGGCAACTGTCCGACGGCATACCAATCCACTTTCTCGCGTGCGTCCGGGCGTTTGGGATACGCGTAGTAACTGACTCCTAGGACCAAGATCAATGGAATGATCAACGAGGAAAGCACAAACGGGCGACGCTCGGGCATCGCAAACGCTTGGCGATCGTATCTGGATGCAAATCGCGTCAAGGTGATGCCAAAGTGGGCCAACATCCCCAGACCCACCAAGACGCACGAAACGTAGGGGATCAACCATCCTGCATTGGTTACCACTTGCAAAACCGTCTGCTCGACTCGCAGTGGTGACTCCGCGGCCGATGTGTACTGCGATTGATAATACGTCTCTCCTCGGAAACGCATCGGACTGTTCATCCAAATCCGACCTTCTTGGAGAGTTGCCCCCGAATCGTCGAGTATTCTTACAATCGAAGAGTAGTCCTTGGGAATCGACGTGCCTGTGTATTGCTCAAGTTTCACATCTTGAAGTTCGATCGAGAACGGCTTGATGTTTCTGCGGAATCGCAAAGCCAACTCAAACTCCTTACCGTCGGATTCCAACCGTGGTAAGAGCGTCTTGGGACGAACGCTAGGGTCGTTAAAGAACTGAGTCAGAGCATACTTACCTAGATCTTTGGAGGTCTTCTTTTCGCGAATCGAAACGATGGCTGATGCGAAATTCATCTCGCTCTTGGCTCCACCCGATTTTTGAACTTCGAGCAGGACAACCTCGGGTGGCAATCCTTGCACCCCTTCGAAGTTTTTCACAACACTGGGATTCTCTTGCCGACTACCCATGTCCGAATTGGGCATCCAATTTTCGATGCGGATCTCAAAGGGCAAAGACTCATCGCTCAGTGGTTTTTTGTTTGCGATCGAATTCAAGATCAGGGGGTCGTCGAAGGCAACGATTCGATTTTTTTCCGTTTGCGACGAATCGATCACGGCCAACTCGACAATGTCGGTTTGCACAGCTACCGATGTTCGCTCACCTTCATACAGGCTGATCTGCTCTTCAGCTTGGCGATCCCCGAAGACGAACTGTCCAAGCATCAACAGTCCGACCCCTAAGTGGATCAGCACATTTCCGCCGCGAGCTCCAAACATGAGTATTAGCCCGGCGAGCATCACCGAGGAGACAATTAGACTCTTCGAGAGTTGCCAAACGATCCGCAAACCAGGATCGGGTATGCGGTAGTTATCTCCCGTTAAAAATAGAAATGTCGCGATCCCCAGGAAGGCAAGAAACAGAACCCACAACGTAATCAGAACAATGGACTGCTTAGGCGGAAAAGCGATCGCCCAGGTGCCGAGCCCGATGGCGGACAATACGATACTCGCTACGCAGCCTAGCCATATCGCGTCGTAACTAAACGGTGGCTCACCTTGGAGACCATCCTCCAAGTGCGCACCAAAAACGATCAGCGCGATGAGCACGAATCCGATCAACGTAAGGATCATACCCGCAGCGAGCCTCGAACCCCTGGCGGTCATCTGGAATCGAGTCATCTTGGCCGCTACCAAATTGATCAGCAGTATCAAACCGATCAAGGCACCCCCGGGAATCACAAATCCTCCGGCGATTCGCTGCTCCTGGTCATGCGGCCAAATCGTCTGTGGCTTGAATACGTCCAAGGGAACGTAAGCCACCCAACTATTGAAATACTCTTTCTTGACATCGACGATGGTGTCCTCGTCTTGTGCCAAGGTTCCTACAAAGAGGATGACCACCCCGAGGAAAAACATCGCACAGGTGATCTTCAACGAACCGGCGTACTTGAGTGCCGTCCAGATCACGTTTTCGATCGGAGTCGAAGATTCGCTAGACCGAGGAAACAGTCCGTCTTGCAAAGGTGCGGTAGCCATGGAGATCTATTTGATTTTTAGAGATTGGACGAATTGAATAAGATTGCTTTTCTGAGCCTCGGTCAACTGTTTATCACCGATGACTTTGATGAACAGATTCATTTCAGGTGTGTCGGTCGGCAATGAAACTACGAGCAACGAAGGTGCTGTGGGTTGCTCCGAATTTCGAATTTCGTAAAGCACTGCTTGCTTGTCACCAACGGCAATCTTCTCGGCCGATTGGATCGTCTTTTCAACAAGCGGTTCAAGCTTCGATGGATCAGACTCTTTAGCGACCTGTTGAAACCACATCATCGTGTTGGCCTGCGGATTATCGGTCGCCATACTCACGGTCACCTCTCCACGACCTTCCTTGGATTCGATGTTCAAGGTCGCCAAGCGGAACTGGGAGCCTTGGCCAACAGTCCATCCATCAGGTAGATCGTATTGCAAAGTTGGACGCCTGGACGAGGTAGATTCCTTGGGCGCCGACTCGCTTGGTGCCTTAGTCACCGGAGTCGTAGTCGCTGGAGCCGTAGTCGCCGGGGTCGTACTTGGTGGACTCATAGCTCCAGTGCCGGTGCCGGTCTGGTCAAAGAGGTACGAAGGCAACGGGCTCGCTGGTCGCGGAATCGAAACCAAAGATGCCTCGACGGTCTCCTTGGTCAGTTCTCCAAGTTTGAGTTGCCCTCTCCAACGATTCACATTGCTTAGCAAGTATCCTTGCCAGTCTTGCTCGGGAGGCATGGCCAAGGCAGTGACGGTGAACTTGACTCGTCCAGTCGATTCGGGCGAAATCAACTCGGCAAGTGCGACATCGTTGCGTTGGTTCATCAACCAACCTTCTGGAAGTTTGTTCGATGGCAGTCCTGTTTGAGGATCTATCGAAAAAGTCTCGACCACGGTTCGAAGATCACCGAGCAAGGGTTCAAGACGTTCGGGCGTCTCAGTGGCTTTGAGAAAGTAACAGCCTTGATCGGTCGGAATAATCGCGCCTACGATTCGCCTTGGCCCCGATGCAGCCGGAGGGGGTTTGCTGGCAGGAGAACGAGGATTGCTTGCGCGAGTGTCCAACCCCGCTAAAGGGCCTGAAACGAAGGTCGATTCGGACTTAGGAGCTTCGTAAACACGAACCTTCGCAGCGGGCTCGCACGCCAATTGGGTGCAGATCACGACCGCGAGGAATCCAAGCAAAAAGTTTTTTCGGGAGGGTGCAAAATCCACGAAGCAAGATCCGGTGTGCGAAGGGCAAAGGTGGGGATGCAGGATCCAGGGGGCGATCGCCTGCGAAAGTACTCAAGTATAGGCAAGAACCCTCAAATTCGACAGTTCAACTGACCCGACTAATTCGCTTCGGGCCGGTTTTTCCAATGGAATCTGAGCACAACTGCTCAGGAGAGCTTATGGAGCTTTCTTTGTCGGCTCTGCGATGACGACATTTGTCGAGAAGAAAGCTGGCAAGGTACCTGCGTCGAAAACCCACTCGCCAAAGGCTGCGACATACTGATCCTCATCCATCGCGATCTCGGCGGTGTGCTTACGGGCCTCAAGCTGCTTGGCTGGCAAACTGGTCCAACTGGCGTTTCGGAAATCCCTGGTCTGAGACCTTGCAATCCAAACCGATGTATCCTGCGGATCGGTATCGCACTGCATGTTCAGGCAAATCCTACCATCCTTGAGTTCCGTTTTCCAATCGAGTTTCGGTAGCACCATTTGACCGCAACGACTCTTGTGCAGTGCGCAGATCGAGCCGGCGAGCCTAGCGACGTCCTGGATCGAGTGACCTTGATTAGGTGTGTAGAGCAGATACTTATCTCCTCTTAAATCGTCCCAATACTTATTGCATGCATCGAGTGGCCAGTACCTGTCATTGGTCCCAAAGATGAGCAACTTGGGCTGTTCGATACGATCTCGATACCTGTAAGGGTCCACAATTTGAACCAATGAGTCGCCCTGTTTGGTTTTCATAAATTTCTGAAGACTCAAAGCTGTGTAGTCGCCGATTTCGTCTGAGTAAGTCCCCCAGGTTGCCATCTGGTGCTCCATCTGCACAGGCATGTTGAGCATGTCGATGACCATAGGAGCAAGAGCGTGGATGCGTGAATCGACCGCTGAGGTCAACCAAGTCGTCCATCCTCTCTTGCTCGCGCCGGTGATCGTGAACTTCTCAACCTGCAGCTTGTGTTCGTCTTTAGCGAATTTTTGCACGGTGTCCATCGCCCGGACCGCAGACCTCACCATGGGCATCAGCAATGGCCAGTCATCTCCCTCCCCTTGAATGAACCTCTTGAAGGTTTCCGCGATCAGAGCATCTTCGTTCAGATCGCCAAGCATGGGTTGGAAAGGGACTTGGGAAACCACGACCGCCGGCGATCCGGTCGCCTCAGCGATCCCTTTGAGAACTTGAAACTCGGCTTTGGGCGCGATTTGCGACGGAGCATCTTCTCCCCACTCCTTTCGCCATCCACCGCCATCGACAAGCAAGATCGCCGATCGACTCGAAGCCTCGTCGGGTTTCTCGATCGCCTTATTCGGTACGATGATCCAAACGACATGCTTCCATGTAACATCTTTCCATTTCTGGGATACCATGTGCAAACGCGCGACTCGACTCGATCCAATCTGACGCTTGTCGACGACTTCGAAGCGATAAGACTCGTCGACATGCTTGGCAAAATCCTTGAGTTTGCCCGTCGCTGGAGCAGGGCCTTCCTGGGCCGAGACAACCCCGGCCAGAGATATGCAAGCCGCAAAGAAGCAAGAAAGACCGAGCATATTGAGTTTCATCGATGTACCCTTGGGTGAAATCGGACAAGGCGGAATTGGTTTCTCTAGCCCAACAGTATAGCAGATCAGCAACGGCTTTTATTCTACGCCCAGCGTCGCATCGGCATCCGACGAGCCGCCGGTTTGCGTCGTAACGCGAGGACGAACCATCTGGCCGAGCTGATCGGGCGTTCTCAAAAACCGACTGACAATTAGCCATAAACCCGCAATCCCCAGAAGCAGCGCAACAACCGCATAGAGAAACAGCTTTGCAAGCTTTTGGCCCATTTGGGAAATCGGCACTGTGATCGAATCGGCCGGGACTTGTACGAGCAAAAGCAAAGAGGTCGCTTGCCGTCGCTCAAACTCATCGGAGCCTTTTCGAGCGATCTCGACTTTTTCCATGGCCGCGATCCATTGACCTTGATAGGCCTGCCCAGCCGGATGCTTCGAAACCGGATCGATGTAACGATATGTTCCATCCTCTTTGAGTTTTTTGAGCATCGCTTCGTCGATTTGAAACTTCAGCTCGCTTCCATCGGCAGACTTCGAATCCTCAGAACCATTCCACGTTGCAAAAAACGGATGCTGCAGAATGGTTCCTTCGCGCTGCCCCTCATGACCGTCGACCAAAACAGCAAAACCTGGAAATTGCCTATTGATGTTTTCATCGATGGAAACTTGGTCCTCCTCCTGCGATAAGCCCGGTGGTTGATCCTCCGACGAGAGCAACTGCAGGTCGCCGATGTTGATGGTCAAAACCAAAAGGCCTTCAGTGACTCGATCGGGCCCTTGTTCGTCAAGCGATTTGCGTTTCACCGAGATTGGAGTCGAGACGGCGATCTTCCATCGATTGGTGGTCGTGGATTTGAAAGGCACACTCAGGTGCGAGGCGGTTGTACGCTGGATGTTGCGCCGCGGTGTGGTGGGACTCAAGTCTCGCGACTGACCGGAAAAGTAACTGCGATAGGCAAAGTTCTCGCCGATCGGAGCGCTCGAGGGTTCATTGGCAAAGGCCGCTGCGATCATCGTTCCATAGCGATCAGTAACAAACAAACTGTCGAACTTGGTCGATTTAGCCGGCCCCCCGCGGGATCGGATCCATTCGAGCCGCCTAGCCAAAAGTGCCTCAAGATCGTTACGCGCCGGCAAGTCGATCAGCGTCGCTTGACTCTCCGGTGGTGGATCCTGCTCAGTGGCCAACGACAGCAAGAGTTCAATACCCGCAGCGTCGATCGACTCGGCAAACCGCTCCTCGATCCCGCTGCGCCGGGCCTCCTCTTCGACCAATCGGAACAAAGCCGAAATCTCCGACTCGAGCGTTCCAGCCGCGGAACGAGCCGCAAAGTAATTGCTCTGCAACGCACCTTCTCGAAGATCGTTCGAAAGATCCGCTTCGGCTACCGATACGGCCCGCCAAAAAGATAAACCCATGATGGTTGCAAGCAACAGCGGACCGAGTATCCCCAGAACCAACAGAGGCGTTCGTAGACGATTGATGTTGCGGCGTTCCAAAGCCGCCAGTACTTGCTGAACATTCTCAAAGCGATCCTCAGGCTTCTTTGCGATGCAACGATCGATGATCGAACAAAGCCCCCGATCGATCCCGGGAGCTTTATAGTGACCTCGCGGATAAGGACTCTTGAGGATCGTATCGCGATACCGCTTGAGCCGCTCAGAAAGACTGCTGGCGGTGTCCAAAGTCGAGACGGTCTCAGGTGTGCGATAAGGCGGAGTGCCTACGACCATCGAATAAAGAATCGCCCCCAAGGCATAAACATCCCAACGTGCATCGGGCACCGCATTGAGATCGGCTTGCTCTGGCGCCATGAAAAAAAGTGTACCCAACGAAGGTGTCTGCTCGTTGGATAAACGACTCTGACCAAAATCCGCTATCCTCGGTTGCATGTCTTGGTCAAGTAGAACATTCGCAGGTTTCAAATCGCAATGCAAAACACCCTTACCATGCGAATGGTTCAACCCCATCGCAATCCCAGTAAAGAGCTCGACCGCCTTGGGGACCGCGATCGCTCCTCGATTGCGTATCAGATCATCTAGCGACCCGTTCTCGAGATACTCCATCACGTAGTAGGGAGGCTCAGAGTCCCACCCCACCTCCAAGACTTGAACGATCGCGCGGTTGCCCGACATCGACACCAAGTTCCGAACCTCACGCGTCAAAAGCGACCAATTCACCCCCGCGCGATGCAAATAGAACTTGATCGCCACTGTACGACCGGTATTAAGGTTCGTCGCAATCCAAACCTGCCCATAAGCCCCCTGACCTAACAACCGCTCCATCCGATAGCCGGGAACCTGCGACGGAGGAACCGTCGAGCGCAGGCTCAACTCCTCGGCCCGCATCTGCTCCCCTATCGATTGATTTAACGTCTGATTGATCGTCATCCTTCGCCCGGATACTCAAAGGCTATTTTCAGTGGTTCTTGTGTGGAACTCTGTGACTAAAGCTTAAGCCCCCCGGGAAGCCTTGACAAAGTCCAATTCTCCTGGATTGATACCAAATCGGAACTTGGTAGCCGATTTTCCGTTAAACTGACTCTAGACCAACTCGATTTCGCCCAAGATAAACCCAGCTAGACCCGACCCAAAAAGAACCCTAACCCCTCCCCAAAGTATGCCTAAGCACTCCAGAAAATCTCGTCTTTTCCCAGCCTTAGCCCTCTGCTGCCTCGGTTTGCTAAGCACTTATTCAGCCAAAACAACAGCCCAAGAAGCGGCCCAAAAAGACTCGACACAGTGGGGGCACTGGCGCGGACCGGGAGGCAACGGAAAATCCGACACTGCCCTACCCCCTAAGGAATTCGGGCCGACCCAAGCCCTCCGTTGGAAAGTTCCCATCGCAGGCCAAGGCTCCGGATCACCCGTTATCTGGGATCAAAAAGTTTTTGTCACCAGCGCGGTGGCAACACAAAATCGAAATGAATTCGATTTCTACGTTTACTGCCTCGATCGACAAAACGGCAAAATACTTTGGGAACAAAAAGCCCTGACGGCAAAACCCCACGAAGGTACCCACGAGACCAACGGCTATGCTTCGGCAAGCCCCTGCACCGATGGCAACTTGCTCTATGCCTTCTTCGGTTCACGAGGTCTCTTTGCCTACAACCTCGACGGAAAATTGGTCTGGTCGAAAGACCTCGGTGATATGCAAATCCGAAATGGTTTTGGCGAAGGCAGTTCGCCTACCATCGCCGGCGATTTGCTCATCGTGCCATGGGATCACGAAGGCCAATCGATGCTCTATGCCCTAAACAAAAACAACGGCGATATCGTTTGGCAAACCAAACGCGATGAACCAACCTGCTGGGCAACACCCTTAATCGCAAGCGACCCACAAGGCAATCGGCAAGTCATCATGAACGGCCAAAGTGCCGCCCGTGGTTACGACCTAGCCACAGGCAAAGAACTTTGGCAATGCTCAGGCCAAACACAAAGACCCTGCGCCTCGGCCGTAGCCCAAGACGGTGTGGCCTATGTCGCTAGCGGTTTTCGAGGATCCTACATCGGTGCGTTCGATCTCAACGGTCGCGGTAAATTGGAATCGACCAAGCATCTGCTGTGGTCTCAAAATCGAGATACCCCCGATGTGGCCTCTCCACTACTCTCCAACGGACGCTTGTACTACTACAAAGAAAAAACAGGGCTGCTGACTTGTGTCGATGCCAAGTCCGGTAAGACCCTTTACTCAGCAAGCCGCGTCCCGGGCGTGACTAGAACCTACGCCTCTCCAGTTGCCTCCAACGGCTACATCTATCTGACCGACCGAGGTGGCACCATCGCAGTCATCGAGGATTCGGCAGATCTTAAAGTTCTAGCCAACAACAACGTCGGCGAAGGGGTCGATGCAACTCCCGCCTTGGTCGGCACCGAGCTTTTCGTTCGCGGCGAAAAACATCTGTTCTGCTTTAGCGACACGAAAAACTAGGGCTCGTCAGCAGAATTTGTGGGTTATGGCTTTGATATCTTATGCTCGACAAGATTCAGCGTCATTCTTCATGGAGTCGCTTTAAACCATCTTCGAGAATGCATAAATTGAAATGAAAGGGATTCAAAGATTGAAAACACAGAGACACAAAGGACACAGAGAGGAAGACAGAGTAGCTCAAGGCTCTGTGCTCTCTGCGACTCTGTGTTTCAAAAAGATTTCTTCAGGAGTCTTTATCCTAAATTATTGTGGCTAGGAGTGTATGTCACCCGAGTAGTCTGCAAATTACCGTGAACCACTTCGATCAACCATCGGTATCGCAGCAGTTCAAACAGCCATCGACTACGAGTACGAAGAAATCTAAAGCGATGCACGAACTTACGTTTCACCCACAATAATTCCTGAAGCCCCCTCATATTCACAGAACGTCCTGAGCATCCTTAAGGTAGATATCGCAACTCTCAGGACGAACCCAGCGCGTGTACTCGCGCGTTGCGTCGACGATCCCACCGTCGGCGTAAACTCCCGGACCATCCTGGATCTTTCGCATCGCCGTGAGCACCCTTTGATGCTCGATCGGATCCGACTCGGTCTTGCGCATGTGCGCCTGAACCCGCATCTCATCCATCCGCCATACACCCTCGGAATCTTGATACGCCGAATCCCTCCAATGGTAGATCTCCAAACACTTCAAATCCAACGTAAAGGTCTTGTTGCGCTTCCAGAAGTCTGAAAAGACCCCAGCTCCCATGTAAAAGAGCCACGAACCCTCGAACCCCAGCGCCTCGGCCGATGCCGGGTCGGGATTCTTAAACCATACCCGATCCCCCGGCACGTAATAGCTCTCTGGCAAAGGCCTCTGGCGAGATCCATACTCCTTCATGAACACATCATGAAACTCCCGCGAACGAATCGCACGTCGCTGAGCCTGTGACTCAAGCTGCCGATACAACCGAGGGTTGACCCTCAAGGCCTCTTGCGCCACCCCCAATGCCACCACGTACTCCGTGGCGCGATAACAAGAAAACGAATAAACAACCCCGGTCTCCCCCGGTTGCGTGGCAAGTCTCAATGCTTCAATGAGCGATCGATCGGGTTTGATCAAGAACCCTCGATCCTCATCGTAGACCCAGTAATCCTCTGGGCGCTCTGCTCCATAAGCATCAAAGGACAAAAAAGTCTTGCTCGCCGCCTGGGCGATGTTGACCCTGATCCTTGCAGAGGATTCGAATTCCTCAAGGCTCGGATAAGCGAAACACAGTGGGGAGGCGAGCATCGCAAGCAACGTCTCTTGATCGATCAGCTCCGATGCAGGCTTACCAAAGAAACTACAAAGTCTCTCCGAAAGCATCAGCGTGTTGTAATTGGGAGTCCAATTTGTAAAGGCCTCCTTACTCAAGCAAAAACGCCAACCATGTTGTCCGGCATGTTCGCACACTTGCGACTCAACCCACGATTCGATCCCCAAACATTCGAACCAATTTAAAACTCGGTCTTTCGCCGAGCGATCGCAGGCGACAAAGACACCTTCGAGTGTGTGATGGATCATGAGAGCTCACAAAGAGTCAAGCATCGTCTGGCGCGAGCACCCTAGGATGATCACCAAACGTTGCAAGAGGAGAGGAGGATTCTATCGGGGAAGGAAATTCGGATAGCAATAAACAAAAGGAGTGCAACACTCGGATGCTGCACTCCCTTGAACTCTTTTATAATTGACCCGATCGACTAAAACAACCTGCCAAGGATCAGGAATCGGCTTCGACTTCCTCTTGGGCTTCTTCGGGGGTGGCAGGGCCTTCTGGCCCCGAGTATCCACCCGCAGATTCGATCGCTTGGCGAATCTCCTTGGCCACCTCCTTGTTTTCAGCGAGGTAGTTTCTGGCCTTCTCTTTGCCTTGGCCAATGTAGGTCTCGCCGTACTTGAACCAAGCCCCACTCTTGGTGAGGATCTTGTGAGCGATTCCTAGATCGATCAAGTCACCTTCGTAGCTG
>JBEIGI010000042.1:0-45162 GCA_040381975.1 Pirellula sp.
ACATCTCACATCCGCTTGGCACCCCTTCTCCACCCGGGGTTTTGGCCGGGGGGAGTAAGGGGCGGGGGGGTTGAGGGGGGCGACCGCGCGTAAGGCTGTTTGGCTGTTCCCTGACGTCTGAAGCCTGTAGCCTGACGCCTGATCCCCGTAGGGTGTGGTGAAGCGGTCCCAACTCCATTCATTGCGAACTCTTATGCCATCCAATAATGCCCCGATCATCACACGGCCCAACCAACCGGACCGCGAAACCCACCAGGGAGCTCGGGTACGCGCTCAACCGCTGAGAAAACCACCGAACCGCTGATGAACACTGACTAGACGCTGATGGAAAAACTTGTTGAGCGAATGTTCTTAATCGCTTGGCTGTTTGGCTATTCCCCTGAAGCCTGACGCCTGAAGCCTCAAGCCTGCTCACGAGCTGTTCCCTGAAGCCTGTAGTCTGAAGCCTGACGCCTGCTGTTAGCGTCGGGCAGCCGATTAGCCTCCCGCGAATATTCGTCTGGGGCGCATTTAAATAAACCACCTCCGATTTTGGACTTGGTTTGATTCCGCCGAGCTCCTCGTTCGGCTCTGTGCCGTGTACAATCACTGCCCGACGCTTGCGCCTGATCGGCTAACATATCGGCTGTTTCCTAAAGCCTGCAGCCTAACGCCTAAAACCTGCAGCCTGCTCCCTCAAACCAGCACCTCACACCATGCCCAACGATCTTTGGTACTTTGCCTACGGCAGCAATCTCGACCTCGAACGAAAGCAACATCGAACCGGGGCAATTCGCGAGTCCAACTTGGCTACACTCAGCGGCTATCGCATAGCTTTCAACAAAAAGGGATCCAACGGTGATGTTTATGCGAATCTGTTTGCCGATTCCACTGAGGAGACTCTTGGCGTCATCTACCGATGCGCTTCTGAGACGTTTGAGGCACTCGATCACTACGAAGGAGTCTCAACCGGTCATTATCAGCAAGTGGACGTCCAAGTGCGGACGTTTGATGGAAACAACGTATCTGCGATCGCTTACGTTGCACGACCCGAAGTTGTCGTTTCCGAGTCCAAGCCTAGTGATGAGTATTTTGGGTACATCATGCGCGGCGCGAGAGATCATCGGTTTCCGGCAAACGCAATCCGCACACTTGAAATCCGGGCATACCGACGGGGATGCGATCCAGGTAAACGGCTTTGGAGGACGTATCAAGTTGACGAAGGGCTTGAAAACGAATGGCTGTATCGGTTGAACGCACTGCAGGTATTCGAGCTCACCAGCATCTGCCAGGGGCATGAGTCTACGCAACGAAATGCGTTGCGATCCTTTCCCCACGTCATCCTGCGACTTCGCCCCCAAGTCGTTGCTTCGGCGATCCGATGGAGCCAAAAGGGGGCATCTGGCGAATTCCCGCATCCCAAGCGTTTGCCTCTTGGCTCTGCGGGCACATGGTCGATCGAACATGAGAGATCGCTCAAGCTGTCTGTTGGAACCAATAAATTCCGTACCTCCGACCGAATGTTGCTTCGAGCAAGAGGATCCGTCGCAGTCCGCACAGCCAGTGACCGCAAGCATATCACCGAGTGGTTTAGCACCGTAATCCCCGAGATCGAGGCGTATGACAAGTTGCTCGGTGGTCTACTCCAGGTTTAATCGTGGTTAGCACTCAGGGGGGGCACAGATGCAAGAACTTCGAAACAAACTTTGGATGGTGGAGCCTTACCCCAAGGGTATGAGGGCAATTCCCCAACCTATCGCGGGGACAGCATTTTTTCCAGGCGGAACGGGTATTTGGAAAGAGGTCGGCGTGCGACAATCGCGATCCCGTCGTAGACCGATCATGGTGTTGGGACATGATTTCGACTCAGAAGTTGCGTATCAAAGGTCTTTCGAGATTGGCGATGAAACCCACGGACCCACATGGAGAAATCTAAGGAGACTGTTCGATGAAACGGGAATCCTCATGAGCGAATGTTTCTTCACTAATTATTTCATGGGCATGCGTGTTGGTAACATTAGCACGGGTAGGAGTCCTGCATCCTATTCCGACGAGTTTGTTGAGCGGTGCGGTGATTTTCTGATCGAGCAGTTAAAGTTGATTCGCCCGAGTGTTCTACTTACCCTCGGCGTTTTTGTTCCACGGATGATCGGGTCTCTGTCGGACGGATTGGCAGGATGGCAGTCTGCCAGAAATTTCGCAGATATCGACAGGCTCGGTCCATTGCACTTTAATGTTCGATTCAGGGGCTATTCCGGGCGAGTTCACGTAGTATCATTAACTCACCCATCGTTCCAAGGACCTAACGTCCGTCATCGTCGCTACCGCCGCGCTCAAGGCATCAGGGCTGAGATCAAGATGCTGAAGGATAGTCTGAATCGCTTGGAACAAGGTAAAAAACAAAGGGAAGAGACTGGAGAGTGAGAACTCAATGCTTGAGGAAGTCAGACTAGAAAACTTCAAGGGTTTCGCTAATCACAAAATTGTATTCAAAGACTTTTCAGTGGTCGTAGGGCGCAACAATGCTGGGAAATCATCGGCGTTTGATGCTTTGAGGATTATTGCAACAGCGATCGCGAGTTTCAAAACCGGTAAACTGAAAGCTCGACCGACTTGGCTCGATGGATCGGGTACTGGAGTGATACCGCTAACTGCCGAGCCCCTCCGAAATCCGGAAACGTTGTTTTTTCGCTATCAACCTCCGCCGGCTCAAATCGAAGCAAAATTCTCCAACGGCAGTCACATCACCACATTTATAGGAGAGGAGGGAGTGATCTATGCTGAGGCAACGACACCCCAGGGACGCCATGCCGATACAAAACCTAGGATTCAGGAATGCGGTTTCCCGTCGATCTCAATTCTCCCACAAATTCGACCGCTTGAGGATACAGAACGAGTATTGAGAAAGGATTATGTCAAACGCTGCATAGCCACACAGCTATCATCGAGGCACTTTCGAAACCAGATCAGGTATATGTATGAGCATTTCGAAGTTTTCAGAATGCTATTCCAACAAACATGGGACGGGTTGCGTATTTCGGAATTCAATTCAGAGGAGTCTCAATACGATGAAGATTTATCTTTGATGCTTGTGGATGAGGGATTTGTCGCGGAAGCTTCCAATTTCGGTCATGGGCTTCAGATGTGGCTCCAGATCGTGTGGTTTCTGTCGAGGACGTCTTCCGAGAATATTGTGGTGCTCGACGAACCGGATGTGTACATGCATCCCGAACAGCAACAAAAGCTTGTCTTACTACTCCGCGAACGATTCAAACAAACGATATTATCAACCCATTCCCAGCCAATCATTGATTCATGCGATGATGAAGATATGCTCTGGCTACACAGAAACCTGAAAGTTTCGACGCATGGCATTGGACGGAAAAACTACGACTCAGAGTTGGAAGAGTACCGGGTCGGAAGCGTCAATCTCGCGAAGAACAAAACGACATCGAGGACAAACGCCCACGAGCTCAAGTTGGATTTAGTTGACTCGGCAAAAGTGTCGATATGGTACGATTCCAACGAACTCTTTGGATCCTTCGAGATTACAGAAGGGGAATGTAATGAGAAAACGGAAATAGAACCTGGTCGATACCGGATCTATATAACAAATCCCGAAAATGTGGAAATCTACCTAGACGGGAAGAGTCAGCTCCCTATCCTTAACCGGTCAAAATGGACTGATTTCATTTTGGATGTCGGTTCCGATCCAAATTGACAATGAAAAGCAGGATATCAGCTATAAGAGCTGCAATTGCTGCTCGATCGAAAGGTGAGACTGCTTAATCGTAGGCATAAAGGAATTACTCACAAAAGTTCGAAATCACCCTTGTCGGTTTGGCGAAAAAAAGTTTTTGAATTGGAACCGATGTTCCGAGACTCTGTGCTGTGTCGTCGCATCTGGTTCCGAAGAACACCGCGTGGGTTCTTTGCCTTAAACATGTATAGATTCTTGGATGTCATAACATCATAGATTTCGTCAACACTCATCGCACGTTTATGCTCCGTTAGGATCTCTACTGCAATCTGGTGGATTGATTTTTTCATAACAACATCTCTTAAAATAACGTTTATGTATTTACCGTGCTCACTAGGTCAGCGATTGAATTGATTCGACCCGGGGTTGAGAGATAGCCTAAACCGCGATGCAGGTGTAACCGGAACTGGCGATTCACTGCACTATCGTCGGAGATATCAACGCCATCACCCAGGCAGCGTTCCTTAAGTAGTGCCATATAAAGCTCGTGATAATCGCCCCCGAAAACTGTCCAAGTCATCTCAACATTGCTGTCGGCAGGTATATCAACTGGAGAAGGCGGGGATTCCTCTGCCAGCGAAATACAAAATGCCCACCTACAAAGGATGTTCCATTGCTGAATCCCGGTACGAGACTTTAATCGTACCAGTTGGTCTTTCCCCTGCGACGAGAGCTTTATCTGCTTTATGGCCATATCGGTCGTTTCCTATGCTTATTTTGGCTCCCAAAAATACCCTTCCGTAGCGGTTGTACATTTCCCTAAATCGTCGTAGCTCAAATGGTATGATCTCGCAATCGCGGGTTTTAATTTCTGAACGGCATTTTCTTCGATTTCGGTGTCGGTAGATAAAATGATAACTTGGTGGCTCGCATTAGGAAAGTAGCGCTCCAGTAGGGCTAATCGATGCTCGGTATCTAACCGGCCCATGGGCGTATCGATAACGGCCGGAAGCGGTCTCGCGGAAGCACGAGACAATCCCCAGAGCACTGAAACAGCGAAAATCTGTTTTTCTCCTTCGGAAAGCTGCTGTTTGGAAATTCTGCGACCATCTTTGTCTTCAACTTCAATGGAAAAAGTGGTTGGATCAATCACAACACGACTTACGAGTTCTTTCTTACGAAGTAGGAAGCGAAAGGACTCGGTAATGTATTCCGACAGCCTGCCAATTTTGTTTTCAGTTGATCGCGTCAAAAAAACTTGCATTGTCTCCTGCGTTCTAGCGAGCAATCTCAAAAGTCGTTGGTCTTCTTCGTCCGCGATCTGCTCATCCGCGATTCTCTTTCTTTCCTTCTTCAATTTGTCATCAAGTATCGAACGCTCTTGCTTAGCAGCATTGAGCAAAACTTCGACAGCCTTAGCTTGCTGTTCGATGACTGCAGCTTCCTGTGCTGCCATTTTGAGGATCTCAGAAGCGTCTTTAATACTAGATTCTTTGGGGGTAACAGCTAATGCTCGTTGGAGATCCTCGATCTCATGGGCAAGGCATCTTGCGGTGTTAACGAGCTGAGAGACAAGCTGGCGTCGTGAATCCACGAGTCCTTCATTGATGCCATTCAGCAACGTTTCCCCATTTCCAGAAAGTTCTAAATGAAGATCTATCTTTTCCACCGGTAACTGCCGTCCACTTCGATCTTCCTCGAGCAATTTTTTGACTAGATTAATCGTGTTCCCATCGAGTCCTGATGATTCAAGAGCGTCTACTAGCTTTGCGTCTCGGCTAATCAATAATTCTTGCAATATTGCGGAGCTCCTGTAGCTTCTATTCCGCGCAAGACGATTCTTCAGCGAACAGATCAATGGATCATTCATGAGAAGAGGCAATTCCCCGGATGATAGCTCAATTAACTGACTTTTTACCGAGGCTAGCTTACCCTCAGCAGATGCGAGCTCACATTGTCGATCCTGTCTCTTCTTCCAGTGTTCACCTCCTGTTGCCTCAAAAAGTCGCTCTGCTTCTGTCAACCGCTTTGCAATTGTTTGCTTGGAGTTTTCTAACTGTGCTAGATCCTGAATAAGATTGTTCACTTCTATGGATTTCTCTGCAACGGCCTTCTCTAGGACCTCCAAGTTGCATATTTCCGTATTCTGTTTCGTGCGTTTGGCTATTCGTGTTTCAAGAACGATAACATCCGATATCAATCGCTCGGCCAAGTCTAAACCTAACAATGCTTTGATTGCATTTCCAAGTGTTGTATTGCTCGTTTCATCCTCCGCCAGGAAACGAATCTTTTCTGCATCGAAGAAACATAACTGGGAAATCCCTTGAGGTAGGAGATCCTCGACTTGCTGTGCCCAGTTCTCTGAGAGCCAACGATCTGCCTCTCCATTCTTTTTTACAATCACTGTTTCTCTTATTTTGCTTCCCTTCATTGTCCACTGTCTTAGCACATCGAAAGTACTTTGCTGTCCATCCGTTGCGTATTGGAATGACAGACATATGGATGCACCTTGGCTGGGGGGAATATCTCGGTGAATCGATTCACGTAAAAATTGCTCATATGTTTTCTCGCTCTTTTTTGAGCAAGTGGCCCGATTGCCGTAAAGAACCAATTGGATAGCATCGAGTATCGTGGTTTTTCCGCCCCCATTTACGCCACCGAATAAAACTATTGGCTTGTGTCTTCCATTCTTAGTCGCGGGACGCAAATCTATTGTTTGCAGGCCTTTATAGACACAAAAGTTTTGCAAGGTTAATTGATTTAAGATCATCCCTCTACCTCTTCATCGTTACCATCCAACGCAAAAAATGTCGGTTGGATCATTCGTAGGTCATCTTTATCAGTTATAGCCTCTGCCCTACGGCGTTCTTCGTCTCGACGTGTTGCCAACGCGTCTTCTTGACCAGAAAACTGAGCACTTTTAAGGCGGTCTTCTAGTGCATCAAAGATCCCAGCGCGGCGATACATCCCACGGTGCTGTCGCTCAATATCCAAGAGACGTGTTTGCAACTCAAAAAACACAGCATCACCATCACAAAGCTCTGAAAGCAATTGCCAATCTTCCCCTCTCAGAAGCTGATCGTCCGCGGGAGGTAATGGAAAGACCTCTCCGCTAATCTCCTCATAAATTCTCGGCAGACTGTCATCAAACTCGTTTTTCTCGTAGAGCCAAATATTGCGAATTTCCTGCAGTTCTGGCATAGTGATAAGCTCGATACGTTTGACTTCATTCGGCCCAATTTCACGAACCGTCTTTTGAGTTTGAAGCAAACGCCGAAGCCAGTACTCGCGAGACTCTTTCGTATATGGGCCTGGTATAATATCCAGGTTCGTTTTGTCTTTCCCGAAAAGCTGAACCTTACCGTTCATGCGACGATAGTCTCTCCGACTTCGATCAAGGTCCATATTTCCCAAGTCATTGCGTAATTCGAGCAGGGGGCTCATCCAAATTTTCTCATCATCGTTTTTTATCATTGCCTCCATCGAACGGTCTTTATCAACGACAGTGCAGACCCAACACCCAAACCGGCTATTCCCGCAGCTTGGCGTCGATGTATCAACAACCAGAGGACATTCTCCATCTGCAGATGCACCTTGGTACATCCCAAGGAGTGATTTATTGGAGTAACCCCATGGATTCTTGACCTGCATGAGAAAAAGCCATACGTCATCGTTGGTCCAGTCCTCAATTGGCGTGTAGACTTTCGAATTCGGCAGGTTTGTGTTGAGTGTCAGACGCTCGTTCAGAATCGCACGTCGCGACACAGACTCTGTTTTTGCCATGCGTATGGCTCGACGATTGCTTTCAGACTTTCGAGTACCTAGAACCAACAGTGCCTCACCGTTTTCTCGAATGACACGCCGGATGAAATCATTAGATGGATTGATCTTCATTCGGCTTGTACACCATCGGAACAATTTTCTCGGGGCGGGGTATCCTTTGCCAATAAGATTTACCCAAAATGTGTCGCGATTTGCTGGGGTAAGTTTATGAGCATGAATGGGCATTTGCTGCTCGGTGGCAGCAAGTCGCATTTTGGCATGAGACGCTTCAACCCACGCTGCTACCAACGGTTGCTCCACGAGGGTATCCGTCGAAATAACATGGATTTGTTTATTCCTCTGGTCAACTGGAAGCTCCTTTATTGCCATCCAAATCAGTTGCAATATCGCAGTGGAATCCTTACCGCCACTGTATCCAATTACCCAGGGAATTTGATCCCAGAGGTAGATCTCACGAATTTCATCGCATATTGTTTTGACGCTTGCTCCTAGCCCCAACTCAGCGAAAGCAGAAGTTTTCGTCGGAACAACGACGGGAAGAGCCTTATTTTGATTTTTTTCGCCCATGAATTTCTCCATTGAATTCGTTCTCTAATCGTTGCTCATCGACAGACAGCGGAAGACCTAGATGGTTCTTGATAAGATTTGAAGTCAGCGTGACATTCACATTCCGTTTTGACAAACGGCCAGCATTCATTGATCTGCCTTCCCACTGTCGGTTTGCTCTTGACCAGTCAATCGAGGACAGTTTCCGCAGTTTCATTTTCCACCCTTTTGGATCGGTACTAAGAAGGTCATTACCGACTTTTGCCAGGGCGGCGAGCCCGAGTGTGTGGGCATGAACATAATCCTGTCGAAGTTCAGCCGCACTAACCTTCCGATCTTTAGCAAGAGTCCAATCATGGATGTGGCTTGCAACGCAATTCCAGAAATCTACTGCTGTTCTGACACGTGCATCATCGTCCGGCATATCGATACCGGTCAGCAGACTATATGTAGCATTATGAATTCCACTTAGAGTGAATAATTTGATTGAGCGATTCGATATTGTGCTACGCTCCATTTCCGTCATGCCACTAAAGACCGCGACCTCAGACACCACGCTCTTGGCAATACTTGCCCAGGTATCTCGATGATCGTAAAGAAGGCCAAGCGAAATTGTGGGGCGTATGGCGTGCCTGTTTAGGTCTGCAAACATCTGTTGGCATCTCTTAAGCCCTACGTCTAGGAAGAAAACCACCGAGATGGTCTCATCTCCAAGATCTGGATTCTCTTGTAACGCAGCTTCGATCGCTGCACGGCGATGCTGCCCATCGTTAATCACAAACTTGGAACTCATCGGAACGTGCAGTCTGCCGAGATTTCGTTCACTGTCGCTCTCGCCCAATGGTTCGAATCGAACTTTGCCGTCTATCGAAGCGGTGATCGCAGAAAATGTATAGTTTTTTGGGTTTTTCGTGAGGTATCTGGCGATCTCCGGAACCCGGGTTTTATTCAAAATGCGTTGTGAACGCAATTCCGGCCGCAACTCATCCTCGTCAAAAATGAATATTCGAGGAATGAGCCTCATAGGGCACATCGACACGTAGTACTCGCGACTTGCCTGAACGCCACGAATCGAAGGGAAAACATACTCAAAAGCGGCCATTGCATCGCTCTCGTGTGGAAGTTAAATTTGACTTCCATAGAGATTAACCGTAAACTTCCATCATCGCAAGAGTGGAGTTCAAGGTGTGATTGGTTTTCCTTACGAGTCAACGATGAAGTGGACAATTGACGAAGCGGTACAAGCTCTAGAACGCGCATTCCCAAACATGTCCGTTGTCATTGCGGACGGAGAGGTCGATTACCTCGTAGGGACGATCGCAGATACGGAAGAGTTGATAGTGGCGTCGTTCCAGTTATTGCTGGATTCGAGCGGAAAGATGGTTACAGAGCTTCGAATCGCCGAGGGGCAGACTTACTGCGGATATGGAGAACTCTCTTCTCCGAGAGAAACCATGAGACAAGTTGTTCCATTCCAGATTACCCGACGCGATCAGAGTGGAACTGTCTGGGGTTTTGTCGGTGACTATGAGGTCTGCATCGGCACCGAACGAATCGAATCACGATAAAGACTACCGCGGATTCAATACGATGCCAGATCCTATCTATCTCGACTACAACGCTACGACACCGCTCGATCCTCGTGTTTTCGAGGCAATGAAGGAATGGTTCCTGGGTCCGCCAGCAAACTCTGGCAGTCGCACTCATTTATATGGGCAACGAGCGAAGGATGCTGTTGAGCATGCTCGTGTACAGGTTGCCGAAGTGGTCGCTGCCAAGCCCGAAGAAATCATTTTCACGAGCGGTGCTACAGAAAGCAACAACCTCGCGATCCTTGGCCTAGCAGCGCATGGGGAAGAAACAGGGAAGAAGCATGTTATCTCGACGATGATCGAACACAAGGCAGTGCTCGAGCCGCTGCAGTACCTTGCAAAGAACGGTTTCGAAATCGAATTAACGCCGGTATGCAGAGGTGGGTATGTTGATCCTGACGATATAATTCGGCGAGTCCGAGATGACACACTTTTGGTATCGGTAATGCACGCAAACAATGAAACTGGAGTTATTCAGCCAGTCAAAGAAATTGGAGTAGCACTACAGCATAAATCTGCGCTCTTTCACATTGATGCTGCTCAAACCTTCGGAAAAGAGGACGGGTTATCGGACATTGCTTTTGATTTGCTTTCGGCCAGTAGCCACAAAATCTACGGACCACAAGGAATTGGAGCTTTGGTTGTCAAGCGGCGAGGAATCCGCATGATTCCAATTAAATGCTTGGCATATGGAGGTGGCCAAGAACGTGGGATTCGTCCTGGTACAGTGCCTGTTGCATTAGCTGTTGGTTTTGGACTCGCATCGCATCTAGCCAAAACGGAATATCACTCACGATTAGAAAGAACGAGAGTTATAAGAGAAGCATTTTTAAACGACCTAAGTAAAGTCGAGTACTTCACTAACGGCGAGACCTCCAGATGTCAGTCGCACGTATTCAATTTGAGGTTTCCAGGAGTTGATAGCGAGGCACTTATGATGGTCTTAAGGGAAGTCATAGTATTCTCGAACGGCTCTGCATGCACATCCGAACTCTACTCGCCAAGCCATGTACTGACTGCGATGGGGTTAAACGAGGAAGAGGCAGCTGAGTCCATACGACTATCATGGGGGCATTGCACTGAGGCCATACCCGCAGAAATAATTGCTTCAACGATCAAAAAGCTCGTAATCCAATAGCGAGATATGTTGGCAAGCATAGCTAGCTCAGACTGCTCTTGGTCAGCAATCCTGCAATAAATGGGCTTAACCACTGAAGTATTCGATCAGTAGTCTGCTGCGACAGCCAAGTTTCCCGCTTCAACCCAGCACTCAAAATTCTCAGTCGATCCAGCATCAATCCCTGGGCTTTCACGCAATTCCGCCTGAAATCCGCATCTGTAAAACAAAAAGGTACCGCGAAGCCCTTTGCAGGTGGCGTAAAGGTTCGAACTACATCTTTCCAGACTTCAAGATTTGGCTTTCCAATTTTATTCTTCCAATCTCCGCCACTTGCGCATTGAATGAATGTCGTTGGTCTGCCAGGCAACTCATCAAGAAAATGGCGATAGTGCAGGACGTCAAGCGTTAGATCCTTCTGGTCGGAATCTTTCCAATCGTCTAATCTCGTGGACCCATCACCAATCCTTGTGGCAACATCGTTCACAAGCTGTTCGAAGGTCAATTTCGTGTTTCGACTCCAGCCTCCAATAGTGCATTCCCAATCCGGAGTAATTGTTTCCAGGGATTCTGCCGTGAGATATTCAAAAAGCTCACCTTGCTCATTATAGTTCGGCCGAAAATGTTCAAACCACCAATCATATTTGATCGCCAACGACAAAACTAAGCAAAAAGCATGCGCAGGATATCGCTTCCAGTCACCGGAAGCGCGCACTCTCTGCCCTTCAACTCGAATGCCGTAAGACGAGCCGGTTAATCGTGCGCGTCTGTGAAGCTCGTCCCATCGCGCATTTATAAAGTTTGACGCCATATCTTGATCGTCGTAAATATTTTCG
This sequence comes from Pirellula sp., assembly GCA_040381975.1. Lineage (GTDB taxonomy): Bacteria > Planctomycetota > Planctomycetia > Pirellulales > Pirellulaceae > JBKCUI01. The sequence goes on from JBEIGI010000042.1 coordinate 11,554, forward strand.
TCCATCAAAAAGTCGACGACATCTCTGACAGACAGCTCTTTCCAGTAGAACATACAGCTTGCTTCTATCCAATCAGCAACCACGATAGGATCACTATTGTCTTCCTTTACACTTCGATTGATACCGTTCTTGGGAAGTAACAACATGTCAAAGACTCCCAAGCAATTCAGACTTCAAGTTTGGAAACAATGTAATCAACTGTAGAGAGTCTTCGCCAAGTCGTTTGACTGCCTTCTGTAGCTCTTTAGAGCCCTTAAATGCATGCGCACGCATTAGCGCGAGCTCGAGACTATCTGCAGCAGAATTCACATACTCAATCGTCTCTAATTCATCACCTCCGGAAATCCTGACAGCGACTTCAAAGCTGGGACGGTCTCGCGATTCTAAATACTCTACTGCCTCCTGGCTCTCCAATATCATGCTGAACTTCGATATTTGACGCGTATCTTTAATAAGCGGCTCCATCTCTTTCGTTCCGAACAACCATCTGGCGAAGTTCTTCAAATGTTTTATATGTGTATTTGGAATTGGCAATCGTAGGGCATTGGGATCAGCATCAAGATTAATGTTTAAATATTGTTGAGCGCCAACGGTGTCGATAGACATGTATAACACTGCGAATCTTCTTTCAGCAAGCTCCGGTACGAATGTCTCGACGCTTTCCTCGATTTGTTTGAGTGTGCTGAAGGCGACAAAGTGCTTCCTAACGGTCGGGGATTTACTTCCTATCTTTCTCGCTACCTCTAGAAAACTGAGCCCAGTCCCAACAAGCTTCGAGATATAAGCCGCTTTCTCATCAGTGTTCCATTGCTTGATCCCGGTCACATGGCGAAAACCGAGATACGCAGCCACGTCGTTCCGGCTGTCGCATCGAACAAATGGAATCGACTCAAATAGGGAGGAAGGGAATTCATAGTCCGCGGCGATCTGTTGCCATTTTCGGGAAAGAGGCTCCCCTTCAAATGCCCTCTTAAGCGAAAGAAGCGCTGCAAGCCGTCTGTTTCCCTCCACTACAACGAGCGATTTGCGTTCGTACAACATCTCCTCAACAACGATCAACGGTTCATGAGTCCAGAACCCTCCGTTTTCGAGAAATGATAGAGCCAATTCGTCCAGCACCCATTCTTGCATTTGCTCCAGCAGTTCACTTTGTGGAGTTTCAACATCGGTTGTCTTCCGCCCCAATCTCGGATTGTATGGATCTAGAAAGATGCTCGAAATTTTCGCGTAGTCGATTTTGGTACTAATTGCCATCTTGGATCAATCTAATTCGAATGGTTCTTTTGTTGTGCATTTGGAAGCGGCCGGAAGCGGCCCAATCCTATTTGTTCGTGATTTCCCAGAATGCGAGATCCCGCATCTTGACTAGGTGCTTCTCACCGTCGACATACAGTGACTGGTGTTTTTCAAGCACCTTTATTGAGACAAGAAGGGATTCCAATTCATCTTTTCCTGTGGTGGTAAGAAGCGATTTTAACTCCTGCGACTTAATACTCCCAACGCGATGGACAATCCAACTGAGTATGTAGCTCGAGTAGTCATTATTTGCGGTCTTGAAGTGAGTGAGCTCTTGTGTAGAGAGAATTGTACCAACGCCAAACTCACGCCCCTCTTTCAGTAGTTTACGCAGCCCAGGGAACTCTTGCTTCATGAAATTGTCTGCTTCGTCAACTAGGACGAACTTAGTCAACTGGCGATAAGGATCATCGATTTTGGAACTACCCTTCTGATGCATCTGGGCATAGAACAAGTCGAGCGTTAGAGCTACAACAAGGTTTTGAATCACTTGATCGTAGCCCGATAGATTGATGACAGTTACTCCTGCGATCATGTCGTAGAGCGACTTGGCTTTGGCAGTATCTGGTTCGAAAATTTCGAAGTTTGTGAGTTCTGCCAGCGCTGCGTAGAGCGAGTCTTCCTCAACCTTCTCTTGAGCGTTGTAAGCAAGCCAAACATCGTGCAAAGTTGGCGCTGGATTTGACCATGTCGTGGAGTCAGACTTCAGAATTCCTTTCGCTTCATAGGCTTCAATTACGAGAGAATTGATTCGCTGCTGCTGCTTGGCCCCCAGAGAGAACGCTTGCGAGATGGTAGCTCGAAACTGACTTGCTGTATGCATAGGCAACATAGGCTTATCGCCAAAGAGAGCCAACGGGTTGAAAGGTAAGCGATGAAGATCTAAGACCTTCGCGTTGGTGGCCTTGACGAAGTCAGGCTTTATGTAGTCAGCTTTGTAGTCAAGGATTAGGACACCTATTGGTAGCCCGTCAACGTTTGCGTCTTGGTTGCGAATTAATTGGGTTACCAGGCTCTTTGTGAACTGCGTCTTGCCCGTGCCCATAGTTCCGATAATTGCCGTATTCGGATTGAGCACTTTTGACGTGTTTGTTGGTTCCCAAAATACTCTCTCCTTTGTTTTGATATCTGTACCGAATTCGATCCGAAGGTATTCCGCCTTTGGGTTGACGAGCTGAGGAATCGAAGAATGTTTTCCGGCACTCTCATCAGTGGTTTTCCGAACCAGATTGTTAACTTCAGCTTCCGTTTTGCCCTTCGCTTCCGCTTGGGCAAATGGTTCCGTCCGAGACTCTTCGTTACTAAGGAAGTACTTCTTAGGAATATTCAGATAGTTTTCGGCATGAAGCCTCTCTTCAAGCTTTTGACGCGGTGTGTTCAGCAGGCTATCCAGGAAGCTGGACGGTATCTTGAGCGTCGCAATTCCTTCTTTCTCGACTGAGGTTGTCTCGAAGCAAGTTTCAGAGTCGAGGTGCCCCACGACAAAGGCGTCAGGGAAGTCGTTCAAATCCGCGATGAGGAATTCACCTCGCAGCCATTCTTCGCGATTATTGTGTAGTTCTGCGAAATAATCCGTAGCGAAGACTTCGTAGAGCTCGTATTTCTCCACCTGCATCAGCACTTGGCGAATCAACAAGCTGCGATAGATCTTCCCTTCCAAGGTCTGCGGTCCGAACAGTCGATTGACCAAATACTCCCTAAGATTCTTAACTTGTTCATGTGCTTTTGCAAAATCGGCAGACCCAGTCTTCACTTCGATAGGAAGTAGAAAGAGCTTTCCGTCTTTGAATCCAGCGAAAAGCACGTCATCGGAAATACGCCCAGTGTTTGACTTGTCCTTGTGATAGCGGGCAAAGTCGCCATCACTCATTCGTAGACCGATATTGCCGGAGACTCGAATCATTTCCGCAACGGACATCGGAACCCAGGTGATTTCGGACTTGGCGACTAGCGCGCTCACGAGCTTCCAAGCGCCGACGATCCCCTCGCGCTCACGTCGAGTTTTATCATTTGCAGTGACCATCTTGAGGAGCCATTCGCCATTGAAAGCGTTGAATTCGCCAACAGCATCATCTGATCCATGTCGCAGAATCTCGCGATAAAGATCTGTCTGCTTCGTGACGGTGATTGCATCATAACCCGCCGAATTCGTGTACTGATCCGAAAAATGGATCAGTACAACGTCCTTAGTTTTTTCGAAGAACTTTAGCGTAACCTTTGGGTCAATGATCGTTACCCAAAGTGAGCTCGCATAGGATCTTTCAAGTAGTTCTCTAAATGTGTCGCTAACTGCAAGTCGAATCGCTGAACTACTGTTATACGTTTCGTTCGTGGCAACCAGTGGCTGTTGTAATGTTCCGACGAGCCTCGCCAATTCCAAATGCGGCAATTCCGACGTCTCGACTCCTTTCAATCCGAAACCCGTATAGTAGTTTTGGTTCTCCGAACACGATGCTTCACCGTTCAGGAGCCCGTCACACGCTACGCCTGAAATGTGGTTGTTGATGTCAACGCTGACACGCTCGACTTTCTGATTGTTTCGGAAAAACGTAAGGTGTGCATAAGCTTGTTCGGAGGCATCAGAAAGGCGAAATTTGCTAAAGGTCAATCGAGAACGAAGCAAGTCAATTATTGAATCGGCATTTTCCTTTGCTTTACCTTTATCAAGTCCGTATTGCCGTTTAATGTTGATGTATGTGCCAAGTTCCGCGAAGCGATCAAATTCCGTTTCAGCAATGGCGTCATCATACAAATTAACATGTATCCTTTCGGATTCCTTTCCGGTATCTCGAAAGTACTCCAAGATCCCACTGAAGATCTCCCGATTTTCGCCATTGTTTACAGAGTTAATCAAAAGCGGTGCGGCTGTGCCATCTTTGAAGAGTTCATCGAATGTCTTTACGAACTCTTCAATCTTCTCTTTAGCAAGCCGCGTGACGTACTCGTAGCTGCTCTCCTCCTGGGGAACAATCTCGAGCCAGAAGCTGTTTTCTTCAACAGCCTGAGTGTAGCAGTACTCGTGATCAGCTGAATAGATATACGGAATCAAGCCACGGGCATTTAATCTCTTTCGAGTGACCGAGGGGACGTCACGAAAAGATCGATTGTCGATGTCATTGTCTTGCTTTACAACAATTGCCAGGTGCTTGAAGTAGGCAAGTACGAGCGGATGGAAAGGCGTAAGAAATCGGCGTCTATCAAAAATGGCAGTACCAAGCTTCATGATGTCCCGAACTGAACTATCGAGACTCTTTCCAAGCTCGATACTTTGAAGGAACTTCTGATACTCCGCAACATAGGTTCCCGTCAGGTCAATCAACTCTGTACCCCAAGACGACAAACTTGGAATTGTGGCCTTCGATTTGAAGTAATTGTTTAGATTGGTCAATGCCTCGAACAGCCCTGGCGCTGCTTCGCGTATCTTCCCCATAGGGAGAGAACTACCATCATCCCCGTAACAAAGCAGCTTATCTTCAACAAATTGCTGTTCAACATCCAGCATCTTGCAGCGTCCTGCGACAACATTCGTCTCTTTGTTGTCAATAACTACTCGCTGCTTTTCTCGAAGAAAAGTCCCGGTATAGTTGTCGTCAAAGAGACGATTGAAGCGTCCTTCGTCCATGAGTAGAGGCAACGTCAGCGACTGTTGGCTCATTTCCCCTTCGACGCTAAAACGAAGCGAATGGCCCGCATTGTCGACGCAAAATGTAACAATGTCGGACTCTTCGTACATCTTCTCATAATCGACGGTACCAAATTGAAGACGAGATATAGTTTCGTCGTTGTCAGCGAGCTGCCGGCGAGATGAGATATCAGGGTTGATAAGCAGTTCACGTTCGTCCGTTTGCAAAAGAATGATACTCTTATTAGGGTCTTCATGCGTGTTTACGAGAAATGCATTTTCGAACCCGTTGACATAGAACTGCCCTTCATTAATGAGCAGAATACTGAATTCCAGACGTTCTGACGTCTGGCTACGATCAAGTCGTATTCGAAATACTTGAGGTGATTCGGATGCAGGCATAGAAAACATAACTCGCCGCCGATTACGAGTCTTTTTGATTTCGATCTTCGCAGCAGCAGCTACCGTCTTGTTATGCTCAATTTTCACATTCGGAAGCTCAAGGTCATCGCCTCGAAACTCGATTGTTAGGTCAACGAGATGCTCCTCTGGCTTTGCGACCAAAATCAAGCTTTTCCGTAACTTGCCAACTGAAGTCTCGGATTTGTTTCGTGGACCAACGATTGAACAGGAATCTGATTCCAAACTAAGAAGCTCAAGTTGGGTACTTTCCTGAGTTGCCATTTCGTTCTTGATGACCTGAAAATCAAGGTCAGGCCACTTCACTTCACTAGACTCTCCAAAATGTTTCTTCACGAACGCTTCGCTAATGCCCAATCGCTCAGCAATCTCATCTGGAAAGTGATGCGTTACCCTATCGAAATCTTCATGTAGCCGCCGATTCTCCTCTAGTCGCTTTCTGATCTGCAGCGGCCTGTCCATGTCCGCCAGGCCGCTGTCGTTAAACAGACCGAGTGGCTTTAGATCAAGCATTCCTCCTTGCACGATGGAGTTGAATATTTGGCGAAACCCGAAGACACTTCCGCCTTCTTCTGCAATGACGGTGTCTTGCCACTGTAGGAGGCACTCGTACACTTTTTGGGACTTGCCGCAGGACTCTGAAAGCTTTACCAATGACTTGCAAATTGACTTTGTTGACCACGGTCCGTCTATTGACGCGAGATCAATGGCACTGTTGACCAGCGTGTCCAGAAGGCTGTTATGTATGACTAACAATGAACTCCCTTCGAAGACGCCGGACTGCTCGGCAACACGATCTCGCAACATGGAAATGTAGTTCTCGTTGAAGCCATCGCTTGAGTCGGTTGAGTCGGAATGCGAGACGCAAATTAGCCGCAGTTCGGCCACTTCCACGAATGCGATTTCCGTTCCGTGAACGTTGATGGCCCCACTAGCAGCACTGCGGAAATGCGTAATGATCCGATTTGTATTTCCGCAGTCCGAGGATCGAAACTGGTATCTCTGGCCAGGTGCGATTCGACTCTTGAGCCATTGCATGAGTTGGCTGGCAAGGAATCCATCAAATTGTGTTTCGGACATAAACCGCGTCTCCACTATCGCTCATGCGGTCGACGTTTCCGACTCGCTCATAAAAAGTGATCAATGCTTGTTGCGAACTCTTGTCAAACCAAAATCCGCGAGACCGACATTCAGCTAGCAGCTCCTGGAAGCGGATGGACTTGCGATCACCGATACTCAGATTCGTGAGAAGGAGAACGAAATCCTGATTTATAACGAGTACTTTTCCGGCACGACCTCTAGCCTGAATAAAGTTTTTTGCAACCTCTTTGTCGAAAACTTCCATGTATTGCATTTGAACTCGAAAACGTCCTGTTCCGTCGGCGAATTGCTTGATGCCATACCCCACAATCTGCTGCATCGCCTCAATGGCACTTGTAGGAGCCTGGGGAAACGGAGGCAATGCTCGCTTATTCCGAAACATCTCTGCAAAGTCAGACAGCGAGGCGAGCGCGGTTTGCTGATCTTGCTCGGAAGCGTTCAGTAGTGCATTTGCAAATGCCCAAAGTGGTGCTTTGGGGAATTTGTCGTCATTATTGAAGTGCTCCAACATACTTAGAATTGGAAAAACTTCTGTCATCGGACGGGCGACCGATTGGTAGCCAAAGTTCACTAGATTACTGCGCTCACTACTTGCCTTTTCTGTGTCGAGAATAAAGTAGAGAGGCCTGCTTTCTGGAGGTTTTCCGTCTGTCCAATTGCGAATGTTTAGGCCGAGCTGTGTGCAATAGATAAACGTGTAGAGCTCAATGCAGCTCGACAACTGCTCAAGGAAGTAATCAGGGTGCCTACTTAAAAACTCGATGTCGCGATAGAAGTACTCGGCAACAAAGGGAAGGTAACATTCATCAGACTCTTCATCACTTACTTCTTGAAGATTGCTGTTAAGGATGTCTAGGAAAATCCGCTCAATGAAGTTTGTTCCACTGTCGAACTTAATCTGGGACGAGCGGCCGCGACAGAAACTAGAGAACAAGCTGATGAGATGTTTGGTCGATGCATTTCCTTTGCCTTGCGACCGAGTCAGCATGAACTCTGGCGCAGTCTTCGCAAGGGTTCCGTGAGTAAAGTACATTGCCTCAATGTCACTGAGCACCGAGGCGTCGCTAAGTTTTTCTTTTAAGTGTTTGTAACACTCTGCTGTATACTTATCGAATGTGTAGTTGCGTTTGATCTCTCGTCCCATTAGGCACGACAATACACTACATCCAACAGTGTCGAAATCAAACTCTTTAGCACCCTTGCGATAGGGAAGAAACGAAGTGATTTTGTTCGTGCCAATGTCTTGACTGGGCAAATTAGTGATTTGAGCGATGAGAGGGTTCATGATTACTTCACCACAAGGATTTCATCTTCACGCTTGTCGTTAATTAGCTCCAACTCAGTACTTCCTTTTTGAACATATAGCACATCTGTTTGTCGGACGATGCGGCGGACCTCTTCTACGAGCTCCTCCAGCTTTACTACAGTTGTTTTGTCATGAGTATTGGGGCGGTAACCGAGATTTATTTTACGAGCCAACTCAAGAAAATTGACTGAGATTGGAATGGGACCTATGCTGAAACCGTCACCAATCCTCAGGAAGACGTCGAAGCTTCGTAATTGGCTCGGTTCCTCGACTGCGAGTTTGCTTAGCTCAGGTTGCATCGTTGAAGTAGCGCTTAGGGCGTATCCATTTGGCTTTCCTAAGAGGAATCGATCCCGGCGAAGTTCGGGGGCAAAACGATTAGCAAAACTAGTCACAGCGGGAATGAGCGTGTCGTTGTAGAATTTGCGAATCTTAGCTTTTGTCTCTTTGTCACTTCCATCGTAGTCGCGATGAAGCTGCCACACGAGGCGGAATTCATCAAATAGGTTTCGCTGCAAATCTAAACGAAACCTTTGATGATAGTTGTTGCTGAGTTCCGCATCTTGCATAAGGTAAAACAGCCGAACCCAAGATCGGGGTTCTTTAAGCTCAATTCCAAACCGATTCGTTATATCTTGCTGAAAGACGTCGAAATCAGACTCGTAAATCCCAAGCGATGCTTTCACTTGAAAGAGGTCGAGGGACTTTGACCTCGCATTGCAGGGATCGAGCATCCTCAATGAGTCGAAAAGCTCCGACCCTTGGCCACAGAACAGATTGTCAAACAGCGACCCCTTACCAACGATGATCTGGTAAAGGAAGTCAAGAACGGTTCGGGCGGTCAGGAATTGGTCGTACTTCAAATGGGAGTAAAACAGAAGAGAGCAAATGCGTTGTTGAACCTCAGGTATGCAGAGTACCGCATAATTCCGATGAAGGCTTGTACTTTTCGGTGATTGTTTCAATTGCTTGTAAATCGGATTTTTCTCACTGTCTGCACAAATGCGTGAAATGATCTGTCCGATGAAAGGTGCTTCAATTGCGTTCCCTTTCAATTCGAATTTTGGATATTTCTCAAAGTTGATGAAGATGTGTTCCGCATTCGTCGCTGTTCCGTCGACAAGAAAATTCTGGATGGAGTCACGTATATCGCCGTGAGTTCTCCCTCCATCCGCCGCAAAGTTCCCAAGCATCCCGATGTTTATACCTACAACTAGTGGTCTGCTTCCTTCCTTGTACTGCAGAAATCTATCATTCAAGGTTTCGATTGCGTCTTTTTCTGGATCGAAGCTGTGGGTTGCGTCCAAATGGAAGTCGAAGTGCTTTGAAAATCGCTCGAATAGGCGTCGGAAGATCTCGGATTTTCCGTCGCCGCTTGAACCGCACAGGAAGATGATTCGCTTCTTTGTCGATCCCTGCATCTCGGCAACGAGAGCATCCTCAACGGGGGTGGAGACATAAAGATAATTTTTCAGCTCGTCAGCCGCGTGGTCACTGGGACTCAAGGTGGATACGGCCTGGGCGGATCCCCTCGAGAGCATTTCGATTGTATTTTTCAGCGACACAGTGCGTTTCCCAAGTGTGCTATGATCCGATCTCCAAGTTTTTTCTCACGTGGTAGAATGCCAGTGTGTATTTTGCGACACTGGACACTGGGATACAAGATACCGTGAGCATGTTACTATGCGAAATCCGGAAGTTCGTGCTTTGTATCGTGAAATAATCGCCAAATCCTTCACCTTTTTTAGTGAGCGAGCCGATGCCGGTGCCCGATGTCGCCAAAGTCCTGAAGTTGCGTCATAACTTAGAGCCCGCCAAATTCGTCTGGCTCTGGATGAAGTATGTCTTCGGTATAAACGACCAGAAGCATTGCACGAACTGCCTTCGCGGGCCCTACGGGAAGGTGCTCAGCAAACACAATCCTAGGCTCGACCAGATGCCTATTTTGGATCTCGACGAGGTTCCAAGCGATACTTACGATTACATCTACATTTGTGGCGTTTTCAAGAAAGGGTATCCTCGCTCGAACTATGCACACAACCTCCACGCAGTAATTCGCCCCCTCGAAAACGCTTCTGACACACTATCCTTCGAGAATTGGGAACTCGCGGTCACCAACGGAGTCTTTGTCCCGATTCCAACCGTCGACCAATTGCCACTCAGGTACAAGTCGCTGCCCGATCGATTCACAAGTTGCCGAATCTTTCGCTGGGCCGTTTGCAGCGACCTCAATGCGGGACAAGTTGCCAAGTCACAAAAGGGTTCGGATCGTTTTCCACATGCATGAGCCTGAATACACCGTTTCTCCACCTGTTGAGATCCTGCGTCACCGTGCCGCTATTCGACGCAACGAGCCCTCCCTGCCCCTAAAATGTCTTATCCGCGACAATCTGCTTGGGTCCGATACCGAATTCTTTGACTACGGTTGTGGCTATGGCGACGACATCGATCACCTCGGTCGCATGGGGTATTCCAGCCAAGGATGGGATCCCGCTTACAGACCTCAAGCTCCACTCATTCCTGCCTGCGTTGTCAACCTCGGATACGTGATCAATGTAATCGAGGATCAAGCCGAACGATTGCAAACCTTGTTTGCTGCATGGGAGCTTACCAAGAAAGTTCTCGTTGTTTCGGCCAGAATCGCTATCGACGGCTCTGGCGACGGGGAATTCGAATACAGCGATGGGATCATCACTCGGATCCAAACCTTCCAGAAGTACTACACGCAAACGGAACTCCGTGAATACATCGAGCGATCCTTGGGCACTGAAGCCATACCAGCCGCTCCTGGGGTGTTCTACGTTTTCAAAGATCCAACACTAAGAGAATCGTTCAGCGTTTCAAAGTTTAAACGTCGTGCTTTTGTTCCTAGACGTCGGGCCTCCGAGATAGAATTTGACCGACACCGCGATCTGCTCGAAGCACTTATCCGTGTGGCAGCAGATCTTGCTCGACTCCCATTTCAAGACGAATTTGATCGTAGCGATGAGGTGATCGCAGCTTTTGGTAGCTTCAAAAGAGCTTTTAAGCTCATTCGCAAGGTCACTGGATCTGACCCTTGGGATACTATTCGCCAATCCCGCATCGACGACTTGAAGGTCTATCTTGCACTTGCACGGTTTCCTAAGAGGCCCCCTTTCTCGCAACTCTCCTTGGCAATCCAACGAGATATCAAGGAATTCTTCGGTGGGTACAAACATGCCTGCGATTCAGCGGACATTTTGCTGTTCAACTCGGGGAAATCGGAACTGGTTGATCTTGCATGCCAGCAGTCGACGATCGGCAGATTGACCTCCAACGCGCTGTATGTCCATCGATCCGCAATCAGTTCCCTCGATCCGATCCTAAGAGTCTTCGAAGGCTGTGCACGTGCATACCTTGGAGATATTGAGGATGCGAACGTGATCAAGCTGCACCGTTTCTCCGGTAAGGTGTCTTATTTGGTATGCCCGAAATTCGACTCGCATCCTCATCCGCCTGTCAGAAGAACGATCAAGCTATCACTCAGAAACCTTTATCTACAATGCATCGATCATTCCGAAAACAAGAATCCGCTCTTGTTAGACCGAAAGGAGAAAATGATAGAACCCGATCATCCATGGCACACCCGATTCCTACGATTTAGCATTCAGGAAATGCAACACGGGCTGATCGAAGAAGGCCGGGATATGCTGTCCGTGGAGCAGTGGCAGACCAAGTTTCAGGAATCGGGACTAATGATTCGCGGCTATCGTCTCTTGTACCAAGAAGGAGTGCGAAGGCGACGACTTCCCTCTAAAGACTCTTTCACTCGAAATGGCGACAATTCCAGCGAAACAAATCAAGACCTTTCGCTAACAGACACAACGAGTTCGACGCCCCAATTTATCGTTTCGGCCAATATCGCCATCGATACCGACTCGGAGGATCAAGTGGAGACTCAGTGTGAGTTGCCTCTGCAGGATCAAGCTAAGATACAGGAGCTCCCGGTAAGGTCGACGCGATTCGGTGTTGGTAAAGAGATTGGCTACGCGGTTTACCTACATCGTGACTACGAAGAACGATTAGGGGAGCCTGTCGAATGGGCGAAAAGGCATCTTCCCGAGCATTATCAGTACACAGTCGTCAAGCTCAACCAACGAAACGATGCCGTTTCATTCATCGATTGCCCGAACTTCGATACCGAAGAAGAGCCGGTAATCCGAGGTATCATCGTCGTCAATGCAGATGGTTCCGTCCAGCGTCGAACGATGCCATCGGATCCCTATATCTACCACCATAAGTGGCTATTTGTGTCTGATGACTACACTGGGTTTGACGTTGAGCGAAGTAAAGACCGGTCTCGCCGCTGGACGAGCTTGCCGGGCGTCGATCGCTCAAGAATTGGGAAGAAGAGTTATTGGGAGGCAAACGTCGTGCCAAGAATGACCGAAGATCAGGAAGCAAAGAACGAGGATCCACATGAAGAATCTTGGGTCCGAAGTAAGGAAGCAATGAAGCTTCTAAAAATTTCCTCTTGTGACCTCTGTCATCTAAGGGAACAGGGGAAAATCGAATTCAAAAAGCAAGGAAATGCGTACATGTACAGGATCGATAAATCCAGATTGAGTCCTTGACAAGAGATTCACTAAAGCATTTATCCTGTAGTTTGATGCTGTGGAATATGTCTTAGACCCTGCGAAGGTGCCAAACGTCGCCCTCTTGAAGTAATTGCACCTGGAATCTTGTACCTGTTTTCCCCACAGTCGGACCGTACCAAGTTCTTAATATCTCCCGCAGTAAGTTTTCCTTCGACTCGGTCGTCTTTCTTATCACGTTGATGTACTGCTTCGCGAATTTCGCCATGTAGTTAAGCCCATCAATTTCAACCGCGACCCAGTCGATCGGAATATTCGTTTCACCAGTCCTTGCAGGTAATTTAATAATCGGCCGGTCGTTAGAAGCGATTACTCGGCAATAATGACCTGACTGATGATTTAAGCGATCGATGAATTCTGCCATCCACCAATCAACTAACTCGCGTAGCAACTCCGCGAAGCGGGCGCGGTGGGGGCCGAGGTCGACTCCAGCCCAGCTGAAGATTCCTTCGCGGTACTCGAAATAGATCTTATCGGTATCTAACGCCCCATTGCGGCGTACACTCCCCGAGTTTGTCCATGCCTTGATCGGATTATTCTCCAAATGACGCTGTAACTTGGTGTCGCTCCCCAAATGCTCCGCTCCTAAATCGTCCCTCAATACCGAACTTCGATCGGCCATCCGACGCACGGCCTGGACCATCGCACTTATACCAATCTCCATCGACTCGTGATCGCGTGGCCGTGGGTCGCTCTGCAAAAGGGCCAACAAAACCAGCATCTTGTAACTCTTGGTCATCGCCGTCGTCTCGACCACCTTCAGAAAATCTCGCTGATGCTCCCAAGCCGCCCGATCACCGTCTTCGAGACCACCCATCGAATCGACATACCCAAACCAACTTCCATGCGTCGAACGAAGTGCCCGCGGGTTATAACCGGCATGATAAGCCTCCCGCGCCGTCGGGCGCTGACCATGACGCTCCTCAAAGTCGCGATAAAAAGCACTCATCGCATCGGTGCGACTGGCCGGTCGTAACACTTGCTCAATGAGCTCGATCGTTTCTAACTCATACGTCACACTGCAACCAGGCGGCAACTGGGCATCCCCTCGCTGCAATAACTGCAAGCCACGCCGAAGCTCCGAGTCGGACTCGCCCACCCGTAACAACGGCTGGAGCATCGAGCGAAGTTTCACCAAAAACGTCCGGTGATTCCCAATGTAATCGACCACCTTCAATCGCTGCTTGTCCGGACTCTTGCGCAAACCCCGACCAAACTGCTGCAACCACACAATGCTCGACTCAGTCGGTCGCAACATCAGCACCGTATCAATGCTCGGAATGTCCAACCCCTCATTGAACATGTCCACCGCAAACACAATATCAAGCTCCCCACTCGAAAGGGCATCAAGCGACCTTGCCCTAGGATCCGATTCGCTCCCCGAGTGGACCGCCGCAACCCGCATCCCCACCCCCCGAAAATACTCGGCCATGAAATCGGCATGCTGCTGCGAACAACAAAAACCCAACGTTCGCTTGGCCCCCACCCGCTGCAATTGCTCGAGCGCATTTTGTGCCCTCGCACGGGTCGATACCGCCGTTGTCAATGCAACTTCGTCAAACCGCCTGCTCCTCCATGGGATGTTGCTGTAGTCGACGGCGTCGGGCACCCCAAAGTACTCGAACGGACTGAGCAACTCCTCTTCGATCCCCCTTATCAAATCGCATCGGTACACCAGGTTCTCATCACAAAGCCCGAGCAAATCCCCTCCGTCGGTCCGCTCGGGGGTGGCGGTGAGCCCCAGCAGGAACCGAGGCTGGAAATGGTCCAAGAGCCGGCGATACGTCGAGGCTGCCGCATGATGGAATTCGTCGACGACGATGTAGTCGAACGCGTCGTCTGCAAACCGACTTAAATGCTCGCTGCGACCAAGCGTCTGGATCGACGCAAAGAGCATCTCGGTGCGATCAAGCTGCGAATCCGATAAATTGCCGTCGTACCGACTGCAGCTTGACCCAGGCCGTATCTTGCGAAACGTCCGCATCGATTGATGGAGGATCTCATCGCGATGGGCGACAAACAACACGCGAGGAAACTCAAACTCACCCGTTGGCGTTTTGCTTGCAACATCGAAAGCGGCCAAATAGGTTTTACCAAGTCCAGTCGCTAGGACGACCAGCCCGGCTCGGTTCCCATCGAGCCGCGTTTGGGCCAATGCCGCGAGAGCTTCGCGCTGGATCGCATGCGGATCGGGGATCGGATCGGACGTGTCGCTCTCGATATCGAAGCGTATGATCTGTTGCTCACGACGACGGGCTCGGTACCGATCGATCCAACCGGCATCCACCCGCTTGGTCCGTGGATCTCGCAAAAGCTCGTCGAAAGCCGCCTTCATCGCTCCGAATCCCTCGCCGTGGATCGACTCGTCGACACGGTAGTTCCATTCGATCCCAGCAAGCAACGCCATGCGCGAAATGTTCGAGCTACCGATGTAGGCCGAGTGGCCAGTGGTTAGCTGGTCTGACGTGTAGAAGAGGTAGGCTTTGGGGTGGAACGACATGCCAGGCACGCATTCGACGACGTAGAGTTCGAGGTTTGGGCCTAGTTCGAGCAGATCCTCGAGGGCTTGGGGCTCGGTCACATCGAGATAATCGCCGGTGATGATCCGAACGCGGCCTTGGCGTTCGAGGAGGTCTTGTAAATGTCCCCGAAGCAGATCGACGCCGCTTTGTTTGATGAATGCCACCGAGAAGTCGACTTGGGCGGCCCGCCCCATGGCAGCTTTTAAGTGGGGCAAGAGCGGGTCGATTTCACCTCGGGTAAAATGGTTCGGTGCATTGGTGCTTGGGATGGTTCTATTGACGTGAAATTCGGGAGTTTGCTCGGCAAGATAGTTCGCAAGTTGCGGGATGACGTGTCGGACGCCGCCGCGAGGATCGGGTACATCGCCGCTGTAGCGTGGGATGAGGTGGACGTGCAGGTGGGGGACGGTTTGACCGGCAGCGGCTCCGACGTTGATGCCGATGTTGTATCCTTGGGGTTGGTATTGGGATTCGATGTGGGATTTGGCGATTTCCAGGGCACTTGTGAGTGCTTGTTGTTCTTCACTCGAGGCATCGAACCAGGTGGCGATATGCCTAGTAGGGACGATCAGCAGATGGCCGGGACTTACCGGGAACCCATCCCACAGAGCGATGACGTTTGCGGATCCGACCGAGTGTCGAAAGACGATGCGCTGGCGATCGATTTGACAGAACGGGCAGAGCATCGTTGGGGGGCGTAGACGTTACGAAGGCTAGAATGGAAAAATGTGGTTTTGAGAAATTAGATGATAGCAGAATCTGGGATGTAAAGAGGGGGAAAGGTCGCAGCGTAGTGGATCTTGCAAAAGATCCTGGCGCTTGAGACCACCGTGAATTTATCGATAAGCCGAAAAGAAGAAGATTGGGTTGAATACGGACGCTCTTTCGGACGCGATTCGTTGGATAGAGCACGCGAGTTGTGTTTGAGGTTTGCTCGTGCGCAGGGATCTTTAGCAAGATCCACTACCGCAAGGTCGCAGAGTAGTGGATCTTGCGAAAGATCCTGGCGCTTGAGATCACCGTGACGGAGGCGTGGAGGGCAACCAGCATGCTAGCGCGCAAAGACGCAAAGGGCAACCAGGGCGGAAGCACGCAAAGACGTGGAGGGTGCGGGAAGGTCACCCAGGGCGGGCGCTACGCTCTGCCCTGGGCTATCTCATGATGCCCCGTTGGGGCAATTCGTTTGGAAATTCGCAAAAGTAAATATGGCTAAACATTCCTATCGCGAATGGAGCAAGGTCGCAGGGTCGTGGACCAGGATTGAGGCGTGAGGCTAGAGGCGTGAGGGGAACAGCCAAGTAGCCTTACGCGCGCTCGCCACCCTCACCCCCCGGACCCCTCTCCCGCCATCGGGCGAGGGGGGGCAGATGCTAGAATGTTTAACTGTCTCGACGCCTTCGGATGATGAAACGAAAAAGCCCAAGGTATCCCTTGGGCTTGTCTCGATCTGTCGTCTTTTGGACGACGATGGCTTTTCATTAGGAATGGGCGAAGAGGGACTCGAACCCCCGACATCCACTTTGTAAGAGTGGCGCTCTAACCAACTGAGCTATTCGCCCTATAACACACCTAGCTAAAGCCCAAACGCTTCAGCTTGTTCCATCCACTAAGCGCCGTGCAGACGAATCCGACGATTCCGACGCTCGGCTCGTTGCTTGCTCCGTCTCTTGATCTCACTGGGCTTCTCGTAGAACTCCCGACGTCGCATCTCTTTCTTCAATCCGCTTCTTTCTACCAACTTACGGAACCGTCGTACCGCATCCTGGATCGTCTCTCGATCGCGGACTTGCAACTTAACCATGCATCTTTCTCCAATCAGACCTGTTTACGCTCGCTTCGGTTCGCGAAACTGCTTGTGCCTCGAAATGTTTTTTCTTTCACCAATAAGCCCTCAAGCCAACTCCTTCGGCTCGCGACTCCCCTGTATCGTCTATTCAGGGGCCAAAAGTGTAGCTTATCGCCCCCTGGAAGTCTAGAGGAGAGGGGAGGATTAAGGCGGAAGGCTAAAGGCTAAAGGCTTTAGGCTCAAGGGGGAGCAGCCAAGCAGCCAGACGGCTTAGGACAGCCGTTTAACTTTCAGGCTTTAGACTTTGGGCTTTAGGCTTTAGGGAGCTGCCAAACAGCCAAACGGCTGAGGACAGCCGTTTAACATTGGGGAACTTTTTGGGGCCGGAGGGGTTTAGGTTGATTACCTGTCCGATATGTTTACGAATCGATTGAATCCTAACACTTTTTCCACACCCCGACTTTTTCGAAATTCCCAGCAATCGCCCTAGCGATTTTTGCCAAAATGGGCGATTTTATCCCTATCACACGACTTACCCCCCCGCACTGGCCTTCCCTCATATAATCCACTAGCCTGCCTCCGGACAAACAAACCCTCCAAATCCAATCCAAAAAAGTCCGATCATGAAAAGAATGCTAGCTACCCATAACCGCTCCCAATTGGTCGTCCGACGCGCTCGCAAAGGTGCGATCCGAAACACGATCCTTACGCTCCTTGCAATTTCCGGCCTTTCCGCAGGTGGCTACTACTGGGCCATGAACCGACCTGGCAGCAATCTTGAGAGCTCTACCGAACCGATGCTCCATTCGGTCTCCGAAGGCCCTTTTGACCATATCGTCCTCGAACAGGGCGAAATCGAGTCCTCGAGCAACAACGAAGTCAAATGCGAAGTCAAAGGACGTGGAGGTAGCGGTACACCCATTCTTTCGGTCATCGCCGAAGGAACCATGGTCAAAAAAGGGGATACCCTTTGCCAACTCGACTCCTCGGCCCTAGAGCAAGAAGCCAAGAACCAACGCATCGTCGTCAGCACCGCTGAATCGGCTGTCATCAGCTCCGAAGCTGCCGTCAATAAAGCGGTCATCGCTCGACAAGAATACCTCGACGGCACGTTCCTCACCGAACGTCAAAAAATCGTTAGCGAAATCGCCGTCGCTCAGCAATCCCTACGCAAAGCCGAACTCTCACTCGAAAGCGCCGAACGACTCGCCGCCAAAGGCACTCTGAAGCCTCTTCAAATCGAAGCCGAACAGTTCGCGGTCGAAAACGCCAAGAGCACCCTCGAGTCTGCCCAAGCCCGGTTGAAGGTCCTCGACGAGCTGACCAAAGCCAAAATGCTCGTTCAGTACGACGCCGATATCGAGACGTCCAAAGCGAAACTCGAATCGGATAAAAACACCCTCGTCGAAGAAAAAGAAAAACTCGAAGAGATCCAAAACCAAATCAAGTCTTGCACGATCAAAGCTCCCGCCGATGGACAAGTCGTTTATGCCAACAAGAGCTCCGGTCGCGGCGGCAGCGACTTTATCGTCGAAGCCGGTGCACTGGTCCGCGAACAACAAACGATCTTCTTGCTACCTGACCCCAGTCGCATGCAGGTCAAAGCGAAAATCAATGAGTCTCGCATCAGCCTGATCCGTGAAGGAATGCCGGTCAAGATTCGCGTCAACGCAGCCGAAAACGAGCTGCTCGGACGTGTGATCAAAGTCAACAAATATGCCGAACCAGGCAACTGGTGGGGGTCGAACGTCAAAGAATTCGCAACCTTCATCCAAATCGTCGAACCACCCGAGACGATCCGTACAGGGATGACCGCTGAAGTCCGTATCTTTGTCGAACAAATCGAAAAGGCTCTTCAGATTCCCGTGCATGCCGTCTACGAAACCAAACGCCACCACTTTGTCTTGGTTCGCGATGGTGAAAAATGGGATACACGTGAAATCAAAATCGGGGCTACGAACGACAAGTTCGTTACCGTCAAAGAGGGTGTCAGCAACAACGACAACGTGGTTCTCGATCCTCGAAACCACTTGGATAAAATGGACATCCCCGAAATCAAAGAGGATGACGATCGCTCGAAACTCGTCGCAATGTCCAATGAGCCTCTGCCCAAACCCGCCGGAGGTATGGCCGGTCCCGCTGGCGCCGCAGGCGGTGCTCCTGGTGCCGCTGGACCCGGTGCTCGGGCAGGTGGTGGCCAAAGTGCTGGAGGCATGAACCCTGACGCGATTGTAGGTATGATCATGCAACGCATGGACACGAACTCCGATGGTAGCTTGTCCCAAGAAGAAGTCGCCGCAGACGAACGCATGAAGGCAGGTTTCTCAGACTATGACTCGAACAAGGATGGGAAAGTCGATCGAACTGAATTGGCCGCAGGATTCAAGAAGCGTATGGCGGCCATGGGTGGTGGAGCAGGCGGACCTGGCGGTGGCGGTGCAAGTCGGGGACCTGGTGCCCCGAATTGAAGTTGGAAGTTAGAAGGTTGAAGTTTGCAGGGGAGCCAAGGACGGTAGCTGTGTTGTTGGTTAAGGGGTTCATGCGATGATTCGATTTTGGGGAATCGAGAACGAGAACGAGAGAAGTTAGACTGCGATATTTAACAGCAGGGAATACAGAGAGATATGGCTGAAGCCTTTAAGACCGATGGATACGCCTGCCGGGTCGTGGACTTGAAAAAAGAGTACGTGCTCAAGAGCGAAACGGTGCGGGCCCTTCGAGGTGTCACTTTCGATGTTCCGATCGGTGATTACGTAGCGATCATGGGGCCCTCGGGATCCGGAAAAAGTACTCTCTTGAACTTGCTTGGCTGTTTGGATAAACCGACCTCAGGCAGTCTGTGGCTGGGCAACGACGATGTGGCAAAAATGTCCGATGACCAGCTTGCGGATGTTCGCTCCCAGCGAATCGGCTTTGTCTTTCAAGCTTACAACCTGATCCAGCAGCTGACCGTCGTTGAGAACATCCAAGTCCCCTTGTTCTATCAAGGCAAGCCGCTTACCGCGGCCCAGAAAACCCGCAGCATCGAACTGGCCAAAATGGTGGGTCTCGGAGAACGACTCGATCACCGCCCAACGCAACTCTCAGGTGGTCAGCAACAGCGGGTCGCAATCGCCCGATCGCTCGTCAACGACCCTTATTTTATCCTGGCGGACGAACCGACCGGTAACTTGGACTCTCGGACCACCGAGGAGATTCTGCAAACCTTTGAACGACTCAACAACGAAGGCCGCACGATCATCTTGGTCACGCACGAAGACGAAGTATCCAAGCGGGCCAAGAGGGTCGTAAGACTCAAGGATGGTCGTTTGCAGTGGGACAAGGTCAATACGCAAGAGGTCCGCGACGAAGCGGCCCGATATGCGATCGAAAACATGCCGGTGGAAGTCTAATCGCACTCGCTTGCGGCTTGGAGTAGCTTTGCTATGGGAATCCTATTAGGTACGATCGGGCTCGGAATCAAAAGCTTGTGGCTTCACCCGATGCGTTCGATCCTCACGGTCTTAGGCATCTTCATCGGCGTGGCAAGCGTTATCTGGTTGCTTGCGATTTCTAAGGGGATCGGTGATGAGGCCCAGCGTCAAATCGAAAGTTTGGGCGCCGACACGATCATGATCCGAACCGTCAAGCCACCGAGCGAGAAGATGTCTAGCCAAGGCTTGACCCCTTATGGTCTGATGCGCGAAGAGTACGACATGCTCGTCGCGACGATTCCAACCGTGAAAAGTGCGATTCCGATTCGGGAAATGCGCCGGCAGTTCCAGTTCAAGAACCGCAAACTCGACGGTCGTTTGGTCGGTTGCACCCCCGAGTATGCGGATGTCACCAAACTCGAACTTGCTTCGGGACACTTTCTGACCGATGCGGAGAATTTTGCTCGCGATTGCCACTGTGTGTTATCCGCAAAAGTTGCCGAGCGACTCTTCCCTTACGAAGATCCTGTCGGACAGCGGATTTATATGCCTGAGAACCAGGATTTTTATCTGGTTGTCGGAGTGCTCAAGCCCAAGGGGGCCACGGCAGCGATCGGCGGATCGATGGCCGCTCAGGACTTTTCCAACGACGTCTATATCCCGATTCAGACGCTTCAGCAACGTATCGGTGATACGATCATGACGATGCGTTCGGGATCGCGCGAAGGGGAGATCATCGAGCTGAATCAAATCACGTTGCGATGTAGCGATGTGGCAGATGTGAAGAAGACAGCCGAGCTTGTGCAGGCAGCCCTATCGAATCATGACAAGATGGAAGACATCGCGGTTGTTGTGCCTCTGGAATTGCTTGAACAAGCCCGTACGACGCGGGCGATGTTTATGCTCTTTATGGGGATGATCGCTGCGATTTCATTGCTCGTCGGTGGGATTGGGATCATGAACATTATGCTCGCTACGGTCACCGAGCGAACGCGAGAAATCGGTATTCGACGAGCACTTGGGGCCAAGCGTCGCGATATTGTTCGGCAGTTTTTGGTCGAGACCAGTGTTCTGAGTCTTACCGGTGGCGTGCTCGGTATTTTGTTCGGTCTGTTTTGTAGTCCTGCAGTCGACATGGCCAGAGAGCTCGCGACCACTTGGTTCCCTAAGCAAATGGCGGATTTGCCCGAGGTGGTTCGAGTGGTCAAGCCCTCGATTGTGCCAGAGAGTATTCCTGGAGCGTTCTTTATTTCGCTGGCTGTAGGATTGATTTTTGGAATCTATCCGGCGACCAGGGCGGCCAAGATGAATCCGATCGAAGCCTTGAGGCATGAGTAGGGAAAAACGACGGTGTTTTGACCCACTTGATTATCTGAGCACGACTTGCAAGGCAACTACTTCGAATTATTTCATGCTGCGAAGCTTGGTCAAAGCTTGCTCTACACCTTGCCGCTGCGCGATTAATTCCGCTAAGGCTTGTCGCTCTTTGTCGATGATCTCAGGTGGTGCTTTGCCCACGAACGCTTGATTCGAGAGCCGACTCTCCTTGCCAGTAATGAGCTTCTGCAAATTCTCGAGCTGCTTCTCGTTGCGAACGATCTCGGCTCCGACATCGAGGAACTGACTCAAGTCCACGTACACATCCATCCCTTCGATCGGAACATGCGCATGGACCTCGGGGATATCGATCGCAGGGCCCCAAGCGATCCCGGTTGCACCGGCCATGCTTTCAAGGAATGTTCCCATGGGCTTTAATAATCGCTCGAAACGATCCTCGCATCGAACTGAGAATTGCACCCGTTGCTTCGGTGCGATGTTCTGCCTCGAACGAATCTCTCGAATCGCACCGATCAGTGCGACGAAGTGCTTGAACTGCGATTCGACATCTTGCCTGATAAGCTCCTTGCGAGCCTCTGGCCAGGGTGCCTGGATCAGCCAACGCGAAGCCTGCTGATCGGAAAACAAATCCCGCTGTTGCGTGAACTTCGAGAGCTCCTGCCATATCGCCTCGGTCACAAAAGGCATCATCGGATGCAAAATGCGAAGCATCTGATCGAGGCAGTGTGCCAAGACCCTTTGCACCATCGGCCTTGATGCGGGATCCTGCATACGAGGCTTGGCCATCTCGACATAGAACGAACAGAAATCATCCCAAGCGAAATCGTACGCAGCCCGAGCCGCCTCGGCATAACCAAAACGCCTGAGCTCTCGATCGACGATCTGTGTGGTAGTCGTGAGCCGCGAAAGGATCCACTGGTCTTCCAGAGGCAGATTCGACCAATCGATCGCGACTTGGCTGTACCCTTCGAGATTCATCATCACAAACCGAGAAGCATTCCAAAGCTTGTTGACGAAATTTCTGGCTACCTCGAATCGCTCGCTGACGACCGGAGCTTTCGGCAACGCCTTGTCCTCAGCACTCTCTGCCCACTGTGTCGAAAACGGCTTCTTGCACTTATCGCAAACAACTCGATGCTTGATGCGATTCTCTTTGGTCTGATTGATCAGAGATTGGCAATTTGGACACTCGTACTGAACCGGCATCCGGACGTCTTGTGTTTCGGTGGTCAGCCAAGCCAATCCAAACCGCAACGCATCGGCACCGAACTTGTCGATCACGTCAATCGGATCGACCCCGTTTCCTTTGCTCTTGGACATCGTCTCCCCAAATCCATCAAGGATCTTCGGATGGATGTAAACTTCTCGGAATGGTACCTGTCCGACATTGTTTAGCCCCATGAGAACCATACGGGCAACCCACAAGGTGATGATGTCTCGCGAGGTAATGAGCGTGCTGGTCGGATAGAAGTAATCCAGCTCGGATGTCTTATCGGGCCAACCGAGGGTTGAATGAGGCCACAGGGCCGAGGAGAACCATGTATCGAGCACATCCTCTTGGCGAACCAAGCCTAACGATTGTATCTTGAGCTCCAATCCGGGATTGTCATCTTGGATGCACACGTGCAAAACCGCAGGATCTTCGATCGATGCGGACAGCTGACCTGCGGTCGCTTCGGGCATCTCTAGAATCTTGGCCTTCGCATCCGTGGCCGCCTGGCGCGATTCATAACTACGAGTCCATATCGGGATCTGGTGCCCCCACCAAAGCTGCCTGCCGACTGGCCAATCCCGCTTTTCACTCAGCCAATCGATGTAGCCTTGACCGTAGCGCTCCGGATAGATCTTAACTTGCCCGCTTTCAACGGCATCGATCGCCGACTGGGCCAGATCGGCCATGGCCACGAACCACTGGTCGGCCAAGTAGGGTTCGATCGGTGTTTTGCTCCGATCGCTATGCTTGAGTTCGATCTGCCGGTCCTCGGTTTGTTCGAGCAGTCCGAGTTCTTCGATCGCTTGGACAACCTGTTGCCTGGCTTTGGACATCGTCAAGCCTTGGAACCGCCCACCATTGGAGTTGATCGTTCCATCGGTATTCATGATGTTGATCAGCGGCAAGCCGCATCGCTGAGCCACCTCATAATCGTTTGGATCATGTGCTGGTGTAATCTTGACGCATCCGGAACCTAGATCGGGTTTGGCCCAGGTATCGACCACTAGGGGAATCTCACGATCCACCAGCGGCAAACGAATCTTGCGTCCATCGCGCGCCATCGCAGCAAGTTTTTCGAGGGACGGCAACAACTCGCTTTGTCTTTGTTTTAGAAGATCGATTTGCGAAGCGATTGACTCTTTGTCTTTCGCGGCAGCTTCGGCGAACTTTTGCTCGGCTTGAACAATCGATTTGGCCAGCGCCCCTGCTGGGTCTGGATGGACCGCAACGGCTGTATCACCGAGCATGGTCTCTGGCCTCGTTGTTGCAACAACAACGAAACTCGGTTCGCCCGGTTTCGGATCGATCACTGGATAACGGAAATGCCAAAAGTTACCTTCAACGGTCTCCGTGGTGACTTCATCATCGCTTACGGCTGTCTGGAGATAGGTATCCCAATTGACAAGCCGTTTGCCTCGGTAGATGAGCCCCTTCGAGAACAGATCGTAGAAGGTTCTTCGAACGGCTCGTGCACACATCGGATCGAGTGTGAAGCGTGTACGTCGCCAATCGCAGGAGCATCCTAGGCGCTTGAGCTGGCTGAGGATCCTGCCCTCGTACTGCTCCTTCCAATCCCATATACGCTGGATCAGCGCTTCGCGGCCAAGATCATGTCGGGTTTTGTTCTCAAGTTCCTTGAGCCGCTTTTCGACTACCGCTTGAGTTGCGATGCCAGCATGATCCGTGCCTGGCATCCACAGAGCAACCTCACCCATCATGCGATGCATCCGAATCTGGATGTCTTGCAAGGTATTGTTCAGAGCGTGCCCCAGATGCAATGCCCCGGTGACATTCGGTGGTGGGATGACGATCGTGAAGGGTTTCTTGCTCGGATCGACATCCGCATCAAAGCACCCGGCCTCGATCCATTCAAGATAGATTCGATCCGATGCCCCTACAAAGTCAAAGCGATTGGGGATCTCGATAGGTTGCGAAGAATTGCTCATTGAGTTCTGTCCTGAAAATGGATCATCGACCTGATCGACCGTTGGCAGGGATCAGAACCGATAGGAAGCCCAATTTTCAAGGAAACACGGTTCTTCGCAAGGCCACCACAGCGAGATCAGGCCAAACTAGGCCACGCGGCGGTAAGCACCTGTCATGTAGAACGATTCAATCGCATCGACTACAGATTCCTGCTCGTTCGGAGCCAACTCGGGATAAACCGGCAAATGCAAGATCTCCCTGGCCGCAGATTCTGTATTGGGCAAACAACCTAGCGAGTAACCTAGATCTGAAAAACACTCTTGCATGTGCAAGGGCACCGGATAATAAACCTCACATCCGATGCCTTGCTGCTGGAGGTGGGCTCGCAACGAGTCTCGCCTTCCATGCGGGACCCGTATCCCATACTGATTCCAAACATGCGTTGCCTTGGGGTGCTTCCTGGGCAACTCGACGATCTCATGCAATTGGCTCCCCTGAAACAACTCCTTGTATCGATCGGCATGGGTGCGACGGGCCTCAGCATAGCTTTCCAAATGCTTGATCTTTACACCCAAAACTGCCGCTTGCATCGTATCAAGCCGACTATTGATCCCGATGAGCTTGTGGTAATACCGTGGCTGCATGCCGTGGGAAGCGAGCAACCGTAACTTGGCAGCATACGCATCGTCATTGCAAACGAGCATCCCACCGTCACCCATCCCGCCAAGATTCTTGGTGGGATAAAAACTCAAGCAACCAACCATACCCCAACTTCCTGCTGGACGATCATCCCACTCGGCACCGATGGCCTGGGCCGCGTCTTCAATCACAGGCAATTCATGCTCGCAAGCGATCTCACAGATGCGATCCATCGGAGCGCATTGCCCGAACAAGTGCACGGGAATGATCGCTTTGGTACGAGCAGTAATGCTGCTCTCGAGACACTCAGGATCCATGTTGTAGGTCATAGGATCGATGTCAACAAAGACCGGCTCGGCACCCAACCTAGAGACGGCACTAGCGGTTGCAAAGAACGTGAAACTCGGAACGATCACTTCATCGCCCGGTTCGATATCTAAAGCCATCAACGCCAGCAGCAGCGCATCGCTACCTGAGGCACACCCGATCGCATGCTTGGTTCCACAGAGATTTGCAACCGTGGACTCCAAGTCGGTTACTTCCGGCCCATGCAAAAAACGCCCGCTGTCGATCACACGCTCAAGAGCTTCGAGAAATTCTTGCTTGAGCGGTTGATTCCCTCGCCCCACATCGAGCATAGGAACCGGTGCAGATTTCTTGGATTCGCTAGACATGACAACCCCCATCCTTGTTGTTTTTTGTTGGCAAAAAGGCCAAGCATCCATGCCGACAGCATCCTCCGTCGACTCCACTAGACCCGGCAAATAGGCTACGAAATAACCCTGTTTTGCGTCAAGTCCATTAGCGAGTGAAGCATTTTATTCAACGCCATTCGGCGTTCTGCCCGTGGCGTTGAATAAGTTTTAGCGGTAGTGCGCGAGCACTCCGGTGAGTGTTAGATGGTCCGTGATTTCGTGATGGCTTTCACCGGACGGCTCGCGCCGTTCCGCTTTCAATTCAACGCCATTCGGCGTTCTGCCCGTGGCGTTGAATAAGTTTTAGCGGTAGTGCGCGAGCACTCCGGTTAGTGTTAGATGGTCCGTGATTTCGTGATGGTTTTTACCGGACGGCTCGCGCCGTTCCGCTTTCAATTCAACGCCATTCGGCGTTCTGCCGGTGGCGTTGAATTAGTTTTAGCGGTAGTGCGCGAGCACTCCGGTGAGTGTTAGATGGTCCGTGATTTCGTGATGGTTTTCACCGGACGGCTCGCGCCGTTCCGCTTTCAATTGAATGCCTTTAGGATTTGCTAGCATCCGCCAGCAGTTCTTCGATGTGTTTGACCAGTAGTTCTCGCTCTTCGCTATCGAGCCAAACATAGGATCCCACCAACTCACCTTGGGCATTGACCAAGCAGAAGCGATCTGGATGCCCTCTTTTCTCGACGCCCGGCAAGTAAAACATCTCCGTACCGACTTTGATGATCTTCTCCAACTCCCCTGTCAAAAACAGCCACTGCTTGGGATCGGCATTAAAACCTTCAGCATACGCCCGAAGAGCCTCGGGCGTGTCGTTGTCTGGATCGACCGAAATACTCACCAACCGAATCGGTTTATCCTTGAACTTCGACTGCAATAAGCGCATTTCGCCACTTTGGCGTTTGCAAGTCCCTGGACAGGTGGAAAAGAAAAAGCAAACGACATAGGGCTGCCCCAAAAGATCCTCCGAGCGAACCGTTTCTCCGCTTCGTTCGGTCAGTTCAAAGGAACGGGTCCAGTTCGGCTCGAGTTTCGATGCCTGACGCAATTCCGCAAGTTGCTTTCGGTTTCCCGGATCCCGTGGCAACTGCATCTGCTCATCGCCGAGGTCACCAGAATCTTGGGAGTCCCCATTGGACGATCGAAGAATTTCCTCGCCATTGTCCTTGGATGCCATGGAGCGTCCTATTTTCTTCCTGAGGATCGCTCCAGTAGTTCCGATGACAACCCCGAGCAGGATCATAAGCACTTGAAAAATTCGCCGATTCGTCATCTCTTCATCAACCTCTATTGCAATTCCCCTTTTTGCCTTCGATGCATCAAGGCTGTAGCCAAGACGATCATCGACAGAGCAAATCCGCCCGTAACCCACCAACTCGCTTGCATCGTAGGGACCCAGTCAATTCTCCCACTTGCTTGTCCAACTCCCAATTGCTCGGCACTTGTAGACAGGTGGCGTATTCCAGCCACGATGTAGCTCATCGGGTTCCATTGCATGAGTGTTTGCAGGATCTTTTGTCCCGTTGGCATTCCATCACTTGCCGCCGGGATCGGAAAAAAAGCACCGCTTAGCATCCACATTGGAAGCATGATCAAGTTCATCGCCGCATGATAGCCTTGAGTGCTCTCCATAGGCCAAGCAAAGCAAACGCCCATGGCAGTCAGTGCCAAGGCCCCGAGGAACAAAAACAGACTGAGGATGACGAGGTTTGGTCCGAGGGGAACCATCCCTACAAGGACCGACAGAAAAAGGAACACTGCAGCTTGTGCCCAAGCGATCGCGGCCCCTCCTAGCGTCTTGCCCAGGGCGATCCCCCAACGTTTAGCTGGCGATACCAAGACCCCTTGGAGAAACCCTTCGCGTCGGTCTTCGATGATCGATATGGTCGAAAAGATCGCAGTAAACAGCAGGATTAAAGCAGCCGTTCCTGGAATGAAAAATCCCATGTAATTCTCATTGGGCGAGCCGCCTTGAAAAGCACTATGAAACCCAGTGCCAAAGAGGATCCAAAACAAAATCGGCTGACCAAAGGCGGCAATCACCCGAAACGGTTGGCGAAAGAACCGAATCCACTCACGCTTGGCCAACATCCACGCGGATGGCCAAGTTGGATCGCCGGTCGCATTGCTCTGTATTTGCATTGACTTTGGTTTCACGTTGTTGCTCAAGTTGTTTCCACCACTTTTGTAGCCATAAGTCGTGGTCCCACCGGTGTGAAGCCGGATTGTGGCCCGCGGAGTTTTGCCCACATAATTTCCGGATGGCCAATAATTTCTCAATAAACGGTTTTCATATGTGTAATCACCGGACGGCTCGCGCCGTACCGCTCTCAATTCAAGGCCATTCGGCGTAATACCAGTGGTAGGCGAATTGACTATGAGTTCACCGTATTTAACCATGAAACCCTACCAAAATGAACTCGTACCGGACTTGATGCGAGCCATTTCCTCTCGAAGTCCTTGAAGACCTCGCTTGAGCAGACCAGCGACGGCCATTTCGGTCTTACTCATCCTCTCGGAGATCTCACGCAAGGACATTCCTTCGAGGTATCGCATGCGGATCGCAACGGCTTGGGTGTCGGGCAGATGCTCGATGCAAGCTGCCAACATTGCGGCCGCTTCCGTCTTCATCATCCGTTGGCTTGGCGAGGATGTTTCGGCGGGGATCAAATGCTCGAGTTGCATCGGACTCGACCCGGAATTCCCGCTCGGACGGATGCTTACCTCAAGCTTCGCCGAACGTTTGTGGGTCGCCAAATGCTCTTGGTGTGCCGAGGAAATATTGTTGCGTAGGATATGCCTTAGCCAAGCCAAAAAGGACTCGATCGATTCGCCGCGAAACGATTCAAAATCCCGAGAAGCTTCCAAGTAGGTGGCCTGAACCAAATCGCTAAAATCCATACGTGCCTTAAGCCGATCGTCGAGCAACCGCTGAGCAATGACATTCAGATAAGGACGAAACCGATCGAGCAATTCCCCTTTGGCTTGAGCATCGCCTTGTTTGGCGGACATCAATTTCGATTGCGAGTCGAACACACTTGAACCAAAGGGAAAAAAGGTGTTGAAAAGACAGCAGGCTACTGCGAGGATACGACCTTGGTTTCCATCGCTGGCGGAGGAACCTGAGCGATCGAGAGGACATAGTTGACGATGTGCCAAAGATCCTCGTCGAGCAGTCCAGGTTCTTCGCGGGATTGCACCACGGCCGCAGCCGGCATTGGGGATCCGGCGATGCCGTAGCGTATACGCCTGTAGAGATCTTCAGGTGTGCGGCCTCCTCGGAAGTGACCTTCGACGATATTCCTGGGCTTGAGCGGTTGGGGCTTCAATCCTCCGCGTGCCATCAGTGGCAACAAAGCATCGAGGTCCGTCGGCTGCAAACCGATCTTGGATGTCCAGTCCTTGGTCCAATCGTCGTAATCAGGCAACTGGTTTCCTTTACCGTCCGCGTTGACTCCATGGCATTTGGCGCATGATGCGACTTCGCTGGCAAAGAGGCTCTTTCCCTTTTCGACCGATGCGGCCAACTGGTCTTTATTTTCTTCAGTTTCAGAACCAAAGATAGGAAAGTCTGGTCTTGGGAATTCTTCGACTGCATCGACCGATTGCACCCATCGATCGGCGATTTGAGTGAGAGCTTCGGAAGCAGTGGAGATTTGATCATCGAGGACAGACTTCTCGGCCGTGCGGTCATAGATCCGCTGTCCATCGAGTTCGGTCGCTGACAATTGGATCAATCGACGCTCGAATTCCCCGCGAATACTCAGGAAAATCACGTAATCGACCAAGGCCTTGATCTCTTCATCGCTGAGCTTATTGAACAGCGGCATCTGCGATCCAGAGAGTCCAACACGTAGCGTCTTTTCGATATCCTCTTTCAGAGGTCTTGCGCTGCGCGGCGAGGACTTGAATTTGAAAATACCCATACGAAAATCGCGCGGATAAGGATCTTGGCTCGCGGCCGTGACCCCACGCCCTTGACCGCTCAGGCCATGGCACGAGACGCACTGCTGAACATAGATCCCTGGAGCCGAAGGTGTACCGACTGCGAACTTGATGTTCTCCAGAGAAATCAAGTGCTCATAATCTCCCTCCTTGAGCACCTCAGGCAACTTTGGCTCGTCAAGTGTTCCGAACCAATCGACAAGTAGATCCTTGGTGTCATTGAAAGGTCGATCAAGCTCTCCTTCGTCTTTGCTTTGGCCTATCTCGGTCGCTTTCGCGAACAGGAAATTTGGCTCGTAGTGGTTCGCTACTTGCGAAGGTTCGCGGCACCCGCTCAGGGCCAAAGCGAGTAGCCCACAGCCGAACACACCCGTGAGCTTCGAGGCTGAATAAGCAAGCTTACTTGATTTCAAATTGAACATTCTCTTGACACTAGAAAGTGGAACGAACAACAAAGCAAATCCGTTGAGTCAGGATACTTTTTACTTAAGTTCTCGGATTTCGATATTTCTCCAACGAACATCGAATGGACCCTGGTCGGCCCCGATTCCATGAACTTGCAAGCCGATAAAACCTGAGTCGTGAGAAAGCGGGTCGGTGATGTCTTCGACCAACTTGCCGTTGATCCATGTTTGAATCCGTTTGCCTTTGGCTCGGATGTGGTACTGGTTCCAATCGTCATTCTTGAGATACGAGTGGGGTGGTTGGGTTGGGGATATCCAGTTTCGACCGGTCGCTTCGCCATAGACGTATCCAGCTTCGCCCGGAGAGGCCTCAATTTCAACTTGAGGGCCATGCACGCGGCCATTGTCTTTCTGTGCAAGACTCTTGGAACGAATCTGCACTCCGGAGTTCAGTGCATTGTGCACCTTGACTTCAAACTTTAGTTCGAAATCCGTGTAGTCTTGAGTCGTACATAGGAACGAATTGGGACTGTTTTTTGAGGTCACGCCATGGATACTGTTGCCGTCGATTCGGTAGACAGCCCAACCGTTCTTCTGTTGCCAGCCATCGAAGTTCTGGCCATTGAAGAGCGATTTCCATCCGTCCCCAGCAGGAACGGGCAATCCATTCGGGTTCTCGTTGCGAACAACCGTTTCCTTGGCCGCAGCGTCTTGGCCAAGAACCATCTGGGCCATGGCTAGAGTCGCCAAAGAGGTTAAACAAACCGAAAGGAAATCTTTCCGCTGCAATTTCATCGTGAGCACCGAATTCAAAAAACGGGTATACAAACTCTTGTCGTTAAAAACAGCCACCAAGGACGAAAGGGTTGGAATTTCCAGTCCTTTGCAGCTTGCAGGTTCCTACCCGCAATTTCCCCTGCTATTTTATCCTCATTCCGGATATTCTGCTATGCAGAGCCGATCTTCTGGGGAAGCAATCGGGGTTTTCATCGGTTTTTCAGGTGTTGCAAGTTCATGACACATTCTTTATCGAGCTTTGGCCAGTTTCCTCATACCCGATTGCGACGCATGCGACGTTGGGACTGGGTTCGAGGAATGATCCAAGAAACACAGCTTTCGGCCTCCAACTTGATCTGGCCGATTTTCGTCATCGAAGGCTCCGGTCGCACCGAACCGATCGCGACGATGCCGGGGGTCGAGCGGATGAGCGTTGATCTTGCGGTCAACGCTGCCGAGCGTGCAGCGGAACTTGGAATCGGAGCCGTAGCGATCTTTCCGGTCACACCGGTAGCGAAGAAAACCGAGCGTGGTGACGAAGCTCTCGTGGCTGAGAATCTTATCTGCACCGCCACGCGGGCTATCCGCCAAAAGTGCCAAGATCGACTCGGTATTGTTTGCGATGTGGCTCTGGATCCCTACACAACCCATGGTCACGATGGGATCTTGATCGACAACACCATCGTCAACGACTTGACCGTCGAAGTCCTCTGCAAACAGGCGGTGCTGCAGGCCCAAGCAGGAGCGAGTGTGATTGCCCCATCGGACATGATGGACGGCAGGGTCGGTGCCATACGAAAGGCGCTCGATCAAGCGGGATTTGAGCACGTGATCTTGATGAGCTATGCGGCCAAGTACGCGTCGGCATTCTACGGTCCGTTTCGAGACGCCGTCGGCTCGGCAAAGAGCCTTGGGGGGGCCTCCAAGAAAACTTATCAAATGGATCCGGCAAACACCGACGAAGCCATCCGCGAGGTCGCGCTCGATATCCAAGAGGGAGCCGATATCGTGATGGTTAAACCCGGCATGCCGTACTTAGACATTGTTCGCCGATTGCACGATAGTTTTTCGATCCCGATCGCGGTTTATCAAGTTTCTGGGGAGTATGCGATGCTTCGATTCGCATCCCAAGCATCCGCGCTAAGCGAAGAGGCCTGTGTTATGGAGAGCATGTTGGCATTTCGCCGTGCGGGGGCCGATGCCATCTTGACCTACTTCGCCCCTCGCGTCGCCGAGTGGTTGGAAAAAGGATAATCAACGCACAAGCTACTTTTGGGTCTTCAGCATTCCAAAGTCGTCACTAAGTTCGTCGAGGCAACGTGGGGTTGCCATTTTCTTGATCATCCAAGGATGAGAATAGATCGGTCGCAATTCCACACAGTTCTTCGTCGGTCAAAGGTGCAGATAGCAGTTCACCTGCACGTCGAAGTAGAGATACGAAGACCGAATGTTGCTCGGCTGGATCAAGCCGTTCGAAGGATTGAAGGATTTTGATCGCGTTTTCAGTCATCGCTCGGCTCATACAGCATTGTAAGTCAAATTTTCAAAAGTTGCGAGCAATGCAGAACGGAAACAAGACAAGCGATCCACGACTCGATTGGGATTGGATTGGTACGCCGCGTTGACTCGCTAAACGATCGACCACAAAGCTAATTTTGATTGGTCGGTTGCGGGCCAGGGGGGCGGCTGTGGTGATTGCGATTCTAATGCATGTTCTCTGGCCGCTTTGTCGAGAAGAACCAGTGTATCGATCATCCCATAATGGCGTTCAAGGCGTCGCGAACATTGCTAGGAATTGGTCTGCCTCTTCCTTGGGCATCGTTGCGAGTAGTGGGCGCAGGGTATAGTTTCCATACATTTTGCCGTCTCGAATGTACATCCAATCCGAGATCTCCATCTTGCCCAGCGTCCACTTTTGTCCCATTTTTACGTTTGATACCATTCCGGGCTCGTTGTCGATTGTACCTGTGAACTTTGCACCGTCGAATGTGACTTCGGTTAACCAGAAATGCTCCGTCTCCCCGTTGTCTTTAATCGGAGCCTTGACCGCGTAGCCCATGGAACGTCCAGTATTCAGATCTGAGATGAACGCATCCACTTCTTTGACGGCCCGCTCAGTTGCTGCTGCCATTTCTGATTCGTCGTAACCACCTTCCACCAGCGTTTTCGGCTTAGGCTTACAGCCTGTGCTCAAGAGAATAGCAAAGATGCAAGCCAGCAAAAAGTTTTTATGTGCCATAGGATTCATTTCTTTCTTCGGATACCGACACGGTTAACCAGGTCGCGGCTCCGGTCGAACTGATTGTTAGGTGTCTGTAGATACATCGTCCCATTCTTGATCCATGTATCCAACTAGCCAGTTGAGGTCGAGCCCGGCTGGTGCGTCTCGTTGGTTAACACGTGCATCGACCACCGCCCAATGATACCGGAAGATCAGGTCCGCAGCATCAAGGATTTCTGATTGAGGACGAAGATTGGCATTCTTCAGAAATCCGTCGCTGCCGTTTACGCGAAGGATTGAGACTGCGCGTTTTACGTCGCAAATCGTATCGGGACGTCCGAGCTCGTCGATGTAACCCAATGCCCACAA
>JBEIGI010000043.1:0-45099 GCA_040381975.1 Pirellula sp.
CTTGGCTACCGAGCCTCAAGACAGGTACGCGAAAGTCGAACATTTGCAAGAAGCGATCCATGCGATCCAAAAAGAACGCGCCGCGATCAAGAGCAGTCAGGAATTGACCAAAAGAGCAATCGTCCTGGCAAGCGAAGCGACAGAGCAAGGCGACTACGGTCGCTTCAACCAATCGCTCTTTGGTTTGAAGGACGCGATCGAACTTTGGGATGAAAACCCTGATGCTCCAAGCGAACTTAAAAAGGTCCGTCTTGCCTACGGCCAGTGCGCCTTTGAAAAAGGCGATTACGACCTTGCGCTCCAAACCCTCGATCGCCAAGAGCCCCAAGAGGACCAACTGTATGTCAAGGCCGAGCAGGCGCAAACCGCCGTCAAACTCCGGGCCGAAAGATTCAGGCTACTAAGGAATGCTTTTATCGCTTCGCTAATCTTGGGTACGGGGGTTGTGACCTACTTTTGGTACAATGCAGTATTGGCCAAGGAGGGTGAAGTAAATGCGCGGATGAAGGCGCAAGAGAATGAGCAGGAAGCCATACGGCAGGGGAATATTGCGAAACAAAATGCAGATGAGGCCAATAGGCAAGCTGGCATCGCGAAAAAGAACGAAGATGAGGCCAATAGGCAAGCTGGCATCGCGAAAAAGAACGAAGATGAGGCCAATAGGCAAGCTGGAATCGCTAAGACCAATGAAGAAGAAGCAAGGAAGCAGAAGACAGCTGCAGAGCGAGAGCTTGCTAAAACTCAGCTTACAGAACTCGTCTCCCAATTGGGGCTTGCTCGTTCGAGCATCAGCGAATCGAACCCATCGGGAGCCTTCTCGCTACTTACGGGTATCAACGACAAACAAACCGATTACATCAAGGAAAAACTTAATAAAGACGCCTCAGCTAAGGATTCGAAGGACACGCAAGAAAACGCGTTGATCACGAAAATCCCCGATCTTGAGAACTGGTCGAAGAATCGTATTGCTTTTTTAGACAACGCTGATAACGGTTCTAATCCTCAGATCGAATTGTTTGATCTGATAAAGGAAAAAGATAAGATCGGTTTCGATATCGAGAAATCAGCGATCGCAATCAACGCAGCGAAAAGCAATTTGATCGTCGCGAATCCTAACGGGGATATCTATCAAATCGCTTTCGATGGATCAAGCCCGCAAAGAATTCCAAACGAGGTTACTAAAATCCCAGTCATGCCAGCCAAGCGAATCCGTCCTGGCAGGGAAGGTAACCGTCTATTCTTGAGCTTCGACCGCGTCAGCGATCCGATCGTCTTAGTTGATCTGGAAAAACATACTCAATTGGAGTTCCAAATCGAGTTACCTAAGTCCAACGATCTAGTCTCCGTAAGCCCCAGCGGTAATAGTATCGCAACATCCAAAGGAGGTACCGTTTGGTTCGTCAGAAACAAAGCAGGTGCAAATGGCTATTCGTTTACGACCCATGAGAAAGCCGAGCAACTCCACTGGCTTAACGACGAGTTGATTCTAGTACTCATTGAAAACAACGGTCGCTACTTCCTCTCGTTGGTCGCCCCGTTTGCTAAGTTCGACGAAGAGAACCGCCCTGTTCCAATCGAAATGCGAGTTGCTCTAAAGGCAGATGTCGTCCGTTTTGCAATCCTCGACGAAAACCTTCCAATCGCCGTGCAAAAGCTAAACCCCGAAGAAACTGTAGCGAATGAGTTATCAAAAAAGAGCAAGAATGAAGTTCGTGAAGAATTTTCAAAAATTCTCGAATCGATCCAATTCCTTTTCGGATTTAGCGATGGAAATCTCGCGCAAGCGAGATTGTATAAACCAAGTAAAACCGTCACGCTTGAAAATGGCATGGATATAGGATCTGATTCGGAGATTTGGGACCTGAAGGACAAATTTATGCTGACTCGTAAGCATTATCACAAGGTCGAAGAAATCCAAGTGCAATACGAGTCCATCGAAGGGCAAATGAATCGTCGAATATTGACTAGGGGTTCCAACGAGCAGGCTGTTCAAATCTGGAACCTCAACGACGATAGTGACCGTGATAATGAAAATGATACCGCCGTTACCGAAAGCGTTTCGCATCTGTTATCTCTTGCCGGTTTACCCCTACAAGAACAGTCGGACAACCAAGGAATCAAGTTGGCTGAATTCACCAAAGAGGGCAAGGTGCTCTTGGTCAACTCCGAATGGAAGGCCCAGCTACTGGATGTCGACGAACAGCTTAGTCGCCAACGGTTTTCCCTCGAAACTCCATTCCGATCAAGTACCTACGAAGAGACTGCTTCAAAGTGGTTTTTCGACACGAGCGATCAAAGGGCGATTTCCATCGATGGGTATGGAGCAGTCACGAAATATGACCTTGTGAAAGGACTTCGAATTCCATCGGGCCAGAGTCATGGTCATTGGAGAATCACCCAAAACACGAATCCGTTTAAACAAGGTGAAGTCGAGAAAATCATTTTGCACGACACCCAAGGTGATGTGAACTATTGGGGGCATTCTCCGTTTGCCAAAGTTAAGCACTTTGCCCTGAGTCCAGATGGAAAAACGGCTGTGAGCATCGCTATGATCCCGGCTGAAAAGTCCGTTTACTTTGTTCCTCGAAACACCGACAAACTCGCCGAGTCTCTACGGTTTAAAGAAGTCTGTATCTGGAAGATCGACAAAACGAACAACAACCATCAATTTATCGAGCGACTTGTCTTTCAGTCCGACTCGACCGATTTGCTCGTAAGCTCACTCGATGAACGCCGCTTTATCCTGAGCAATTCTCAAACGCTTTCCATTTTGGAAACCGGGGCGCCGTCGAAGATCTCCGACGAGATGGCAACCAAAGCAGTCCGGTTTTGTGTACCGAATCCAATTTATAAAGACTGCCATGCATTTTTCCGGGTCGACGGAATAAGCGGCACGGGTTGGATTGGGAATATTCTCTCGGAGCAAGCATCGGAATCTGAAAGGCAACGTTGGTTTTCCGTGGAAAACAATCGTCATGCTTTCGATACCTCGGCCCCTATTACCGGCTGTTGGAGTAGCGATGGATTGCGACTCTATGTCTTGGACTCCCAAGCTCAAATCCGAGGATATGTACTCGATCCCATTGCTGGTAGCTTGTCTTTTGTATCGGATAAAGAGGCTTCGGCTTTTCTATCCTCAGATAATCCCATTCCAAATCCAGTTGATCAGAAAATCACTAAATACAAGGAATTGGATGGACTCTTGAAAAATCTTCAAAGCAATCCTCAAAAAGTCATCTTTGGTCTTTCGAGCTCCCAAGCTCAAGACGGTAAGTGGTCAGATGAACTCTATATCGCCGTCAACGAGCATCTCGGATCGGGCGAAGCAATTTCAAAGACTACCATACACGCTAAATTCAAAAACGATGCCGCACCACAATGGGACTTTGCCGCCCAAGTCTGCAACAATCAGAATCGGGCTAAAGACGATTCGATACTGCTTGCGAAGCTTTATCGATCCAACGTCTGTGATGTTTCCCCTCCGGATCTGATCCATCAACCGCTTCATACCACGGCCGATGCACAAGGCAACCGTGTCTTGTTGCTCTATCCAAAGAGTATTTTGTGCCTTTCGAGCCAAGATGGCAAATTATCCTCTTGGTACCGAATCGAACGACCTAGCATTCTCTTTGATGAGAATCCATCCCATTTCAGCCTATCGCCCGATGGTAGTCGATTAGCCATCGTCGATTCGAAGGGACTCCACCTGTTCCCAGTGACTGTTTCTGGTACCGATGTGAGTATTGGTCCAGCACAAACCGAACCCGCGCACCAGTCTGTGACATTCTTTGCCTGGGATCCCGATGGTAAGCAGGCCAACTACGGCTTTGTTCGCCAAGACGGGTCCTACGGATACAGCCAAGATGACAAGCTCTTGGAACTTGAGAAGTCGGAAAAGGATCCAATCGAACCATCATGCATCCAACGTATTTGGTTCTTCAAAGAATCCCTCGTCGATAAAACCGTGGGCGAAAAAGAAAATCCAAAGGTTTCAAAGACACTCAGGTATCTAGCTATTCAACAAAAGAAAGTCGCCGACCCGACGAGTTCTAGCAAAGACACGATCACCTATAGGGACAAAGCTACAGATACACCATCGACCATTCACTTTGTTCGCCTCCCCTCCTCGGATCCCTTGGACAAACCCAGCGAGACAGTTGTAAAACTCGATATCGATAGGGCCTTCAGCAAACTTGCCGTCAATCCAAACGGGGGGATCCTCGTGACAGGAAATGCAAACGCAGAAGTCGGTGTCTATTTCGTTTCTCCCTACTGGGGATTTTCAAAAATAGTCTTCGATGCCAATAGCGAACCGGACTCGAGAATCGAGGGACTCTGCTTTGCCCAGTACGGTAAGACGCTCGTGGTCTCGAATGCAAACAATCACGTCTTTTGTCTGCGTACCGATTCGCCAAAAATGGAATCAGCCAAGTAATCCTCGCCGGGTGTCAACCGGCGACGGATGCCGACCTAGACCTGGATTGAACTAGATACTGGGCTAGCAGTCCAGTTGCTAAGACAACGCATGCGATTTGGTATGCCGTCAGTCCTGCCACCATGACCGGTTCGGGACGTAGAAGTTCCGTAAAGAATCGGAAGACCAAGTAACCTATCAAATAGACCTTGAGCCTGTGACCTGCGAACCATTGTCGCTGCTGGAGTATCAATAATCCCACCAGCGCAAGTGCATGGAGGAGCGTTTCATAAAGCTGTATCGGATGCCTTAAAAGTTCGCCCCCATCGGGCGCTGTGGGAAACGCAATCCCCCAAGGCAACTTCGTCGGCACACCAAAGCAGCACCCTCCAAAAAAACAACCCAGTCTGCCAATGCTCAAGCCCGCTGCGATCGGTATCGCAAAAGCATCACCCGTACCTTTTCGAACCCCGAGCCACGCCTTCGTAAGCTCGACGGCAACATAGCCCCCAAAGATCCCCCCTAAAACGGTCTTACCATCGCTGAGCCAGTGGACCCATGGACTCAGTCCACTCCAATCTTGTTCGAGCAAAAAAGGTAGCTTGGCCCCAATGAAAGCTCCTAGCAATGCAGCCAGCGACAAAAATCGTTTGTGATCTTCGCTGACGTCCAGCTTGGTTCGGTTCTGTTTGTATAGCCAGTAGCTCGCAAGCAGTGCCGCAAGCATCAGCAT
Source organism: Pirellula sp. (assembly GCA_040381975.1). GTDB lineage: Bacteria > Planctomycetota > Planctomycetia > Pirellulales > Pirellulaceae > JBKCUI01. The sequence continues at coordinate 5,148 of JBEIGI010000043.1, forward strand.
CGAATGCAAAAAGCGACCCGTGGTAGGATTAAGCATGATTCAGTATTGGCAAAGGCACATGTCCATTGCGATACAAAACATTGTAGGCGCAAAAGGGGATGATGTGACCGCTTGGAAGCACATGATGCGTGCAGCACTTCATCACCCGACGCACGTCAAAATTGTAAGCGTCCAAGAACGAGGTGATCGTGATGCGAAGCAATTGTTTACTTCCTAGCTCCTTCTCGATCGCCTTGGCAAAAAAATCATCGGCAAGCTTTTGGCGGGAGCCCAGAGACACCAAAGCGGGCTCTTGGATACTTGCCTCCTCTGTCTCAACGCATCCGCCTGGACCACAGCATGCATTTCGAGCCAAATACAACTGCGCCAAGCGTTTCCCCTCGTCTCGGGTAAAACTCAAGCCATTGGCAAGTAGATCTCGATTGGCTTGGGCATCGATGAAACGCGTCAGCGGAACCAAGCTTCCTTCGTGCCGATAGCACATGGCCAACACGTGACAATTCGGGTGCGCACAGGGCAATGGGAAAAAGTCCGATTCGCAAAGTCGACCTTGTGACTGCTCGCACAAAAGCCGGATGCAATCTGGGGCAGTGATGCGGGCTTCGAGCTGTTCGGGCAGATAATGCCGCCCCGAATAAGTAGCCGGCTGGAGACTCAGGCCGCTGACCCAGGGTCTTGCGGAAGCAAGTTCCAACAGTCCACCGAGTTGGCCTTCGTTGACCCCAGCCTGCAACGTCGCCACGAGCGTGACGTTTAAATCTGCAGCCCCAAGTCGATCGAGAGCTTGCAGTTTGGTCGCAAGTAATGGTTGCCCCCTCAGCTTTTCAAAGACAAAGTCCTCGACTCCATCCATCTGAAGATAAATCTCGACGCGTTGCTTATGCTTGGCGATCTTGTCCACCAACTCGGTATCCTTCGACAAGCGAATTCCATTGGTGTTGATCATCACGTAATGGATCGGTTGCGAAAGGGCATACAGCAAGATCTCTTCGAACTGCGGATGGAGCGTTGGCTCACCCCCTGAGAGTTGCAACACATCGGGTTGGCCTTCGGCGGCAACCAATGTATCGATTGCACGTTTGACTTCTTCGAGCGACTTGTGCTTGAGCCCAGGTCGGCTGTCGGCATAGCACATGCTGCATGTGAGATTGCAGTTGTCGGTGATTTCAAGCACAGCCACACAGGTGTGTTGTTCGTGATCCGAGCATAGTCCGCAATCGAGCGGACAGCCCTTCGATGGCTCGACCTGAGTGTGCCTCGGGAGCCTTGCAGGTAAGGCCGTATCGTAGCGATCGAACCAGCTCCGATCGCTACAGACAAAATCCTCACGCACTCCGTGCTCAGGACACCGTTTGCGAAAATAGACGCGGTTGCCTTTGGCGATTATTTTTGTCTGAACGACCCTGAGACATTCTGGACACAGACTTTGCGTAGAGCCTAGGAATGTATAAGCCGTGATGGGTTTTGTACTTGTCATACGCGATGAAATTTACCTGTACTTAGGAACCCCGAGCCGCAAAAGATGCAATGTTGCGAAGAAAGAAATCAATCCATCGAGGAAAAAAAGGGGGGGAGCAATGAACTCAACGATCGGGTTGAAAAAGGAATCAGAAACGACCAAAACGGCTGTGCAAATGCCAAAAAAGAGCATCCCTCCACCGAGGAAACACAAGGATGATAGAACAAGTGAGTAGCCGAGATAGCCAAGATCGAATCGCTGTCCACCCGGATAAATCTGATCTTGGATCGCCCGAGCGATGCTCCAGCGATGCATCCACAATCGAATCAGCGACAATGGAAGCGCAAAACAAAGCAATGACATGATAAAAGAAAGCAATCCGAGTGGAATCGCCAAAGGCCCCACGGCCGTAGGGGCAGCAGCCAAGGCAGCAATCCCGCAAAACGCAAAGATCATCAGCCCAAGCGTAATCACCCCGATCCAATAGGAACTCTCTACCGGGGGCATCAGAAGCCGAGACTCACCGCTCGCATCGGTTCGTGTTCCTTCAAAAGCATCTTCCGACTGCAAACCAGCCGATACCTCGAAAGGATTTTCTTCGGGTTGATCAGGTGTGTTCGATGATGTCATGTTCGCTCACCGGTACCGGGGTATCGTACGCGTAAACAGGAATCCGGCAAATAACAACGACAGGAAACCGTCACCGATCAGAGCAATTCCGGCAAAGTCTCCAAGAGAGCCTTGGGAATTTCCTGCAATGAAAATGGCGGTGCAAATCCCAAAGAACAGCACACCCCCCGCAATTAGACACAGCCAGCTCAAGAAGATCGACCAGAACAAATACCAAAGCCCGAACCGCTGAGTACCAGGATACTTGTCAACCTCAATGGCTCTTGCGATGTTCCAACGATGCCACACAAGCCTGACCAAGGCAAACGGGATGCAGAAACTCATCCAAGTCCCAATCGCAACCGTGTGGTAGTAGAGGGAATAATTAAAGGATCCCCAAAAAAAAGGGAGTTCGGGGGGAAACGAACCTGAAAAAAAAGACACCAACCCCAAAACGATCAGCGCCGCAATTCCAACCCAATAACTCCACCGAATCGGTGGCATCTGGGCTCTGCGTTCTTCAGATTCACTCCTACCATAGCTATCGACGCGAATTTCATCGGTATCGGCGCTGACGCTAGCTTCATAGGGATTCTCGATCGGTTCATCCGAAGAATTCGAAGCAGACACAAGCGACCTCACTCGATACGCGAACGTTAATAGCTACTGGATGGATGCTGCACGACGTTGCATCGATTCTAACAATTGCAAAGCTGCAAGTGGGGTCAAATTGGTCAAATCGAGCGATTTGAGTTCATCGACGATCTCGTTTTCTTGCCACTGAAAAAGCGTTAACTGAATCGCACCGGACTTCTTCGGGGGCGGAGCGATCTTGCTCTGCCCGTAACGATTCAGATGGTTGACCTCGAGTTGCCCTAGGATCTCCTTGGCACGCTCATTGACTCCGCGCGGAATACCCGCCAACCGTGCAACATGGATCCCGTAACTTTTGTCGGCACCACCTGGCACTATCCGGTGCAAAAAGACCACCTGGTCGTCCCACTCCTTGACCGATACATTCCAATTGCGAACACTCGGCAAAGACTGCTGCAACTCGATCAATTCGTGGTAGTGGGTTGCAAACAAAGTTCGTGACTTGTTCCGATCGTGCAAATGTTCGACGATAGCCCAAGCCAAACTCAGGCCGTCGTAGGTGCTGGTGCCACGTCCGATTTCATCGAGGATCACCAACGATCGTTCGGTGGCCGTATTGAGAATCCTGGCCGTCTCGACCATCTCGACCATAAAGGTACTTTGCCCACGAGTCAGCTCGTCGCTCGCACCGACCCGAGCAAATAGCTTATCGGCAATCCCGATCGTCGCCTTGCGGGCCGGCACAAAGCTACCGATTTGCGATAGCACCACGATCGCCGCGCATTGGCGGATGTAAGTGCTCTTACCGGCCATGTTCGGACCGGTGATCAGTTGGATTCTGCCATGCTCCGAACCGATCATGCAATCGTTTGGCACAAACTTGCCCTTAGCCATCATGCTATCGAGCACCGGATGGCGGCCTTCGTAAATCTCCAAGATCGGTTCTTCGGTCATCGTCGGGCAAACATAGCTGTTTTTGACGGCAAGTTCCGCAAGAGCTGCCAGGCAATCGAGTTCGGCCACGACCGATGCATTCCTTTGCAATTGCCCAGTCGCCTGATGCACCGACTCTCGCAACTCCAAAAACAGTTCGTACTCGAGCTGTTTGCTCGACTCATCGGCCGTGAGAACCTTCTCCTCGTACTCCTTGAGCTCGGGCGTGATGTAACGCTCACAGTTCTTAAGTGTCTGCTTGCGAACGTAATTCGCAGGGATTCGATCCCGATGCGTGTTGGTGATCTCGATGTAATATCCAAAGACCGATGTGAAACCAACTTTCAGACTCGGGATCCCCGTTGCCTGCGATTGCTCAGCTTGATAGCGCGCGATCCACTCTTTACCACCCGAAGCTAAACCGCGCAGTTCATCAAGCCTTGAATCGTACCCAGAGCGTATAAATCCTCCTGCTTTGGAAAGCAACGGGCATTCGTCCTGCAGGGCCATGTGCAAGCGTGTACTCAGTGCGTTGCAGGGATCCAGAGCACCAGTCAAAGCTTCGGCTCGGGGATTTTGAAGTTGGCTAACAACCGATTGGACTTTGGGGATCTGCAGAAGCGAACGACCGACTTGTTGCAGATCGCGCGGACTGCATCGGCCCGTGGCTACACGAGCGAGCAACCTCTCTAAATCGTAAATCTCCCTGAGAATCTCGCGCAATGTTTGTCGAAGCTTGGCGTTTTGAACCAAGCCACCGACCATACCGTGTCGCTGATGGATCTGCTCGATGCTGATCAAGGGCGAGGAAAGCCATTGTCCAAGCCGCCTTGAACCCATCGCCGTTTGTGTTTGGTCGATGACCTCAAGCAAGGATCCTTCGCGCGAGGCAGTGCGGATAGTTTGGGTTAACTCGAGCGATCGTCGCGTCGAAGCGTCGATCTCCATGCATTGAAACATGCGTGCCGGCAACAACTGCTGGATGTGATCCATCGGCGTTTTTTGTGTCTCACGCAAATAAGCGATCGCAGCACCTGCGGCGCTGATGGCCAGCCGATCCTCTGGGCTTGTATCCCAACCCATGCCGCTTAATTCCAGAACATCAAAATGCTCGTGCAGCACTCGTGTCGCTTCGTCGATCCCAAATTGCCAAACCGGACGTCGCGTCAAAGCCCATCGACTAAGTGGATCTGCGCCCAGAGCCGAATCATCTTCTCGCACGAGGATCTCGGCGGGCTCGAGTCTCGATATCTGATCCGAGAGCTCGCGAGCCTGGTAGCTTGCGGCTTCGAATCGACCTGTCGAGAGCTCAACCCATGCCAGACCCACCATCGCCTCGGCGCTGGGGGTGCCCGGTTTAGGAGAATAGACGCAAAGCAACAGATTGCTTTTGTTCGGATCCAACAGAGCGTCATCGGTAAGCGTACCGGCAGTGACGATCCTCTGTACCTCGCGGCGAACAAGTCCTTTGGCCATGGCCGGATCTTCGACCTGCTCGCAAACGGCTACGCGGTATCCCTGCCGTACGAGTTTCGCGAGGTAGCCTTCGAGCTGATGATGCGGAAAGCCAGCCATCGGAATCGGGTTTTCCCCCTTGTCCCGGCTCGTAAGGGTCAAGCCTAGGACCCGCGCGGCCGTCTTGGCATCCTCATGGAAAAGCTCGTAAAAGTCTCCCATGCGAAAAAACAAGATTGCATCGCCGCTGGCCGCTTTGGCCTCCTCATACTGCTTCATCATCGGCGAGAGAGTCATGCGTCGGGATTCTTCCAAGCAACAAATAGGTTTACGAAATACGCCAATACTTACCCGAATCCGGCTCGCGGGACATCCACGGCAAACCACCGCAGTCCGAGCCATCGCGGTCGAAGGTCAGAGAGTATTGCCCTGCGAACCGGTTGACGGAAGCCCCCGAGGAGGCGACATCCATGAACCAAGGCTTCGTCTGTGAGGAATGCTGGCTATCATCCAAATAACCCAGACGGAACAAGCGGAACTGCAATTGAAAATCGTCAAGAAAAATCCATTGCAGCTCTCCGAAGGCAATCCGCTTGACGTTCCCGCGTCCCCTAGAAACCTCTCCTTGGTACTGCAAATACTCCATTCGGTGAGGTGATAATCGCCAAAATTGACTCCCCGAAGACCACTGACTCGGGTGATTTTCACTGGCAAATGTAAGCAAACCGTGGATTTGTGCCTCCTGGTTCGCTTGCATCCGAGGCGCTAATTCTGCTAGGAAATAATCCGGAAAACGGATCAGCCAGTCCCAGTGATCCCCACGATCTTGAGAAATATGCCCGGTATGATGAAGGATTACAAAGGGTGAATTCGACACTTTGGCCTCCTCCTTCAAGCCTTTCCCCTGATCTAATGGGAACTTATCCAACATCCAGGCATCCAAATCCACGTTATAGGCCTCAGGACCGTTGTGTCCGTAGGTCTAGGAAGTTTTTCAAGGAATTCAATGTTGGCGGCGGGATTTGCCGAGTTGGATTCCGGGAAATTGGCTTTCGTGTACAACCAAGGCCGTTAGGACACTGTCCTAATCTCCAAAAGTTGCATCCGAAGTCACCCAAATTATACTCAATCGCAAATGTTATGTAGGCAGTCCCCCTACAAAGGCGGATTTCCTGCCGTTGTGACCCGCCAATCCAAATTGGTATGAAGGTTTACCGCAAATGGGAATTGATGAATCCAGGTCCAAGAACCGTCACTCTTCGAACGCTCGATCGACTCGTCGTTTGAGTTTTCGTTCCTTGTTGTGCGAACAGCTCGAACGCCGCGAGGTGATGGATGCCGCTGGTATTTTTGATGCAGGCACCGATCCTGCGTACTTCCAACGGATGTCCGATCAACTCCGAGGCCTCAACTTCGGCAATGCGGGCAACAACAACCAGGGTGGCAATGGCGGTGGTCAAAACCTCCTTGGTGGTGGAGGAGCCAACGGCCTAAACGGCGGAGGCTTCATCAACCTCTCCGGCAATCGCTGGGTCAATCCCGTGGGAGGCTCTAGCCCCAACAACGGAGACCCTGCGAGTGTTTCATGGAGTATCGTTCCAGACGGTACTCAGGTCAGCACCATCAATGGTGGCTTGGCTCCATCGAACTTCATCGCCTTTATGGATGGGATCTATGGATCGGCCCCTGGACCAGTCGCCAATCGACCTTGGTTCAATTTGGTACGTCGAACCTACGAGAACTGGGCTGCCTCCTCAGGGTTGAACTTCATCTATGAACCCAATGATGACGGTGCCGCATACGGTGCTGCCTCCCGCGGCGTGATCGGTGTGCGCGGCGATATGCGTGTCGGCGGTACGGCCGCCGACGGCAACTCGGGCATCTTGGGCTATGCCTTCTTACCGACCGGTAGCGGGAATAACGGCATCGATGGCGACATGGTCATCGATACGTCAGACAATTTTTACTCGCTCAACTCCGATGGTGCCAACGGAGAAAATCGCGGTCTTCACAACGTCTTCTCCCACGAAATCGGTCACGGTATCGGGCTACTTCACGTGATCCCTACCGATCAGACCAAGCTCATGGAGCCGTTTGTGTCGTTCGCCTATTACGGTGCCCAGCATGACGACATCCTGGCAACACAAACGCTCTACGGTGACACTTACGAACAAAACGACGCGACAAGCCAAGCCTCGAACCTAGGCTTATTGGGCAATGGCGTATCGACCTTTAGCAACCTGTCGATCGATCGCAGCGAAGACACCGACGTGTTCTTGTTCACCGTCGGCAATGCCAAGCTCAAGCGTGTGTCGCTCATCCCCGAAGGATTGCAATACGATGTCGGACCACAAGGTGGTCAGATCTCTACGGTCAATTCCCTTCTTTATCGCAACCTTTCTTTCCAAATCGAAAGACTCAATGGCGAAGTTGTTGCTGTGGCCAATTCGAGCCCAGCAGGGATCCCCGAGATCCTACAAAGCCCGAACTTGAACCCCGGCACCTATTTCTTGAGAGTGCTCGCGGGCGCAGCAGGCGAAACCCAACTCTACAGCCTTCGCCTAGAGTCCGATGCCAAGGTATCCACTGGACCGATCCTCATCGGTGTGCAACCCAACAATAGCGAACTGATCGACAATGGTTCTATCCGAACCGTTTCCCCACGAGAGCTGACTTTCCGTTTCGATGATGCCCAGATCATCGACCCAACCACCGTCAGCGGCATTCGTGTAACCCGCGCCGGCGGCGATGGGTCCTTTAGCCTTCCGAGCGTCTCGACCGACTTTGGTACCAACGGTAAAGTTGATGTCCAACTGACTTCTCGCAACGCAACCGACTCGTTCCGTATCAACGTCACGCGGGCTGACTTGGGCGTCGGAGCACCTCCGCAACTGAGTATCGCCGGCAATATCATTTCGCTGGTGCTCAACTCCCGCAGTGGGTCGACCATCACTGCCCAACAACTCGTCGACTTGATCAATCTGCCAACCTCTCCAGTGGCATCCAAGCTATCGGCCAAGATCAACGGCGGTTTTGCCTCGACCGCTCTAGGGGTAGCCGATCCTGCAACTTACTCGCCAATCTTGGTCTCCAAGAGCAATGATGTCGTCATCAATCCAGGTGCGGTCATCATCGGTGATCGTCCCAATGAAAACGAAGTCACGCTCCGTTTTGCTGAGAACCTTCCCGACGACAACTACCGCTTAGAAGTGTTTGGGTTCGACGATACGGTTCGCGGCATTACCGGTCTGCGAAATGTGACCGGCGATCTTTTCGTTCCTCGCGATCCGAACACCCGCCAAGACACCATCGAGTTCCGTATCGATCTGGGCTCGAAAGTCACCGCCGTGGTTCCTCAGCCCGTCGTGCGCAACTCCTCGGGTGTCCTCGAGCAACGTCGCGATACAATCATCGTTTACTTCGACAATGAAAAGCTCTTTGTTGAAAACGACTCGATGGGCAACCCTACCGCAGGTAGCGCCGAGAATCCTGACTTCTACCAACTTCACTACACGGCCAACACCGTTCGCAATACCGACGACATCACGTTCAAGCCAGAGCGAGTCACCTACAACGCCTCGGCCAATACCGCAACGTTACGATTCTCCTCGGACATCGATGTCCTTCCTGGACCATTCATACCCTCAAGCAGCTTCCGCCTCCGAATCGGAACGCGAGAATCAACCCCATTCCAACCGGTTCGAAGCGAAGCCGCAGCGACAGCGATCTCCGATCTAAATACCAACGGAGCAGTCAAACTGCGGTTCACCGCCAAGACCTTGGGTGAAGCCGGCTCTGGACTCCAAGTCTCCTTCGTCAACTCCCTCTCTGGCGGCTCGCCAACGGTAAGCAGTGTCGGTGGAGTAATCGTCGTTGACATGGCCAGAGCAAATGTCACGGCCAACGAAATTGTCGATGCACTGAACGTCTCGACCGTTTCCTCGCCATTGATGACCGTCACCCTCGAAGCCGGAAGCGTCGGAACGACCGTTGTTGGCAACCGCGTTATCAATTACTCGCCGATCGCGCTGGTTGGACTCGGCTCCTCCTTTGACACCTCGACGAATCTCGGCACACTCGGCTCAAAGGATGTTCCGCTTACTAGCTTGCTCCTAACCTCGAACATCGATCCAGAAGTCCATGCATTGGACTTGATCGGTGCCAACAACGATCCGGGAACCCGCAATGTTCCTGAAGCCTTCGAGAACTACATCAATCCAGCCTTCACCGGAGATAACTTCAATGGCGTTCGAACGATTTATTACAATTTCAAGGATGCTTACGGAGCGGTCGCTGGAGCAGCACAGTCGAATGCAATCACCGAAAAACAACGCGCCCGAATTCGAGAAGCCTTCTCGCTATGGGCAGAGCAAATCGGTGTTCAGTTTGTAGAAACACCTGACAGCGGCTTTACGATGGCCCTAGGTGCCCTTGCCGCTTTGCCCTCCGGTGGACTTACCGTTGAAAATGCCGCTAGCGGTGGTTGGGGAGTCCGGATCGATCCAGCCTACCAAAACAGCCTTGCAGTCTTCTCTGCCGACAACACTTGGAACGACAACTATGGCGAAAATTTCACTCGAGCAGCAGTCGCTAGCATCGGCCTGATGCTCGGCCTTGCTCGCGCAGGGGACGCCGACCCGTCGACGATGATGAACTTCGATACAGGATTCATCAACTTCCCAACCTCAGCGAATCGAAACTTTGAGCCAGTCTTCCCCGGCAATCTCGATGTCCTCAGAGCCAACTACCTGCATCGATCCGAAGGCAGCGATATCGACCTATATCGATTCGATATCGACTTTGGCCCCAACGGTCAGTCTCGCCAAGGTTCATTGGTCGTCGAGACGCTCGCCGAACGACTCGCCAGCAGCAGTCCACTCGATACCCGCTTGGCTCTCTACAAACAAACCCAAGCCGCTGCCATTTCTAACTTGGGTGCCGGCGGTGGAATCGAAGTCAAGTTCACTGCGGTCCAACCCGGAAAACTTGGCAACAACCTCTTGGTCTTCGTCACCCGATCCAACCGTGGTGTCGGAGCCCAACCGATCGTCAACACCTTCCCAAATGCGATCTCGATCGATCTCAACTCGACCGTTGGTAGCGAGTCGACCCTCGATGAATTCATTCGAGCCTTGGACAACGATCCTGCGGCCCGATCACTCGTGAAAGTCGATCTGCTCAAGGGTGATCGTAACACCAAGGTAGGCAACCGCGAACTGACCTACTCGCCGATCGTCCTTACCGGTGGCAACGTCAATCTGATCGCCCAAAACGACGATTACTTCGGCAAAGACTCTTTGATCCGAATGAATCTCGATTCAGGTGTGTACTTCATCGGCATGTCTGCCTCAGGCAATGACAAGTACGATGCATCCGTACCAGGCACCGGAAACGGTGGACGCACCCAAGGCCGCTATGATCTACGAGTTACCTTCCGTGCGCAGACCGACGGCTCGGACTCCATCCAAGACGTCGACAATGGATCTGGCGATTTGAACGTGACCTTCGATGGGGATGGTGATGGCGTCCAAGGTGGTGTTTACAACTACTGGTTTGAGACCAGGCCATTGGATCGAGTGTTGCGATTCAACTCAGGCGGCACAGCATCCCTTGACACACGCATCGTAACCGTCACCGGCGGCAATGGGGTCGTGCGAAGATTTGAGTTCAGTCTCGATCCGCTCGTAGGTGTCGGCAACACTGCGGTGATCTTCAACTCCAACAGCACTGCTGGAGATCTCGCGACAGCCCTTGCCAACGCGATCAACTCCCGAAGCGAATTGGGAGTAACAGCCGTTGCCAATGGAGCTCGCGTGAGCTTACGAGGCGAAAGACTCATTCAGCTGTCCAATGGACTGACGGCCATCGACCTTTCGGGCAAGACGATCTTCGTCGATAAGTCTGCAGGTCCCAACGCCGACGGTTCGCTCACGAAACCTTTCAATAACATCTCTGGTGCCGGTGTCGCTAATGCCTTTGCAGCAAGCGTTCCAGGGGACATCATCCGCATCGTCGGCAACGGCGGTGCTGATGGTAGGCTCGAAACGGTCGAAGATAACTTTGCCTACGAAGTCGGCTTTGGCGTCCTTGCAGGTTCGGTCCTCTCCGATGGTTCGACCATGGACGTGCCTAAGGGCGTAAGCGTCATGGTCGATGCCGGTGCAGTGTTCAAGATGCGACGCAGCCGAATCGGTGTTGGAAGCTCGACACTCGGAGTCGATCGTAGCGGTGGTGCCCTCCAAGTTCTCGGCACACCTAAGTTGTTAGATCGAAATGGCAATGCCATCAAGACAGCCGACGGTTCTGAAATCACCGGCAGTGTCTTCTTTACCTCTTGGCTCGATCAATCGATCGGACTCGATAACTACGCGCCCAACACCGTCCCTGCACCAGGCGATTGGGGTGGGTTGGTCTTCAAACGAGACTTAGATCGCTCTGCAGGTCGCTTCGATCTCGAAGACGAAGGTGTATTCCGTCAGTACGTCAACTACGCCGATATGCGATACGGTGGATCGGCATCGGTCGTAATCGACTCCGTTCAGCAGACGGTCAACACCATTCAGATCGCCGACATGCGACCGACGGTGACCTTCAATCGGATCACCAACTCTGCCGATTCGGCCATGAGCGCCACACCTGACAGTTTCGAGGAAACCCTCTTTAGCGATATCCGCTTCCAGCGAAAAGGCTCCTTCACACCTGATTACGATCGCGTCGGGCCAGAAATCCACGATAACACCTTGATCAACAACTCGATCAATGGTTTGTTCATCAAGGTTTCCACCCCAGCAGGTGGCGAACTCAAACAACTGACCGTTCCCGGACGATTCAACGACACCGATATCGTCCACGTCATCTCCGAAAACATCGTCGTCTCTGGCAACCCCGGTGGTGGCTTGCTCGATAGCACCATCGCTCCGTCGAACCTCATCTCGCTAGCTCCATCGCTCGGCGGTAGCCTGACACCAGGAGATTACCAATACAAACTGACCTTCGTCGATAAGAACGGTTATGAAACCCCGCCATCGGAAGCCACTCCTCGATTGACACTCACGGGCGGTCAAACCGCAGTGCGATTCATCGGTCTACCTGGTGTTCCCGAGCAATACGTTTCTAGGAGACTCTACCGCGCCGACTCCGTCGGAGGGGCCTACAGACTCGTTGCTGAACTTGATGGCACCACGACGACCTATACCGACCGAGGTGGTGCACTTTCAGATCCAAGCGACGCACAAGCAACCTTGTTGCTCGATCGACCAGTCGTTAGCTCTGTAGGTGTCAATGCGACCGCAGGCGGAACGCTGCCAATCGGAGCCTTCAACTATCGAGTTGTGATGGTCGATGCGATGGGCCGTGAAAGCCTCGCATCCAACGCGACTGCTTCTGCAACAACCACACCAGCCGTTGGTGCGATTCCTGCGAATCGTTCGATCCGGCTAACCTCGCTTCCGAGTGTCCAAACCGGTTATGCCGGACGTCGGGTTTATCGAAGCTCCGTCGGTGGTGTAGGGCCCTATAGCCTCATCGCAGATCTTCGAGATCCTGCGACCACATCGATCGTCGATAGCGGCTCGTCCCTTCCAGGCACACTCGCAGTCGAAACCTCCGGGAACACTCGACCTCGCCTTGATGCATCCTTGGTTATGGATCCAGGGCTGATTGCCAAACTCGAGGGTGCCAGGATTGAATTAGGACACAGCACGCAACTCTTGGCCGAAGGTGTCGATGGTGGACGAGTTGTTTTGACAAGCAAGCAAGACGACCGCTTCGGTGCCGGTGGAACATTCGATACAAACAATAACGGCCTCAACGCATCGGCCGATGCGAATCAACGCGACTGGAGCGGTATTTACACGTCGCCAGGTGCCAACCTGAGTCTTGATAACGCTGTAGTTGCCTACGCAGGCGGTATCTCACGATTGGAAGGTACATTCAAGGCCTTTAGTCCCATCGAGTTGCAGCAGGCCGACGCGCGGATTGCTAATACGGTCTTCGAAAACAACGGCAATGGTATGGGTGGCCAAGGCCCGATCGACCGACTTGGACGACCCGCCAACGAGAACTATCCGTTCGGAAACAACGCGAGCCGTGGGTCAACCGTCTTTGCCCGAGGCACCCAACCGATATTCTTGAACAACACGTTCCAGAACAATACCGGTTCGGCCATCACCATCGATGCAAACTCGATGGACGCCGAGCTGCGAGGAGATCTTGGTCGTCAAACTGGCGAAGTCGATCGCGATAAGACGCTCGACTGGAACCGCGGCCCACTTTTCCGAGGCAACCGACTATTCAACAACAGCATCAACGGCCTTGAAATTCGCGCTGATGCCTCGACCAACGATCGCGATCAAAACAACCTTTCGGTTCGCGACCTCCAACGCAATGTTCTGACAACTGAGAGCGTTTGGGACGACACCGACACCGTTCACGTGCTGTTTGATTCGGTCACTGTTAGCAACCTTCAACATGTAGGTGGCCTGCGACTTCAAAGCGCCGTTAATGAATCTCTGGTCGTCAAGATGGAAGGCCAAGGCTCGAACTTCGATCAAGAACGAGGAACAGGTCTGACGGCTACCGGTCGGTTCTCTAGCATCAGCGATCGTGTCGGTGGTACCGTACAAGTCCTCGGCATGCCTGGATTCCCAGTGGTCCTAACGAGTCTTCGGGACGATAGTGTAGGAGCCGGTACCCAACCTGACGGACGCCCTCAAACCGATACGAACAACGATGGAATCGCAAGCATCCCACGCCCTGGCGATTGGCGCAGCTTGCTTTTTGATTCCTTCAGCAATGATCGCAACGTTGCAACCGTCATCGAAACCGAATCCAGAACAGTCATCGCCCCGGGAATCAATGATTCAGTTCTGACGGCTCAGTTTCTCGGTGCTTTGTCGCCTGATACATCCACCACCGATGAGAACTTGGTTCTTGGATTTACCATCCAAGGTGTACTGAGTGAACCAGCAGACCAAGATCTCTACAGCTTTACTGGCACGGCCGGTACTGAGGTTTGGTTCGATATCGATTACACACTGACAACTCTCGACTCGGTCGTCGAAATTCTTAATGCCAACGGAGACCTGCTTGCTCGCTCTGACGATAGCACCGCCGAGCAGTCGAACCCATCGCTCCTATTCAAAGACCCAACGATCAATCCCGATCACGTCAATTCGATTGTTCAGCGCACGCGCTCGACGGCTCGAAGGAATGCGTCGGGCTTAATCAAGGAAGATGGGACGACCAACCCTGGAGATGCAGGGTTGAGAGTCCTATTGCCAGGAGTAGCAGGAGCTCAGAGCACCTACTTCTTCCGAGTTCGATCCAAGAGCACCAATATCGATCAATCGTCTGCGGGTATTACCGCAGGGTCGTACACAGCGCAAATCCGTCTGCGAGACCAACAGGAGTTCGGTGGCTCGACGGTTCAATTCGCCGATATTCGCTACGCGACCAACGGTGTCCAAGTCAATGGAATGCCAAACAATTCGCCTTTGACCGGCGAAGCCAACTCGGCGATGTATGACGGTATCATGACCGATGGTATCGTCGATCTTGGCCCGTTGCATCTAACGAACAAATCCGCCATCAGTGCTGCAGGCACTTTGGTCGGTGGCACCAACCGCTATCGATTCACCGTCGGCGATTTGGCCAGCGAATATGTTCGCAACCCAAGTTTTGCGTCGACCTATCCAGTTGTGATCGATGTTGACTATGCCGACGGACTCAATCGCAAACGGCTCAACATCCAACTCCTGTTGGACAACGACAACGACCCGACCACACCTGGCATTCCAGTAACGCCTACGACCCGCACCCGCTCGCTGATCGTCGACGATCTGCCAGGCCCTCTTTCTGGGTCGGATCTTGTCGACCTGACACGAGGATCGGTCGGAACGGGCGATCCATTCCTTAGCTTCCTCGGTGCAAATGAACTACCACGTGGTACTTACGAAGTGCTCGTCACCGATGCCGAGCCATTCTCGACCAAGGCCGGTGTCTACCAGATGGAGATTCGTGCGGGAGACAATATCACAAGTCTTCCTCGAAACTACCGAGGTTCCTACAGCACCACCGTCGAGTTCCTTAACGGACTCTCGATCCCCGATCGTAGCACGTTTGATGTCACCGACGGTGCAAACCGCGTCACCCTCGAATGGACTCGAACCGGTACGGTCAACTTTGGAAACATCCCAATTCTCTATTCGGCCAGCGATACACCCGCTCGCCTTGGAGACAAGTTCCGAGACATCATCAACCAACTCTTCCAACAAAAGCAGCTCAATGTCCGAGCTTCCGATAGCAACCGTCTAGTTACCGGAAATGGCAACGGCATTATCGACCTGTTTGGCAACGTCGAAGTCATCGACCCGTCGAACATCTTCACCGTTGCAGGACAATCAGGGATTCAGCGATTCGACGGTTTGAGCGACCAAAACATCGCTCGAAACCAAGGCCAATTCACGGTCACTCACAGCGTCTTTACCAGTAACCGGGACTTTGGTGTTTGGTCGGCTCCTGCTGACAAATACTATGCCGATGGTCGTGCCCAACAAGCCCGAATCACCTTGGCCGGTACGACCAATACCACCTTGCCCCCGACCCTCGGTGGAGCCTTTACACGCAATTTACCCGTGGCCAACATCGTACCGTTTGGCGTAGCTCCCGGATCAGTTGCCGAGCGAGCTGGGGTTACTCCTGGCATCGTTGTGATGAACAACATCTTTGACGAGTCAGGACTCGGCGGGTTGAACCTTCAAGGTGAAACACCTACATGGAGGCTCACTGTTCGACCAGGTGCACAAGACACGATTGCCATCAACGACAACGGCACTCACGCAGGCTTCTTCTTCGATGACGCGATCCCCAGCAGACTCGAAGTCGGCGTGGCACGAACTCGTGTTCGCTTTGAATTTGAAGATATCTCAGGCGCGAGCACTGCCTCCCCGATCTTTGGAAGCGGTGTCATGGGTGGAAACGGATGGACACCCGACTACATCCCGATCTACTATCGAGAAGATGGAGGTTCTCAGTATCTGAGACAGGGAGCTCCACCTCCACCATCGGGCTATGCCGCTGATGAAATGATCAAGGCCATTCGTGACTCGTTCTTTGGAAGTCTCCTTACCACCAACGGAACAACCCAGCGAATTTCCGCTTGGATCGAGCCTCAAAACCGGTTGATTATCAATGATCCAGCCGATCCTCTCACCTGGATCTATCCATCGGCTAGCATGGTCGTCCGTGGCCCACAATACATTGTAGGGGTCAATACTGCGCTGCAAATCCAACGTCTCGGCGACTACACGGCTTCTCCATTTGCTCGTGCAGTCAACAACACCTTCATCGGAAACGATGGACGGGCACCATCGGCTGGCGTGCGAGTCGACACGGAAACCAACGATACCATTGCAGGTGCCGTGGAAACCTACCAAGGTGTTGGCATCAACCCTCAACAGTACTCTGTCGACGGCACTCTGACTCCTGATCCGCTCTCGACTGGATCGACCGATGTGGACTTGTACAAGTTCCAACTTGAGGTCGGCGAACGGGTCAAGATCAACGTCAATACCAACAGTGGGCTCAATGCCGCCCTCAAGATCTTTGATGCCAGCGGTGTAGCTCAAGTGGTTAGCAATGGCAACGATCCCACAACCGCCGACAATGTTCCTGCTCCAGGCGAGTCGCTCGGTGTGGATCCTTACATCGACTTTACTGCAACCAAAGCCGGTGTTTATTACGCTGCCATCAGTGCCTCGGGTAACACCTCCTACGATCCACTCTCGTTTGCGGATCGGTCTCGCGGTGATACCAGCGGCAATTACACGATGACCCTCGAAGTCCTCCGACCCGAGCAATTCGTGATCACGGTCGACGAAGTCAACTCCTATGCAGATGGGGAGACCTTCACCATCCGTCAGGTCGCTGACTTTGTTGGAACAACCAACAACGCAAGAACCTTCGAGTTCACACGATCAGGAGCCGTTTCTGGCAATAACATTCCTGTCTTTATCGGTCCTGAATACCGAGTACCCGATGTCGCTCGGGCTATTGCTGCCGCCATCAATAATTCAGGTATGGACAATGTTCAAAATCTTGCCAATGGTGCATTTGGGTTTGCGAATCCACTCGCTCCCGTTTCGGCAATTGCTCTCGGTGGTATCAACGGATACAACCCAACGGCAAGCAACACCGTCGGGCCAGATCTTGGGATCAACTCCGGCAATATCCGTGGAGCTCAGCTCGAAGCCGGCCTGAACAGAACCGCCAATGGAACCAACGACGAACTTGGGCCATTCGACGTCTTCAACACACCAAGTACCAACCACATGGCGTTGGGTTTCGGTCATGACCGAACCATGTCGGGACCATTTGGTACCGCACAAGGTGATGGTACAACCGAAAAGTTCGTAGTGCTACGAAATGCCTACTCGATCACGTCGAGTGTCTCACGCCGCATCAACGGCCGCGTCGGAGGAAGTAATTCAAATCAACTCATTCCCGAGAGTGGCATTTATGTCTCTGCAGGCGCGACTCCAACCCTGCTGAACAACACCTTTATCAATGTCCAAAGCCCGATCATTCAGGAACCACCAGCATTCACCAATACCATCGTTGGTGATGTCGCCGCAGTTCGTCCTTCTGCGGTCGTTGTCGGTGGAAATACCTACCAGTATGTCGAGCCAGCCAAGCCCGATTCAAACCTCACTTGGGGCAATATCGAGGCTGTTCCGACCAACGTTCCCAATACCAGCACCGACTTCAACTTCATTGCCGCTAACAACGAACGGCTGCTGGTTGATTTCCCTGGGAATAACTTCCTCCCCGGAAGCGGATCGCAAATCATCGATAGCTCGATCAACTCCTTGCCCGAGCGCGAAGGATTCCGAGCCGTCAAGAACGCCGTAGGTGTCGCCTCGAGTCCGATCCTGGCCCCAGACCGCGATTACTACGGGATCTTCCGGGCTGATGATCCGAATGTCGCTCCCCCAAGCGGTCTAGGCTCGAACGTCTTCAAAGACCGAGGTGCCGTCGATCGCGCAGACTTCATCGGACCAACAGCCGTGTCGCTTGTTCCTATTGACAACGATGCTCAGCAAGTCGATAGCGACAAGACCGAGTCGGTGATTCAACTCACCGGTGGGGTCTATCCCGAATTCCGAATCCAACTCAAGGACGGCTTCGAAACCGCCAACATCGGTGGTGGCACTGGCATCAACGACGATTCGGTCGTGGGTAGAACCGGTGGCAACCGTCTCCCAGGTTCGGTCGTTACGATCACGGAAAATGGCCGACTCCTAGTCGAAGGTATCGACTACGCCTTCTCCTACAACACCACGACCAACGAGATCGTTCTCAAACCACTGGCGGGTGTTTGGAGAAACAACAAGGTTTACGACATCAACATCAACAACAAAGATCGATTTGTTGTCAACGCTGTCGCCGGCGATCAAATCAACGATGGGGATTCGTTCACCATCAAAGACTCCAACGGTGGTAACGTCACGTTCGAATACGAAAGTGGCTTCCGAATTCAGATTCCCCAAGGCCTCCAACTCAACCTGCCCCTAGCAGGCGGTGGTGCCGGCGGAATCCTCGATGGGGATCGATTCACGATCACCAGCGGGTCGACCACCTATTCGTTCGAGTTCGATAGCAACTCAAACATCATCAATCCATCGGCTCGCGTCGTGCAGTTCACCTCGCTTTCAACCAAACAGCAAGTCGTCGCAGCCTTGGTTGCCGCAATCAATAACCCATCGATTCCTGGTATCACCGCCAGCCTAACAAGCGATGGAAACATTTTCATCGGTGCTCCGATCGGTACAACCATCGATACCGAATCGGCTCCCTCGATCCAGCAACCCAATTCCACCATCGGCTTGCTAGTCCCATCGTTGGGCACCCGACCTGGTGGAATCACCGACGGTCAAACCTTCAGCGTTACCGACGGTCGAGTCGCCGTGGTCTTCGAGTACGATTCCGATGGAACGACTCAACCTGGGAATGTCTCAATCGACATCTCCCAAGCCAATAGCGATCGAGATGTGGCCCTGGCAACCCAACGCGCTATCGCTGGATCGACGCTTGCACTGAACTCTTCGGTGGTCAACAACAACGTCATCCATCTGTCGCTACCGGCTGCAGGCCGAGTCGACGTGGTCAGCACGGAATTGAATATCGTCGGTGTCGCAAGAACGATCCAAGACGGCAACACGATAACGATCTCGCGAAATGTCGCTGGGTCGGTGGTCACGCAAACCTTTGAGTTCACGACCGATGCGAATGTTGCCGCTGGAAATATCCCAGTGGTGTTTAGTCCGACCGATACTCAGTCCCAAATCGGTGGAGCACTCGCGGCGGCCATCGCTGCTGCTGGACTTGGACTCTCTCCGCAACACGTCGGAAACGGAAACGTGATCATCGGTGGATCCTCCGATTACTCGATTTCGGTTGCCAATGCTCCGACTGTCGGACTCTTCGGTCGACCAGGCGTTCAAGGCCGTACGACCCTCGAGATCTTCGGCACCTTGCTCTTGCAAGTCCCCGCTCGCGGTGGTCCAGACTTGAACGACAACACATCTTTTACTATCACGAATCGAAACCTGACAGCGATCTTCGAATTCGATGGGAACTTCAGCGGTTCGACCATCCCAGGTAGCCGAACCATCCGATTCAGCGGCACCTCCACACAAAATGATGTGGTCAACGCCATGATCGCTGCGATCAACTCCTTCCCAGGCTTGGGTGTGGTTGCTCGCGATGCAGGAAACGGTCGCGTCGATATCGGCTTGCTACCGAACTCGGCAGTCAACGTTCTTGACAGCAATTTGACAACCGCTCGCGGCAATGCCCAAGACGGTGATTACTTCAGCATCACCGATGGCACCAACACCGTAACTTTCGAATTCGAAAACATCAGTGTTGCCAACGGTCGCGATCCGGCTCGAGTTCCAATTCGATATACCAACCAAGACTCCGTTCAACGCGTTTATGAGGCGATGCAAGCGACGATCAAGTCGTCGATCTTGAACCTCGATTCGCAAATCACCAGCCGAGGACTCGAGCTGTTCGATACGGCAAGATACCTTACCAATGTCGACAATGCTCCATCGCTGCGTCGTACTGGTGTCCCCGGTGGAGCGATCCCCGTCTTGTTTGTCCAAGACCCATCGTTCACCTCGATCAACATGCGGGATGCGATCATCCGCGCCATCAACGGCCTATCGGCAACCGGCGGCACCTCGCTGGTGGCTAAGGTCCGAGGCGGAAGCACACTCTTTGTCGAGAATGCCGTTAGCATCAGTCCTGAACTTAGCAGCTTCTTCCTGCGAGGTGTCCAAGACAATGCAGGCAACTTCCTGTCGAGCAATCGGATCGACAACGAGACCAAGTTCACGATCATTATGCCCGGAGTCGAACTCGATTACGGCGATGCTCCCGATCCATTCTCCACCACCCAATCTCGATACCCAACGCTCAAGACCAACGATGGTGCAAGGCACGTTGTTAGCGATTCAGCCTTGGTGCTCGGAAGCGGTGTGACTCCAGAAATCGAAGGCAAACCGCAACCCCTGGGCGACGGCGACGAAAACGATGATGGTATCTCGTTCCGTTTCCAAACCAACGTCTTCACCGGAAACCAAGCACCGATGTTCAACAAGAACGTCGATACCGACCTGACCGTTACCATGTCAGCTCCCGGTGTGCTCAACGGCTGGATCGACTTTAACTTTGACGGCGACTGGGCCGATCCAGGCGAAAACGTTTTCGACAACGTTGTCTTCAGCTCAGGCAACCTGACGCAAACCCTCAAGGTTCGAGTCCCAGCAACGGCACCCAATGTAACCGTGGCCACCTCTTCGTTCGCTCGCTTCCGAGCTTCAACCGCCGGATCGCTAACCCCGACCGGATTGGCTCTCGATGGGGAAGTCGAAGATTATCGCGTCAACATCATCCCGGGTACTCCGCCTGTGGGTGTCAATGACACCTACACGATGAACGAAGATCAATTCGGTGGTCTGATCACCAACGATCCGTTCGACAACGATGGTTTCCCAGGCAACAACGGTGTGCTGGCAAACGATATCAATCCGGATCGCAAGCCACTTTCGGCACGCTTGATCACCCCACCGTCGAACTTCAAGGTCTTTACATTCCGCTCCGACGGAACGTTCGATTACATCCCCAACGACGATTACTTTGGCACCGACTCGTTCGTCTACATCGTCACCGATGGAGTGCTGGACGCTCTGGCACCCGCCACTGCGGTGATCAACGTACGACCAGTCAACGATCCACCGATTGCCGGTAATCTGACCTACACGATCGACGAAGATCGACAACTGGATATTCCAGGTTCGGTCGTCCTTGCTGCTTCGGTTCCCGGGCCAGCAAACGAAAGCGATCAAACACTCAACATCGTCGCTGTCGATGCCCTTTCGGCACGAGGTGGTAGCGTTCGATTCGTCGGCGGTGTGATCACCTACATTCCACTGACGAACTTCGTAGGAAACGACTCGTTCACCTACACGATCATCGACAATGGCATCACTGGAAACCTCGCAGATCCATTGACAGCCGTCGGAACGATCTTTGTGACGGTTCTCGACAAGAACGATCCTCCGATCACCGTCAACAAGACATTGCAAACCGACGAGGACATTCCAGTAAGTATCCTGATCAATGACCTGATCGCCGGTGATACCGTTGGGCCTGCCGACGAACAGTTGATTCAAACCTTGAATTTCAGCGGTGTGATCACCCCGACGGCCCGAGGTGGTCGCGTCGAAGTCCTCGGGGATCGTGTGGTTTATACTCCGCCATCTCACTTCAACGGCACCGATACATTCGTTTACCTGGTGACTGACGACGGACTGAGCAACGGGCAACCAGATCCACAAACCAGTCGCGGTACGGTTACCGTGATCGTCGATCCGGTCAACGATCCCCCATTCGTCCTCAAGCCGTTTGGAACCGTGACGGTCGAAGAAGATTCTCTCGAGCGAGAATTCACTCTCTCGGAATTCTTCAGCGATCCGGATATCGCAACCAACGGCGATGTACTGACCTACCGAGTCGCAAGCAATTCCAATCCTGGCTTGGTTGAACCGAGCTTTGCCGGCGGCAAGATGTTCGTAAGGCCCAAGCCCGATCAAAACGGACAAGCCACCATCGTTGTCGAAGCGATGGACTTGGCTGGACTCAAGACGACCAATACCCTGCGATTGATCGTCACCCCAGTCGACGATGATCCGCGATTGGTCAGCCCACTTCCAGACCGCACGGTTTCCGAAGACTCCTTGCCAGTGCTCTTTGACCTAAGCCCGCAGTTCTTCTTCGATCCGGATGTCATCAACGGCGACTTCCTGACCTTCACAGCCACCAGTAGCAACACCAACGTTGCCACCGTGACGATCCAAGGCAACAAACTGCAGTTGACCCTCGTTCCAAACGCTTCGGGCCAAACACTCATCAACGTCGTGGCGACCGACACCACAGATCGGTTCGTTTCGGATTCGTTTGTCCTGACAGTCACCCCAGTGAACGATCCACCCGTGACCCAACCGGATAACTACGCGACTCCGCAAGGTGTCACGCTGGTGACAACCGATCCGCTAGGCATCCTCACGGCTACCCCACTCGACGACGGTGTCTTGGCAAACGACCGAGACCCCGAAGGCGATGCAATGACCGCTTCGATCGTTACCCAACCGACCCGCGGTACCGTAACGCTCAATGCTAACGGAACGTTCACCTACACCCCAGGCCCAACGGCTCTGTTTGGCACGACCGACACGTTCACCTACCGAGCCATCGATGCCTTCGGTGCAGCTAGCCCACAAACAACCGTCACGATCACCATCGGACGGGCTCCCCCTCCGGCCTATCAAAACCCAAGTCAACGTTGGGATGTTAACGCCGACGGGTTTATCTCCCCGATCGATGTGCTGATCCTAGTGAATCTGCTCAATTCACGTGGTTCGAGCATCCCGGTCGCAGGATTGCCTGGACCACCCGATTACGTCGACGTCAACGGGGACAACTTTGTTACCCCGCTGGATGTTCTAGCAGTCGTCGACAAGATCAACGCCAGCAGCGGCAGCGGAGAAGGCGAACAAATGGTCGGTATTAACGCCGCCCCAGCCTTCGATTCGATGGTCGTAGAAGTAGGCCGAGGTCTTGGCTCCTCCAACCCAATGCCCGCCTGGGCTGGTATGATGGAGTCCAAGCGACAGACGGCTTCGAAGACCTCGTCGATGCCACTTGCCAGCATGTTTGGCAACACCAACTGGGAAGACGATTTTGACGACCTAGCCAGTTTGCTCGGAAGTCATCAACCTTCCGAAAGCCAAACAGACCAGGACAATTCATCGCTTGATCAGGCCTTCAAAGACCTGTTCGGCGGATAATAAATCACACACAAAATCGGTAAGCGGAACCTTCCAAACCAGGTTCCGCTTGCTCCATTGACTGACTCATCCCTTACCTTCCATTTTTGTACCGTACGGTTCCAAGGTTCGTTCAAATGGGAATTGACGCATCCAGATCTGCAAACAGCAATCGTTCCAAACAACAAGAACGACGCAGGGGCTTTCGCAATATTCTTTGCGAGAACCTCGAGCGCCGCGAAGTGATGGCGGGTGATATCCTCGACCTCGACTTCCGGTTGCTCTCGGTTGCCCCCAACACCGGCGAGATCCTCTCGACGACCAGATCCAACACCCTCAATGAGTCTCCACGAGAACTCATTTTCCGTTTTGCAGGTGGCGATGACGTCCGTCCATCGACGCTTCGAAATGGCATTCGGCTGACTCGATCCGGTGGTGATGGTGTTTTCGGTGCCGGAGGAGTTTCGACCGATATCATCGTGACACCTGAGTACTTGGACTTTGCCGATGCAGCCAACAAACGTGTTGTCGTCGCTAGGTTCTCGCAACCGCTTCCAGATGATCTCTACAACGTTGAGGTCTTCGGTGTCGATCTACCAGCCCAAGGGATCAACGCTGTTCGCAACGTCGTGAACGATCCGCTCAAACCCCGCAAGAGCGGCACCGATCGTGACAGTTACGTATTCAACCTCGAACTTGGAACCAAGATCACGGCGATCGTTCCGCAACCGATCAACCGTGCACTCGACGGTACGCTCTCCCAAGACCTCGACACGATCCGAGTGTACTTCAACGACGGCGAACTTTACGATCGAAAGATTTCCACAGGCGATCTAGCTCCAAATGCCGATCCGACGGTCGTCGATCCTCGTTTCTATAACCTCATCGCGACGGGCGATTCGGTCAGTCCGTTTGATGATCAAGTTTTCAACCCCATCAAGGTGACCTTTGATCCGGCCATCAGGATGGCTTCGCTGCAATTCGCCGGTCCGATCAATGCTCTGGCTGGAAGTGGAACCTACCGTCTGCGAGTCGGATCCGATTCGCCAATTTCTTCGGTGATCAATCCTACAACGGTACCGTTGGTGACCCCTGCGGCCGATCCACAAGGCTTCCTCAGCGGTGCTTTCGACATCAACTCTGGTGTGCCCATTTCGGCAAGCTTGTCTTCGATCCTGCAACAAGAGATCCGAACCGTAAGCAACCCATTGAGGATCGATTTCCCCGGTAGCAGCCAAGAACCTGGCCACCGGGATATCCAGGAAGATCGATCTTTGCGATCCCCCGACGTGATTTGGGGACCTCCTAATTTTGCACCCGATCCAGATGTCCAGATTCGCACCATCAGGTACAACTTCATGGAGAATCAGGCCTATGGCGTGGATACCTCTGGACGACGTCTTTTTACCTCGATCACCAGCGAACAAAAGCAACGGATCCGAGAGGTTTTCGAGTTCTACTCGAGGTACTTGGGAGTTGATTTTCAAGAGTACTCTGGCCCCACATCCCCCGGCATCTTCAATATCATCGTCGGCGATATGATTCCGATCAACTCAACGATCAGCGGCCCCGGCGATTTGTTAGGTGTTGCAGGGCAAGCTCCCAATCCAGACAACCCTCTGGAATCATGGGACATGGCGATCCTCGACGGTTCTGAGCCTTGGGATACTGCGTTCGGTTTTGGCGTCTCTCAAAAACCACTCGGCGGCGAAGTAGCTCCCGACAATCCGATTGGACAAGCCGGTCCGTTTAGTTTCTTCACCACTGCGATGCACGAAATAGGGCATCTGCTCGGGCTCGACCATACCTACGACTTGCCCGCCGGCACAATCATGGGGAGCGACAGCAACGGTGGAGTATCCAACAGCACCGGCGGTGTCGTTGGAACACGTCTCAATTCGAGCTTCAATCCACTCGAACAAATCTTCCCAGGCATCATCGATCAAATCCATGGTCAACATGCCCATCGTCCCGACAACCGAGATGTCGATCTGTACCGATTCGAACTGACCACCAACGGCCAAGTCCGACTCGAAACCATCGCTGAGCGTCTCAATAACTCGAGCAATCTCGATACGCATTTGACCTTGATGAAAAGAGACCCCCTAACGGGTGCATTGTCCATAGTTTCGGTCAACAACAACTACATCAGCCAAGACTCTTTGATCGATGTACCCCTCTCGGCGGGTGAATACTTTGTTGCCGTCACTGGTAAAGGTAACGAAGACAACGATCCTCAAGTCCTCGATACCGGAAGCGGTGCGACAAGCCAAGGCCGTTACCAACTCCGGTTCGACTTCAAGAGCACCAATGCAAGCAGCATTTCAGAACAAAGCTTCACGTCGACCGCCGTCGGATCGGCGCTCGATGGAGATGGTGATGGAATCGCAGGTGGCGATTTCAATTTCTGGTTCCGAGCTGCAGGCGCCTACGGTACTTCCGTAAGTTCGCCTCGTACGTTGATTGTCGATAAGGCTTATACCGGTTTAACGCGAACCGGTACTCTTTCGACTCCGTTCAACTCCATCTCCGCAGCCGTCAGCGCTGCACAACCCGGAGACATTATCCGCCTTGCGGGTCTCAACGAAGCCAATCCGCTTCCTTCACTCACAAGCGTTCCCGCATACGAAGTGGGTCGTGGGGCCTTTGGTTCAACACTCTCCGATGGCGACCGTCTCGAAGTTCCACGCGGTGTAACGCTGATGATCGATGCTGGAGCGATTCTTAAGCTCGGCAACGCCCGCATCATGGTTGGCAGCGACGGGGTGATCGATCGTTCCGGAGCAGCAATTCAGGTCCTAGGAACTCCAACCCTCCCTGTATACTTCACCTCTTACACCGACCAATCGCTAGGTACCGATACGAATCCACTCGAAACAACTCCAAAGGCTGGGGATTGGGGTGGCGTTGAAATCCGTAACGATGTCGATCGTTCCCAAGGTCGATTCGATCGCGAACGCGAAGGTATTTTCCTCAATACGATCTCCAATGCGCGAATGACCTTTGGTGGTGGTTTGGTTGGCTCTGGAGCACAAGCCAAAGTCACCAGTCCGATCGAGCTGGGCGAAGCCCGCCCGCTGATCTTGGGTAACTCGATTACTCGAAGTGCCGACTCGGCCATCAGCGCCGATCCAAACAGCTTCGAAGAAACTCTCTTCACCGAGCCACGCTACCAAAACGCAGGAGCATTCGTCCCTGATTACCGTCGTGTCGGTCCTGTTATTTACAACAATGACATTCGCAACAATACCATCAACGGCTTGTTCGTTCGCGTCGAAACCCAACCAGGCCAACCGACCAAGGCCCTGACGACACACGCTCGGATCGATGATTCCGAAATCACTTTGGTCTTTGGTGAAAACCTGCTAGTCGCAGGCACCCCTGGCGGCCCGACCAACGAGATCGCAGGACCGAACACTTCGCTGATGCTACTTACAAACGTTGCTCCGACTTCGGGCAACGGTTTCACAAGCGCTTCGGCCCTTGAATACATCGTCACCTACATGGATCGCTTTGGGCAAGAGAGCCTATCGAGCACCGGGAGGAGTATTGTCGTTCAAGCGAATCAGTCTGTTCGCCTGAGCAACATTCCGGCTGCAACAAGCGACTATGTGTCGCGTCGTGTTTACCGCCGCGTCAACAACACGGGTCCTTATCGTCTTGCAGGTGTACTGAACAAAGATGATACCGTCTATGTGGATAACAACATCACCTTCAATGGTGCGATTCAAACCCTCGGACTCACCGAACTGAATCGTTCTCGTCAAGATAGCACGCTGGTGATCGATCCAGGTATCGTCGCCAAACTACTCGGTACTCGCATTGAAGTTGGCCTTGGGGCAACTCTCATCGCCGAAGGAACACAGTCCAAACCGGTGATTTTCACTTCGAGGCTCGATGATCGATACGGAGCTGCAGGCACGTTTGATACCAACAACGATGGCTCGGCGACGAGTGGTGCTCCGGGGAACTGGTCTGGTATCCTGGCTCGCCACATGAGCGAACTGAGCATCGACAATGCCGTGGTGACCTTCGGCGGTGGTGAATCGCGTATCCCTGGCGGTTTCGCGTCCTTCAATGCCATCGAAGTCCATCAAGCCACCGCGAGGATTTCCAACTCTTTGATCGAACGCAATGCATCGGGGCGTACCAATGTGAGTACCACCAATCGCGATGCGAAAGGCAACAACGACGGCTCGGTGATCTTCGTGCTGTCGAGTCAACCGGTGATCATCAATAATGTCATCCGCGATAACTCCGCGAGTGATACTGCAGCCATCAGCGTTGATCACACCAGTCTCAACGCCAAGAGTCAGCGGGACTTCGGTCGTGCCACAGGCTTCAATCAACGCGAAACGAACCTCGGAATCGGCAACTACGGGCCGCTTGTATTCAACAACCGTCTTGGTGGAAACGGCCTCAACGGCATGCGAGTCCGCGGCGGCACCCTCGTGAGCGAATCGGTCTGGGATGACACCGATATCGTACACATCCTTCAGAGCGAAATCATCGTTCCTGATTTCCATACCTACGGTGGTCTGCGCTTGACTAGCAAGGTCGATTCGAGCTTGGTCGTTAAGGCTAGCAACAATGCGGGTATCACCGCTGCGGGGCGTCCTTTGGATATCAAGGACCGCATCGGTGGAACCGTTCAAATACTCGGCTCCCAAGGCTTCCCGGTAGTGATCACTTCTCTTGCAGACGACTCGATCGGTGCAGGATTTGACGACGAAGGTGCATCGCTTCGCGATACCAACAATGATGGATCAGCGAGCACCCCACAACCAGGCAACTGGCGATCGGTTCGGTTCACCCCATTTAGCAACGATCGCAACGTCGAGATGACCTATGAAAAGGAATCCGACAAGATCGCATCGAGCGGTAGCAACGACAATCCATTCTTGGCAGAAGACATTGGAAAGCTCGCGGCAAATTTGAGACTCGGGGACGAAAATCTGCGGCTCGGTGTAACCCTCACCGGAGCGATCGCATCTCCTAAGGACATGGACGTCTATCGTTTCTCGGGCGTTGCAGGTTCGACCGTTTGGCTCGATATTGATCAAACCTCCGGATCCCTCGATTCGATCGTTGAACTCATCGATGAGAGCGGTCAGATTATGGCACTTAGCGATGATTCGCTAGCCGAGTCTTTGGCAGATCAATCGCTCGAGAACCCAGCTTATTCGCCGGCCATCAAGGCCTTCCCAATGGATCAAATCTCGACGTCCATCGAGAACTCCTTGGCAGCAGGTTCGAACGTTGACTTCCAAGCGACCAATCCTCGCGATGCAGGGTTGCGCGTGGTACTACCAGGTGTAGCCGGCACATCGAACCTCTATTACATCCGAGTTCGTTCGAGCAACAAACTGCCTGGAGTTGTTACCGATCCTTACGATACAACAACGGGTATCACCACCGGTGCTTACAAACTCCATGTTCGCCTCCAAGAGCGTCAAGAAATCGCCGGTTCGACGGTTCGTTACGCTGATTTGAGGTTCGCAACCAACGGCATCGAAATCTTCGGCAATACCATGCACTCACCCCTGGTTGGTGAGTACGCCGAACCATTCGTCGATGGTGGCAGCGCCTCTTCGACTGCGATCGATATTGGCAATGTGATGGTCAATGATCGTGCAGGCTCCTCCATCGCTGGAAATTTATCGACGCCCGCCGATATCGATTGGTTCAATTTCTCGGTCGGTCGCGACGAAGACTCGATCCAACAATTGCCGGCTAATACACCGAATACTCCTCTGCGTGTCGATGCGCACGGTTCTCTGATTTTCGATATCGATTACGCCGACGGTGTCGGTCGAGCCAATACCCAATTGTGGGTCTTCCGACGCAATGCCGGCGGTAACCTTACGCTCGTCCTTACAGCCGATGATTCGAACATCCAAGACGATCAACCTGCCATACTCAAGGGAACGGATCAAACGGATCTGACCCGAGGTTCGCTCGGAAAGCGCGATGCATACATCGGACCGATCGAATTGCCACCGGGCGACTATGCTGTCGCAGTGACCAACAAGTCCGTAATGCACTTTGGTTTGACGCAGTTTACTCAATCGGACATTGGCGGTATTCCTGGTGCTGCCGAAATCCGACTCGAACCACTCGACTCGGTGGCTCGATTAGGCGAAGATCGATTTGAACCTGTTCCCGTACTGACAACGGCCAGCGGTTCGCCAAGTCTCTTTGCTGGTGGACAAGTTCCCTTCACCCTCGCGGATGTGACACTGTTCGCTTCGCGGGGACGCAGCACAGCTTTTGTCAATCCGATGACGGGAACTGTCGAGGCTAATATGAGCCGCGATGGGATTAACGTGGTTCAATACACCAACGGCTTTACTGCTAGGGATATCGCAGTTTCACCCGCTGGAACCGGTATGGCGTTCCAGGAAATGTACACCACCCTTGCAAACGGAAACGAAATCCCTAACTTCCCCATTACGGATTCGGTTTCCGGTAGCTTCTTTGGTATCGATATTGGCGATACAGGCTTGCCCCAGCCAGGTGTTGGAAACTCGGGCATTGTTACCTATGGAGGATATTTTGACGCAGACGGCAATCTCGATGTTCGACCAGCAGCAGACGCCGGTAACGGTACCGGGGATGGCATGGTCTTTACTGCACTAAGCTATACGAGCTTATTTGCTCAAAGCCGAGCTGTATTTCTTGGTGTTGCTACTCGACGAGGTGATGGTGGTTTTAACGAACCCCCACCACTTGCTCCCGGTCTCGTAGAAAACATTATCTATCTTCTGAATCCCGATACTGGTGCAGCAATTAGCTTCCAGTCAGGGGATCGCTCAGAAGCCTTTTACGAAGCGAATCCCGGAGCGATGGGCCAAACCGCCGGAACAAACATTGTTGAAGTGGGTGCCTTCGTTACGGCAAACGGTAGAGTAAATGGCCTGACTACTGTCGGGGATCAAGTCTTTGGCGTGACCGATCAAGGTGAATTGGTTGAGCCGTTCATTCTTGGCCTGTCGAATCCATCGCGCGTAGTACTCAATGATCCTACAACCGGTCAACCTATCCGTTTCACCGGTTTATCTCGCGGACCTGAGAATGTTGAAAACGGTAGATTTGCCGACATGATGTTCGGAGTCTCCAGGACCGGAGTACTCTACGCATTTGATGTCAACGGGGAGTTTCAGCCAATCTTCCCAAGAGGCGAAGTGTCGCTTCAATTGCCCTTTAACCCGGTGGGTATCGACTTTACTTCGCTCGATGTGAACCTCTGGCACGTATCGAACTCCGATCCTGATTCTCAGTCACCAGGTCACGGTCGTACTCAGACTTTCAACAATTCCGGTTCATCGCAAAGCGGCCCGAACAATACCCTGCGGTTTGCTTACAACAACCCTGGAAACATCCTGGGTGTCGACAACTTTGGGAACACCACCAACACCTATGCGATGCCCGGTGGTGCTTGGGGTGCCTTCGAAAGCACCATGATCGACCTGAGTCGCTACTCATCGAGCGATCAACCGGTCATGTACTTCAACTACAACGTCCGCACTGAAAATGCCACCGCCAACAACGATGGAAATATCTTTGGTGATGGCGGAAACGTTCCCTTCCTAGACTCCTTCCGCGTCTACGGAGCTGGTGAGGATGGACAATGGATCCTCCTGACGACCAACAACTCCGCAGGTTACGTCGACCAGTCATACGCCGACGGACAACTGTTCCCACCCTTTAGCGAATACGACGTTCCTCGGAATGGCAACCAAGATGCCTTCGGTCGTAGCTTCATCACCTCTTCGGCATTCGACAATCAAGGGTGGAGGCAAGCCCGCGTCAACCTAGGTTCGCTTGCTGGTAAACGCGATGTGAAAATCCGCTTCGAGTTCAACTCCGGTGGGGACTTCCGAACCAATGTCCCTGAAAAAGGTGGTTTTGAACTTTCCGCAATTCCAGGTGAACGAATCTCTGATGGGGATACTTTCCAAATCACCTCGGACATCACCGATCCGAACGCTTTGGTCACCTTCGAATTCGACTTGGGCCTCGTTTTGAACGTGCCTACTGGCAGAAGCTTTAAGAACGGAGACCAACTCAAGATCGGTTCAGATATTTACACCTTCGCAACCGGCGCAGGTCCAAACCAAATTCCATTTGCTCTGACCGATAGTCCCGAAGCTGTCGCCACATCGATAACCAATGTTCTTACCGCAGCAGGCTACCGCGTCCTGGTTAGCACCGCGAGTCCGAACGTATTGAATATCACGCATCTCAACGGAGACCCATTGCCCGATGAAGTCTTCCCAGATGATTATGATCTGATCGGACCAGACGATGCGATCATTACCGGAAAACCCGGTGTCGCTGCGGGCAATGCTGTTGTGAGAATCGATAACTCGCTTCCATCAACCCCTACGGCTCAAAACGCTGTTTTTGTTGCTGGCGATTTCTACCGCAACGGCGAAATCTCCTTTGCAGATCTCGCTCCAGCCAGCCGCTACAATCCTAACGCTGGCGGCACGCCACCGATCGCAGGCTTGCAAGACCTGAGCCAAGTCCTCGGGCAACCCGACTATGTCGGACTCACTGAGCCTGTCGCAGGTGACAGCGTTGTCTCGCTCGGTCGCGGTGGTTCCATGGTCGTCCAATTCGCTGACAACTACCTTACCGGATCAGGTGATGATCAACCTGACCTGGCCGTTTACGAAGTCGGCACGTCAGAGAATGTCAATGTAGAAGTTAGCTATGACGGGGTAGTATTCACCCCTGTCGGAACCATTTCCGGTCTTATCCGGTATGTCGATCTGGATGCATTCGGTTTCGGAACCGATAGCCTGCTTCGCTATGTGCGACTGACCGACGATCCGAACCAAGGGCCCAACGGCGGTGTCTCGCCCGGTGCAGATATCGACGCGGTAGGTGCCCTCTCGAGCCGTCAACGAAACGTACGCGATGAAATCCGTACTTCGCTTGCAGGTTCATTCAATGTCGCGGGCCAAGAAAACAACACCGAAGTCTGGAGATTCTACGGCGATACCATTCGAGTCTTCGGCACAGCCCTCTGGGATGTGGCCGACCAAGGAATCCTCCGCTTTAGCGGCGGTCGAAGACTCGGTGATAACTTTGGTCCCGAGGATACATTCTTCCCAATCACCCAGGCTGCTCGACGAGCCCTCAACAACGGGACCATTCAAGGTAACCCCAATTCACCCATGAGCGTAACGATTGATGATATCGTTATCAGCTTTGCAGAGCGTGGGGAAATGGTCTCCAACGGACAGGCTCTCCAACCGGTCTTCGTGGACTCCTTCCAATACGAACTCTACGGTGGACCAAACGGCGCAGGTGCTCCTGAACTAGAAACCGGTGCCTACCAACTCGAAATTCGAACCGCTCCGGACTACGGTAAGACCGAAGGCCAAGCTCTGGCCATCGAACCGGTACCGATGGTTGGACCTAAAGGACGTACGTTCAACACCAACGATCGACTGGTTCGAGCACTGGCGATAGACACCACCGGTCTTGCAGGCCGTATTGGTGATGGATACTCCTTTACCGTCAGCAACGGCGTGAATATTGTCACCTTCGAATTCAATGTTTTTACGACTCCTAACGCCAGTGACCCAGCCTTCAGACCAGATACCCCTGGCCGAATCCGAATTCCTCTTGCTCCGAACGCGTCGGACAACGAAATCGCTCTGGCTGTCCGAGATGCCATCAATGACCCGGCAGTCCGCGCTGTTTTGGGCCTGACTGTTGAAAACAACGGAGATATGTTCGGCACAGCACTCTACGATGCGGCCCATGCTTCGACGATTCAGTTCAACGGAGAAGCCGCTTCGGACTTGTTTGCTAACTCCAGCTTCACCTTCAGCGATGCAAACGGAAACCCGGTTCCACTTGGATTCAACACCATCAAGTACGGGCAGGACACCCAGTGGGGCGAAGATGCCGGTGATGCGAACATCTTCCGCGACCAAGGTCAATTGATCATCTCCGGAGTCGCAGTCACCCAATCCTCGAACTACGGTATTAACCTGATCCCCGCTCCTCGGGATCTCTCGGATCGATTCATCAACATGGATCAGATCTCAACTCAACCTTTTGCGACTCGCCAAGTCCCAATGTCTACAGAGGCTGGCACCCGACCCTACCCAGGCTCGGTTCGCAACATGATCACCCTGAACAACAGCCGCTTGGCTCCTGGAGCGGTGATCGTCAATAACATCCTGGCTGGTAACTCCAGCGGTGGTATTCGTGTCGGTGGAGACTCCTCTGTCGGGAACCTCGCTCTTGCTCCCACAAGCGTCACTCGAATCGTTAACAACACGATCTATGGACGCAACACCGGTGCAGGTCAGTCAGGTATCCTCGTCGAAGCCACCACCAGTCCTACCATCCTCAGCAACATCCTTGCAAACCTAGCGACGGGCATTAACGTCGATCCAACAGTTCAAAATTCAGTTGTTGTCGGTGCAAATCTTTATCAAGGCAACGTGACGAATCTCACACCCGGAACCAATCAGTCCTTCCCAATCTTCCTGACCCCAAGTCAGCCACTCTTTACCGATCCGACTCGAGACAGGTTCTACCTCCGAGCCCTTTCGCAAGCCATCGACTCATCGATCGCCTCGCTTGAAGACCGAAACCTGCTCGACCAGGTTCGTTCTGCTGTCGGACTGCCAACAAGCCCGATCATCGCTCCAGAGTTCGATGCCTATGGATTGCTTCGTAGCGATGATCCATCGGTCAGTACCCCAGGTGGTCTAGGGTCGAACGTGTTTGCCGACCGTGGTGCACTTGACCGCGTCGATCTCGATGGACCGCTGGCAATCCTCCAGCGTCCACTCGATAATGACGCCGCTCAAGTCGATCGCGATGGGTCCAACACATACGTCCAACTCAGGACCGGTAACATCGATTACTTCGAAATCCTTATCGATGAACGCCAAGGCACCGGACCAGATCCGGAGACGATCACCCAAGACAATGTCGTTCTGACCGAGAACGGACGTATGCTCAGCCCGGGCGTTGACTACGTTTTCGGCTATAGCTTCAACAGCCGTACGATTCGCCTAACTCCTCTTGCAGGCTTCTGGCGACAAGACAGCGTCTATGAATTGACGCTGATCAACAAACCAACCTTGCGAGTGATCGCTCCAGATGACGCGGCCAACCGTATCGATGGGGATCGCTTCACCGTGGCCCTTGCAAGCGGTGGAACGCGTTCGTTGGAACTCGACAGCGGATTTATCCTGACGGTTCCAACCGCAGGTGTGGCAGATGGCCAAACCTTTACTTACACCCCAGCCGGCGGCGAAACGATCACCTTTGAATTCAACCTCGCAGGCAATACGCAAACCAATTTTGCCACAAAGGTCATCACCTATCTTGCCTCCGATACCCCAGATCAACTAGCAGCCAAGATCGCTGCGGTGGTCAACCCACTGATCCGTCAAAACGGCTGGCCTGTCCAAGCTATTCCTGGCGGACGCGTCGTCGTCGGCGGTAACGTCGGCGATACGATGAACGTATCGAGCTCCTCGCTGGTCCTCTCCGGACGACCAGGTGTCACCGCCGGTGCGATCCCCGTGAAGTTCCTCCCCGTAGCAGGCTTTGATGCCATCGCTATGTCCACGGCACTTACCCAAGCCCTCAATCAAGTTGGCTCGGGGGTGAAAGCCTACTCGCTTGCTAATGGCTTGATATTCGTCGAAGGTGTCAACTCGATTTCAGGTATGGCTGCTTCACTAAGCATTCCTGCGATCCAAGACCTTGCTGGAAATAACCTGCAAGCCAACCGAGCCAACTCGCTCACCCAGTTTACCATCCTGATGCCCGAGGTCTCCGTCGACTACGGCGATGCAGTCCAAAGGATCGGAACAGGATCCAATAGCAGCACACTTCTTGCAGACAATGGAGTTCGCCACGGTCTATATCCCGACGATGCAACCTTGCTCGTTCTAGGTAACTATGCCGACGGCGAAACAGATGGCCAACCATCTGCCGCTGCTGATGCAGATGACTTCGATTCGTCCATCGACTTCGGAACACTTGCAAACTTCCTTAGTGTATCGACCAAGGGTCCAGCTCGCTTGTTGCTGGCTCCATTCGATGGAACTATGATCGGTAAGTCGATCACGATCTCCGACACAGTTGCCAAGTCGGTTACCTATGAGTTCACCAATGGCGGTGCACCAATCATCGCTGGTGCTCGGGCTGTAAACCTTAGCGGTGCAGTGACTGCCAGCGATGTCGCTTCGCGATTGCAATCCGTCGTCCTTGCCTCGATCCTCGATGGCAGCATCACCGGCATCCACTCAAGTGCCACTGGAAATATCCTGTCCCTGGGTGGCACAAACGGACATCGTTTCGATGTGTCCAACGCCCTTGGTGCCGTATCTCGACTCCAGTCGGGCACCAATGAAGTTGTCGTAAACTCGAACCTAATCGGACTTGCTGCCGGTAACACCATGTTCCTGACCGACGGGTTCGGAAATAGTGTCGGCTTCCAAGTCATTGATACCAATCCATTGGCAACTCCGACAGTTCTGGCTGTAGGAAGTGTCGCTGTATCGGTAGATCTATCGACGGTCACTCCAAATAGCTTTGCGACCGCACTGGCTGCTGCCATCAACAAAGCCATTAGCGATTCGAAACTTAAACTGCCCGCAGTGACCGTTTCGAACAATGCACTGACGGTTTCGGCCGACGATGAAGACGGCGTTCAATTCGGTAGCTGGTTTAACGCCAACTCCCTCTCGACACCTGTGACT
Source organism: Pirellula sp. (assembly GCA_040381975.1). Taxonomy (GTDB): domain Bacteria; phylum Planctomycetota; class Planctomycetia; order Pirellulales; family Pirellulaceae; genus JBKCUI01. Next base: position 41,339 of record JBEIGI010000043.1, read on the forward strand.
CTCACGGCTTCAGCAAGCGGATTCGTCGATGCTTGGATCGATTGGAACCAAGACAACGATTTCGAAGATGCTGGCGAGAAGATCCTCACCGCGCAGTCCGTCGTTGCAGGAGCCAACACCTTCTATGTCACGACCCCTGCAAGTGCAGCGATCGGATTTACTACGGCTCGATTCCGAATCAGTAGCACCGGTGGCCTGTTTACCTACGGGCTTGGTATCGGTGGAGAAGTTGAAGACCACCTAATCGAAGTCCTCGCGGGCTCTCCACCTGTAGCGAACGCAGATAGCTTCATCGTCGCCGAGGATGACGTTTTGATCGTCCCTGCAGCAGGTGTGCTTACCAATGATACCGATGCAGATTCCCAGCCAATCCGAGTATTCGATTCGGACTTGACACAACCAGGCGTACAACCCGTTCGCGGTCCACAGCATGGATACCTGACAATCTCCGCCGATGGCTCGTTCGTCTACACGCCGAAACAAGACTTCTTCGGTACCGATACCTTCGTCTACCTTGCGACCGATCCTCGCATGACCAGCAACGTTGCTGCCACTGTGACGATCACCGTCACTCCAGTCAACGATGCGCCAGTTGCTGTCGATGACGTAGCTACCATCAATGAAGATGAAACGATCACTTGGGATGGTTCGCTCTTTACCGCCAACGACCGAACCCAACCGGATCGTCCAACCGGCACCGATGGCGATATCTACGACACGAACGAAGCGGGCCAAATTCTCCGCATCGTTGACGCCGAATTGGTCGTCGACCGAGGTCTGGGTGAAACCCTCACGTTGGTAAACAACCGGATCACCTACACACCTCCAACCGATTACAACAACCTGATCAATGGACCAGTGCTGGTTCGAATCCTGATCGAAGACTCCGGTGTGGCTGGTGGCGATGAGCAACCTAAACGACCCGGGATGGACGATACACCTCCGACGCTGATCTACAGCACTCTGACGATCAACATCAACGATGTGAATGATCCGCCGCTGTTTAATATTCCACGGCCGACCCAGACACCACTCGAAGACGCATCGGTCAGTGCACCAGGCTTCCTGAACCTGATATTCCCAGGCAAGTCCACCACCGATGATGAACTAGGTTTGGTCAATGGTCTACCCGCACAAACCGTTCGATTCCAAGTCACCGCTTTGGATCCTACGCGCTTCACCGCCGCAGGCCAACCAGCCATCGATGCAAGTGGAACGTTGACCTATACACTTAACACCGATGTCAATGCGCTAAACTCTTCGCCGATCCTCGTCGAAGTCATCGCGATCGATAGCGGAAATGCAGCAGGCTCGCGGCCAGGTCGACCCGATGATAACCGTTCGGCGCCCAGGACCTTCACGATCCTACCAGTCGAAGTTAACGACGCACCGCTGTTTACGATTCCCAACCCAGTGATCAACATCCTCGAAGACCTCGAGGTCACTCCGGTTGCAAGCTTCGTAACCAATATCGTAGCTGGTCCTCCGACTGCGACCGATGAACTGGGACTCAATCCGCCAACGCCTGGACAAACCGTCTCGTTCGAAGTCACGGCTCTGGATCCGACTCGATTCAACGGCGCTGCCGGACAACCTCAAATCAATCCAGCCGGTCAACTCACCTATGACTTGGCCCCCGATGTGAACCTTCTCAACTCCGGATCAATCATTGTCCGCGTTGTAGCGGTTGATAGCGGCCCTGCTGCAGGCGATCGCCCAGGCATCCCGGACGTGAATCGATCGATCGAACAGTTCTTTACGATCCTTGTTCAAGACGTCAACGATGCCCCTGGATTTACGATCCCCAATGCAACGATTGCAGTTCAAGAAGACCTCGAAAACTCCCCGCTTCCAGGATTCTTGACCAACATCGTCGCAGGTCCACCGACCGCAACGGATGAATTAGGACCTCCAGGCCAGTCCATCACCTTCGAAGTTCGAGCCATCGACCCGAGTCGATTCAGCGTTCAACCGCAAATCAGTCCCGATGGAACTCTCTCGTACGATCTTGCTCCAGATGTCAACCTGTTGAACTCCGGCCCGATCCTCGTCGAAGTCATCGCAGTCGATAACGGTCCACAAACCGGTAGCCGTCCTGGAATCCCCGATGTTCACCGGTCTGCTCCTCAGACCTTTACCATCCGCGTTCAAGACGTCAACGATGCGCCGGAGTTCAGCGTCCCGAACTCGACGATCACTATCAACGAAGATCTTGAAAATTCACCACTGAGTGGTTTCCTTGCTGGAATCCAACCAGGGCCTAGCTCCGCAGTCGATGAACTCGCCTCGCAAACCGTTTCATTCACGGTAAGCGCCGTCGATCCAACACGATTCAATGGCTTGGCTGGACAACCACAAATCAGCCCAACAGGAGTACTGACCTACGATCTTGCTCCGGATGTCAACGTCGTTAACTCCGGGCCGATCTTGATCAGAGTTCGTGCGGTAGACAACGGACCTGCTCCAGGCTCTCGTCCCGGAATCCCCGATGTGAACTCATCGGCGGAAATCACCGTGACATTGCTGGTCAATGCGGTCAACGACGCTCCGTTGTTTACGATCCCCAATCCGATCATAAGCATCGATGAGGACCTCGAAAATTCACCGATTGTGAATTTTGCGACCAACATCACCGCAGGTCCCCTGACGGCGATCGATGAACTAGGACTCGTTGCGGGTGTCCCTGCACAGGTCCTTCAGTTTGACGTCCAAGCCATCGACACGAGCAAATTCAACGGGCTTGCCGGTCAGCCTCGCATCTCGCCGACGGGTACATTGACCTATGACCTTGCTCCGGATGTCAACATCCTCAACTCCGGACCGATTTTGGTACGCGTCAGCCTGTTCGATGACGGGTCGAATACATCGCCAAACGTCAACCGTTCGACGACTCAGACCTTCACGATCCGAGTCAGAGAGATCAACGATCCGCCGATCTTCGACATGGCGTTCAACTCGTTCAACATGCGAGAAGACGACGGGTTCTTGACCCTGCCAGGTTTCGTCACCAACCTTGGACCTGGCCCGTTGACTGCAACGGACGAATCGAACCAGACGACCAATATCATTGCCGTTGCGGTCGATCCGACTGCTTTCGCAGTGCAACCATTGGTTACCGGAACAGGTGATCTAACGTTCCAACTGGCGCCCGATGTCAACAGCTTGTTCAAGGATACTCGTATCCGTTTGATTGCTACCGACAACGGTGTACCCTCCGAGAGCACAGAAAAGATCCTTACACTTAACGTTGCCGATATCAACGATGAACCTCAGTACACGATCCCAACGACTCTAGTCTCGATCCTCGAAGACAACGAGTCGATCACCGGAGTTTCACCGACCCGAGTGGTAGGGTTTGCAACCAACGTTCGACCTGGTCCAGCAACGGCGATCGATGAAGCATCCCAGACGCTTACGTTCAACGTAACGTTCAACTCCAACACGGGACTCTTCAGCACCCAACCTAGAATCTCCCCAACGGGTGATTTGACCTTCGTGACCGCACCGAACCAAAACGGAACGGCTGTGATCATCGTCAACTTGGTCGACAACGGTCGTCCGGGTCCGTTCCCCAATGACAACATTGGACCCAATGCGACCTTCTCGATCATCATCCGCCCGGTCAACGATGCTCCGGAATTTACGGTCCCATCGTCGACAACTTCGGATGAAGACCAAGGTGTTGTATCGGTGCCAAACTTTGCCACCGGCATCCGCCCAGGACCGGTCACTGCTGCAGACGAATCGAACCAAGAACTCAC
>JBEIGI010000044.1:0-44352 GCA_040381975.1 Pirellula sp.
GAAACGGGGCTACACTCGGATGCTTCCTTGCTCACGCGTCGGGTTACTGGACTGATGGCCTACGGCCATCGGCGTCTTACCAGTAACCCGAACCGTAAGGGAGGGAGCATCAGTACACGGCACAGCATCTTGTTCCACTCTTGACATCCTAGATGAATATGATCGCGCGAAAGGGAGCGTCGACGGTATCCAATGAAACGGGGCTACACTCCGATGCTTCCTCGCTTACGCGTCGGGTTACTGGACTGATGGCCTACGGCCGTCGGCGTCTTACCAGTAACCCGAACCGTAAGGGAGGGAGCGTCAGTACTAGGCCCAGCACTTTACTCCACTCTCGACATCCTAAGTGAATATGATCGCGCGAAAGGGAGCGTCGACAGTGGCTGATGAAATGGAACTCCACTCCGATACCTCCTCGCTCACGCGTCGGGTTACTGGTCTGATGGCCTACGGCCATCTGGGCATCAGTCCGGCGATGCGAGGCGTTCCGTAGGTGGCTTTCTTAGAAGAGCATGAGGTTGGAACCACAGAGGAAGAGAGACTCAGAGGGGAGTAACTTTTGTAAAGAACAGGGTCTTTTCGGAGTGGCAAGATTTTGTACCGACGTTGAGAAATAGAGTCAGACGATCGTGGTTTCAAGCCCGCCTGGCCCAAGGTTTAACGTGGATTTTACGGGTTTGAGGGTGGCCTCTTCAAAAACGGGATCGGTTTAAGCTCGACTTCTTTGACCGATTGCAAATAGTCAAGCGTCGCCTTGGACTTCTCTCCGCCGACTTGAGCATGAAAATGGAGCCCGAATCCATGCGGGCCCTTGGCATCAATGAGCGTCGGTTGAAGAGTCAGGAAACTTCGCACTGCGTCGGTCTGTCCTTGCATCGCCGCACAGAACAGATCGATCCTCGCTCCACGGCTCAAAAGAAACTCGACGATCTCGTGGCGACCCATGTGAGAGGCACCCCCGAGTGCCGTCTCCCAATCACCAGCCCCCCAATCAATCGATGCGTTGATCAAACCCGGTTCACGCTCAAGCAACTTCTTGGTCATCTCCAAATCCGAATGCGCGAAAATGATGAAGTCTTGTGCAAGCAGACGATTGATTTGAGGTTTCTTCCAAGATGGCTTGAAACTCGGTGCGTCATAGTCTCGCTCGAAAGGGCTCTCGACAGGCCCGCTGGGATTTGCAGGCTCTTGAGCCAACAGAACTCGGCGTTGGAGTTGCAGCATCCCTGCACCGAGTGCAAAGCTCCCTGCCCAAGCGGCTGTGTTTCGGAAAAAAGAACGCCTTGGATTTGAATTACTATCAAAATGGTGTTGGTGCATGATCAATCGATTAGAGAAAGGAAGACTACTTACGAATCGCGTACAAACAATCGCCCCGGCGAATCAGCAAGGTATCATTTGCCCAAGCTGCAGCATACAGTACTGCCCCTCCCATCGCTGCAGGTGGTGCAGTGTTTGATTCCTCCCAAGTTGAACAAGTGGAGAGCTCTTTAGCCGTCGCCAACTCGACGATCGATGTGGTCCCCTTTTGGCCAAACAGATAAAGTTTTTCGGAAGTCGCCAGCGGTGTTGCCCAAACACTTCCACAGCTGACGCGCTCAGCCGACAATTGCTTACCTGTTTCCAGATCGAGTTGATAGAGAACCCCGGCTCGGTTCACCATCCAGCCCCGATCGCCCGCTACGATCGGACTTCCGAAACTACAGGTGGCCTTCTCTGCCCGCCATACAAAATCCACCGAGTACTTGCCATCGCTTAAAGCCTTAACTTCGATCAGTCCGCTCGAAGCTGCCGTCTGGGTTCCTGACTGCTCACCTCGACCGTCGGAAGCTCCGATAAGGAACCTACCTTCGGAGACTGGTATTGGCGTGCAAGTTGTATTGTTGGCCAAGTTGCTAAACTCCCAAAGTTTATTGCCGGTGGCAGCATCGTATCCTGCGATTTTTCCGCTGGAGCTACATACCAATTGAGGTTTTCCTGCAACATCAAGTAGCCGAGGACTGCTCCAACTCGTTGCTCCGACTCCGGGTGATTTCCATACGACATTGCCAGTGCTTTTACTTAGAGCGAGAAGATAAGGATCCTGCTCTCGCTCGACCCATACATAGACGTTCTGTTTGTCTTGCTCGAGCGACGAGGCCAAACCGTGTCGGGCTTTGATCGGACCGTACTGCTCGACAAGATTCTTTGACCAGCGAAGTTTTCCATCGTGTGAAAACGAAGCGACAACGCCACCTTCAAAGCTAACGATGAGCCCTTGCGTATCCACAACAGGACTCGGGGCGGCCCGACTGACATAGTTGTTGCTTTCCTCAGGCGAAGGGTTCTTGAAATCATGTTGCCAGCGTTTGGATCCGTCAGCCAGAGCATAAGCAACCAAGTGGTATTCGTCTTTGTTCTTGCCACTGGTCGAGGTCACGAAGACTTGGTCGCCAAAAACCACCGGTGTTGATTGCCCATATCCTTGAATGTCGACTTTCCATGCTACATTCTTCGATTGCGGACCCCATGTTTCCGGAAGATTCGATGCGGTGAATCGACCACCATTTTGAAATCCGCTCCAGGTGTCTTGTGCATGAATCGAAGGGACTTGCCAAAGACCGCACAGGATCGCCATGGCGGTTAGTTTCTTCCAAAGCAGGGAATCTATTTTCATCGGTAGGATCTCCATTTCGAACTCTCCGTGAGTAGGACTTCGACTGAATCGAGCGACTATCGTAAGTGTCTACGAAAGATTGCCAAGACGAAACCCTTATCGATTGTTTTGGTGGAATATCAGCTGAATCCCAATGCTTCTATTGGAGCGTTCGTTAGGTTCGTTGGATAACTGGCTTGCCCGTCGTTCTTTTCGCCAACGGCGATATCCATCGTAGCCTAGGGCAACGCCCTAAGAATCTTTTCCGGGAACGTCACGCACGAAATTCAATCCAGCGGACGGCACGTGGAATGTGCTTGTTACTTTAAAAAACCTAAGCCTATATCAGCAATACACTTGCGACGCGACGAACCGCGACTGGCTCTAGTAAAAACAAAAGACTCCTCCGAAATTTTCCGATTTTTTTTCCGCTTCTTGCACGGTTTGCGTTTAGAGGGGCAGGAGATGTTTTTTGATCTATCCTTTTTTCGGAGAAGAGTGATCTCATGAAGTCATTGTTTTTTGGTTGCGCGACGATTGTTGGATCAATTTTTATGATGGCCAACAGTGCCTCGGCAGGTACGATCACGTTTGGATCTGGCACCAATCAGTTCAACATGGAGTTTGTCACAATCGGCAATCCCGGTAATACCGCAGATAACACGGGGATTCCAAATCCAGCCGGAAGCGTTGGTTACAGCTACGGCATCGCGAAATACGAGGTGAGTGAACAAATGGTACAGGTTTATAACAACTTGGGGCCCGTACCTATCATCAATTCGAGCCGGGGGCCCAAAAAACCTGTTACAGGTATTTCGTGGAACGAAGCGGCTCGGTTCGTGAATTGGCTTAACACGAGTAAGGGCTTTACACCCGCTTATAAGTTTACTGTTACAGGCTCGACTGCAGACGATGCGAGGGCTCTTCAAATATCGCTTTGGGATCCAACAGATACGTTGGATTATGATCCGGCAAATCGAATGAGGAGTAAACGAGCCGTCTTTGCTCTACCTTCATACAATGAGTGGTACAAGGCCGCTTACTATGACCCGCGTACAGGAACCTACTTCGATTACCCAACTGGTAGCAACACGGCCCCTTCGATTACCACTGGAGGTGATGCCCCAAATACTGCAGTGTACTCTACTTCCGGGCCGGCCGATGTTGATTTCGCAGGTGGCCTGAGCGCTTATGGTGTTATGGCCCTGGGTGGTAATGTGCTGGAGCATGAGGAGTCTACTTTCGATTTATTGAATCTACCGGGTCCTCAAGTCCGAGGTCGTCGTGGTGGTTGGTGGAGCTCAAGCGTCGCGGATCTTTCGTCGTCTTCTCGATACGCGTGGGAGGCAGGACACCGGGATTTCGTCAACGGTTTCCGAGTGGTTCAACTCAGCGTTTCTCCGGCCGCAGTCCCCGAGCCGACCTCGATGGCGATCTTCGGTCTGGGTGCGTTAGGCTTGGCTTACGGCTCGCGAGGCAAGAGAAAGCGCGGTTAGTGGTTAGTAGCTCATTGCATTTTTCAAATCTTGTAGCATGGGTTATCTTGTGGTAATCCATGCTGCAAATCCTTTGGTTTTATGATTTCTTGGCTGCTTTATCAGCGTTCATCAGTGTCCATCAGCGGTCGGATTTAAGATCCGTTTACTGCGGGTTATTCTTCCCAAGTTTGGACGTTGCTCATGAGGCGTTTTAGTTCCTCACGCCGTTTCTCAAACATCGCGAATACGAATAGCATCGCAGCACCGAGCACAATACCGCACACGTACCAAATCCAAGTTTGGTTCAGATCTACCGCAGCGTACCACAGGATACTGAAAAGAGCCACGGCCAAGAACATCGATCCGAGCCACAGCATCGATCGGATCCTAGCTGCGATCCCAAAAAGAATTCCCGCTACCGACAGAACCGCCAGCACGATCGGCAACCAAGGGGCATTGGCTATCCCTTGCAAGAATATCTCGCTTGTAGATGCCACGTAGATCGAACCTATTGAAGCGTATCGAATCGAAGCGAGCTGTTGTGGTGCCATGCGGTTTTTAAAGAACTGACCGGCAGCAAATACGCAAAGAGCAGGGGGGATCACCCACAATTGAGGATGACGAACAAAAGAGAAATCGTTCTTGTGGAGCAATTGCCAAAAAGCGATGTTCGCACAAAGGATGCTGGCCGTGATGTAGATGGGGCTTGTTCGTAGATATCCAAACATTCCATAACCGACGGCGGATACCAACATGGTCACTCCTTGATCGACCTGCGATGGGGCAATCCATGGTGCGAGGATCGGTAAAAGTGGTAACAAACTCCCACTGTTACGAAGTGGATTGGCCAACACCTTCAATCCACGTCTCTCGGACCATTCGGCAATACCTATTCCGACAAACCCGATCGCAACGACAAGCATCGGCCAAACGCTTTGAATCCATCCGCCGAAAAGAAATGGCATCGAGGCCCTAAGGTGTATGACCAGCAACACCATAATCGCTTGTAGGGCGTAGACGTAAGCCTCGCGGCCTCGATCCGAAAGCCCTAGTGGGTCTTTTCCTGGGAGCAAGGCGGCGGCAAGGCAAAGGATCATGGAAATCACAAAACTCAGGATCAGGCAAACCGCCGGATAGAACCCTAAGGAACCAGCGCTGGCGATTCGGATAGGCGACCATTCCATCATTACCGCGATCGTTGCGACAACGATCGCTAGAGCAACGATCCAAGGAACTAGAACGAAACTAGCTTGTTTCCAATCTTCGGCGCCTGTAAACCACTTGATCAGCCCAAATCCATAAAGTGCAGCCGTCAGGACCAGTGGGAGCGATGCAACGGCAAATCGCGATAGGATTGGCGTATGGATATCCTGGACATGCCAGAATACACTTACGGAGTACAGGACACCAACGATCAAAGCCAAGAGTTTCATCGGAGTCATCAAACCTCTGATGCTGGCGTATCGCGCCATGAAACCGATTGCAACGGCGACTGCCATGATCGCGTTTGCCGAAACGAAGCGAAGGTTTTGTGAGCTTTGAACAAACTGCGAGCAAACACCTAAAAACGCCACGCCAAGCGCTAGGGTCAAATTGAACGGCACTACGAGCATCCAGCGGGGTTTATCCACCGCGTTTGGAATCCTAAAAATACTCGTGAGTTCCTGTTGAATCCGCTCACCGGAACTCCAAAGAAAGCTAGATGCCAAACAATAAGCGGCAAAAACGATCGTCGTAAACCAGAACAGATGCTCGCTTTGGGCACCCACAAGTTGAATCAACCAGATGCAACCAGATAAACCACTGAGATAGATAACCGCGTGCTCATCCTTGGACTTGCGGTTCCAAAAACCTGTCACACCTCCCAACGCACATGCACCAATAGCCAGAGCAAACCAACTCTGACTGAAGTTACTTCCTGCACCTATCGTGTGGCTTAGGGCTCCGAGCAACCAAGTTGCACTTAGGGTCGACAGAAGCAACGTACCTAAAATCAGAGGGATCCGAGATCTGCTGCCAAATCCGCTGAAGGTAGCCAGGACCGTCGAGGCAGCGGCGATGGCTATTTGCAGCATCAGTCCGCCGTAAATCGGGGCTGGGGCTGGACCACTCCCATTTGTAAACATGAATCCGACTGTATAGGCAAGCCCAGCAAGGTGCGCCAAAAGCAAACTCAACGACCAAGTCATGCGGTCGGAGTGTAGCCAAACAGTCATTGCCGCTAGTGCCCATGCCCCCACGAGGGTTGCAAACGGAACCACACGATCGCCAAAAGTTCGGTTCGCAAAAGTGAATGAACCGAAATATGCCCGAACACTTATGCACACGGCGATTCCTAGCACCCACCACAGTGCGAAACGAGGACTGCTCAAGCGATTGCCTTGAGAATCAGACCTAAGCGATTGAGTTACAACAGCGAGTCCTGTAATGAACATGATTGTGCCGCTAGAACCCAGCGATTCCGATAGCGTACTGAAGCTGGGCGAAACGATCCCCATAACGGCCACACCAGCGCCTAAAATCCAAGGACCGATGTCGATTTTGGGATCAGACTTGAATGCTTGGATGCAGTGCAATAGTATCGCCGCTAAAATGCCCGCTGAACCCAAGGCCAATGATTTAGAAGAAGTTACAGGCAACAAGACAAGTACGGCGATCATTCCAAGTCCAGCAATCGCAAACCCCATGCTGATTTTGTGAAGGGCTCCTTGAAGATCTTGGCGAACTTGAGAGATCGAACCTTGGTTCCAATGCAGCAGGCTTTCTGACCGATGATCCTTGGACACAAAATAGTTCCATACAAAGCTGTAGAACGAAGCTGCAGCCGAAAGAACTGCACATAGACCAATCCAGGACTCGACTTGAACACCTTTTGATTTCAGAACCAAAAGGTAACCAGCGGCAATGCTGGTCATCAAGAAAATTGCGGCGGTGAAAGCAAGTCGTGGATTGGGCCTCGAAGCTGCGACAGAAATCAATCCGATTGCAACCATCAAAATCGGGATCGCATAGGAACCGGCCAAGCCCATCTTTGAGAAGAGTGTATCTGGATTAGGACCAGTCAGTGGATGAGCAATCAGCGTTACTACGATTTGCAACAGAACCCATGCGACCAATGGCGAAAGAAGAAGAACTGAAGCTGCGATATTCCAGGCAGTTCCAACTTGGTACTGATGATCGGAGGGATTGGAAGATCGAGCGACGAACATGAATATCGCAGCCAAAGCCATCAGTCCCGCGACCAACCACACCATGACGGAAATCGTGTTCCCAAGACCTGGTAGTCCTGTGGATTTCATCAAGACCGAAACGCACACGATCGATCCCATCCCAATCCAAGGTAGCATCGCTTGTAGAGATACAGCCGAGAAAAGTCGATCGAAAAGCGAGAAGCTTGCCGATGCTGTTGGTTCCGTTGCGCGATCCACTCGCCGAATCCACAATGAGAGAAGCAAGCATGCAAGCGTGAAAACAAATGCTGTCAACCAACGCAACAAAGATGCGACCGATACGCTTGGCTCAACAAACGTCGATATCGGGTACCAAATAGATATCGATAGGGTCGCAATGATACCGATCCAGAGTTGCCAACTATCGTCCTTTGCATTTCTTATGGACCAACAAAGACTCAGCAAGGATACAATCCCAAGAGACCAAACAGCGAGGATCGGAGGTGCCCCCCAGACACGATACATGTCGCTTCCAGTTCCCCAAGAAGCCGCTGCGTGAGGAATCTCAGACAATTCAAGAGCACTAAGTGCTGGGACAGGGCGTTCCAATGAAAGACCACCTTGGGTGTACGAAGCCAATTGTGTTCTGGATAATGCATCGCGGGGAATTATTTCCTGACTCACACCGGGAATCGCCCCATAGATCATGATCCCGATGGTCAACACAGCGCCCGAGGCGATCAGCATCTTGGCGATGCTCAGATCATGCATTTGCAAAAGCGGGCCAGCGATCTTTGCTAATCGGAGACGCATCGAATTCCGAAGGACTTCCGACAGTGCGATCAGAGAGAGTCCAACGAGAAAGAGACTTAAGGCCAAGTACTGTAAAAACATCGGATGGGCGAAGCTGAGCCAAATTCTTCCAGCGTGGTTAGTCCACCAATCTGCGGTCTTGCATACCGTCACTAATCCGACGATCGAACTCGATGCCGCGACCAATTGAGATACCCGCCAGTAGTTTTTATCGACTTGTAACCAAGCATAGACGAACCAAAGAAGACTCGCGATCAGCAACGGATCGAAGCTTCTTGACAAGAACAGAGCATCAAGAGTCAGGACTACTAGAGAAATAAATGTAGCCATGACAACGGGACTTTCCTGACTTCGGGGGAATCCTAATGCATGTTGTACGAGCATCACAACGATCATGCTAAATGAAACTGCAAGTAAACTCCCAAAGACGCGGACGCTCAAGTCAACACCGGTCCATCCGATCACGATCCATTGAAAGCTTGCCGCAACCAGGAAGATGATCCCCACGGCTTCCAACGAGGGCTTGCGCCGAAGTGTTGCGTGGACAAACGCAGAGATGGCATAGAGTCCATAGATGATTCCAAGGCTCGTCGCGTAGGCATCGCGGCCAAAGCCAAAGGCAGTCAGAACGACCGTTCCTAGTGCTCCGCTAATGAAAGCTGACCTCAAGACACCCGTCGAAATGGCAGGCTTAGATAGAACCGTCAAAAGCATCGAGACAGCGACGCAAACAAGACTGTATCCAACCCAAACAAAACCGGTCATCGGGGTAGCCAGCGTACTGATTAGCGACTGGGTCGATTTGTTCATCCATTCGATTTGTCCATTTAGACCGTACCACGCCAGGACCACCAATAAACTCAAGGTGATGCTGGCTGGGTAAACCAAGCCCTCGTGACGCATCAAAAAGCCTGCGATGGCTATCATGACAAGCACGCCAAGTCCCGTAGCGATCATCAATAAGGGTGCTGGCCAGGAAAACAGGACTGCGATTCCGCCGATGCCTATCGAAGATAATCCCAGCAAAAGCATCGGAACTAGAAGGCTGGACGTTCTATCTATCCGCCGACCAATATCCAGAGCGATCAACAGCGATGGAATCGCCATAAGGGTCAACACAGGACTGAGCATCCTAGAGATTTCCATCGGTTGGCCAGCGCAGCGTAACAGCAGTCCGCTCGATAAAAGCAAGCCGAAGGAACTCAGCGTTAGGAACTCCAAAGCAGGTGCATAACGCCCGTTGGCTTCGCTAATCAATGGCCTTCGGATCAATAACACTCCGATCGCATACAGCGAGGTCAAGCCCAAGGCCCAAGCGTACACAACAGGCAAACCTGTTGGATCAGAAACACTGCGACGAATCAGTAGGTTTGCAAGGCCGAATACTACGAGTGTACATGTAGTGATCCAGACTGTCCCTGGGGTAAGGATCTTTGCTGCCATGTAAACCAAATAACCGAGAATAGCCATCGAAAGCATTTCACCTGCAACGGTTGGCCAATCCCAAGGCATCCCCATAGTAAAGAGGGCAAAGGCCAAGAAGTTCAGTGGCAACTGCATCATACCGATCATCAAGATCCCCTTGCTAGTCGTCGGCAGTTTCCAGCGATGCCAGGCATACAACCCCAACGCCAAGGTCGAGACATTAATCCCAGTAAAGATCGAGAACTTGAGCCACGGACGGCTAGCGATGTTTTCCCAGAAACTGATGACCAATGCTGTCGAGCAGCAAACGATTAAAAGACCACCGATGATCTCACCCCATCGGATGTTGCTCTCCTCCATAAAAGCGCTGAGCAATTGAGTCCAGGTTCGAGTTGGTTTGGTCGATTCTGTTTTTGCTTTCGGTTTCTCGTCGTTGTATTCCTTATCCAATGCATGACGCTCGGGGGTGGCCGAAACTGTCGCTTGGGGTAGGATCACTCGTTGGGATTTCTCAATCGACTCCGTTGGCTTCGAAGGCAACTTGGGTGACATCGTTTCGCTTGGCATTTTCGCTGGGAGATCAATCAGCACATGTGGAATCGTTTTCAGTGGCGAATCCTCAGGCACGGAAGGTTTACTTTCAGGCAATATCGATGGCAATTGCCGCGCAACGGCTCCCCCAGGTCGCCGTTCCGACTCGATGCGTTCCTCGAGTTGCGCGAGTACCTTGAGTCCGCGATCTAGGGTTGTCTGATCGATCAGCCCCCTTTTCAACGCCTCTTCAAGCGTTTGGCGAGATATCCTAAGGCTCCTTGCTATACCGATGGGAACCGAAGTCCACCCACAACTGCGGCAAGCCTTATCGCTTTCACGCAATTTGTTTCCACACTCCGAGCAATTCCTCGAGGAGATTTGGGTAAATGGGTAACTCAACACAAGCCAAAACACGTGGCCTATGGCTGCCCAGAGGATAAAACCGATGGTTAGGGTGATGATCCATTCCATGAGAATGCTCTCGCAATCACGAAGTTTCAAAAAACAAAGGGGAAACTCCCTAGAACCACGGATACCTGTTTTTCTCTAGCATGACGGGAGAAAACTCAAAAAGTGTCAATTTCAGTGGTTGGATTCCCTAAAACGGACCAAAAAGAGCGGGAATAGAGCTACCGGGAAAGGGTTTGTCGTGGATTCCACCAAGGCAAAACCAGCTTGCAGCGGGCTTGGTCGATCGGCAGCATTTCGATCATTAGAAAAACCGTTACACTCTTACGACCGCTTCGGACGCAGTGTCACCCCACTGCAGTTTTCATTACCTCATTGCATCAAGGGAGAAACAGTAGCTCCCCAAAATTTGGCTTATGGAACCCCAAGAAGATCTGCAGCGTTTTCGCCCCTTTCTTAAAGCGTTGGCAAACGAAATGCTCTATTCGGATCTGCGAAAAAAACTGGATCCATCGGATTTGGTTCAGCAGACGATGCTTCAAGCGATCGAAGCGCAGTCGCAGTATCGTGGCGACTCGGATGCTGCAAAAGCCGGGTGGCTTAAAGCAATCCTTGGAAACTTGGTCAAAGGACTCTTGCGCCGATACCATAGTCGTGGGCGTGACATTGCCAGGGAAAAAGAGCTCGTCGCCCATTCGCAAACCAATGCAGCCATGGCCATCGCGGAGAGTCTTGAAAGTCCCTCCCAGCACATGCAATTCGATGAAGAAAAAGAACGGATGTTGAAAGTTCTTGAATCGCTGACTCTCGATCAACGGCGTGCAATTGTGCTTCGATACTGGGAGGACAAAAATCTCGATGAGATCGCAACGCAAATGGACAAAACTCCAGAAGCCATCGCGGGCTTGATTTACAGGGGCATGAAAGTGCTACGCACGGAGTTGAATTAAATCATGGAATTCGAGCAGATTCTAACGAAAGTACTCAGCCTAGATAGCGGCCCTAACGGGGGAGAGAAACTACGGACGCTGTTGTTGGAACATCCTCAATGGAAAGACCAGATCACCGAGTGCTGGGAGATGCATCGCAAGTTAAAGCTCACCCGCAGAACGCTCAAGTCGGAACTTCCAGCCAATTGGGGGCATTATGAAATCCTTGACGAGATCGATCGAGGAGGGATGGGAGTCGTCTATCGTGCGCGTCACATGGAACTCAATCGTATCGTTGCCTTGAAAATCATTCGCTCGGGCGAATTAGCCGACGAACTCGAAGTTGCGAGATTTCGTAGAGAAGCTCAGGTTGCAGCCAACTTGCTCCATCCAAACATCATCCCGATCTATGAAGTGGGTCAAGAGAAACAGCTGGTCTATTTTACGATGGCGTTTGTCGATGGAATGCCACTATCACGACTGGGAAACAACTCGAGTTTATCGACCACCACGAAAATCAAATTGGTTTACGAATTGGCAAAGGCTTTGCAGTATGCGCACGGACAAGGAGTGGCACATCGAGATATCAAACCAAGCAATATTCTCGTCGATACTCAAGGGAATCCAATTCTGATCGACTTCGGATTAGCAAAATTGACGCATGCGGCATCGGATCTGACTGCAAGTGGAACCGTCATCGGCACTCCCGCCTACATGGCTCCTGAACAATTGCAGACCCATCGAACGATCGATTTTCGACTTTCCGATGTCTACTCGCTCGGTGCTGTGTTGTATTTTTTACTCACTGGCCGAGCTCCCTTTGTCGGACCAACGAGTTTCGACGTCATGATCCAACTGAAAGATCGCGAACCAGTTCGTCCTTTGAGAATCAACAAGCAAGTCGATCGTGAACTAGATACTATCTGCATGAGAGCTCTGGCGAAGTTGCCTGAGCAACGTTATTCGAGCGCCTCGGAATTTGCAGAAGATCTCAGTCGCTGGATGGAGGGGAGTGCAATCCAGACTCCAACGACATCGCTTTGGGTAAAGGCCGTTCGATGGTGGCGACAGGAGCCTGGCTTATTCTTACACGTGACGGCGATTTTGACAGTCAGCATCATCATTACCCTTTCGCATCTTCTGGGGTATTCGCAATCAAACCTATTTCAACAAATCGCTCTACTTACAACATGGCTTATTCTTTGTATCCCTTTACAGCAGGCGGTTTTTCGCGTGAAAAACCCCTCCATACCGGCCGTACTCTGGGGATTCATTGATGTCGCGATTGTAAGTTTGCTGATCGCAAACGCACAAGCTCCAAGAAGCCTTTTACTGGTCGCTTATCCCCTGATGATCACTGTGAGCGCTTTGTTCTATCGAACTCGATTTGTTTTGCTCATGACGATTGCGTGCATCGTGGCCTTCGTGATGCTTACCGAAACACTAAGCGATCCGTCGATGGACAGAACCGATTTTCGATTGATCTTCGTCAGCCTATTGCTCGTGCAGTGCTTAACCCTAACGAGCTTGATCTATAAAGTCAGAAACCTTTTTTACTATCGCAATTAAGAGAGGGCGTGATCGCACTCGACGGGCCAGAGTCCCGTGCTACATATCGTGCCAAGTACTCAGCTCAAGAGTCCATACCGGGAAAGTGTGCCTCGAAGTTGCTCGAACTCTTTTGGTTCGAGTTCGGTCATCGGTAAACGGAGTTCACCGGTATCGCGACCGAGCAACTTCATCGCGCCCTTGACCGGAATCGGGTTGGTCGCAAGCGAAAGCATGTCTCGGCAAAGCGGGAAAAGTTTGTGATGCAAAGTAGCAGCCTTCGAAAAATCCCCGGCCAACGCCGCCTTGACCATTGCCAGAAGATCCTGTGGGACGATGTTACCGGCCACCGAAATGACACCTTCGGCCCCAATGCTCATCATCGGCAACGTCAGCGAATCATCACCGCTGAGAACCGTTAAATTCGTCGAGTTGAGAATTTGGGAGCACTGGTCTAGCGAACCCGTGGCCTCCTTGACCATTGTGATGTTCGGTATTTCAGCGAGTTTGGCGATCGTTTCGGGCTCGATATTCTTAGCCGACCTACCCGGGATGTTGTAAACGCAATGTGGAATGCCTACTTCGAGAGCAATGGCCTTGAAGTGTTCATAGAATCCACGCTGGGTGGGTTTG
Organism: Pirellula sp.; assembly: GCA_040381975.1. GTDB lineage: Bacteria > Planctomycetota > Planctomycetia > Pirellulales > Pirellulaceae > JBKCUI01. The sequence continues at coordinate 13,574 of JBEIGI010000044.1, forward strand.
TTGTAGTAGGGTGCGACTTGCAACGATGCATCGGCACCTTCCTTGGCTGCCCATCGGGTCAAACGAAGGGCCTCGGCGGTGCAGTTGCTGCCTGTGCCAGCCATGACTTTACAACGCCCTCGGGCCGCCTGCACCACTTCGCTGATGACGCGTTCGTGCTCGTCATGCGAAAGAGTAGGTGACTCGCCTGTGGTTCCAACAGGCACCAGGAAAGTCACTCCGGACTTGATTTGAAAATCGATTTGATCTTGGAGTCGCTTGACGTCGAGTTTACCCTCCTTGAACGGCGTGACGATCGCAACTCCAACGCCTGCAAAACCGCTTCCCTTGCGCGAACCCATGGCTGATGCCTCTAAAAATTAACTGCTGATCCTGAGTTTGCCGCGAGCTTGTGTGATCGCCCGCTCTCTGACTGCACGCGTCTCAGGTGTGTTTGCAACCATCTCGGTCGCCTTCCTGAGATCCTCTTCTGCTCCTTGCCGATCGATCTGCTCGGGCTTGATCAACCGATTGGTCAGTACATACACACCATCGCGAGTGACCTGAACGAAACCGCCATCGACGAACCAACGCTCCTGGCTAGCCCCTTTATTCAACGTCATCAGGCCATAACCGAGCCTGCCAACCATCGGAGCGCGGCCCGGGAGAACTCCCAATTCACCGTCGTACATCGGAAGCTTGACCGAATCGCACTGAGCGTCCAATTCGGTTCTTTCCGGGGTGACCACGATGCAGTGAACAGCGGTATCGGTACTCATCGTTATTTCTTCCCTTGAGCGGCCATCTTGTTGGCTTGTGCTTCAACTTGCTCAATTGGCCCTACGTACATAAAGGCCGACTCGGGCAAGTGATCCCATTTACCATCACAGATTTCTTCAAAGCTGCGGATGGTATCGGCCAAGGAAGTGATTTCACCAGGCTTACCCGTGAAGACTTCGGCGACCAAGAACGGCTGGGACAAGAACCGCTCGATACGCCGTGCTCGACGTACGACTGTCTTGTCTTCTTCGCTCAACTCATCCACACCCAAGATGGCGATGATGTCTTGCAATTCACGATATCGTTGGAGTGTTCTCTGAACACGTCGAGCGATGTTGTAATGGCGATCACCGACGATCGCAGGGTCAAGAATCCGAGAGTTCGAAGCAAGCGGATCGATCGCAGGATAGATCCCCTTTTCGGAAATCGATCGCTCGAGGTAGATAAACGCGTCGAGCTGACCGAAGGCGGTCGCTGGTGCAGGATCCGTCGGATCATCCGCAGGAACATAAACGGCTTGCACCGAGGTGATCGCACCTCGCTTGGTCGACGTGATCCGTTCTTGCAAGGCACCCATCTCGGTCGCCAAGGTCGGTTGATAACCCACCGCAGAAGGCATCCGTCCCAAAAGGGCCGAAACTTCGGAACCCGCTTGGGAGAACCGGAATATATTGTCCACGAACAGCAACGTATCCTTACCGGTAGTATCTCGGAAATACTCTGCCATGGTCAGTGCCGAAAGGGCTACCCGCAGACGCGACCCTGGTGGCTCATTCATCTGACCGAACACCATGCAGGTTTGCTCGATAACCTTTCTACCCGTCGTACCGATCTCTGCTTCCTGCATTTCGAGCCACAAGTCGGTTCCTTCACGGGTCCGCTCTCCAACGCCAGCAAACACCGAATAACCACCGTGAGAGCTAGCAACCCGAGCGATGAGCTCTTGAAGAATAACTGTCTTACCTAAGCCCGCACCGCCGAACAAACCGGCTTTACCACCCCGTACGAACGGCGTGAGCAAATCGATAACCTTGATACCGGTTTCGAAGACTTCGGTGTTGGTCGATAGTTCAGAGATCGAAGGAGCTTTCCGGTGGATTGGCCACTTGGTGTCGGCCTTAACATCACCCCGCTGATCAATCGGTTCGCCAAGAACGTTGAACACACGACCGAGGGTGCCTTCACCTACAGGAACCGAAACTGGACTACCGGTGTCGACGCAGTCGAGGCCCCGCATGAGACCATCGGTGCTACCGAGGGCCACGCAGCGAACTTTGCCACCCCCAAGGTGTTGCTGGACTTCTCCAGTTAGGTTGATATCAACCCCTTTTTTGCTACTGGAAACTTTCACCGCGTTGTAAATCGGTGGCAAGTTATTCTCTGGGAACTGGGCATCGAAGGTCGAACCGATGACCTGACTAATTTTACCAACCCTAGTGGCACTGGAGACGCTCATGATCTTCTCTGGTTAATTGCCTAAGTTTAAATGTCTAATTGGATGATGATTGTTCTGCGAAAAATCGACTGGATGCTTAGCCTAACGCTTCGACCCCACCGATGATTTCCATGATCTCTTGGGTAATCTTGCTTTGCCGAGCGCGGTTATAAGTTCTCGACAAGGACTTGATAATGTCACCGGCGTTCTCCGTTGCGCTCTTCATCGCAACCATTCGAGCGATTTGCTCGCTGACAGCCGCATCGAGGAAGCACTTAAAGAGTCGAGCTCTGAAACTCGCCGGCACCACTTCCTGCAAAATGGCAGAAGCATTCGGTAGGAATTCGTAGTCGTCGCGAATCGTCCCCGGCTCGGAACCACCCACAGGCGTTTCCTTGCTTCCGACTTCGAAACCGGCAAAAGGAAGGAGTGTTTCAACGACCGGCAATTGCTTGGAACTGCTGACGAACTTGGTGAACGCCACGTCGACTCGATCCACTTGACCCGACACGTATCGGTAGATCAGTTCGTCGGCAATTTTTGAAACTTCATCGAAGCTCGGCTGATCGTCGAACTGAGTGTAAGTCTTCTCGATCGGCACACCTGCGAATCGAAACGCCGAGATCCCGCGTTTGCCACTGACCGACGTCTGCCCCGCATTGGCTTGGTCAAGAATCTCGTTGCGACGCTGCGTGGCAACGCGAACCAACGAACCGTTGTAGCCTCCACAAAGACCACGATTGGCCGTCAGTACCAATATGTCAACAGCCTTGATCGACTCGTGAGCCTCAAGCAGTGGATGGCTTACGCTGGTTCCACTGTTTGCTAAGTCTTGGACGATCTGCGTGATTCGCTTGGTGTAATCCGTCGCGGCCGAAGCACGATCCATGGCCTTCTTGAACCTTGCGGTTGCAATGAGCTCCATGGTCCGAGTGATCTTTCGGATATTGCGTACGCTTTTTCGGCGTTTATCGAGTTGGCGAATATTTGCCATAGTCTATGGTTCCCTAGGGCTAACCCTACGTCGTGTTCCTTACGCTCGGAAGGTCGCCTTGAAAGACGCAATGGTCGACTTGATCAACTCTTCGATCTCCGGGGTCAGATCGCCAACGTCCTTGATCTTTTGCAAGACATCGCCTTTGCGATCTCTTAAGAATTCAAGCAGTCCGGTTTCAAACTCACGCACCTTGGCCACTGGGATATCATCCAAGTGACCGCGTGTACCGGCATAGATACTGACAATCTGCTCGGCGACGTCCATCGGTTGGAACTGAGGTTGCTTGAGCAACTCAACCATCCGATAACCACGATCGAGCTTGCCTTGGGTCGCCGGATCCAGCTCGGTACCGAGCTGTGCGAAAGCTTCCAGCTCACGGAAAGCGGCCAAGTCCAGACGCAGACCACCGGCGACTTTCTTCATCGATTTGATCTGAGCGTTTCCACCCACGCGAGAGACCGAAATACCGACGTTCATCGCAGGTCGGATGCCGGCGAAGAACAAGTCTGGCTGGAGATAAATCTGACCATCGGTAATCGAAATCACGTTCGTTGGAATGTACGCAGACACTTCGCCTTCGAGCGTTTCGATGATAGGAAGACTCGTGAGCGATCCACTACCGAGTTCCTTCGAAAGCTTCGCGGAGCGTTCGAGTAAGCGGCTGTGGCAATAGAAAACGTCTCCAGGGAAAGCCTCACGTCCCGGCGGACGACGCATCAGCAAGCTCAATTGCCGATAAGCAACAGCTTGTTTGCTCAAGTCATCGTAGACGATCAGAGCATGCTGGCCGTTGAACATGAAGTGTTCAGCCATTGCAGTTCCAGCATAGGGTGCGACGTATTGCAGTGGAGCAGGGGAGCTAGCACCCGAGACAATAACGGTCGTATAGTCCATCGCGCCGGCTTTATCCAAAGCGTCGATCAGCAAGGCGACCGAGGACTCTTTTTGCCCGATGGCGACATAGAAGCACTTAACGCCTTTTCCTTTTTGATTGATGATCGCGTCGATGGCGATAGCTGTTTTACCAGTCTTACGGTCACCGATGATCAGTTCCCGTTGGCCTCGTCCGATCGGGGTCATCGCGTCGATGGCTTTGATCCCGGTTTGCATCGGCTCATTGACAGGATGCCGCTCGGCAACCCCCGTGGCGATGATTTCCACAGGACGGCGAACATTCGTGTTGATTGGACCTTTGCCATCGATGGGATTTCCAAGTGGATCGAGAACTCGGCCGATGACGGCATCCCCTGCAGGAACGCTAAGGAGTGTGCCGAGGGCTCGAACCTCGTCCCCTTCTTGGATACTGAGATAATCCCCGAGGATGATCACACCGACGGATTTTTCTTCGAGGTTAAAAGCCAGGCCGATCACACCGTTGGGGAACTCGACCATCTCGCCGGACATAACTCCTGAGAGTCCGTACACGCGAGCGATCCCGTCACCGACCTCGAGCACCGTACCGACTTCTCGCACGTCGACCTGGCTACCGAATTGCTCGATTTCCTTCTGAATGACGCTGGCAATCTCATCCGAATTAAACTTCATTTCTTCAACCTCAAAAAGCCGGATCTCTCGAACTTATGGACGAGACCCGGAATGTACTCTTGAATCAAAACGATTTATCAGACTTTGTATTAAATGAAACAGAACCAACTAACTCGTTGCATCTGCAGAACTTGAAATTGAACGAACTGAGTTTTCTGCCCGCTGACTGACTAGTTTATGCAACGATTTCAGTTGGCCATCGACGCTTCCGTCGAACACCGTATCACCAATTCGAACAACCAGCCCGCCGAGGATATTCGGATCGACTTTGACGGCGATACGTACCTCTTTCTTAAAAATAGCACTAAGCTTTTCGGTCAACGTTCGCTGAGCATCAGCCGACAATTGATCTGAAACAGTGACTACTGCTCGAACCCTTCCGGCCGTTTCATCGGCGAGTCTAGAGGCCGCTTTCTGTATCGCACGCAACGATCCCAGACGCTGCCTTCGCCCCAAAACCTTCAGGAAAGTCAGCAAGGTGTTATCCATCTTGCCCTTGAAAATTCGGTCGAGCATTTCGTTCTTGCTTTCGACCGATAGCTTCGGGTTAGCGATCGCGACATCAAGAGCCGGATGCTTGTCCAGAACTCCACTGACAAACGATTCAAACTCATCAACCACCTGATCGATTTTGTCTTTTGCGACAGCCCCCAGCAAGGCGGTGGCGTAGATCTCACCGATCTGTTGCTCATCGCTATCGAAGACTGTAGGTATTTTTGAAACCTGCTCAGACATATTTCGAAACTGCTAGTTAGTTGGAACTTGAAGGAAGCCTGCTGAGCGCCTCGCGAACGAGTTGCTCATGATCGGAACTCTTTAGCTCTCTGCCGATGACCTTGCGGGCCAGACCAAAAGCAATATCAGTGCTCTTTTGCGAAAGTTCGCTCATGGCCGCTTGCTTGGCCGACTCAATCTCGGATCGAGCTCGGTCGAGCATTCTCTGAGCGTTGGACTCCGCATCGGATTTGATCCTATCGGCGACGGATTCTGCATCCCGCTTGGCCTGCACCACCATCGATTGGGCTTGTACGGCTGCATCGGCAAGCTTTGCCTCGTACTCCTTGAGTTTCGCCGCTGCTTGCTCGGAAGCGACTCTTGCCTCCTCGACTTGGCCCGCGATCAACTTCTCACGAAGATCGAGACCCTTCATCAATGGCTTCCAGGCCAGTGCATAGAGCACCGCCAAAAGACCAAGAAAAACCAGCAATGAGAAGATCCCAAAGTCGGTTCGAAGCTCGAGTGGATTCGACATCTGAGCCGATGCGTTTGCATGCGTCGGATCATGGTGCTCACCCTCGCTTGCTTGCAAACTGCCAACTCCTAGAGCCATGCAAAAGCAAAGCGAAAAGAGCCAAACAAATAGATTTGAACGCATCCTAGGGAACATCATCGTACCTCAAAAGAACAACCTTAGACGAAACTCGATCATCGCACCCAGACCGCTGCCTGGGGGGCGATACACTAGTTCGCGAATGGGTTCTGGAGCAGACCGACAATGATCGCAAAGAGCGTCGCACCTTCGATGAAGACCGCTGCGATGATCATGTTGACCTGAATGGTTCCAGCGGCCTCTGGTTGACGCGCGATGGATTCAACAGCACCCTTGGCCAATAGACCGATACCGATGGCTGCTCCGAGAACAGCAAGACCACCACCGATAGCACCAGGAATCGCTCCACCTTCGGCTGCACCTGCAGTGGCCGAGAACATAACGAGCAGTGCCAGCGTGTACATAACGGTTCGACTTACAAAATACACTTTCAAACTCCCCAATCTAATGACTGAACAAAAAGGTTTACTGGACTAACAAAACAGACTAGTGATGGTGAATGGAAGACGAGATAAACAGTCCCGCCAGGAACGTGAACATCGCCGCTTGCAAGAAAGCAATGAATAGCTCAAGCAAACTCATCGCAATCATGCTAAAGGCGGTGACCAATCCCAACGGGGCCCAAACAGCAAGGCTTGAACCCATGTAGAGCGCCGAAGCACCCACCGCCAACCCCATCAAACCAAGCAACACAGCGTGACCGGCCACAACATTAGCCAACAAACGCAATGCCAAGATACCATGCTTCATGAAGAGCGAAATGAACTCGATGACCCAAAGAATCGGGACAATGCAGACGGCTAAGACCGGAGGCAAACCCATCTGGGGAACGAGATTTTTCAAATAACCCATCGGCCCCATGGCTCGCACACCGAAGATCAAACCGACAGCGAAAACTACCAAGGCCAACGCGGCAGTGCATGCTAACGAAGCGGTCGGAGAACCTAGAAACGGAACCATGCCCGCCAAATTCAACCCAAAGATAAACACAAACATGGTTGCCAGCAAAGGCATAAACTTACGAGAATCTTCGGCCCCCATCGCCGGCTCAAAAACCTGCTTGCGAACATACTCGATCAAACCTTCAAGCAGATTCCAAGCACGCCCCTTGGGCACCGCACCCCCTTGAATCCTCTTGCCCAACCAAGCAAAAATGCCAATAAGGAGCAAGGCTACAGCCAACTCGATGATCATGTACTTCGACAAACAGAAACCCGACTCGGGCTCGTAGGCATTGCGAAGCTTTCCGCCAAAGGGCTGAGGAATGAGGACCTTTCCAGATAGCGCATCATTGTACTCCTGGATCTTGGCAGTGCTCCATTTCGAACCACCACCTTGGATGTACTGACTTACATACTGAGACGAATTGTGTTCTGCTTTGATGGCGTCCCATTGGCTCTTGAACTTTGAATCTTGACGCAACTCAGCGAACCACCCAAGGGGCTCATCGGCCTGTTGCGAAGCTAGATAAGCCTTCAGAGGACTGCTCGACGAGGGAGCATTTTTCTTCGCCCATTTGGCGGCCCTAGCTGCTATCGCGTCGGCTTCCATCTCGAGAAAAACATCGATCGGACGACCGAAGTTGTTGGATTGATGCTGCCAGGCCTCCCATTGGGACTTGAGCCCGTCAGACACATCAACACCGATTTCGCGGAGAGAGCGGATGACCGATGAAGCCTCTTGGCTCTGGAAATCCGAATCGTTTCTAACGATCCAATCCGGGAAATCTGCCGCCGACTTTCGGTTGCTCTTCCAGAGTACCTTCGGCACTTCAAAGTAGTAAGCGTCTTTGATGTGAAGGAGAAGATTCGACATGGGAAATTAGACTTCTTGTCCCGCTTGGAGGTGGAAAATCGACAGGCAGGATTCTAATACAACAAAGGGGAAATAATAGCCCACCAAGTACAAGCAAAGTGAATTGCCCTGGGGCCATTTTGTCGCAGACACCACCAGGGCAAAGCCAGCGATCGTGAAGATCCGCCACGATACATTCATCAAAGTCGCAAAGACCGGAAAACGTTCCGCCATGCCACCGGTGGTCCATAGCAAAGTTGCAAGAGTAACGATGGCGCAGTACCAGATGGCAATCTGCTGGTACATGGCCAATCGCGATTCGCCCAAGGGATACCAATAGCCAACCAAGGATAAAAACCCTGCCAAAGCCAGCGTACTTGCGATTAGCCGAAGAGCATGGGCAGGATGCCTGGACTTGGCCCCCCCAGTTTTATTGACTTTGGTCACTTGGCTCACTACCCCTAAAACCTATGTCCTCGTCGAACTTTTTAAAGTTGCCGGAGGGAGTAGGTATTTTCCGAAGAAAGGTCAAAAGCGTTTTCATTCCCAAGGCCATCCCCAGGCAAACCCCGATCGGAGTCCACAACATCCAGCCCAACAAGCTATCGAGCCAATATCCGACCAGGGTTGCTACGGCGATTTGCACCAGCGAGGTGCCAACAGCCATGGTGAGCGGTCCGAGAATACTCGGTGGCCCCGAGCCTGGGATTGGGTCATTGGTTGTTGTCATATCTTAAACGATTGGATGATATCGATTGCGCCAAATATGCGGGTTACTCAGTTGTTAGAGGATCCCAAAGACACGCTGTAGGGGATCATCGAGGTACTTTTTCGCACTAAAGGGTAGCAAAAACCATGGGAAATTCTGGAAAATTTCGTTCTTCGTAAACATACTGTCACCATCGACGATCCAGCAGCCTCAGATATTTGGAGTTTGTACAGTGCCCTCCGCCAAAAAGACTTCCACAAAATCCTCTACGAAGCCCAAGGGGAAAACCCTTGCAAACACGTCGAAAAAAGCCAAGAAACCGACTGAACCCGCTAAAAAAATTCCGGCGAAAAAAAGCGTCGCCAAGGCTGTAGCTACCAAAATCGCTTCGAAAAAAGCTGCTGTCAAGAGAACACCAAGCTCAAAAGCCGCTCCGAAAAAGCCTGCTGTTGCCAAAGCCCCAACCAAGAAGATCGTGCCGAAAGCTTCCACTGCCAAGAGTCCTCCTTTGGCAAAGAAGTCCGAAGTCGCAAAGAAAAAGCCAGAAGCCAAGAAACCGACAACTCTCGATGCAGGCAGCAAAGCCAGCAAGGTCCCTTCGGTCAAACCAATCGAACCGAGCCCAACTCCCACAAGATCGCCAATCAGGATCCAACCCGATGACATCATCATCCCTAAAAAGATCCCACTGCCGATCCCACCCAAAACCAATACCGATCCAAAAATCGTCGAAAAGATCCGCTCTGCTCACGCCGAAAAAGAACTTCGAAAAGACCTCGCACAGGATGCCCCCAAAAGGAAACTGACCCCTCACACACCTATCCCACCTGCGGTCAAGGGCCAAGATCGAATCATCCTGATGGTTCGGGACCCGTATTGGCTTCATGCCCATTGGGATATCTCCCGCGCTACGGTCGATCGGGCCAAAGCCGCACTCGTCGATCAGTGGCACTCGGTCAAACCCGTGCTAAGACTCCTGAAGTTCGATGAGGTAGGGACGACCGATTCAGCTGAAACCGTCTACCGACAAATCGAAATCCACGGCGGAGTTCGCAACTGGTACATCGACGTGGATAACCCTCCTTCGAGGTTCCAGCTGATTATGGGCTACCTGACTAACAACGGACGCTTCTACGAACTTGTAAGAAGCAATACTGTCACCACTCCCGTGCCAGGTAGCAACGATTCGTTCGATGACCATTGGGCCGATATCGCCAAAGACGCCGAAAAGATCTTCGCTCAAAGCGGTGGATACGGTGACGAAACCAACAAAGGAGCCCTCGCAGAAGTCTTCGAAGATCGTCTCAAGCGAACCATGGAACTCGATGTCCTATCCCAATTCGGCAGCGGTGCCGAAGGTGCTTTGAGGAAGCCTCGCCAATTCCATTTCGATGTCGAAGCAGAACTGCTCGTCTTCGGTACCACACACCCCGATGCACATGTTTCAATCGGAAACGAACCGGTGAAGATTCAAGCCGACGGAACCTTTGCAGCAAGACTACCTTTCCCTGATCGAAGGCAGGTTCTACCTGCAACAGCCCGAAGCCGAGACGGCGTCGACGAACGAACCGTGGTGATCGCCGTCGAGCGAAACACCAAAGTCATGGAACCGCTGTCGATCGATGCTGAAGATCTCTAAGGATCACGCAAAGACGCTAAGACGCAAAGAAGACGCAAAGAAATGAATGGGAAAAAGTTTGGGGAACCTTGAGGAAGAGCAAGTCCTAATAGGAACTTGGCAATTCGAGCGCTAAGTCACCCAGGGCTTCCTTGAGCGGATCAAAGGGCTTGGCACTCAATCCAAGATGCAGGTGCCTAGTCCAACCCTCCGCATAGCTACCGGGAAGAGCTCCAGCACAACTGGCATCCATCAGGTCTGCGACCTCGATACCAAGATCCAGCATCGTCTGGATGTAGGAGTTCATCCCTTGGCTCTCTTTAAGCCACTGCTGTTGAGAACGGTGCTCGGCAAGCATCGCTCGCTTGGTCTCCATCACGGAATCGACAAAAACACCCAATTGAGGCCGAACCACTTGGCCCACAGGTGTGCGGTTCCCATGCGGCTGGGCATGATAGATGGCTATGTCGCTGTAGAAGGCCTGGGTATAGAGAGGATCGCTCGGATCTGGATAATTGGGGACCCCTTTGGCAAACGCTGCCGTCACGGCCAACCGGCACGTCTGCATGTGATCTTCCATGTAATCCAACGGTGCATGCGTCAGCAGAATCGTCGGCTTGGATCTGCGAATAATCCCAAGCAAATGCTTGATCGCATCCTGCGTATATTCGATTTCTAAATCATCGAAGATCGGATCGTAGTGCGTTGCCCGCAAGTGCGATGCCGCTCGTTTGGCCTCCTCCAGGCGAATCCTCGCGGTCTGTTCTCGCGAAGTGGTCGTCGAACCGCAACAACCGTTGGCCAAGTTCATCAAGTGGATATCCCAGCCGCGCTGGCCCAGCAGTGCCAAAGTACCAGCAGCCACAAACTCGATATCATCCGGATGAGCAAACAGCGCTAACACACTCGGCATCTTAAGCCCCCATCCTCGTTGATTAAGGCTCGCTAACGACCTTTAGCTCGATGGCGATCTGTTCATCGGCAAGCTCCGTCAGATCGTACTCCGACGAACCTCGAACCTCGATCGATTCGCTCGAAACAACAACCACCGAGAGCTCCTTGGCAAGCGTCTCGGAAGCAATCAATTGGATGTTTCCTTCGATAGCCTGAGCCAATTCGGGATTTTTCGTGAAGATCTTGATGACGATCCGATCGGTGTAGTTGCACTGTCGTCGCTTGCGCAAATCCTGGATCAGGCGAATCGCATCCTTGGCAATCCCGTCGCGGATCAGCTCCGGCGTAAGCTCGGTGTTGAGGGCAACCACACAGGACTTGCCTTGTGCCGCAGCCCAGCCTTCTTTGGCACTGAGTCGAACCTGGATATCCTGTCCGTCGAGTTCGAGCTCTTTGCCATCGATCACAATGACGATCTTGCCACTGCGGCTCATCTGATCCATGAGCTCTGCACCACTGGCAGCCCCGAGAGCCGCCTTGAGCTTGGGCAACAAAGGCCCAACCCTTGGCCCTAAGTTGCGAAAATTAGGCTGAACCGAATAAGTGACAAATGGACTCGAACCGCTGGTGTAGTGGATCTCTTTGACATTGAGCTCCTCGCGGACAATGTCGTCATGGCTGACAAGCCAATCGATGTGCGAGTCGCTTGCCAAAGTCACTTCCACTCGCGAGAGCGGTTGCCTAACCTTCAGCTTCGAATCCATCCGAGCCGATCGCCCCAACGATGCGATCTGTCGCAACAGTCCCATGCGCTCATTGAGAAGCACGTCGCTGGGTGCAAAATCTCCGGTCGGATAATCGCACAAATGCACGCTTTGACGAGCCCCCTGGAGCCCACTTGTCAAATGCCCCCAAAGAGCTTCTGCCAAAAACGGTGTAAAGGGGGCAATGAGCTTCGAAGTCACCACCAAGCATTCATACAAGGTCCAATAGGCATCGAGCTTGTCTTGATCCTGTTTATCTGATGACCAATACCGAGCCCGACTGCGCCGAACGTACCAATTGCTAAGCGCATCGACAAACGCATGAAGCGATTCACAAGCCCCATAACTGTCATAGCGATCCATCTTGCTAACAACATCGCGGCAGGTGGTTCCAAGCTCGCTCAAGATCCAGCGATCCAATTCGCTTCGCTCGCTCACGACGCGATAAGTCTTGGCCCTCGCTAGTTCGCTTGCATCCAACTGATCGAGGTTACCGTCGATTTCCGAAGGCCCCGCGAAACCATCGATCTCTGCGTAAATCGTAAAGAAGCTAAAGACATTCCATAGCCTCAGAATGAACTCCGGGATGCTGTCGCGTATCGCTCGCTCGGAGTAGAGGATCGAATTCCAAGGGGCCTGATTTGCAAACAGATACCAACGCAGCGCATCGGCTCCATAGCGATCGAAAATTTCTTGAGGACTTCGGTAATTCCTCAGTTGCTTGCTCATCTTCCCGGTCTTTTGTACAAAGTCCGCACCAAGAGCACTTCGAGCATCCTCTTCGGTCAAAAATCGCTGCTTGCCATCCTTGCTCTCGTACCACTCGGCCAGCATCAATCCTAGGACGATGCAGTTCTTGAATGGATGGGGATATTCGGTCGCTTTTTGCTCCTGAGCAGAATTCGCCAACGAGGTTTGGCCCGGTTGCTTGCCAAAGAGCATCGTGCTAATCGCTAGTTGCGAATAGAACCAACCTCGGGTCTGATCGATCGCTTCACTGATGAAGTCTGCCGGAAACTGGGACTCGAATTGCTCCTTACCCGTATGCGGATAGCCCCACTGTGCAAAGGGCATCGCACCGCTGTCATACCAACAGTCGATGACCTCGGTGACTCGTTGCATTCTGGCCCCTGATGCGTAAGGGGAATCGTAAGTCACCGCATCGATATAGGGCTTGTGAACTTTCAGGTCTTCGGCCAATTGAGGATTCGAGGCCTTGGCATTTGTCCATACCTCGGTCCCCTGAACTCCTGGCTTAGCCAGCAACTCTTCATACGAACCAATCGACTCCATTTTGCCCGTCGCTTGGCAAACCCAAACAGGCAAAGGCGTTCCCCAGTAACGTTCGCGGGACAAGGCCCAATCGACGTTCGATTCCAGGAAATTACCGAATCGACCAGGGCCGATGTGCTCTGGCAACCAACCGATCTTGGAATTGTTTTCGAGCATCGCATCGCGAAACGCGGTCGTTCGAATAAACCAGCTTTCTCGCGGATACTGAATCAACGGGTCTTCGCTGGCTCGCCAGCAAAACGGATAGTCGTGAACATATTGCTCTTGATGCCACAGCAAACCACGCTCCCTGAGCGATCGACTGATAGGCCTATCGGCATCTTTGACCCACACACCCTGGTAATCCGGAGCATCAGAAGTGAATTTCCCATCTGGTCCCACAGCGCAAATTAAACCTGGGCCTTGGCCTTGGACATACAAACCCTTTTGAGCCATGAGCACTTCATAGTCGACCTCGCCAAAGGCAGGTGCAAGGTGCACAATTCCAGTACCGGAATCGATCGTCACAAAGTCCGCATGCACCACTCGCCACTCGGTGTGCTGCTGCGATCCAGAAAGCAACTTGCCAACTCGCTGGCCAAGTTTCGCATAGTAGTAGTCGAAGGGAGGTACATAGCGTCGACCGACCAATTCGCCACCTGCGACGGTCTTAACGACCGTCAACTCCCGCTTGATCTTTTCCCCAAGGGATTTGACCAAATCGGCCGCGACGATGAGGGTGTCTTTCGATTCAGGATCGGTGCAGTAAGCGTACTGGATCCCTTCATGAACAGCGGCGAATTGGTTCGATGGGAGAGTCCAAGGAGTGGTCGTCCAAACAACCAGCGAAGTATTGGGCTGATCAACAAGCGGGAAGCGAACATAGACGCTCGGGTCGGCCACTTCGCGGTAGCCTTGCCCCACTTCACCGCTGCTGAGTGCCGTGCCGCCTTGGGCCCACCACCAAACGATCTTGTGTCCTCGATACAACAGCCCTCGATCGAAAAGATTCTTGAGCGACCACCAAACACTTTCGACAAAGCTTTGATGATAAGTAACGTAGGCTTGTGAAAGATCGATCCAAAAGCCGAGTCGCTCCGTGACGCGTTCCCATTCTTGCATGTAACGCCAAACGCTTTGCTGACACTTGGCGATAAAGGGTTCGACTCCAAAGCTCTCGATTTCCTCTTTGGAATGGATCCCGAGTTCCTTGCAGACTTCCACCTCGACGGGCAGCCCGTGAGTATCCCAACCCGCTTTGCGATTGCACAGATAGCCTCGCATGGTTCGGTATCTGGGGAACAGATCCTTGATTGCGCGAGTCAGGCAGTGGCCAGGATGGGGCAGGCCGTTGGCTGTCGGCGGGCCTTCGAAGAAAACAAACGGCTTCGACCCTTGCCTCAGAGACAACGACTTTTTGTAGATGTCGTTGTCTTTCCAGAACTTGAGAATCGATTCTTCTTGCTTCGGAAACTTTACGTCGGTCTTTACAGCACGAAACATCGATCACTCGTCGTCAGGAAACTCGATTGGATTGCCATCTTCGTCCAACGCTTCGTCGATGTCTTCTGCGTCGGGGTGACCTTCGAGCATCCCATCATCGGCAGGCTCGATTTGATATTCGTCTTCGAGTTCTTCCTCGAAGTCATCATCAAAGTCGTCGTCGAAATCCTCTTCGTCGAAATCGTCGAAAGGATCAGGCTCGTCGTCTTCACGCTCCGGGGCAGCCTCCTCGGGCAGATCATCCTCGTCTGCCTCGTCCTCATCATCCCCCCAAGAGTTTCGAATCGGAGGACGCATGGGTAATGGGGAGGCCGCTGAGGTTTGCAAGGCGGCTTCGAACCAGTCATCTACAACGGCTACGTTCGACGCGAGTAAGTCCGTTTCTCGTTGATCAAGCGTCTGGTTCATCAAGACTAAATCCGAGGTTTTGGGGAGCAAAAAATAACATTCCAACCATAGATTACGGGCTGGCAAATAGTAAGGTGGCGACAAGTCGCCCAACTGTCAACCGCCGATAGCCCCTCGGGACAATTCTGGAATCCAAGAAAATAATTCCAAGAGGACAAGATTTGCCGAAGCTGTGCGAAATGCCCCTTAGGTCTGCGTTTTTCGACGCGGCGATTTGTAGGGTTTTACGCATGTTTGGGTTTTCCAAACAGCGTTTTCCAATCTGGGTTTCCATACAGGGTTTCACCAAAAGGGGTCATTGAAATGCTCAAGAAAATTTTGTTCGGTTCAGTGCTGACAATCGCCGCAGGGGGCCTGCTTCTGGGCACCTCGGCTTACAGCTATCTCAAAACCGGTGTTCACACCCTCAGGGATTCGGTCAAGGATCAAATCCCTATCGAAGTCGAGATCAAGCGAGCCCGAGAATTGATCTCGGACCTCAAGCCAGAGATCGCAAGCAATCTGAAGATGATCGCCCGCGAAGAAGTCGAAGTGGCCAAATTGCAACGAGAAGTCTCAGCCAAACGAGCCTCGGTAACCAAGTCCAAGGATTCGATCCTCAAGCTCAAGGATGATCTCCAAAGCGGCGTTCGCTACGTGACCTACCAAGGCAAGAAGTACAGCGCCGAACAAGTCCGCCAAGACTTGGCCGATCGCTTCAAGCACCATCAAACGCTCGAAGCCACTTCGGAAAAACTCGTCCAAATCCTCGATGCTCGCGAACGAAACCTCGTTGCCGCTCGACGCAAACTCGATGAAATGCTCGCAGCCAAACGAGAACTCGAGGTACAGGTCGAAAACTTGCAAGCTCGATTGACGATGGTCGAAGTGGCCCAAACCGGTAGCAAGTTCGCTGTCGACGACGGAGCCATCGGACAAGTCCGTCAAGCTCTCGATGAGATCGCCACTCGAATCGATGTGGCCGAGAAACTCGCTAACGGCCTGGATGAAATCGGCTCGGTTCCAGTCGAACCGACCGTCGAACCCCAAGAGCTGATCGAAAAGATCTCCGAGTACTTCCAAGAGGATCGCTCCGGATCGCAAACCGCCTCGGAATTAGAGCACTTGGCAAAGAGCCCGCTGTAAGCCTTGGCAACTAGCACGCTTTGGCATTCGGCAAGAACCCTAGACGGATCGACCATTTGGCTTCATCATGAACCGAATATTCTTGTTCCAAAAACCACTTCCAACGCAACCGATGTCCAAACCCAAGATACTCTGGATCGACGGTGTCGGGAGCTTTGCAATGTGCGACTCGGACGAAGTCTCGATTGGACAAGCCTTTCCGGGAAATGATGTCGATCTGGCGATCCGAGGGGATATCAGCCGAAAGGCCTGCATCATCCGACGAAAGGGCGAGGATCATCTGATCCAGCCTTTTCAAACCACAAGCATCGATGGCCAAGTCCTCCAGCGGCCTGCGATCCTAAGATCTGGATCGATCTTGCGGATCGGAGACCGAGTCGAACTTAGGTACATCCGACCGACGCTCCTAAGTGGCACAGCCAGGATTGAACTGCTATCGAGCCATCGCTGGCAACCGGTCCTAAGTGCGGCAATCCTCTTAGGGGATAGCTGCATCATAGGCCCAAATCCCGATTCGCATGTGGTCTGCTTGCCACCCCGGGGACTCGACTGGAAAGGTCGATTCCTGTGGTTTCGGCAAGCCGAGGGTTGGATGTGCAAAGGGGTCGACTGCCCGGGCCTTGCCCTCGGAGATGTCCCGGTAAGCGCCCCGTTTAAGCTGGAAACTGGCCTAAGAGTCCAATCCGACGTCGCCAGTTGGACACTGACGGATTGTTAAAAATCCGTTTTCTCGATTCGTTTTGTTAAGTACAGGTTGTTCATCTGCCCCCGAGAGCACTCGACACCCTGTCGCAATCGACCAAAATGATGTTCACCAAAAAACTTTTCCGCCCATCGAACCCTTCGTCAATCAAAACCACAGTGAAACGCCAAGGTGCTTCGATGAAATTTCAATACGCCAACGGTGAAAGACCTCTCGAAGGCTATATCATCCGTCGAGGCATCGGAATCGGAGGTTTCGGAGAGGTCTACTTCGCCGAGAGCGACTCGGGTAAAGAAGTCGCCTTGAAACGAATCCAAAAGAATCTCGATGTAGAGATTCGTGGTGTTCGCCACTGCCTGAACCTTCGTCACCCCAATCTCGTTTCCATTTACGACATTCGCTATGACGATGACCAACAAGGTTGGATCGTCATGGAGTTCATCGAAGGCCAGTCGCTCCGCGATCACCTGGATCACGGCACCGATCCTGCCGCTGGACCTATTCACTCGTTTGAACATGGCAACCCCGAAAGGGTCCTTCCTGTCTTTGCACAGATCGTCGCAGGGATGACCTATTTGCACGATCAAGGGATCGTTCACAGGGATTTAAAACCTGCGAATATTTTCCTCGAAAAGGGGTTGGCCAAAATCGGAGACTACGGCCTCTCGAAGTACATCAGCGCTTCGCGCCGAGCAGGACAAACCGAAAGCGTCGGCACGTTTCACTACATGGCCCCAGAAATCGGCAAAGGGGAGTACGGTAAAGAGATCGATATCTATTCGCTCGGGATCATCCTCTACGAAATGCTCACAGGCACCGTCCCCTTCGATGGCGAGAGCACCCAAGAGATCTTGCTCAAACACCTCACAGCCGATCCAGATCTTTCGATGCTCCCATCGAATCTGGCTCATGTCATCGGCAAGTCACTAGCCAAAAATCCGAACGCTCGGTACCGCGATGGCCGAGACTTGCTCCATGACCTTGGATACGAACTGACCGCAGCAGGATTCGTCGCTCCACTGGTTCAAGGTCGACCTGATTTCGAACGCCCTGAAGCTTCTAGAGCACAACCTGCCAAAGCTGCTGCGAAACCGGTTGTTGGTAAAGTGTTGAGCTCCGCAGAGCGATTCAACGCCTTCTTTACCATCGGTGTCGATGGGCATCGCATGATGCTCGAACGAGAACCGATCTATCAACAACTCCGAGTCGGTCTGGGTAACTTGATGAAATCCATTGGCATGGGTTCCAAGAGCAACTCTGGAAACTGGATCCTGGCACTCATCGCCATCGTCGCGATGTTGTCGATCTCTGGGGCTTCGGTCGTCCTAGGCTATGCACTTGCGGCCTATGCCATCTACTACTGCCTTTGGTTTTTTGGACATGTCACCCCCGAGGATCTCCCAGGACCGTCCAAAGTCGCATCGGTCAATCCACCCTCCATGCAGGAAACTGCCGAGTACCCCACGGCTACGATTCGTCCGGAACCAAGGGCTGAAACCAAGAAATCTCACATACCGGTCTCGGCCAAAGAAGCCAAACGGCTTTGGAAGGCCGAGCAACAGCAAGTTCTCTGGCACAGAGACTTTTGGAACGCTAGCCACGCGTGGCTCCAGTCGATGACCTTCTCAGGCTTGATAGCCGCCGTTGCCTCGATCGCCGGAGGATTCATCGCCGTATCGAACGGATATTTATCGAGTTCGATAGGCAATTGGAACTCCCACGCCCTCGCCGCGATCGCTTGGCTCGGCTCGATGTCGATCCTATCGAGTTGGGTCGTCGTGACCTTCGCGCGCCGATGGGAGTCCAGGCAAGAGGATTCGATCGCCTTTCGGTTCGCAATGATGGTCGCAGGATTGATCCTTGGGGCAGCGAGCTTTCAGCTAAGCGAATTTCTGCTGATTCCTTGGAGTTCGATCCTAAATCCCGAAGCGGACTTGGGCTCCAAACTTCTAAGTAGACAGCCGAGCCGTCTCTTGAAAGGCTTCTACGACCAAGATCAAATGCCCAATCTCGCGGGTCACATGGCCTATTTTGCCGGTCTGATGTGGATCGTGCGCTGGTGGCGCCAGTCCGATTCGCTCCGCAAAAAGAAATTCTCTCTTTGGGCCGTCGTTTGGAGTATGCTGATGGCCGGATTGGTGCAAGCGATCTTCTTTTTCCCTAGCCCCTGGTGCTTGTGGATGGCCGGTATCGTTTCGCTATCGGTCCAAATTGCATCTCCATGGATCGATCCGACCCAACCTCAATTAGGGCATCCTCAACTAGCTCAAGTTCGACATCGAGGCAATAATGCAAGGACTTAAACCAAAGAGGTCGTCGATGCTAAATGGAACTTGGATCAGTCGCACAGGAACTAACACCGTCCTGCGGCTCGGTGTTGGCCTGATCTGCGGCTTGGCGATCGCACAAGAAATCGAGAATCGCGAATCCTCCTCGAAGGAACCTGCTGCAGAGGCCCCGAAAGACTCCTACGATGCGGCACGTCAATCGCTCGGCTGGATGACCCGTTCTCTCCAACAGATGGCCGATAAGATTGATTCGATATCTTCGAAGCTCGATCCAAATGCTTCCGAAGAAGAGATCAATCGCGAAGTCAAAAGAGCCATGCGTGAGGCGTTCTCGGATTTTCTTCCCGGGGCACCTATCCCAAACCCTAATCTTTCAACAAGCAAACCAAGCCCTAAAAGACCGACCAGACCGGTCGCTGAGATCGATGCAAACTCGAAGCAGTTTGATTCGCCGATCTGGGATAATTCAACCCCGGCTTGGGTCAAGGATCGGGTTGTGGACCAAGAGGTCGTTCGCATCGCGATTGAAAGTTCTGTCGAATCGTCAGCCCAAGAATGCCGCGTTTCGATGGATCAGCAAATGACGGACTTGGTCCGCAAGGTCCTCGATGACTATATTCTCTCGCATGCCAAAGCAACCGAAATTGATCAACTGACACCCGAGTACATCAGCACCAAACTTGTTCGGCCCAATACCGAATACGAGTTGGTTCTCGATCGTCCCAGTGGAACTTACCACCAACTGTTTCGCCTGGTCCACATCGGTCCGGATCAAATCAAAGAGATCCAGCGATGGGAACGAGACTCGGTCACGGCCAAGCGTGTTCAATGGCTCAGCGGCTCAGCAGCTTCGGCGCTGATGCTCTTAGCAACCGCATCCGGTATTTCAGGACTTCTTGCCAAACGATCCCAGCGGCGCGCAGGATAAATTCACTCGATGAGCCAACCAGAGATCGATCAACTCCTCGTCGAGAGCATCCGCAGGGGTGACACCCAAGCTTGGCAAGACTTCATCGACCGCTTTGAAGGGCGGTTGCTTGCTTACGTCGGTACTCGGATTGCCGATCGTGCGCATGCCGAAGACATCGTCCAAGAAACGTTCATTGGGTTCTTAAATAGCTTGCCGAACTTTGACTGTTCGCGGCCACTCGAAAGCTATTTGTTTTCTATCGCTGCATACAAGCTAACGGACCATCTGCGACGCCAAGGCCGTCGATATGCTACCCAACTGGTTACCTCTGAAAACTCCAGTGATGCGATCCAGCGACTTCCATCAGGGGGTCGCCAAGCCAGCAGCATCGCACGATCTGCCGAGCAAAAAGATCGCGAAGAGATTGTGCTCAGGCAAGCACTTGAAGATCAGATTTCCAAGTGGCGGCAAAAAGGGGATTATCAAAAACTCAAGTGTCTTGAAATGCTCATCGTATTAGGGATGAGCAATAAAGAGACGGCTCAAGCGCTCGAGCTTAGCGAGCAGCAGGTTGCCAACTACAAATCCGATTTCATCCAACGGACCAAAACGTTAATAGCCAAGCAAGCCGATCGAGAACGCATCCCGGAACTCGATGATCAAGAGATTTAGACACATAACGTAGTGGATCTTGCTAAAAATCCCAGCGCTTCAAACCACCGAAACTCAATCAATAGATCACGCTGAAACGTTTTCAAAGTCACTTCCAGCGCAAGGATCTTTAGCAAGATCCACTACCTCCTGGCGCAGGGATCTTTAGCAAGATCCACTACCATGTCCGAGGACGCCTTAAAAAAACAAAACCAACGTAGTGGATCTTGCTAAAGATCCCAGCACTCCAAACCACCGCTACTCGCTTACAGATCACGCTGAATCGTTTTCGAAGCCACTTCCAGCGCAAGGATCTTTAGCAAGATCCACTAGCGCTGGATTAACTAAAAAGCCTTTACTGCTTTAGCTGTTTATGGGCCAATTGCGTTTCAGGCCGCCGTTCACAACATTTCCGCCTTGATGGCTCACCGTACGAATCAGCCCAGCAGTTCTCAAGAAAGAAATAATTCGATCAAGTCGATCCCAAAAATCTACTGAAAACATTACCAACTCCGGGTATCCTGGTATCACGCAACTGGTATATGGGTACGATGCAAATGAATCTTGAGCGAGTAAATTTGCTCGCTCTGGATTGCGCGCTATATACTCGAAGACACCTCGAAAGCCCTCTGCCTCTCGTTCATCGTCACATAGTACATGGTCATACCCCTGATCCTGTAATTCAAACCCATTCTTCTCTAGCGAATCATTCGTCGTCTTCCTGAAATGCTTCATCGCCAGCAACTGATCTGACGAATCCGACAACCCAATCCATAACATATGAAAATGATCTGGCATCAGACAATAGATTGGACATGCAATCTCATAGCGGAAACAAGAGTGCGTTAGCAACTCTCGAAACCGGAGATGAAACAATTCAGACAACCAACCTGTTGCTCGATTTCTGATTGTCAAACTCCAGTGAACTATCGCGTCCCCTTGGTAGTACATCGAATCCAATCGTCTGAGATGATCCCTTTTATTCACTTCACCCTCCCTAACTAATTCAGATTTGGCGAATGCCTCTGAAATCGCTGATAAAAACGCGTCCTTCACACCCTCCTATGCAGCTTGATCCGCGTAACTCTACGACCGCCGTTTCTGAGAGTAAAGGTGTGGCTAAAAAAATTTGGGAATATAGTCGGCAAGGATCTTTAGCAAGATCCACTACCGTATCCGAGGACGCCTTAAAAAACAAAACCAACGTAGTGGATCTTGCTAAAGATACCAGCACTCCAAACCACCGCAACTCGCTCAATAGATCACGCTGAACGGTTTTCAAAGTCACTTCCAGCGCAGGGATCTTTAGCAAGATCCACTACCTCCTGGCGGAGGGATCTTTAGCAAGATCCACTACCTCCTGGCGCAAGGATCTCTAGCAAGATCCACTACCTCCTGTCCGTGTCCGAGGACGCTTTATCGCAAGGTCACAAAGTCGTTGTGATTCAGCAGAGCCCAAACCAATAAGATCCGATCAGCGATCGGGGACCCTTGTCCAATCCCCGCGTTTGGCAAAGCTCGCCAACGCTCCATCGCACTTTTGCTCGAAGCAACCATCGACGCATCGGCCTGGATTCCCAATATCTCTCGAAACGCTCGCACGATGAACATATCCAAGTCGCTGGACTCTTGATGCATCTTCTCAGAGATCCTCACCACCGAATCCAGTACCAAGCGACTGTTGCTCAGCGCCAAAGCTTGCTGCGGTACGATGCTCTGATCCCTCCGATAACACTCCTTCACAAGCGCCTCGTCGAACGTGCTTAAAAACATATTCCGCTCGTTGTTCGAGTGAAAGAAATAGAGGCTTCTGCGGAGCGAGTCGCCCTGCTGATTGATCGGAACCGAAGGGCCTCCAAATGACGTATCCAAACTCCCTGCAAGCGAAAGAATCGAGTCTCGAACCACCTGGGACTCAATGCGGATCGCATTGCGTCGCCACAGGAGTCGATTGTCTGGATCGATCTGGGTAGCCGACTGGGCGTTCATCGATTGGGTGTTAGCAAGGGTCGAATGCCGACGATAAGCTTCCGAGGTGAGAATCAACTTATGGAGATACTTCATGCTCCAACCGTGTGAGACGAACTCCGAAGCCAACCAATCCAGGAGGGCTTGATGCTCGGTCTTTGTCCCTTTATTCCCAAAATCAAAGACGCTCGCCACAAGCGGCTCACCAAAATGCCTGTTCCAGATATGGTTGACCGCCACACGCGCAGTCAAAGGATTTTGTGGGCCGGTGATCCATCTAGCAAGTGCCGTTCGGCGACCTGAACTGGTCTTTGGAAACTCCGGCTTGGGATCATCGGCTCCGGAATTCAAGAACCGTGTTGCGCTCCACTGAGCCCCCGTGAATCGGATCAATTCCCCCTGATCGTTTTGCAAGGTCTCTTGCGCTTTGGCGACGCCTGCAAGGGCCTGATCGTGATCTTTCTGAGCAGCCTCTCTCTTCTCAGGTGGAGATTTCAAAAGCTGAATTTGCGCATTGATGCTCTGAAGCTTTGCCTTGGATAACTGCAATTGTCGGTCTTGCAAGATCGATGCGCGAACCGCTTTGGCTTCAGCCTCTCGAAGCCCGCTTAAATCGCTAGTCGTATTGCTCTGAAGATCCATAAGCTGCTGATCTTCTAGAGCCCATCGCGATTGCCAAGCTTGATAACGAGCCTCCAGGGCCGCGACCTCCAATACAACCGACTGATGCTTTTCTGCGGCTTGCTGCAGTTCGAATTTGGCTAACTCGAAAGCTTGCTCAGGCAATAGCGTCATGCCGCCGGCGGGATCCCGAAGCTCGAGCGAATCAGGGAGCGTTTGAATACGGATCTCATGGAAGGCGACCTGAACATCAAAGGCTGTCAATTGCAACGCTCCTGGGCGGCGTTCCATAGGGCTCTTCCAAGCCACCTTGGGTTGCCCGTCCAGCGATGCGTTGATAAGCTGCCCTCGGACTTGCAAGCGGAGCGTGTACTCTCTGTTGAGTTCGACCGGATGCGAAGCACGGCCTTCGGCTGGATAATGGTATTGAGCATTCTTCGCATAGGCCGCTTGCACTTTGGGATCTGGACCATGGGCACTGACATAGACCATGATCTCGCTATCCTCCGGACCAGGATTGATGGTGCCATCGGTTTGGGTCGAATCAAACGAGACGCCGACGCTGCGATAAGTGCTTCCTCCGAGAATCTTAAATCGCAACGTCAGATCAAAATTCTCAGGAGGATTCTCCAGCCAACGCACAATACTGCGGGTCTGACCGTCTTGGAGTTGCGTTAACTTACCAGGCTCGAACTTCCATTTGCCTCCGAAGGTTTTCCATTTGGCAGTATCGAGCATTTCAAAATGATCGTCGACAAGAACTTTCGCAGCATCTAAAGGAGCTTGCGGATCGGTGGAATTAGGATCGGTCGCCTTTTGATTCTTTGACGCAATGCTCGATTGATAATCTGCTTGCGCCTTGGCATGCTTGTCCTTGGCGGCTTGGATCGCTTGGGATGACTGGCTCAAGGCATTCTTTGCCTTTTCGATTTGCTTTGGGATCACTCCTTGGCGACGCTCGGGTTGCCATGCCACACCGGGCAACTCGACAGGCTTGATTTCCAATGGGGTTTTCTCGAGAAACTCGGGGATGCCAGGGTGCATGACCATCGATTTATCAGGCGAAGACTCCTGGCCTCGCTCAAACCGATAGGTAGGAGTTTCGAGGTAAGCATCAAAGACTCGAGGAAGTCCGTTTTTGTTAAAGTCGCTTTCTCCGGCTAGAGCATCGAGACGAACGTGATAAGGTTCAAAAATCGCCCGCATGCGGTAGTAATCGACCTGACGAATCGGATCGTACTTGTGGTCGTGGCATTTGGCACAGTTCATCGTCAGTCCTAGGAACGCTTTGCTGACATGCTCGATCGTCTCATCCATCCATTGATTTCGATTGAACAGAAAGTAGTTGCGAGCTAGAAATCCGGTCGCACGGAGATCCTCGAAGTTCTCTGGCGCGATCTCATCGGCCGCGAGCATCAAGCGAACCATTTCATCGTAGGGACGATCCGTATTGAGAGCCTCGATGATCCAGTCTCGCCAATGCCACATATGCAATTGGCTGTTGCGCAGTTGATCCCCCAAGCCCCACCAATCGCTAAATCGCCATACGTCCATCCAATGACGCGCCCAGCGTTGGCCATGCCGGGGGTCATCCAAAAACTTATCAACGGTCGATTCATACCACATCGAGTCCCACTCTTTGGGGAGCTGTTCCCAGTCCTCGGGGGCGGGGGGCAAACCGATCAGATCGATCGAGAGCCGACGGAGCAAGACATCGTTTGGGGCTCTGGTTTGCGGGACAATGCCACGCTCGGAGTGGAGCTTGTGCAAGAAGGCATCGATCGGATGCGCGGGGGCATTTTCGAGTTGGGGCAAGGGGGGGCGCACGAGGCTTTGGAAAGCCCAATGCTTGCGGGGATCCGGTTCAGGTTGTTCGTTGGCGACACCTTGTGCCCCCTGAGCGATCCAGCGACTTAGTAGCTCAATCTGATCGGCCTTGAGCTGCTCTCCTTCATGCTCCGGAGGCATACGGCTTGAATCCGTACTACGGACTCGCTCGAGGATGCGACTCTTGTCGGGCTCGCCCGGTGACAAGACCGAGCCGGAATCTCCCCCTTGGAGCATGCCCTCGAGGGTATCTAAGCGTAGGTTAGATTCCTGACGCAGCGGTCCGTGGCAAGCAAAGCACCGCTCGCGCAAAAGCGCCTTAACCTGGCTCTGATAATCCACCTTTTGGAAATCAACCTCGGGTGCTTGGGCCTGAGCCAATCGACAGCGACCGGTTAGCACACAAAGCAAAACCGCAAATCCGAGCCAAACAGGAAAGCCGAAAAAAGAAAGACGCATGGGCAGGGTAAGTCGCAATCAGGAGGGCAGGGGGGCTCGTGGATTCCAACTTGTATTATACGCGATCACCGAAGCCAGACAGAAATGGCTCTTCAGAAATTCTTGAGGCAAGTTGGAAGTTCTTCGCAGGCGATTACCCTACCACTGGCTTTACGCCGAATGCCGCTAAATAAATGCAAGCCGAAGAGTGCAAGCACTCCGGTAAGTGTTAGAAGGACTGCGATTCTGCAATGTTTTATCACCGGACGGCTCGCGCCGTTCCGCTTTCATACAACGCCTCGCCGGCATGGATCCGGGATGGTGGCCTGAGACTTTTTGCAATGGCCCCTACCAATTCGAGGCGCCAGGAAACTATACTCGGGGGCAAGTTTACGGACACCACAAGGCTGTCTGAGATCAATTAGTGCCTCTCGATGTTAGGGACTTGGGATCCATGCGATTTTTCTACTCACTCTTGGCGATGGTCATGTTCATGTCAGCACATCCACTTGCGGCTCAAAGCCCTGCGACGCAAACGCCGTTAAGAACGCTCGGTACGATCGAGCGACTCAAACCGGAGTTCGATAAGCTCTTGCCAGCCGATTCGAAACTCGAAGTCTTGGCCGATGGCTTTACATGGACCGAAGGTCCGCTGTGGATGGGGGATGACAAAAACGGTTATCTGCTCTTTACCGACATCCCTCGCAATTCGATTTTTAGTTGGTCAAAGTTCCATGGCATCAGTCTGTTCATGCAACCCTCGGGTTACACCGGAGTGACCTACTACGGCCTTGAACCCGGCGCCAACGGGCTGCTCAAAGACTCCGACGGGAACTTGGTCATGTGCGAGCACGGTGATCGCCGAGTGAGCGTGCTTACGCCAAACGGTGGTAAGCGAACGCTTGCGGACAACTACAAGGGCAAGCGGCTCAATAGTCCCAACGACGGAGTGCTCAAGTCCAACGGCGACATCTATTTCACCGATCCGCCTTACGGGTTACCCCAGCGAGAGAACGATCCGCGTCGCGAACTGGATCATTTTGGCGTGTACCGCATCTCGAAAAAGACCGGAGAGTTGACACTGCTGACGACCGAGCTTGCGAGGCCGAACGGGATCGGCTTTTCGCCCGATGAGAAAACGTTGTACATTGCCCAAAGCGATCCGAAGAAAGCGATTTGGATGACCTTTGAAGTCAAAGAGGATGGGACCCTCGGACCCGGCAAGCTCTTCTATGATGCGACCGACCAAGTGGGTAAACACCCAGGATTACCGGACGGATTGTCGGTCGACAAGGCCGGTAATGTTTGGGCAAGTGGTCCTGGAGGGATCTATGTCTTCAGCAGTGCGGGAGTTTTGCTAGGTCGGATCAATACGGGCGAGCGAACCAGCAACTGTTGTTTTGGTGAGGACGGCTCAACGCTGTTTGTCACCGCCGACAGCAACCTTTGCCGTATCCGAACGAGTACCTCGGGATTGTAAAGGAGAGCCTATCGCTACCAATCGGCTTCACACCGGTGGTAGGCCTAGGCTTGCATCAACTCCTTTGCGTCTTTCTCTTGACCATAAAGCACCACGACATCGCCCGATTCGATTCGATCGCTCGGGCCTGGGATCCCTGGCAAGAGGATGTCGTTGCGTCGGATAGCAAGGACAATCACGCCAAGATCCCAGGGACGCGACTCCCTGAGCATTTTTCCGACGAGTGGATTGCCTGGTTCGATCAAGTACTCTGAGACGACATAACCATGTTCGACTCGCAGAAGAAGCTCGTAGTCGAGCGCCCGAACCAAACCGGCTTGGGTAAGCGTATAGGCAATGAGTCGATCGAGGCTCTTACGAAAAAAATCGAGTCGACTCAGCGCACTGATGGCCAATGCGATCAATGCCGCCGATACGATGAGCATCAGCGAACCAAAGACATTGCTACCTTGGACAAACGTCGCGACCATCGTCGCAAGGGCTGAGGTAAGGCCGATATTTCCCACGAGGATCAGATCTCGGATGATCCGCCTGCGGACTGGGTGGTTGACTACCAACTCAGCCTCTTTGGTTGTAAAGCCAACCCCGAAGAACGCAGAATAACTCTGAAAACTGGCCGTATCGTAACTCAAGCCCGTCATCATCAAGGCTGTCGTTGCGACTCGGATCGCTAGCAGCGAGAATAGGGCAATGACGATCAGAGTTACGATGGCGGTCATTGGTCCGATCACCCTCAAAAAACGGCAAAGAAATCAAGTGCTTGAGCCGGAAGATAAGGATTTCAGCCATTACTCTACAAGTCCATTTGGTTACAATGGCCCAAGTAGAGATGGATCCCTGACGTAACTCAAGCTTAATGATTCGCTCAGTTGCTATGTTTCGTTGGCTCGCAGTAACCCTTTTGACCGTAAGCATGGCGATAGGCCCAAGTGTCTGTTGCTGCGCGCAGAGATTCGCCTCTGCCTTGCTTTCCGGTTGGACAACGGCTGGCCAGGAGTGCTTACAAAGCCAGACTGAGTGCTGTGCCCTTGATGCATCGGGGAAACCGGCTTGTTGCAGTCAGTCCCAGCGGACTACAAACTCCAATCAAACCGAACCCGATGGATCGCAACCCGGGAAATCTGCCCAAGACTGTTGCGGCAACGGCAAGCATTGCGTATGTCCGACGGCCTCGCAAGCCATCACCCTACCGAGTTCTTTCGACAGTGATTTCGAGTGGACACTCCACCATCTCAAAGCCGGATCCTCGTTGTGCGATTCTCCATTTTTTAATGACGAACACCTTAAGTTGGTTTGTGTGCCGTATGCATCGATCGGGCTTGTTGCAACAAGTTCGCTGTGCATGATCCAAAGATGGAACTGCTGATTCAGCCACGTGCTTTGAAACCGGTTTGAATCATTTCTAGATGTTCTGAATTCCATCTTTACGATAAGGTCAATCAACCATGAAAAATTTCTTTTTTGCTGTTACAGGATTGGTATTGGTAGGCGGACTGGCCGCTGTGTTTGCAGGAACGGGTTTTGACCGCAAAACCGCTTCGAGCGATTGCGGTTGTCCAACTTGCTGCCTGGAGTCGGGTTGCTGTTCGGGAGAAACATGCTGTTGCGATACGGGCGTATGCAAATGTGGTGACTGCGCCTGCTCGAGCTGCATGCCGGCTGCCGGTAAGTCAAGCGAGTCCAAGGCCTGTGAGTCAGGCGGTGCATGCTGCGATCAGGGCTCGGCAGCGAAACCCGAATCCTGCTGCAAGAGCGATAGCTAGAACCAAGCTAGGTTCGAGAAAAGCTATAAAGGGATTTTGTTGTTAAAAATCAAGGGCACCACTGGCTCGACGCCGGTGGTGCCCTTTTGATTTGGCCACTTGGTTTGCTCAAGAACCTTAATGATGGAACGGTGGCGATCGCGCTAAGCGATGATTTCGGAGAAATCATCTACGATGGGACGTTTATTTACCGACCATGGTGCCTTCGAATTGGATCCTCGGGTCGGTCACCTTCACCAGCTCACCGAGTTCATAGACGTTTCGGTAACCGTATCCGTAGAGGTTGATATAAGTCGGAACGTTTAGGGCCAATTGGACCGGTTTGTTTTGGGCGGCGACTTGGGAGAAAATCGGGTT
The DNA here is from genome assembly GCA_040381975.1 of Pirellula sp. Lineage (GTDB taxonomy): Bacteria > Planctomycetota > Planctomycetia > Pirellulales > Pirellulaceae > JBKCUI01. Next base: position 42,733 of record JBEIGI010000044.1, read on the forward strand.
ATTTGCCCGAGGCCGGGGAGGGGCCGACTTGGATGCAAAATCCACTTGGTTGCCATCGAAGTTATTGTTGCAATAGATCAGAACCGTCGTTTCAGGTGTAGGGATGACGTTAGCCAGATTGGTTTGAGTAAAGTCGGTGAAGCTCAGGTGCTTGGCACCTTGGATGTGGATCCGATCGTATCGGAAATCCGATCGAGTATCGAGCACGATCACATTGGGTTGTTTGCTCATGGCAAGGAACTCATCGAGGCTCAAGATGCGCTCATTGCGGTGGGATTCGACTTCAGCGACGAGTTCTTTGAAGTCCTCGTAACTGACCCGGGCTTTTGGGTATGCGGGTGGTTGGGGACTGCTCGAGGCAGAGGTTGGCTGCAAGTTTCCGACTGGAGGTACGATGCCAGGCAGTGCGTTCGGAGCGGGGAGATAAGGGGCGGGACTATAGGGAGTAAACGGGGCGTTGTTTGGCCATGAGGTATTTGGGGTCCAAGCTGGTGGAAAGGGGTTTGGCGGAGTTGATGGCAAGAGCGGTTCCCAACCGATTCCGTCGGCTCTTTGGATCAGGGATGCGACGCGATCGTTGACGATTTTTTCTTTGAGCGATTCACGTTTATCGAAAGCTTTTTTCTTGGCTGCGAGTTGGTCTTCGAGCCATTTGATTTCTTGTTGTTGAGCGGAGTGTCTTTGGTTGAATTCCTGTTGGACTAATTTGGTGATTTGTTCGAGGATATTCTTTTTGCGATCGTCTTGGCTGTTCGCATATTCAACGAGCAAAGGGTCGATGGCGATCGAATCCTGGGGGGAATAAGCCGGGGGAGCTAAAGCAGGGTAGCTATTTGGGGGTAGAGGCAAAGTTCCTTGAGCAAGCAACCGGCAGTCCCAAACGGTTGCGAAGATTGAGAAGCTCATGAAGCTGATTGCGAAACGATACCAGTTTGGATGAAATCGCATTTGAGAGTCCGTTTGTTTTGTGGGTGTTTGAACGATTTAGAGTTCGAGTCTTTGGATTATAAACTTTTGGAACTCGCCGGTGGGCACGCTTTGGAAACGATCAAGGTTTTGAATATGGCCAGGGGCGATTTCCAGGAGTCGGGAGATGAAAGCATCCAAGACATCGGATTGTCCTTCGGCGACTAGTTTTACGCGTCGATCCGGGAGGTTTTCGACAAAACCGGTGATGGGATATTGCCTGGCCAGTTCAGCGATGGCGTAACGCATTCCGACGCCTTGGACACGTCCGCTTAGAAAGCAAGTCAGTCGCAGCATGAAAAGAGTGGTTATTGGTTAGTGGTTGGTGGTAAAAGTGGTTGGCTGTTTCGCAGAAGCTTAATTCCTGGCATCTTTTTCAGGTAGGGTACTATCGAGCGGTTCGACGCTGCAGGGTTCCGAATCAACTTCTAACTTCCAACTTCTCCCTTCAAACTTCTTCTGGCTCCCCTTCGCCCCCGGGCTTTGGCAGGGGAGAAGGGGCTCACTTCACACATCCGCTTGGCTCCCCTTCGCCCCCGGGCTGTGACGGGGGAGAAGGGGCTCACTTCACACTTCCGCTTGGCTCCCCTTCGCCCCCGGGCTGTGGCGGGGGAGAACGGGCTCACTTCACACATCCGCTTGGCTCACCTTCGC
>JBEIGI010000045.1:0-43218 GCA_040381975.1 Pirellula sp.
ACGGTTTGTCACCCGCGAAGTCCACGTCGTAGCCAGCGTGGATGTGCTAGGTGCCGATGGCACTGTCGAAACGATCACCGGGACGACCATCCACCCTGTGTGGTCAGTCGATCGCCAGGAATGGGTGCCGCTGGCTGAGCTAGCCGACGGTGAGACCTTGCAAGGGCTCGATGGTCTTGCGGTCGTTTTGAGCGTCGCCCTTTCGCGAGTCTCCCAGCCGGTCTACAATATTGAAGTCCACGGCGAGCACGTCTACCAAGTCGGCGAGCTGGGATTGGTGGTGCACAATGTGAAGGAGGGTTTGGACCGTATAGTCAATTGCGAAAGCTAATCAAAGGTTCTGGGCTAGAGGCTCACCGTTTGATTGAAAAGCGATTCAAAGGACTTTTTGGAGTATCCGCAGGTCAAATGCTTTCGCAGGTACTAAGTCCCGCAAATCACCAATTGTTCACAAATGCGTGGCGGCGATTGATTCCATACGGAGAAGGAACTGCAAATGCGACCCGCGAGACTGTGCTTAATGCGGCTAGATAAGTTTACGAAGAGTTTCCCGATATATTGAAAGCTCTTGGGCTGTAATCTTGCGAATCATCAATCACATTGGATGCAATTTCGATGTCGACAGCCAGACGGAACTTGCTAGCATCGGCATCCAGGTTTCCCGGGGAATTGATGCGTTTGATATCGACGAATCGGACCCGAAGTGGGGTTTACTCCAACCTTGGTTGGCCAGACGGTGTCCAGTTGTCACAACCAAGACCCTGTTTTCGAAATCAGAGCTTGGCAATGCCTCCTACTTGAACATGGTCGCTTCGTGGCATCATGGATTCCCGATGCCGGATTTGGATGACGGCTATCTCAACTGCACCTACGACACCTCGGAAATGTGTACCGAATGCGGCATTGGAGCTTTGCAGAAATCGCCCTTTAGGATGAAGGCGGAGCCCATGTGGGGAAGGCGGGATATCCTGCAATTGAACTGGGTTTTCGATGCGTTTTTTGTAAGTCGACGAGCCTATCAAGACGTGTTTCTTCCAATAGGAGTCCGATGTAACGAAGTGCTTGATCATCAATGCGGAAAACCGCTTGAATCCGTTGTCCAAATCGTTATCGATAAATATGCGGATGGGTGTTTAGACCTAAATGATCCTATCAAGGTTGTTTGTACCAAGTGTGGCCAGTCAAAGATCACGCCGCACGATCGAGGCTTTTTCCCCCGAATTTCGCAACGTCGCCCTCTTTGCATATTCAAGACTCAGGAGTACTTTGGCTCCGGTCATTCGGCATGGAACGCCATTATTGTTTCGTCAGATCTATACAAGGCGATTGCAAAGTCAGCATTGAAAGGAGTTTCTTTTTATCCCTTGGCCGATTAGTTTGTCACGTCAACCGCTTCGAAGTCGATCCGCAGCCTGAGCCCGACCAAGCCACTTGGGCCAAGCTGTCGATCACGGTCGAACGCAGCGATGGCGGCATTGTCGATGCCGAGATCATTCGACCACGCTCGTGGATTCTACGTAACGGCATCTGCGCAGGCCGAATGCTACCATTCAATCTGCCCGAACTGGAAGTCTCCGGGCTAGCGTTAGTCACTGCCATCGACGACTGTCCACCGATCGCCGGCGGCGAAGGCTCATAGTAGCAGGCATATTCCGTGTGCCGTCCGCAGTATTTAATGAAGTGCACATCGAACCCTGGCTGACGGCACAGCGGAGTGTGCCTGCTACCTTGTGCTAGGTGCTGACGGCACAGCGGAGTGTGCCTGCTACCTTGTGCCGTGCTCTGAGTCACAACATTGTGCACTTTTTGCGTTCGAGAACTTGGCGCTAGCAATTAACGAAATTGCGTTGATCCGAGCCGTCGGGCTCCCCAGACCCGACGGCTCACGTCGATTCAACCAGATTGTCAAAGGGTGGGATCTGAACCAAGAAGTTCGGAGCGATATCAGACCGGCCCTTGTCTTCAGGCTTCTCCATGGTGGTCGGAAGTGCCTATACTGGCTATGCACTCTATGGTTCAAATGACACAAGTGTCGTTCCTGAACCGTCCTCGTCGTTGATCTGCCTGCTCTTTTCGAGTCTCTTATTGCGATCGAAAGGATGGAAATTCTCCAAGAGAGCACTTCACGACCTTACGCAAATGTGACGGAATTGGCTTCGTTAAGCCTTCAAGATTTCGCGCACGACTCGGGCTGGATCGACACCAGTCAGCCGAGCATCCAATCCTTGGAACTTGGCAGTGAATCGCTCATGGTCGATCCCCAAGGTATGCAGTAACGTCGCATGGAAGTCGCGGACATGCACGGGGTTCTCGACGATGTTGTACCCAAACGGACATGTCTCGCCATAAGCAACGCCACCCCGGACTCCTCCTCCGGCCATCCACATCGAGAAAGATCGCGGATGATGATCTCGTCCATAATTATCCGCCGTCAACTTGCCCTGCGAATAATTCGTCCTGCCGAACTCGCCACCCCAGATGACTAGAGTATCCTCGAGCATCCCGCGCTGCTTCAAATCCTCAAGGAGCGCTCCGGTTGGCTGATCGGTCTCCGAGCACTGTGTTCGCATCCCTCCGGGTACCCCGCCATGATGATCCCAGCCTTGATGATAGAGCTGAATAAACTTCACACCACGCTCGGCAAGTCTTCGTGCGAGCAAGCAGTTTGCAGCGAAGGTGCCAGGCGTCTTGGCTTGCGCACCGTACCGCTCGAATGTCGCTTCGCTCTCTGCCGACAAGTCCGTGACCTCCGGAACGCTAGTCTGCATCCGATAAGCCATCTCGTACTGCGCAATCCTAGCCGTTAGCTCCGGATCGGCGGTTCGGTCGGCTTGAACCTCATGCAACTGCTTGAGTCGATCGAGCATCTGGCGGCGGCTCGCCGAATCGATACCCGGTGGATTGGTCAAATACAAAACCGGCTCTTTCCCGGATCGAAACTGCACGCCCTGGTACCGTGCAGGCAAGAAACCGGACCCCCATAACCTTGAATACAACGGCTGATCCACCTTGCCCTTGGTAATCAAAACGACAAAGCAAGGCAGATTCTCATTGTCGCTTCCCAAACCATAGTGCATCCAAGCTCCGATGCTAGGGCGACCCGAGATCTGATTGCCCGTTTGGAGGAACGTGATGGCTGGATCGTGGTTGATCGCTTCGGTCGTCATCGAGCGAATAATCGCCATATCATCGACATATTTGGCCGTATGGGGCAGTAGCTCGCTGACCCAAGCTCCAGACTTACCATGCTGGCCGAATTTAAAGATGGAACCAGCAAGTGGCAATGTGGCTTGATTGCCCGACATGCCTGTGAGCCTCTGTCCGGCTCGCACCGAGTCTGGAAGCGGTTGGCCTTGCTTCTCGTTTAGCAAAGGCTTGTAATCAAAGGTTTCGAGTTGTGAGGGTCCACCGGCCATGAACAAGTAAATCACCCGCTTGGCCGTCGGTCGATGGTGTGTCGGATGGATCACACCATGACTTGGAACACCCTCGATCCCCGACGCTTTTTCATGACTAAGCAGATCGGCCAACGCAACGCTACCGAGCCCCATTCCGGCCCGAATTAGCCAACGGCGTCTCTCAGCAATCAAAACAGCTTCGTCAACCTTTGGATGATCCAACATGTTCCAACTCGATCGGGTAAGTCATTGAAAAAAGGGGGACTACGATCTATCGAGGTTATAGCGTCCCGCGGAGGGCTTGCTCGCGCTCGATGGCTTGGAAAAGGGCTTTGAAGTTTCCTTTTCCAAAACTTTTTGCACCTTCGCGCTGGATGATCTCGAAGAACAACGTTGGACGATCCTGCACCGGCTTGGTGAAAATCTGGAGCATGTACCCTTCGTCATCGCGATCGACGAGAATCCCTAGGTCAGCCAGTTCCTCGATGTCTTCCTTGATGTTCCCGACACGATCTTTGATAGAATCGTAATAGGTTCTTGGGACTCGCAGGAACGAGACATCATTATCCCGTAGCGCTCGAACAGTCTTGATGATGTCGTTGGTCGCAAGGGCGATATGTTGGACGCCAGCCCCTCCGTAGAAATCGATGTACTCTTCGATCTGGCTGCGTCGACGGCCTTGTGCTGGCTCATTGATCGGGAATTTGATCCGACCTCTTCCACCTTCAACCACCTTGGACATCAGTGCCGAATACTCGGTCGATATGTCTTTGTCATCAAACGAAACAAGTTGTTCGAATCCTAATACCTTGCGATAGAATTCGACCCACTCATTCATTTTGCCCTCTTCGACATTGCCGACGATATGATCGATTGCAAGCAGTCCGGTCGAGTGATAAGTCGCTGGATTGTAGCGAGTAGGATCAATCGGATCGAATCCGGGTGCAAAAGCTCCATGATACCGATCCCGATTGACAAAGCTGTGAGTGGTATCGCCGTAGGCTTGGATGGTGGCATACTCATACACTCCGTATTGATCCTCGATGGCTTGAGGTTCCAGCACACCGATCGCACCTCGCTCGACGGCCATCCGATAAGCGACTTGGACATCGTCGACTTGCAATGCGATGTCCGACACCCCATCACCATGCTGGATCAATCGCTTGGACTCAGGGTGGCTGGCACGCAGTGGCGAAATAAGCACAAAATGAATTCCTCCCTGCTTGAGCACATAGCCTGCTTCGTTTTTTACTTTGGTCTCCAAGCCAGCATAAGCGACCACATCAAACCCGTAGGCATTTCGATAGAAATAGGCTGATTGCCTGGCATTTCCAACAAAAAATCGGACGTGATCGATTTTACGGATGGGCATGTCATCGATTTTGTTGGTCATGACTGAGTCTTCCTATAGTTTTTGGTGTGTTGTTCAGCGTATCTAGTACGGAAGCCATCGGTCAAGGCTTCCACGATTGAAAGAAACCCAAGCATTCCGGGTTTGCTAGAGCTCCTGCGTTCCCGATATTCATTCCGCATATCGCATTGCGGACGGCAATCTCCGACAGTTTACCATTCATGGTTTTGGGAAGATCAGCAACGGCCACAACCCATTGAGGGACGTGCCTGGGTGAGCAATGCATTCGTAAATGCTGCTTTAGCTTAGCAACTAGTTCGGTATCGAGTGATTGCCCATGCCGCAATTTGACAAACAGAGCGATCTTCTCGTCGCCGTCTTGTTTCTTGGCAGTGGCGATCGACTCAAGAATCTCTGGAAAGGCCTCGAGTTGTCGGTAGATCTCGGCCGTTCCGATACGCACTCCACCTGGATTGAGCGTCGAATCAGAGCGACCGTAGATGATCATTCCGCCAGATTCGGTCTCCATGGCCCAATCGCCGTGCCACCATAGACCTGGATATCGGTTCCAATAGGTGTTGCGATAACGCTCATTTCCCGGATCGTTCCAAAATCCAAGCGGCATACTTGGTACCGAGTTGGCGCAGACCAATTCACCTGCTTCTCCTCGTATTGCTTCTCCTTGAGGATCGACCACTCGGACATCCATCCCTAGTCCTTTGGTCTGTATCTGACCAGCTACGACAGGAATCGCGGGATTCCCGAGCACGAAACACGAAACAATGTCGGTGCCCCCTGAAATCGAAGCCAGATGAATATCGGAGTGAACGTTTCGGTAGAGCCATTCGAATTGCTCGGGCAACAGTGGCGATCCGGTGGACAACAAGACGCGGATCGATTCGGTTTTGATATGCATGCAAGGCTCATAAGGGTGTTTTTCCAAGGCTGCATAATAACGAGCACTTGCACCGAAGTGAGTGATTCGATGCTCCTGAGCCATCCTCCAGAGGACACCATGATCTGGATAGACCGGTGATCCATCGTACAGGTAGATCGTAGCTCCCGAAGCAAGCCCACTGACGAGCCAATTCCACATCATCCAGCCGGTGGTTGTGAAATAAAATAGCCGATCACCAGCATGGATGTCGCTATGAAGCTGATGCTCTTTGACATGCTGCAGCAGTGTACCCCCGGCCCCATGCACTATGCACTTGGGTGCTCCCGTCGTACCCGAAGAGTACAAAATATAGAGCGGATGATTGAATTCAAACTGTTCAAACGCAATCGGCTCAGGACTCTCTGTGGCTAAAACATCGGCATACCAAGTCGTCGGAAGTTGAGTTTGAGGTTGCTTGAGTCTCCAGACTCGCTCTGGAGACAAGTCCCCGACGACTCCTGCATCGTTCTCGACGATAATCGTCGCGATCAGAGTCGGTAGTCGAGACTCAAGCTTACTGATCCTGGCGCGATGGTCGAATCGTTTTCCGTTGTACCACGAAGCAGTCGCGTGCATCAGCAACTTGGGTGTCGTTTGTGCAAAACGATCCACGATCGCATCGTCCCCGAACTCCGGCGAGCAACAGGTCCATACACCACCGATCGCACAGGTTGCAAGAAATCCAATGATCGTTTCGATCGAGTTTGGCATCACCGCAGCGACTCGATCACCAGGTGAAACACCAAGTGTCTTCAATCGACGTGCCATCTGATAAACGCGTCGAGCTAGCTCTCGACGATCAAGCGTCGCACAACCGGAGGTCTCGTCCATGCTACAGATCGCAAGGTCTTCTTCTTTGCACTCCGATGCTTTGAGTATGTTCTCGGCAAAATTCAGCTTACCATCTGGAAAGAAGCGACGATCCCAGAGATCCGTTGCTTGATTATGATCCCGATCCCCGAGCGACCCTCGAAGCTTTGCATAATCCCAAATCTCTCGCCAAAAAATTCCCGAGTGCTCAACGCTCCATCGATGCAATTGGGCGACGACCTGTCGGTTCTGTCGCGCGTCCTCGGAAAGTATCGGTCCCGTCCAATGGCCGGCATTTTGAAGCTTTTGTACGAACCTCTGCAGATGTGAGCCTGCAATGCGATCGCGGCTCGGACTCCAAAGCTCATTCGGAAAATCTTGATCGCTCACAGAAAACTGCCCTATCGAACCTTCGTAGCCACAGGGTACCCAACGCACTACAATAAGTTAAACTTGTTGTTTGGTTTCGAGAAGTCGCAATACGGGCGATTGTCGAGGATAAGTGGATCATTCAAGGGGCACACAACGATGACGACAGTATGGCTCATGGGGGCTAGTCGAACGCCCATCGGTCGTTTTCTCGGCGATTTATCCCCGTTTACTGCACCTTCCTTGGCCGGGACGAGCATTCGCCGAACGATCGAGCGCACCGGAATCGAACCGGATAGTATCCAAGAGTTGTTTGTCGGAAACGTAGTTTCTGCGGGGGTCGGCCAGGCACCTGCAAAACAGGCTTCGAGAAAGGGCGGCTTGCCTGACTCCGTCAGTTGCACGATGGTCAATAAGGTTTGCGGCTCGGGACTCCAAGCGACTATCCTTGCAGCTCGAACGATCCAAAGCGGCGCCGCAAGTGCCTGCATCGCTGCAGGAATGGAGAGCATGAGTCAAGCTCCCCATGTGCTGATGCAAAGCCGAACTGGAACCAAGTACGGTACCGTTCCTATGTTCGATTCGATCGATATCGACGGCTTGCGTTGCAGCCTAGGTTCTGTCGCGATGGGAACTTATGCCGAGAAGGTGGCCAAGGAGCAACCGGTCAGCAGAGCCGATCAAGACGCCTGGGCTCTGACGAGCCACAAGCGAGCTTGTGCTGCCGCAGAGCAAGGGGCTTTTGAACAAGAGATTGCGCCGATTGTGATTGACTCGCAAATCGCAATTCGAGCCGACTCCTGTCCACGCAAAGACACGTCGATGGAAAAGCTTGCGAAGCTCAAGCCAGCTTTCGATATGGAAGGTACGGTCACTGCGGGAAATGCTTCGGGGCTTGCCGATGGAGCCGCAAGCGCTCTGCTTGTCAACGATACCATCCGACAAAGACTCCCCAACCAAAGTGCGTTTCGGATCCTTGCCACAGCACAGCACAGCCAAGCGGCCGCGGACCTCTTCACGGCACCTGTGCAATCGATTTTGAAGGTTTGTAAACGAGCCCATGTTACCGTTTCTGAAGTGGACCTATTCGAGATCAACGAAGCCTTTGCTTCACAAACGGTTGCTTGTGTGCGTCAACTGAACATCTCGCCCGATCAAGTCAACGTCCACGGTGGAGCCATCGCACTTGGGCATCCCATCGGCTGCAGTGGTACACGTATTCTGGTAACCCTGATGCATGCGATGCAGAGGCATCAAAAACGTTTAGGAATTGCGAGTCTTTGCATAGGGGGAGGCGAAGCGGTCGCTGTCTTGATCGAGCAGGACCCCAAATCCTAGGCTATACTGTCGAAGTTCCCACTTGTTACTCCCCGCCCAGCCCCACCCCACCTCCGCGTTCCACTCACCCCACCGGACAACCGATGTTTCGTTGCTGCCTCTTGGCTTGTTTGATTGCGACGAGTGTTTCAAGCTTCGCTCAGGATTCGGTTGAATCGCCGAGGTTTGAAACCGACATACGACCGATTTTGAGAGAGTATTGTCTGGATTGCCACGGAGCAAGCGACAAGCTCGAGGGTTCCCTCGACTTGAGACTCGTGCGGCTGATGCTCAAAGGCGGTGATTCGGGTCCGGCTTTAGTTTCAGGAGACGCGGACACTTCGCTAATCCTCCAGCGGATCGAATCCGAGGACATGCCTCCGGGAACATTGAAAGTTTCTCCTGCGAAAAAAGCGATCCTGCGAACTTGGATCAACAACGGTGCACCAACGCATAGGGCAGAACCCGAGTCGATAGGCCCTGGGATTCCTTTGACCGATGCCGAGCGTTCCTATTGGGCTTATCAGCCCCTTACAAAGCCCCAAGTCCATCGTCAGATCGATGGCGATCGAATTCGAAATGGAATCGACCAGATCATTTCCGATGCGATGCCTCAAGGTTTGAGTTTTTCCTCGGACGCCCCTCGCGCGAGTTTGATCCGACGCGTATTCCTGGATTTGATTGGGTTGCCCCCCAGCAAGCAGCAGTTTCAGCATTGGCTCGAGCATCCGGCTAACGATTGGTACGAGCAGCTGATCGAAGAGCTTTTGCAGTCGCCCCACTATGGCGAACGGTGGGCAAGGCACTGGCTCGATGCGGCTGGTTATGCTGACAGCGATGGTGCAACACTCGCCGATGCCCAGCGAGATTGGGCCTGGAAGTACCGCGACTATGTCATCAAGTCACTCAATCAAGACAAACCGATCGACAGGTTCATCATCGAGCAACTCGCAGGTGATGAACTCGCTGGCGATAAACAGGGGGACTGGACCGACCAGCAAATCGAGTTTCTGACAGCAACCGGTTTTCTCCGAATGACTGCAGACGGGACAGCAAGCGGTGACAACTCTCCAGAAGCTCGCAACAAAACGATCGCCGATACGATTCAGGTCATCGGTACGACCTTGCTCGGTTCGAGTCTCCAATGCGCCCAGTGCCATGACCATCGTTACGATCCGATTTCTCAGGAAGACTATTTTGCGGTGCGTGCGGTTCTGGAGCCTGCGCTCGATTGGCAACAGTGGAAGACACCCAATGAGCGCCTAATCTCCCTTTACACTCAAGCCGACCGAGATGTATCGGCACAAATCGAGAAAGAAGCGCAAGCGGTTGCGGCCGAGCGTGCGACGAAAGAAGCACAATCCATGAAGGAAGCCTTGGATAAGGAACTGATGAAATTCGAAGAGCCGCTTCGAGACGCACTCCGCATGGCCTATGAAACCTCTGCCGATAAACGGACCGACGAGCAAAAGACCCTGCTGGAAAAGAATCCAAGTGTCAACATATCGCCGGGTGTGCTCTACCAATACCTACCGGAGGCTGCCGAAGAGCTCAAGAAACTCGATGCCAAGATCGCCGAGATTCGTGGCAAGAAACCACCCGAAACGTTTCTTCAGTCACTCACCGAAACGGCAGGCCATTTGCCAGTGACCAAATTATTCCACCGAGGGGATCACAACCAACCGACACGCGAAGTCGCGCCAAGCAAGCTGACGGTATTGGTACCAGAAGGTGCTGCCAAGAGCCTGCCAGCGGATGATCCCGAGATTCCAACCAGCGGTAGGCGTTTGGCATTCGCCAAATGGTTGACTCAGAGCGAACCGTCCAATCCGCTTTTCATCAGATCGTTTGTCAATCGGATTTGGATGCATCACTTCGGAAAAGCGATCGTGGCAACCCCAGGTGATTTCGGCAAACTAGGAACACCACCGAGTCATCCACAACTGCTTGACTGGCTTGGTTACGAATTGATTGAGCATGGCTGGAGTCTTAAGCATCTGCATCGCACGATCATGCTTTCGACGGCTTATCGGCAAGCCTCCGTTCGTGATCCAGGCAAGGACTCGATCGATTCGGACAATCGCTACTACTGGCGCAGGGATCTACAACGACTCGACGCTGAATCGCTGCGCGATAGCGTTCTGGCGATATCAGGGCAACTCAAGACCGATTTGTATGGAGTTCCTATTCCCCTCCAAGAGGATGATGCGGGACAGGTTCGGATCGATCCGAGCGTACCGAGAAGAAGTCTGTATGCCAAATGGCGCAGGACACAGCCAGTAGCGATGCTACAGGCGTTCGACGCACCTGTGATGGGAGTTAATTGCGATGTTCGACAAGCTTCGACCGTCGCGACCCAATCGCTGATGCTCTTGAACAACGAGTTCCTGCTCGATCAGTCCGATAAGCTCGCCAAACGGATTGCAGAGGCTGTTGCAACGAATACTCAGAGCGTCGATACAGGATCGACTGATCCTCAGAGGAATTGGAAACTACCGGCTCAGCCGCCTAAGCGATGGCAGATGGGAACAGGACAGTTCAATAAGGAGACTGGGAGATTGGAGAGCTTTGTTGAGTTCGATCATTTCAACGAGGGTCGAAGTTTGCCGGGTATGCAGATCCCCGATCCAACGACTGGCTTTGTCTTTTTGACAGCAAGCGGCGGACATCCAGGTAATGTCAACTATCCTGCGGTCCGTCGCTGGATCGCGCCTGCATCAGGGGTCGTTGAGATCACTGGAACCCTATCCCGTGGTAGCGATAACGGAGACGGAGTTATTGGCCGAATCAGTTCCAAACATGGGCTGGCTGGAAGTTGGGTCATCAAAGCAGGATCAGGTGCAACGAATGTACAGAGCATCGCCGTCGAAACGGCAGATGCGATCGATTTTGTGATTGAATGCGGTGAGCATGAAACCTCGGATTCCTTTACATGGACAACCAAGCTGCAATTTAATCCGACGGATAAAGCAACAAGCCCCGTCGTATTCGATTCGGCGATCGGTTTCCAATTGCAACAAGAGGATTATTCGACGCTTGGTCGTCAAATCACAGAGGCTTGGTCAACGATTTTGAATCGCTATCCAAACGACCAGGAACTCGATGCACTCGGGCGCTTCGTCGCGTCCCAGTTGGAGTTACTGTATAGGCAACCGGAGCGATTGAGTGGTGGCAATAGTGCGACGCGGCAAATTCTCGTGAATGTTTGCCAAATGCTTCTTAATTCCAACGAGTTTCTCTACATTGACTAATTCAAATCGATCAACCATGCGCGATAAAAATTTGAATCGGGAACAAGTATTGCATGCTCGCCGCGATTGGTTAAACCATGTCGGGATGGGAGTTGGAGCCATAGCATTGCGACTGATATTGTCCGAGGAATCGGCCAAGGCAGAGCCACCGGTGTTGAAGGACAAGCCCCATCGAGATTTGTTGCCTCGCCCGACGCACTTTGCACCCAAGGCCAAGGCGATGATTTCGCTGTTTCAGCACGGTGGTCCTTCGCACATGGATTTAACCGACCCGAAACCGGAGCTAACGAAGTTCAACGGAACGGATTATCAAGGTGAAGTAGGTTTTTCGTTTGTCAATCAAGCTAGCAAGAAGTTACTGGGGAGTCCTTTTGCATTCGCACCGCGAGGCAATAGTGGGATCGAGTTGTCCGAATTGTTACCGCACACTTCAGGCGTGGTTGATGAACTCTGTCTGATTCGCAGCATGCACACGGGAAACAATGGGCACGAGGTGTCCATCCGGTATTTTCATGCCGGGATTCCAGGGATTCTAGGACGCCCCACCTTGGGAGCTTGGTTGACCTATGCTTTGGGGAGTGAGTCCCAGGACTTGCCCGCATACATGGTCTTGAGTGATCCGGGTGGTCATCCGGTCGACGGTGTGACGAATTGGTCGAATGGATTTATGCCATCGCTATTTCAAGGCACGGTGCTCAGACCAAAAGAGCCGCGGATTTTCAATTTGCAGCCTCCCTCGCACTTGGCGGGTGAAATGCAGCAGCAAAACTTACAGCTTTTGCAAGAACTCAATCGGCAGCATACCTATTTGCACCCGAACGAACCGGAGCTCTTTGCTCGCATGGCCACGTATGAATTGGCGGCGAAAATGCAACTTGCGGCAACCGATGCCTTAGATATTTCGAAAGAAACCGAGGCGACGCTCAAGCTCTATGGGATCGATGAGCCTGAGACACGCGAGTATGGAACGCGATGCTTGCTAGCTCGTCGACTTGTCGAGCGCGGTGTTCGCTTTGTACAATTGTTTCACTCTGGCCAACCTTGGGACAATCACGATAGCATCGCAAAGAATCTACCCGCGATATGCCGTAGGACAGACAAGCCCGTAGCGGGCTTAGTAACAGATCTTAAGCAACGAGGCCTGCTCGATACGACCTTGGTTCATTGGGGAGGCGAGATAGGTAGATTGCCCGTCACACAGGAGCATGGGAGTCCCGATCGAGCTGGACGTGATCACAACGGTCAAGGCTTTAGCATATGGATGGCTGGCGGAGGGGTTCGAGGTGGGGTGGCTTATGGGAAGACCGACGAGTTTGGACACAAGGCTGTTGAGAATGTTGTCACGCCGAATGATTTTCAAGCGACCGTGATGCATCTTTTCGGACTTGATCACGAGCGGGTCTATTACCCCCAAAATAACAGCAAGCAGATTTTGACCTCGGGTCGACCTGCCAGAGTCGTTAAGGAGATCCTTGCATAGCTTTGAGCCAGGTTCTTCGGATAATTTTGTAGATAGAGAATCTGGATTTCTCGTACTCAGTAACGCGGTACTCGTACTCTTGTTCGTACTCGATGTCCCTAAATCCCAACGGCTCTTTTCGAGTAGCCACAATAGTTCCACAAGAACCTTTGAGTTATAGGATGGTTAACGGAGTTTAGCGATCACCGAAGTCCCGGCCTTCTTGAGCATTTTGATCAATCCTAGGATCAGGAGCACAACTAACACAAAGCCGACGACGGGAGCAAACAGGGTAAGTAGTGCGATGATGGCAGCCGATAGCAATTCGAAGGTGGCGACTAAAAAATTGGAAAGCCCAGCGGAGACAAAGGACGCTCCCGCGCGGATTGCGGCCATGATCGACGAAACAAATCCCGAGGTCGCTCCTCCTCCTAGGATTGCAAGGGTCCAATTAAGCACCGGCGAGTTGGTTTCCAACTGGGAAAACATCAACAGGACACCTGCCACGACGGAAGCAGGAGTGGCAACTACGTCTAGGAAGTTCCCAAACACGGGAATACAGAACCCAACAAATTCAAATGCCAAGGCTATCGCAAAGGCGGTAATGGCAGGCCAGCTACCCAGCCACTGCGTATTCTCCGAGAGCGTGAGTAATCCCGCTTGATTAGCAAGTCCTGCAGCAAGTGGCGGCACGAAAACTTTAAGGCCGCAAGCGGCACTCAAGCATAGACCGACCATAATCGAGATGATCAACTGGGCATCCACGACAGTAAACCCCTTGTTTTGTTTGCGATTTTCTTGGTGAAAGCGTGAATCAATTCGAGCTTTGCGCTGTTCTAGTACTTGTAGCACCGAGAGTATCGAGATTATCAAGATATTGTCAAAAAAACAGGCGATCAACCACACGTCTACCTATTGCATGACAAATTCGCAAACCTTCCAATGGGTCCGCGACAGCGTATCAGTACCACGTAAATCTACCCTTTGTGCGGAATCGATGACTTCAACACACGCTTGGTTTGTCAAAACGAAAACCGGAATCGCAGGACCTTTTACTCCGGGTCAATTGAAAGGATTCGCAGATTCTGAGAAGCTACCAAAATCAGCTTTAGTGTCTAAGCAAGCAGATGGCCCATGGCTTCAAGCAGGCGCGGATAAAACCGTAATTCACCAGGTGATTTCAGCAAACCCGGAATACAGTAAGCAGTCAGATGACGAGGATATTGTTGCAAGGATGGCTAAATTGAAATCGCTTTTTGAAAACGGATTGATATCGCAAGAAGAGTACCAAGCCAAACGCAGCCATTTGCTTGATTCGATTTAGCCTGAAATCGATTTGGGTTGGTAGACTCCTGATGGATTGAAACCAACCGAAATTTTTACAAACAGTCGCTAAGAGAGCTTTTTTGAAAAGGATCCGATGATGCCCGACAATTCGAAACTCCAAGTTCGGTGTGGTGGTTGCCAGACTCCATTGAGGGTCTCAATAGATGCTATTGGTAAAATGATCGCGTGTCCCAAATGTGGGAAGAAAATGAAATTGGCCCAGCCGCCGTCGGTTTCGCGCCCTGAAGAGATTATCGAAGTTGGTTTTCCTGATACGAATCAAGACGATCCGTTTGATATTCCGGCAACGAGTTACAGCATGCCCAGTGGCGGAAACAAAGGACTCGCTGGAACTAAAAAACGTTCAACACCTTGGCCACTGATCGTTGCGATTTCTGGTGCGGGTGCTGTGCTACTGTTCTTGGCTTCCTTGGGGGTGATTTTTTTATCGATGTCGATCAAAGGTCCAAATGTGATTCCTGCGGTGCCAGAGAAGAATCCGCCGGCGTTGACTGCAAGCAAACCATCGACACCCGCTTCGGCTCCTTCTCTTGGAATGGAAAGGCCGAAGATGCGGGTTGATTTTCCGCAGATTGGGCAATTTCGTCCCTTTGGCAACCAAGGCACTGTGTGGCAACGGGTCGAGATCCCGCGCAGCCGACTCCCACCCTTAAAACTCAACGTCTTTGTTCCGAGTGGAAATCACGCGGCAAAGTCATTGCCAGTGGTATTCGAGGCACCTTCGGGCACGCCGATCATTCACGGAGCAAGTATCGATACGCCCCAACCCGATACGGAATACCTGCCCTTTACCGAGGCTGGAATGATCACGGTTAGTTTTGATATCGATGGACCGATGCCAAGCAATGTCAGTCCAACTAAACCTGGTGTCTTCTTGCCAGCACTTAGAACAGCCTACAAGACTTTCGTGGATTCCGATGCGGGTGTGGATAATGGTAAGATGGCAATTGACTTTGTTCTTGAAAAATTGCCGATGGCTGACCCTAATCGGTTGATCGTATGGGGACACAGCTCAGCCGCCACCCTTGCGCTGTTGTTAGCGTCCAAGGATAATCGGGTTTCGAAATGCATCGCGATGGCACCGGAAACGGATTTGAGAACTAGACTTGGGAATATATTGGAAGAAGAGCCAGCGATGGCAGATTATTTGCCGAACTTCAAAAATTACCTTATATCCGGATCTCCTATTACCTACGTATCATTTCTCAAATGCCCAGTCTTCATCGCACACGCCAAGAACGATGATAACGCACCGTTCGCGGGCACGAAGAAGTACGTCGAAGAGCTTCGGAAGACCGGTGGCAAGATTACCTTCAATGAGTTCGAGCGTGAGGGGCACTATCAACCACTATTGGACGCCGGGATCCCAAAAGCCATCGAGTGGCTCAAGCAATAGGTTTTTCAAGGCAGTGCGTAGCGACGCCCAAGGGTTCGGTAGGCAACAAATATCGCATCCACGGGCGCTTATTCACATTCCTTGCCGCTGGATACGGCTTAACGAAACATTCGCAAATGGCGAACCTAAAAACAAGTAGCACGGGCTCAAAGCCCGTGCTACTTGTGTGTTTTATGGAATTTCGATCGCAATCAAAGGGATCGCCGGATCTTAGTATCGGTAATGATCGGCCTTGTAAGGTCCGTTCTGCTCGACCCCTAAGTATTCGCGTTGGGAATCGGTAAGATTGGTGAGTTTGACTCCAAGCTTCTCCAAGTGCAATCGAGCGACCTCTTCATCAAGGTGCTTAGGCAACGTGTAAACACGCTTATCGTACTTGCCACTGTTGCGCTCGACCCAGAGCTCCAACTGAGCCAGGACTTGGTTGGTAAAGCTCGTGCTCATCACGAAACTTGGGTGACCCGTGGCGCATCCGAGATTCATCAAGCGGCCTTCGGCCAAAACCAAAATGCTTCGCTTGGTGTCGTGGAAATACCATTGGTCGAACTGAGCCTTGATGTTGCGTCGCTCAGCCTTACCAGCCTTTTGCAATTTCTCCAATCCGGCCATGTCGATCTCATTGTCGAAGTGTCCGATGTTGCAAACGATTGCCTTGTCCTTCATCTTGAGCATGTGCTCGGCAGTGATGATGTCTTTGTTGCCTGTGGCGGTCACGAAGATATCGGCAGTCGGCAGGTAATCTTCGACGGTCTTGACTTCATAACCTTCCATCGTGGCTTGCAAAGCACAGATCGGGTCGATCTCGGTGACAACGACGCGGCATCCTTGGCCTCGCAAAGCTTGGCAACACCCCTTGCCCACATCCCCATAGCCGCAAACGACGGCAACTTTGCCAGCGAGCATCACGTCCGAAGCGCGGTTGAGTCCGTCGATGAGCGAATGGCGGCAACCGTACAGGTTGTCGAACTTACTCTTGGTCACCGAGTCGTTGACGTTGATGGCCGGGAAGAGAAGCTCTCCCTTGGCTGTCATTTCATAGAGTCGCTTGACTCCCGTGGTGGTTTCTTCCGAAACACCTTGGATTGCCTTGCCCATCGCAGTGTATCGACCTTTGGCCACGACGAGTTCCTTTCGGAGCAGGTCAAGGATCACGCCGAATTCTTCTGGCTGGGTTTCTGGATCGAAGTCTGGAACCACACCGGTAGCTTCGTACTGCGTGCCCAAATGGATTAGCATGGTTGCATCGCCACCGTCATCGACGATCAAATCTGGGCCGGTTCCGTCTGGCCATACCAAAGCTTCCTTGGTGCACCACCAGTATTCTGGAAGTGTTTCACCCTTCCATGCAAACACTGGGGTTCCGATCGGATTTTCGAGCGATCCACCTCGACCGACGACGACCGCGGCAGCCGCGGTGTCTTGGGTCGAGAAAATGTTGCAACTGACCCAACGCACATCGGCACCCAGATCGACCAAGGTCTCGATGAGCACGGCGGTTTGAACCGTCATGTGCAAAGAACCCATGATCTTGGCACCGGCAAGCGGCTTGGTCTTGGCGTAACGAGCCCTGAGGGCCATCAAGCCGGGCATCTCGTCTTCGGCCAACTGAATTTCCTTTCGTCCCAACGACGCAATTTCTTCGGCATCCTTCCTCTTACCGGCGGCTAGAAGATCAAAGGCGCGAACCTTAAAGGGAACCCTTGATGGATCCGTGGAGACGAGCGATTTGCTCTCAGCAAGCTTACTCATAGCGATGTATTCCTAATCCTAGTTCTAAAAAAGTGAAACAAACTCAATTTGACAAACATTCAAAAAACACTAGCCACCAACCGTGCGTGTTCGCACAGCTGTGGCAACAAATACAGGCGTGCCTTTAACCTCGGGCTCGACGGGTATTGTGACGAAACTCTCAAGCATCCAACCGGCTGCCGAGAGCCATTCGGATATCTGCGATTTCGAGAACCCCAACCAAAGATGGCCAAGTTCCTCTCGGTACTCGATCCGATCATGGGAGAGCATATCGAGCACAATCAATCGTCCATCGATGCGCGAGGCTCGGGCTGCTTCCCGAAACACTCGCTGAGGTTCAGCCAAGTAGGGAAGGACGAGTCCCATCATGGCAAGATCTAGCGATTCGTCGTCGATCGGTAGAGTGGTCAGTTCCCCTTTTCGAATCTCGACGTTTGACGCGTCTTTGAGCCTCTTTCGAGCCGATTGAATCATCGCCGCCGAGGCATCCACCGAGATCACTCGATGGACCCATGGTGCGAGCGTTTGGCTGATGGTTCCGGTTCCGCATCCAAGGTCTCCGACGGTCCATGAGCGATTGAGTGCTGCGGCAATCGCCCAAGCATCGAGGCGGCTGCCGAAAAGCTCATTCCGTAGTCGATCCCATCGGCCTGCAGCTGTCGAGAAAAACGTTTGAGTCTTGGTGCGACGGCTATCGAGAACTTGTTCGAGTCGCGCGTCGTCTTGCTCGGTGGTCATCTCCGGCAAGCAGTGGTTCTTGGCGACACTCCAAAGCTTTTTCTGATGCGGAGGCATCTCCGAGCCGCCCATGCGATACCAATTGCTTGTCCCTTCTCGACGTCCACTGACCCAGCCGTCATCGACGAGGACTTTCAAATGCCTCGAGACGGTGCTTTGGGGTAGTTGGAGCACGTTGCAAAGTTCTGCCACAGAGACCTCCGATCTTTCAAGTATCCGCAGGATTCGACTTCGCGTCGGATCTGACAAACTTTGCATCCAGGCGATCATGGCAGTGGTCGAACTCATTAAAAGCCTAGTAAAAAACCGCTAGTTTCAATATCCGCTTATCCGGATGAAAGAATAACCGAATCGGCGGTTTTTTCAAGCCAACTTTTTCAAGATCCCATTTGCGATTGCTTTTTTTCAGCGATTCGCTACCATCTCGGCCTTGTGTAGATAGAAGGAACCGAAGTGTTCTTGGAAGTCGTTTTTGAAGTTTTTGAGAAGCATTGTTGCCGTAGAGACAGAATGACAGTCACGAAAGACCGAAAATTGGAGATTGTGAAGGGATTCCAACGAAGCGAGGCCGATAGCGGGTCGCCTGATGTGCAGATCGCGCTTTTGACAGAGCGGATCAACGCGATGACCTCTCATATGCGTGGAAGTCCGCGAGACTACTCAAGCCGCCGTGGTTTGCTCAAAATGGTTAGCAAGCGTCGGTCCTTGCTCGATTATGTTCGCCAGAACGATCCAGCTAGGTACATAGATTTGATTGGGCGACTTGGTATCCGCAAGTAGATTCCATCAATTCTTATGATCCGCATCCAAAGGGTTGCGGACTCAAGGACTGGCGTGGAAGCATCCAGTCCAAAAATGCCTTCATACAGGTGCGTTTCCTGTTTTGTTGACCAAGCCTAAGGCTTTGGGACGAAGGGCTAAATATTTTTTAGAAAGTCGGGCGGGCGGGAGTCGGTTTAGCTCGGCAACGCAAGATTAGTGTGTTAAGAGCGCGTGAAATGATGTGCTTCGAGGATCTCTGGTCGCGCGAAGCTCAAAGGTTGTGAAGAGAGCAAAGTTGTTTGTGGACCACGGTTTAGTTTGATGGCCACGGTAGTATTTTTTCGAGTTTGTCGTTCTTGAGAGGCCCGCGAGTGTAGGGAACCGCGAGAGGCCCGCTAGTCATGGAAATCATTTTTGTTGTCGATTAGTTATGAGGATTTAATATTGTGAAAATTCGTGTAGAAAAGAAGATTGGCGATTCTGTTTTATCGTTCGAGACCGGTCAGTTGGCCAAACAAGCAGAATCTTGCATACTTGCACAGTATGGGGACACCGTTGTCCTCAATGCAGTGACCACCGGACCATCGCGTCCAGGTACAGATTTCTTTCCGCTTACCTGCGATTATCGCGAGCGATTCGCCGCGGCAGGGAAATTTCCAGGCGGATTTATCAAGCGAGAAGGTCGCCCGACGACCAAAGAAACGCTAACGAGCCGTCTGGTCGACCGTCCGATTCGCCCGTTGTTCCCTGAAGGCTTCATCGACGAGGTTCAAGTTCAATGTCTGGTTCTCAGTAGTGACACTCAGAACGACGCAGATGTATTGGCCATGAACGGAGCAGCCTGTGCTGTCTTCGTCAGCACCCTGCCGTTCCAAGGCCCTATCGCTTCGGTTCGTATTGGACGAATCGAAGGCAAATTCATCCCGTTTCCAACCGTTAGCCAACTCGACGAGAGCGACTTGGACATGATCGTCTCGGCCAACGAGCGAGAAGTTGTCATGATCGAGGGATTTGGCCAAGAGATCCTCGAAAACGAAATGCTCGATGCGATCAAATACGCCCATGGCATTTGCCGCGAGGTGATCGAATTGCAAAAAGAACTCTTCGCAAAAGTAAGCCCCAAGAAGGTTCAGTTTGTTTCACCGGACGATTCTTCGCTCATCGCATCCTTGAAAGATCGATACTACGATCGATTCAAGACCGCAAAGCAAATCGATGGCAAACAAGATCGCAATGAAGCCTGTGCGCAATTGCGTCAATCGGCGTTTGCCGAAATGGTACCGGATCCATCGGCGGAAGGTGCTTTGGATCCGAACGTGTTTTTCCGAGCTTGGCACTCACTTGAAAACCAAATCGTTCGCGATTTGATTCTCGCTGGGACTCGGAGCGATGGCCGGGACTCCAAGAGCCTTCGCCCAATCCACTGCGAAACGGATCTGCTTCCTCGCACCCATGGAACCGCCCTTTTCCAACGCGGTGAGACCCAAGCTTTCATCACCGTGACGCTTGGCACTCCACGTGACGAGCAACGGGTCGATGGCCTGATGGATGAGTACAGCAAGAAATTCATGCTCGACTACAATTTTCCACCTTTCTCGGTCGGTGAGTGCAAGCCAAATCGAGGTCCTGGTCGCCGCGAAATCGGACACGGAATGCTCGCCGAGCGCTCGCTCGAAGCCGTCCTGCCTGATCCAGATGACTTCCCCTACACCATGCGGGTCATCAGCGATATCCTCGAAAGCAACGGATCCTCATCGATGGCATCGGTCTGCGGCGGTTGCCTTGGACTCATGGCCGCTGGGGTTCCAATTACCAACCCAGTTGCAGGTATCAGCATCGGATTGGTTCGCGATAAAGACGATTTCGTCCTGCTGACGGATATCATCGGTGACGAAGACCATCATGGCGATATGGACTTTAAGATCGCAGGTACCCAAAACGGGATCACCGGTATTCAATTGGATCTGAAGATCGATGGGGTCAGCGAAGAGATCATCCGAGCGACCCTCAAACAAGCCCGTGATGCACGCATCGAAATCCTTCGAAAGATGCTCACTTGCATCCCGCGGCCTCGCACTGAGATCAGTCGCTATGCACCTAGGTTGCTACGAACCAAAATCGATCCGGACAAGATTGGCTTGCTGATCGGACCCGGTGGTAAGAACATCCGCGCGATCCAAGAGGATACCGGAGCGACGATCGACGTTGACGATGAAGGAAACGTCACCGTAGCGAGTTCGAACGCCGAATCAGCAAAAGCTGCTTTGGGCCGAGTCGAAGCTTGCACCGCAACGGTTCAAATCGGCAAGATCTACGACGGTGTCGTCACGAGCGTGCGAGACTTTGGAGCTTTCGTTGAAATCCTCCCAGGCAAAGATGGTTTGTGCCACGTCAGCGAACTTTCCAGTGGCTACGTTGCGAGCGTCGACGCAGTCTGCCGAGTCGGCGATCCGATGAAGGTTTTGGTCATCGACATTGATGACCATGACCGCGTGAAATTGTCGCGCCGTCGTGCACTCGAAGAACTCGGTATCGAAGACGATTTGGCCACCGAATCCCAGGACGACGAAGGATTCGGAGACGAGGAAGGCGGAGAGGGCTTCGAAGATCGCGAAGACCGACCACCACGTGGCGAGCGATCATCAGATCGAGGAAGTGACCGTCCGGACCGTGGAGGGGATCGTCGAGGCGGTGGTGACCGCGGCGGCGATCGCGGTGGACGAGACGGATTCCGTCGCCGAGGTGGTGGCGGTGGCAGTGGAGGCGGTGGTGGCGGTGGCCGAGGCCGCGGCGGTCGTAGCGGAGGAGGCGGTGGCGGTGGTGGTCGCGGCGGAGACCGCGGCGATCGACGCTAGCTGTATCCAAGCTCAAAGAGATTGATATAAACAAGGGCCATTCGAGATCACATCTTGAGTGGCCCTTTTTTTCCGCTAAAAGCCATAAGCGACCATCGAGCATGAACGAAACGAGCCAAGCCGAGCCCATCTACAGACTCGCACCCAGACCCGAGGAGCAAGCAGCCTTGCAGGTCGCTCTCGATTATCTCAACAATGATCTTTCGAGATCCAAAAATCCGGAAGACTTAGCAGCCCGAATTGCAGCCGTGTCGACAGGCCGTGGTCAAGCCGCCGAAATGCTCGCTCGTCAATTCACAAAGTCTCATGTTCTGCTGTGGTATATCGATCTTTTTCACCAGCAAAAGGCATTGCAGCATTGTCAGATCGCTGCGAATACATCCAGCGAAAACAATGACTCTCACAACGCATTCGTCACAACCCAGGCACCGGCTAATTTAGATATCCGCTGCTTGAGCGATCTGCCTAACGATACCTTTGATCTTGCGATCGTGCCGATACCTCATCAAGGTGAGCAAGAGCTTTCACGAGATTACTTGCAACAATGTTACGATCGACTCGAAGTCGGTGGGACGCTCATCGCCTCGGTCGATAACCCGAAAGACAGATGGCTACACGATCAACTGAAGCTTTTTGAGAAGAGTGTGCGGGTAAGGGAACACCAAGAGGCTCGTGTCTATTTGGTGGAGAAAACCAAACCGCTCAAGAAACTCAAAGACTTTAGTTGCGAGTTGGCCTTCCGAGATTGCGACGAACTTATTCATTTAACCACGCGTCCAGGCGTCTTCTCGCATCGGCAACTCGATAATGGAGCAAGGCAATTGCTCGATGCGGTAGACGTGTTTCCCGATGCAAGGCTTATCGATATCGGTTGTGGCAGCGGGTCAGTCGCTTTAGGTTTGGCAATGCGTGACCCTACCGCGCATGTCCTTGCTGTCGACTCGAACTCTCGCGCACTGTGGTGCGTTCAAAAAGGAGCCGAGCAGAATAAGCTCAAGAATCTAACGACTGAGCTCAATGCCAATGGCGACTACGCTCAGCCGGGCACCTTCGACATGGCTCTTGCCAACCCACCTTATTTCGGAGATTTCCAAATCGCCGAAAAGATGGTTCTTGCGGCTCACCGTTCCTTGCGTGCCGGCGGGAGGCTCGTGTTGGTGACCAAGCAACCCGCGTGGTATGAGGAAAATCTGCCTCGTTGGTTTCAAGAGTGCGAGGTATTCGTCTCGGGTCGTTACCACATCGCTTCAGGCGTCAAATAATTTGCATCGAAGGATGTCGTTTGGGTTACAACTCAATCGGCTAGATGTTGCCAAAGTCGGCTACTGGCTCGAATCCCGCGATAGAAATCTGCGAGGCAGAACTTTTCGTTGGGGCTGTGTGCACCATCGTCATCCAGGCCCCAACCGATCAGCAGTACATCGCAATCGAGCGCATCGACCATCTGGGCAACGATAGGAATCGAACCACCCTCGCGGATCAGTACCGGCCTGACGCCAAAGCCTTCTTCGACGGCAGCGACGGCCCCTTTCATGAATTTCGAATTTGGATCGACCACGACTCCGCGACCACCGTGCAAGTCGATGACTTCGACCTCGACACCCGGTGGGGTGTGCGATGCGATGAATTGGCGGAGTTGTTTAGCAACCGTTGCGGGGTCTTGGTTGGGTACCAACCGGAAACTGATCTTGGCCCCATTCCATGATGGAATCACCGTCTTGCCCCCTTCGCCTTGGTAGCCCCCAAGCAGTCCGTGCACATCGAATGTTGGTCTTGCCCATCGTCGTTCGAGTGTCGTGTAACCGGTTTCTCCAGTGAGGGCATTGACGCCAAGCTGCTCGGCGAATCTCTCGTCAGAAAACCCCAACGAAGCCCACATCTGTCGCTCGGAGTCCTCCAGATCGACCACCGAGTCGTAAAACCCAGGGAGTTGGATACGACCATCGGGTGTTTTGATCTCGGTAAGGATCCTGGCTAGTGCAAGGCCTGGATTGGTGACTGCTCCACCAAAGGAGCCCGAGTGCAAGTCCATTTTTGGACCGTGCACGCGGAGTTCAAAGTAAGCGATCCCTCGTAGTCCGTAGGTGATCGCCGGTTGGCCTTTGGCATACTGAGAGGAATCGCTGATGACAATCACGTCGCAAGCAAGCTTTTTAGCAATCTCAGGCAGTTTCGCTTCGAGCACTTCGCTTCCTTGCTCCTCTTGCCCTTCGATCAAAAACTTGACCTGCAGAGGAAGTTTCATGCCGCAGGCTTTCCATGACAGGATGCTAAGAACATGGGTGAGCATTTGTCCTTTGTCATCGGTCGAACCGCGTGCGTAAATGTTCCCGTCGCGAACAGAGGGTTCAAAGGGTGGGGTTTTCCAGAGCTCTAGCGGGTCGGCCGGTTGGACATCGTAGTGACCATAAACCAGCACAACAGGCTGTCCTGGAACCGGATCGGTTTCGGCGTAGACCAATGCAGGCCCGTCGCCGGGAATCAGCTCGGTTTTCAGCCCGGCAGTTCGAAATTTATCGGCAACCCAACTGGCTGCACGATCCATGTCCGACTTCTTGGTACTGTCGGCAGAAACGCTTGGAATTCGTAGGAGTTCGAAAAGCATTTCCAGATGTGCATCTTGGTTCTTGGCTAAGTAGGCATCGAGTTGTGCGAAGTTCGACATGGCTGTTCCTGAGAAATCTGACCCAATTTTGAAAAAGACTTGAAATTTTGGTACACTATAGCGAATCATAGGCTGGCGTGGGAGATTTCCGGGAACGGCCCACGTGAAAACTTCTCTACGTAGGATACTCACGAGGAAATTAGACTATGTCCAATTCAAGCGCCTCTGCAGTGGTTGAGGAAGTCACGCAGGAAAAACAGCCAGACAAAAAGCCAAAGAGACAACCTCGCTACCATGTTGTGCTTTGGGACGACCCCGAGCATACCTACGACTACGTCATCCGGATGATGAAAGATCTGTTTCACATGACCGAAACGGCAGGTCGAAAACTAGCCGAACAAGTCGATAAGACCGGGCGAGCGATCTGCCTAACGACAACCCTGGAACTTGCTGAACTCAAACGGGATCAGATCAAGGCTTACGGTGCCGATCCGATGAGCATGAAGTCCAAAGGGAGCATGTACGCTTCGATCGAACAAGCCCCCTAGCGAAACACCCGAGTCGATTGGGGGTAAACGCACCTCTTCGAGTACGATTAGAAATCGTCGCCTACTCAAGGCAGCCTGTCTTTTTCAAAAACATTACGATTCTGCTCCTCTGGCTGCTGATCCACCAACATACGGTACGACTCGATATCGAGGTCTTCGTACTGCCCGGAACGAATACAGTGCAGGCAAGCAAACAGGCCTGCTGCACCTAGAAGGATCGCAAGAGGTAGTGCAATAAAAAGTACGCTCATGGTAATGGTTGTTGTCGGGGAGGGAATGTTCGAGCGGTCCATGCCATCAAGAGAACTGTGATTCCCGAAATCGGCATAAAGACAGCCGCGATCAGCGGATGAATGTAGCCCGTTACAGCAAGTCCGATCGTAATGCAGTTGTACAAAAGCGAGGCAGCAAAACAACGGTAGATCGCCTTGACCGCATTCTTCGATGCATCGAACAATCGAGGGATCGATTCCAAGTGATTTTCGCCAATATAAATCGGAGCATTCTTGAGTGCGATCTCCGAGGGCCCCCGAACTGCTATCCCAACATCGGCAGTGGCCAAAGCGACTGCGTCGTTGATCCCATCACCGATCATCACTGTTGTGAATCCAGCGTCACGCATCCCCAAAAGGTGATCCTTCTTTTGCTCTGGACTCAGCCCACCTTTGAAATCCTCGATCTTGATCCCTTCGGATTCAAGCCATCGAACGATCTGGAAAACCGCAGGGTGATCATCTCCCGAGAGAATCACGAGCTTCCAGCCTCGCTCTTGAAGAGCTGCCAAAGACTCGACCAGCCCCGGCCTTAGAACATCCCCGAGCTTGAATGTTCCTTGCAACTTGCCATCGACTTTAACTACAACCTTGCGAATACCATCGCCATCATCGAATTCAAGGGTGGGTTGCAATTGGGTATCGTCTCGTCCAATAAAAAACTCCGTTCCATTGACCCGACCGGAAATGCCTCGCCCGACTTCCATCCGAACATCTTCGGCATGATCGCAAGGATCGTATGATTGGTATCCTTGTTCATCACTCTGCGTTTGGCAAAAGTCGATCAGAGCCTTGGCGATCGGATGCTGAGACTCTGCTTCGATCGCTGCGATTGCTGGCAGGAGCTCTAAAGGGCCATCCCAATCGATCACTCGCAGATCGCCGAAGGTGAGTGTGCCGGTTTTGTCCAAACAAACCACACCAGGTTTGGATAGTCGCTCTAAAGTATTGCCATCGCGTATCCAAATTTTCTCTTTTGCCGCCCTGCCGATCGCCACGGTGATCACAAGCGGAGCAGCAAGAGCCAACGCGCAGGGACAAGCGATCGTGAGCAGGGAGACGGTCCTCTCGATCGATACGCTAAGCCCTTGTAGGACCCACCAGACGACACATGTGCCCACGGCTAATCCCAAGACACCCCACACAAAGGCTCGTCCAATTTTGTCGGCCAATTGCATCAAAAAGGTGCGATCCGCGGTGGCTTGTTGAACCAAAGCGGAAATTTTCCCGAGTCTTCCTTGGTCGGCCGACTCCGTGACGGTCACTTCGATCATGGATTGCAAATTCAACGAACCACCGATGACATGATCTCCAGTACAGAATCGCCGCGGACGGCTTTCTCCCGTGATGAAGGCTGTCTGAAGCTGCGTCTGACCCTTGGAAATTACCCCGTCGGCTGGCACGACAGATCCCGCACGAACCTCGACCCTGTCACCGGGTTTCAACCGTTTAGCAGGCACGGTCAGCTTGTCGCTCGTATCGGACAGACGAACCGCTTCGATATCGTAAAATCGAAGTAGCCTAGCGATCGACATACCGGATCGAAACTGGGCACGGAACTGAATGTACCTTCCAATTCTCAGTAGCAGCACCAGCGACGCAAGCGAATCAAAATAGACATGCCCTCGATCGGTTGCCGCCCCGACGATGCTGCCGAGGGTACCGACCAATAGACCAAGAGCTACAGGGACATCCACATGCGGAATTCGTGTCTTGATCGATTGCCAAGCCGAGCGAAAAAAAATCCTGCCTGGAAAAATCGCCGAGAGCAGTCCAAGCAAAGCCCCGATCCACCGCAGGAATCGCTCGTGCTCGGCCGCAATCCCGGTCGATTCACCTGCGTAGAGACAAACGGCAACCCACATCGCATTGGCAGCAAGAAAAAAAGCGACTGCGATCCAAAACCAATGCTCTTGGCGCAGACGCCTGTCTGATTGTTCCTCAAGATCTTCTCGATGGAGCGGTCCAAGTACATATCCGAATTTGGACAGGTAATCGGCGATGCGATAAGGCTCAATTCGATTCGGGTCGTAATGCAATTCTAGCGAACGATCGCTAAGGCGTACCTTGGCAGATCGAAGACCAGGGATCGATGGTGGTAGACTCTCGATGAGCCAAGCGCAAGCCGCACAGTGTAGGCCCTCGACACCCAATCGCACCTGGCATGAACCATCGGGTAAATTCTCAACAGCGACCCCAGACTCTGAAAGATCCTTGAGCACCTCCGGAGCACGGTTCCGGAGCACCGGCTCGGCTTCGCGATCCGACAGAGATCTCAACGAATAGAAATTTTCGAGTCCGAGTTCGTGAATGAGGGCATAGGCACCCATGCAACCACGACAACAAAAGTGTTTAGGCGAATCCTCCGATTCGACGTTTGAAACAGGGCTTGAAAGAGCCCAAGTTTCCGGGAACTGTGCACGACTCTCTAAACCACAATGTGCGCAACGGATGCTCCTTGATGCAGCAGGGGCTGGTTGGGAAGAATCGGCCAACTGTTGGCTCATCATTTCACCTTTTGAGCATCGACAGTACCGGCTTCTTCTGAACAGCAAGGAAGCGGGGTATCTTGGATTGCTTCAAGGGATTCGAATACCGAGGGAACCTGATTGCCTTCTCCAGAGAGATTGCTAGGGTTCTGCGGAACGAGGCTCGATAGGTCGATCGAGGACCTGTGGGTAAGGGTCCAGAAGCCAAATCCGATAAGCAAAAAGGCTGCGAACCATTGCAACTTGTTTGGACTGATCTTGCTAAACCACTGTCCTCCCCATGCGACAATCGAGAGAGCCGGCAGAGTGCCGAGCCAGAACGCGCCCATCATGGTTAGGCTTAAGTAAACACTCCCTGCTGTGGCCGATGCCAGTGCAAACAGGTAGAGCCAACCACAAGGAAGCCATGTGCTGAGCAATCCCCAGACGAATGCGTTTGAAGCGGGGCTTTGAGTTCGCAGCTTGCGCCTTACTCTTGCGATGATTTCACTCCAGCGAACAAATATTTTTGAGTGACCAACCATCACCGAATCCTGCAGAGCGAGTTTCCAAATCCTGATGAGTCCTAAGGCCATGAGGGTGATTCCAAGCAGAATGGAGGTTGCAGAACCTATTCCCCACTGACCTGCTAGCCCGCGGCCTGCCGAAGCGATCGTTCCAACGAGCAATCCTAGGATCAGGTAGGTGGCAAGTCTTCCGAAGTGGTAACTGGCAAGCGGTAGCCACTTGGTCAAGCTGCTAGGGTGCTGATAAGTATCGCTCGTAGTTGCTTTCGAAGCGATTAGCACAAACGGGCCGCACATTCCGACACAGTGAACCGAGCCCAAGAGCGATGCGGTGAAAACAGCTAGCAGAGCCTGGATCATCGAAAACTCCAATCGACAGTTCGATCGGCGATGTACTGCTGGCCCTGAGGGCTCATAACATCCATCGACACCTGCCACTTACCCTCGCGATCGATCGGTATCTGTGCGAAGTAAACACCTTGCTCTTGGCTACTTTCAACCAGGGGGACTCTGCGATGCTCGGCGACTCGAGTGAAGTGGAAGGCCATCAAAGCTCCGGTTACCCCAGTAACCGGCCTTCCATCTTTGTCAGCAATAACGATTCGTATCTCGTTTGGGGAATGCGAATGCTCGAACTCGACCTTCCAGCCGAGTTGATTTGACCTGGAGATCAATTCTTTGTGAACTTGCCAATCGACTGCTTGGGCACTGTAATTTGGCAAGGGGCGAAATGACTGATCCGCGATTGCGACTGCCAAAGCGTATCCGGCGATACTCAGGTTGATCCCTATCAAACCGAAAATGAAGGTAGCCCACAGCAAAGCAGACTTTCTCTCGGACATGGTGTGGGGAAGATTCGTCTCGGCGATGGACATCGGGATTTCCGAGCCTGATGTTCTTGGTGGTTGAACTCTAGCGTCCTGCATTTGCGTGACCCTCACTGGTTTCGCTGGCGTATTCGGATCGAAAAAGGGAGCGTCCGTGTCCCTCGTGGAATTGGCTTGTCGCCGATTACCCACGCACCCCATACTAACAAAAAACGCTCGATTTCTCGATGCGCGAGTCGGTTAATCCAAAGCGATTGGGCCTTTCGCGACAATTTGCCCTCTAGGGCAGTCGATTGGTATTTTCAGGACTTTCAACAAAGCTTTTGAGCATTTTTGTTTGTTTTCGGGGGCTTGAAGGGACGTTTTTCTCTCCCGAACAAACCTCAAAACAGGTATCTTCTACAAGGTTGGTGGTAAAGTAAAAAAACCTAGTCCCTTTGGAACTAGGAACTTAGAGAAGATGCCCTTTTATTTTGTTTGCCGTTTCTATGAGTTACATCGAAATGATCAGTGGCCCAATGATGGGCATGCGTCGTGATCTGACCAAACCTCAGTACATTATCGGCAGGCATCCGGAGTGCGACGTGGTTCTCGAAAGCGGAGCTGTCGTCTCTCGACAACATGCACGGCTCTTTGCCCGAAATGGTGGCTATGCCTGCGAGGATCTAGGAAGTCGCAACGGGACGTTCGTCAACGGGAAACTGCTCAACGGTCCGACGCAGTTACAGGATGGAGATACGATTCGCATTTGCGATATCGAAATGTCCTTTGGAGACACCCGCGAACAAAGCTCGATCAAAGCAGAAGTAGTCTCCGGGAAAGGGGGCGGATTGGGAGTTTTGATTGAAGATGACGAGAACGACGAGAACGCAGCCCCAAGCGTCACGGCCAGAATGGATGTCCGAGGAAGCGAATACGGTGTGCAAGTATCGGCAAGCGCCGAGGCAAGACTCTCGTCACTACTTGAAATCATGCGAAACCTCGGAAAGACCGTAGGCATCGAAGAGGTTCTCCCTAAAGTACTCGATTCGCTATTTAGGATTTTCTTACAAGCAGACCGAGGTTTTATCGTCCTCAAAGACGATGCAGGCAATCTTGTTCGTCGTTGGGTCAAAACGCGTAATGCCGAACAAGAGGATCAAGTTCGACTCTCCAAAACGGTCCTTCGCGAGGTGATGAAGTCCAAGCAGGCGATTATCTCTCTGGACGCTGGTGGCGATTTTAGCATGAGCGAGAGCGTCGCAGATTTCAAAATCAAATCGATGATCGTCGCTCCTTTGCTCAACTTTGAAGGTGAGCCTCTGGGTGTGATTCAGATCGATTCGACACAGACAAAGGGGGGCTTTGAGGCAAAGGATCTCGAAATCCTCATCGGTGTGGCTAACCAAGCGGGCATCGCGATTGAAAATGCCCAAATGCACGAGAATATGATCGCGCAGAAACTTGTCGAACAGGATCTTCAATTGGCAAGCCAAGTCCAATTGGCCTTCTTGCCAAAGACATCCCCTCGAATACCCGGGATCTCCTTTTACCAGTACTACAATCCCGCTCAGCAAATCGGTGGCGATTACTTTGACTATCTCGAACTCGATAACAACCGTTTGGTTATCGCACTTGCCGACGTCGTAGGCCACGGGGTGGCCGCTGCGATGTTCATGGCGAAGTTGTCAGCAGAAGCGAGATTTGCCTTCGCATCGATCAGCGACCCTCGTAAAGCGATGGCACAACTAAACGACCGGATCACCGAGCTAGATGCGGAGCGTTTCATCACCATGTCGGTGATCGTTCTGGACAAGACGAGCCACAAGGCGACGATTGTCATCGCTGGCCACATGCCCCCGATCCATTTCCACGCCGATGGCTCGATCAGTGAGCCAGGTGATGAAATCTCTGGCCCACCTCTTGGGATTATGTCCGACGTCGAGTTCGACTCCTTCGAGGTCACCCTCGAACCAGGAGAGTGCCTAACGATGTACACCGACGGGATATTTGAGGCCCCCAACAAGGCCGGCGAGCAGTTCTCGATCAACCGCGTTCGCAAGATCATCGAGGCTGCAAAGGGGAGCGTGGTGCCTGCGGGCGAAGAACTGATCAAATCCGTCAAAGAGCACATCGTCGGATGTGAACAAGAGGACGACATGTGCATCGTAATCGTCGGCCGGGATCGCTAGCTTTATGTAGCCGCGAACGACATAAGTTTTTGATTCTTCAGGGAATCTTGCGGCTCAATTTCTGCGCCGCCACGCCTCGCCATGCTCGTGCTCGATACCGGTTAAATGTTCCCTGAAGAACCTTTTTTCCTTCTTATCGTTTTTTTGGTATCGGTATGCCTCTTTCTTACGATTTAGATGGTAGTGCAAGTTTTTTGTTTGATTACTTTGACCCTAGCGGTTGTTGAAAACCATGTCCGCCCTAGAACACGTTCTAGTCGAATTTCGGCGTCGGCTAGGATCGATTCCTGCAGACTCACTACTTAACGAGTTCCAGACGAAACACCAACAATACGGGGATCGACTCCTCGAATCACTCCAGCAGGCTCTCATCGATTGGAACGCAACACCGTTGGATGAGTCGGTCATGAACTCTTTGTGCATCGCCTTTGAAGACGAATTTCGAAAAGGGAACAACCCTCGCCTTGATCAATGGCTTATGCGCGCCCCGCGAGCATCGCATGCAAACCTAATAGGTAGTTTGTTGGAAACCGAAGCCTACCAGCGTTCTAAGCGTGGTGAAACGGTTGATTGGTCTGCTTATAAACGGCAATTCCCCGAGTTTCATTCAGCGATCCACGAGGTGTTTTTGCAAGTCGAAAAAGAAGGAAAACAACCCGAACCCATCCAATTAGACAACAACCCTGAGGATGTCTCGACTCAAGCGATCGCCAAACCAAATGGGCTTGGAAAAATTCTAAACCAACGTTACCGGCTTGATCGGGTGCTCGGAACAGGTGCCTTCGGCACGGTGTATCTTGCACAAGACACCGAACTTAACCGCCAAGTGGCAGTCAAACTTCAGATCCGTGGACACAAGACCTCAATTGCCGCCAATGAAGATTATTTGGAAGAAGCCAAATTCGCGGCTTCGCTTCGGCACCCGCATATTCTTACCGTCTACACTGTCGATCGTAATGAAGAGCAGGAGGTATTCATCGTGGCCGAATTTATCGACGGAGGGACGCTTCGAGAACGAATCGATCGCGGCGACTTGGATTACCGTCAGATGGCAAAAATCATCCGTGGTGTTGCCGAAGCCTTGCATCATGCCCATCAACGGGGGCTTATTCATCGAGACATTAAACCTGCGAATATTCTCATCGAGAACGACAGTCTCAAGGCCTATGTGGCTGATTTTGGACTAGCCACGCGTGAATACGAATACCTTCAAAAAGGTGATGGAGCCGGCTCCCCTGCTTATAAAAGTCCCGAGCAAGTACGTCGGGAAGGCCATCGTCTTGATGGACGTAGCGACCTATTCTCCTTAGGAATCGTTTTTTATGAGATGCTCACTGGAGAAAGACCCTTTCGAGGCAGTTCAGTGCTCGATACCGAAAAACAGATTCGGTACTATCAACCTACAGCTCCCAGGAGTCTCAAAGGAGGTGTTCCCGAAGAGCTCGAACGCATCTGCTTTAAATTGCTCCAAAAAGAAGCGTCCTCGCGGTACTCCAATGGCTTGGAAGTAGCCAATGAAATCAGAGACTGGCTTTATCCAAAACCAATAGCACTGCTCTCAGCACATCATGAGAACAGCAAGATCACACCGCGTGGGTTACGAACCTTTACGGATGAAGACGCAGGATTTTTTTTGGAACTTCTTCCCGGTTCACGGGACCGACAAGGGTTGCCAGAGAGTGTTGCATTCTGGAAAAAGAGAATCGAACAGAATGATCCGGATAAAACATTCTCGGTTGGAATCATCAACGGACCAAGCGGCTCTGGCAAGTCGTCGCTTGTGAAAGCCGGGATCATTCCTCAACTAGATAAATCGATTATTGCGATCCATGTCGATGCGACCGCAGAAGATACCGAAAGCCGACTTCTGCACGGATTGCAGAAAAAAGTGGAATCGATCAAGGATTCCAAAGATTTAACACAAGCCATGATGCAAATTCGTCGTGCTGAAACGATCAAAGTGGTATTGTTCATCGATCAATTCGAACAATGGCTCAACTCACATCGATCTACCCGCCGTACAGAGCTTGTCGATGCGCTACGACAATGCGACGGAAGAACCCTCCAATCCGTATTGATGGTTCGAGACGACTTTGGATCGGCAATCAAATTCCTTACCGATGACCTTGATTCAACCATCGATCGAGACCGAAACTATGCATGGATTGATCTCTTCGATGTGAAACATGCGAAAGACGTTCTCGTCCGCTTCGGGCAGGCTTACGGAAAACTACCCAAAGATTCCGAGCACATGACATTTGAGCAATCCGAGTTCGTCGAACAAGTCATAAGCGGTCTTGCTCAAGACGAGGGAGTTATCCCTGTGCAACTTGCGCTTTTTGCCGACATGGTAAAAAACAAATCTTGGGCGTCGGCAACCCTTAAGGGAGTCGGTGGAACCACCGGAGTAGTGGTCAATTTTCTTGAAGAAGCTTTCAGCTCTCGAAACCCTCAAAACCTTGTCTATCAAAACGGAGCCAGAAGTGTCCTGAAGGCATTGATGCCAGTTTCAGGAAGCGATATCAAAGGGCATCATCGCCCAGAGCACGAACTGCTCGAAGCAAGCGGATATGGGAACAAACCAAACGAATTCCGTCGCCTGATGAGAATACTCGATAGCGATCTGCGACTGATCCGCCCCTCCCAGGAACCCGATGATCTTGAAAAAGATGCCTCGAAATCTTACCAACTGACCCATGATTATCTGGTTCCATCGCTTCGCGAATGGCTGACTCGAAAACAACGAGAAACCGAAAAGGGACGCGCGGAATTGAAACTTTCCGAGCGTGCTGGTGTCTGGTCATCAAATCGCGAAAATCGACAACTTCCCTCCTTGCTCGAGTGGATCAATATCCTCCGCTGGACTCAGCCAGCCATGTGGACTAAATCGGAAGCTTTAATGATGTCCAAAGCATCTAAGTTATACCGAAATCGATTCGCGACTTGTGCGGCAATCGTCGCTGTCATTTTTGCTACAGCCTACTGGCTGAAGAACGACTTCGATAACAAGCAACGAAACGCTCAAGCTCGAAATTTCGTTGACAGCCTAAAAGGTTCTGACATCGAAAATGTTCAAAAGGAACTGGAAAAAATCAAGCGATTTCGACCAAGGATCGATGACTTGCTCCAAAAAGAACTCGAAAAAAATAACCTGGGATCCGATGAACGATTGAAGCTCAATATGGCCCTCCTCGGACAATCGGAAAAAGCTCTCGTCGAACTCAAGGAGCGTTTGCCGACGGTCGATCCCAAACAGATACGAGTTGTTATCCGAGTCCTTGAACCGTACAGCGCAGGTCCTAAGGCTGAATACTGGGAAATTGCCAAGCAACGGGATCCAAGAAACTTGTTGCAGGTTGCCAGCTTTCTTGCTAGTTACGACTCCAAAAATGATCAATGGACGCAAATTGCAAATCACATCGCCGATAGACTTGTGAAGGAAAATCCGCTCCAGGTCGGAACCTGGATCGAAACGCTCAAGCCTGTAAAAGCGTTTCTCATCCCGGAACTTATCCGAATCTACAGTGCCAAGGCAGGTTCTAGATCCCCAACGGAAATCGAACTGGCAACCGAAATTCTCGTAAACTACGCCAGTGATTTTAAGACCGTTCACGAACTCGCGATGCAGGGAGCCCCGCAACAATTTCAAAAGTTCTTCCCAAAGTACGCACAGTTCGATAACGATCTTTTGAAAGTACTCAAAGATGAACTCAGCACTCCGATAACCAGGCCCGTATATTCGGCTACCGATGAGCAGGCTCATGTGCAAAGGCAAATCGAACGCAAAGCCAACGCGGCTGTAACGCTCTTGCGCTTAGATGATCGACAGTCGGTGCTGGACTTTCTCACCATAGAGAACGACCCGGAGGCCCTGTCTCAGTTCATCTTCCGAATTCGAGGGCGTATCGTTGATCCTGTATGCCTAAAGACTTGCCTCGATAAACTCGAGGGCATGGCCGAGCCGATTGAACTTAATTTACGCCAGCAACACTTCTATCGAATCTATGCAATGGTTCTAGGTCTAGGCGAATTTTCGCTTGAGCAATTTTCGATCGAGCAGCGTCAGGAGCTACTCCAAAAACTCGAATCCATGTACCGACATCACCCTAGCAAGGCTGTTCACGGCGCAGTAGGTTGGTTACTTAGGAGATGGAGGCAAGAGACCATCTTGCGCAAAATTGATGAAACACTCTTGGACTGCGATGCCACTGGAAAACGGGAATGGTATGTCGTCAAACTTACTCCTATGGCAGATTCAATTGCAGCAGAGTCCTCAACAACAGGGGATTCGCGAAGGGAAATCGATCTCCAAGCTCCTACCTACATCACAATGATCACTTTCCGTAGTCCCAGTAAGAATGACACTGCTACAGAAGGAGTCGCTGAGCACAACAGCGATTCAGACTTTGCCGTCAGTGACCGAGAAATCACTTGGCGGCAATTCAGCCCCTTTGACCAAGATAGCCACCGAAAAGCACGAGAGAAAGAGTTCAAGAGAATCTGCTCATTGGATGAACCTGTCATCGGTGTGAATTGGTTCGAGGTCGCTCTTTATTGCCGAACAGTTACCCGCGCAGCAAGAAACGAAGCATACGAACAAGCTTATGAAGAGAAAGATACAAAAAATGCCGAATCCCATGGTCAAGGTTGGCTCGATTTCACGAAAAAAGAAGATTGGGAATGGGGATGTGATTCCTGCAAACCCGGCTTCCGTATGCTTACGGCTAATGAATGGAAACTCGCCGCTTTGTCCGGTATGACAACCCCTTACTGTTTTGGATCCAGTGAGGATCTCTTAGCCGAATACGCTTGGTATCAAGAAAACGCCAGACGCAGTCCGCAACCAACAGGCCTTTTGCGCCCGAGCATCGGTGGACTGTTTGATATTCACGGAAACGTTTGGGAGTGGATCAACGACTGGCATATGGTAGGATCCGTCAGGGCCCTTCGAGGGGGAGCTTGGGGCGTCGATTCGCTCGATTGCCAAGTAGACAATAAGGAGCACGGTGCTCCGAGTGTGTATCGCAAAAACAGAGGTTTTCGAATCGGACAGACGATCCCCAAACCAATCCAGTAGGAATCCACCAAAGCCGTCCCACATTCGACAGATCTCTTGTAGACTATAAGGGGTGGAGAAGGCTCGTACCCAACCCACACTTACCGCTGACATTTGACCCGTCCTTGGATCCTACCTAGCATGACAATCTCCGCTTCGAAGCCTATGGTTTTTGCCTTGGCTCTGTTCTTTGTATCTTGCATTTTGACGCTGGACTCTAAAGCCCAAGATACCGTTGCACAAGATCCCACAACAGCATCTTCCACCAAGGCGATCGTTCAACCAGGTGATCGAATCGCTCTGATCGGTGGAGGTTGGGTTGAACGAATGCATAATCATCCTTGGCTCGAAACGATGCTGACACTCGAAGTCCCAGGCGTAACGTTCCGAAATATGGGCTGGAGCGGAGACACCGTCTTTGGCGATGCACGGGCCGTCTTTGGTTCAAGAACCGATGGCTATCAACGACTCATGCGTGATCTTGAATACGCAAACCCTAACCTCGCGATCCTCTTCTACGGCGATAACGAAGCTCACGGAAGCCAAACCGAAAGAGAAGAGTTCCTCAAAGGCTACCATAAGCTCGTCGAAGATCTGAAGCGAAAAGGCTGCCGTATCGTCATGGTCATTCCTCGCCAACGCGAAGATGCAGGACCACAGTTCCCCAATCCTCGATACTACAACAGCAACCTTGCACAACTCTCCGAAGGGATCCGCAAGATTGCAACCGATCACCAAGCCACCTTGGTCGATCTCCAGAATCTTGCAACCGACAAGCGTTTCACTGAAGAAGGTGTTGTTTGGAACGACCAAGGCTATCAAGAAAGCGCCCGGGAAATACTAAAACAACTCGGCTACAAGAATCTAGCCATCGATCGTGTTAAGGATCAGGCCGCCTTGCTCGCCCAGCTTCAATCAGCGATCAAAGCGAAAAACGAGTGGTTCTTTCATCGATACCGCCCTCAAAACGAAACGTATCTATTCTTGTTTCGAAAGCATGAACAAGGAAACAATGCCGTCGAAGTCGAACAAATGGAAAAGTTTGTACGCGATGGAGAAAACAAAATCTCCCAGTGGCTATCCAGCAAACAATGGGCACCAAAACCTTAACGCGCCTCGAATCGCTCGCTGTTGAACAACCCCCTCTAGTGACTCCATCTCCAATTTCGCAAACATGAAACTTCATCGTACCGCTTTCCTTGCCATTCCTATCCTCAGTTCACTTTCTGCATTCGAATCTCTAGGGATTGCCCAAGAGGCCCTGAGCACCGACAAACCACTACCGATCCGGTGGGAAATCGAACCGTTGACACTCGATGCGAATGAAGGTTGCGCAATCGCAGATGTCAACGGCGACTCCAAACCGGATATCATCGCAGGTCGGCACTGGTACCCCAGCCCTTCGTTCGTGTCTCGCCCACTGCGAAACATTGACGACTGGAACGGATATATCCAAAGCAATGGCGACTTCCCTTTCGATGTCAACCGCGATGGAAAAATCGACGTCATCGCCGGTTCGTTTGTCCCAACCGAGATCGCTTGGTACGAAAACCCAGGCGAAGAGGGACTGCGACTCGGTCACATCTGGAAACGAAACCTGTGGGTCGACACCAAAGCCTCGGAAAACGAAGCCCAGTTGATGCACGATATCGACAAGGATGGAATCCCTGATTGGATCGTCAATAGCTGGAACACCAAGAATCCTTTGACTGTTTGGCGTCTCGTTGACAACGGCAACCGCGATGGCAAACAAGCCAGTTATTCGCTCGAGCAGAAGGTTATCGGCAAATCTGGAAATCAACACGGGATGGGTGTCGGCGATATCAATGGCGATGGACGCGACGATGTGCTGGTCGGACACGGTTGGTACGAACAACCCGAAAAACCATGGGAGGGCGAGTGGAAATTTCATGCCAACTGGAATATCCAAGGAAGCATCCCCATGATCGTTGTCGACTTGGATAAAGACGGAAAGAACGATGTGATCGTCGGACAAGGTCATGACTACGGTCTGTACTGGTGGAGACAAACCGGCAAAACCGCAGAGGGTGCCATCGAATTCGATCGGAA
The DNA here is from genome assembly GCA_040381975.1 of Pirellula sp. Taxonomy (GTDB): domain Bacteria; phylum Planctomycetota; class Planctomycetia; order Pirellulales; family Pirellulaceae; genus JBKCUI01. Next base: position 38,284 of record JBEIGI010000045.1, read on the forward strand.
ACTCATCGATAACAGCTTCTCCCAACCCCACGCGATCGCCATGGCTGATCTCGATGGAGACGGTAAAGCGGAGATCATTACTGGCAAACGTTACTTTGCCCACAACGGTGGAGATCCAGGTGGAAAGGACATGCCAGAACTCCAAGCTTACTCGTACGTCGATGGAAAGTTCACTCGCTCGACCATCGAGAGAGGGCATGTTGGCGTGGGTCTTCAAATCGCCACGGGCGATCTTAATGGCGACGGCAGAATCGACATCGCAGTCGCCGGCAAAAGCGGCACCTACGCGATCTTGAATCTTCCGAAGTAGGCCTCTGTGCTCTCTGTTACTCTGTGTTTCAAATACTCTGTGTTTCACCGCATACGCCAGAACAATTGCAACGCATTGTCGGTCGTAATTTTCGCCATTTGCGACTCTGTTTGGCTATGCAATTCTGCAAGCACCCGTCCGGTGTAGGAGACATAAGCCGGTTCGTTGGGCCTTGATCCCCGCTTGGGCTCGGGGCTTAAGTAGGGGGCGTCGGTTTCCACCAGCAATCGGTCTAGTGGCAATCGCGTAGCGATCTGACGAAGCGATTCGTTTTTCTTGTAGGTCAGCATACCAGAAAAACTGATGTAGAGCCCCATGTCGATGCACTCCAAGGCCATCTCATAGCTGCTACAAAACGAGTGCATCACCCCGATAAGCGGGCCTTGGCGGTGTTCTTGTCGAAGCCATTCGAGCATCTCGCGATCGCAATCTCGGGAATGCACGATCACGGGTAGTCCAGTTTGCCGACTCAACTCCCAATGTCGACCGAAATTGATCTGCTGAAGCTCGAATGGGCAATCATCCCAGTACTTGTCCAATCCAGTCTCGCCGATGGCGCAAACGCGAGGTTCGCTCGCCTTGGCTACGATCTTCTCCCAGTCTCCAGCTTTCTCTTGCTGCGCGTAATTCGGATGGATTCCAACGCTGCTCCAAATCTCAGGTTTTTCCCCAACCGTCTCTTGGCTTTGGCGATGAATTGCTTCGATGATATCCAATGACCCCGCATCGACGGCAACACAAACGATGCGTCGCACCTGATGCGCACAAGCATTGGCCAAGACGCTCGGTAGCTTCTCTAAGAGATTTGAGTCTGCAAGGTGAGCGTGGGTATCCGTCCATCCAGAGGTATTCATCAGGCTTACTTCGCTTCTCTTCGAGACCAATCCAGATCCCCATCAATAGGAGTACCAAACTGCAAATGATCGAGCAATTGGTTGGCAAGCATAGGTGCCATCAAACTTCCTTTCGAGCCCAATCCATTCAAACAACACAACTTAGGATACTTCGGGTGCGAACCGATCAGCGGATGTCGGTCATAGCTTGCTGGTCGAACTGCGGCCCGCTGATCGATCGACTCGATAATCGGTGCCGGAGGCTTGAAAAAGCTATCCCAGCGCCCGAGCAACTCTTCACGGGCCGCAATTCCAACTGGGGATTCGACCACGCAAGATTGTGGATCCCTTGCGTAAGTTGCCCCAACCAGGAATTTACCACCCTCCAGAGGAACCAACCAGCCATCGCCATGGACGACCTGATCGACCTGTGGTGCATGTGCTTGAACACGCAAGATGTCCCCTCGCGCAGGATGCAAGGGAAGCGTGTCGAACCATCGATTCGATCTCGCATCGATCCCTTGCGCTAAACAGACATAACCAGCGCGAATTTGCAGCGAAGGGAATTCGAATTCATGATCCTTTGGGATCATATCCGCATGCAAATCGATGGCACGTTCGAAAAGTAGTCCTTTTGCATCGAGCATCTGTCGCGTGCTCTCGATGTAGACTTGGGTGCTAAGACGTGCTGCGGGGGACATTATGAACCCGCCGTGAGGGGCGTGGAATCCATCAAGCTCCTCTGAGGCAAGGATTCGCATGTGCAAAATGTCGTTGGGATCAAGATACTCAGGCCGAGCCCATCGATTCTGAAACAGTTCGCGCTCTTGTTCGCTCGAAAAGATTCTTAAGGCTGGGGAAACCGACCAGAAAGATGTGGATTGCTGGCTCTCGGCATAACGGTACAGCTCGTTGGCTTGGACGAAGAACTCGTTGAATTTCCATGACAGAGCCAGACGGTTGCCGGTGATTGGGGTGACCAATCCAGCGGCCACTCTCGAGGAGCTTTGAGGGCTTAGCTGATCGACCAAGGCCACTTTCAGGCCCCGTCGCATCGCTTGCCAAACCATGGCGCAGCCTGCCAGACCACCACCGACAACGAGCAGGTCGAGGCTCATCGGATTTGAATTCGGGTCAGATTTCATTGTTTTAGGGGTTTTCCTGGGATCCGTTTGCCTTGAGGAAACCGAAACATCTACAATGAGCTTGTTTACTCCGCAAGCATTTTTATCGACCAAGGATGAATTCTAAGTGGATCCTTTTCGCATCATCTGTCCAGCATGTTCCACGAAATTGGTGGTACGTCAACCAGAATTGGTTGGAAGAACGGTGCCTTGTCCTAAATGCAAGAATGCGATTCATGTTGTAAGGCCCGGCGAGGTCGCTTGGAATCCTGGTACGGTAGGGACAAACCAAGCACCTTCGGGTACCGATCCCAAGAAGAAATCGGTACAGCCTCAGCCCCCCCGTCGTCCGGCTTCGACAGTCAATTCCGAAGCGATCACCAAAGCGGATCCGGGGGATTGGAATCTCGAAGAGTTGGAGACTGCCTTGGCATCGCAGGTACCGACAAACACCGAAGCCGGAGAGGAAGTCTTCTTTCGCGAAGCTGGAAACGATCCTGCTTCGACTCGTCGCAAAGACAGCGAACCGTTTTCGATTCAGCCGTTGGATTCGACAGCAAACGCTAAGTCCTCAACTTCAGCAACTTGGCAAAGCCCTCAAGCAAAGACACGACGGCAGCTTTTGACTTTGTTTATCGTCGGACTCTCAGGTTGCTTGCTCGCTGGTTTGGCGTTTATCGGATTTTTGAATTTATATGGCAAACCGAATCGGGACAAGCAACAAGCAAATCCTGTGGTCGAACCCAAACCAGTTGAACCGATCATACCAGTCGAACAAGGGGATCCCAAGAAGCCTGCAGAGCTGATCGCCGAGGCCGAACCCAACGGCCAAGTAGGTCAAGTCGCTCCGGTTGCCGATCCAATTGGACTGCCACCCGAGAACGTCCAAGCAGCAGCGGTCGAGCCGGCCAACGAACAACCATTGAACATGGAGCCAGATAACACTAAAAAAGAGCAATCGGAAAACACGCAAGTGATCGATGGGATGCCGAGCAAACCTGCAGAGGCAGGCAATCCTCCGGCAGATCAAGCGATCGATGAAGATCTACCCCCAATCTTCAAAGACTTTCTACCGATCTTTGATCGATCGAGTCAGCCTGGTTGGAGCGACTTGGGAAAGATCGGAGACAAGACGATCGACCAAGAACTTTCCATTGAGAATGCCGACGTCATCTTTTCGCAGGAGTACTATCCGCAGCCGATCGCGCTGCCCGGATGGGCTGATCGTGCCCAGCGCAAGCTAGGTCGGATCAGGACAAAGCCGATGGGTTTGCCACGATTTGTTCAATGGATCAATCGAGTTTCTGGACATGCAATATCGATCGATTGGTTCCTCTTTAATTTGTCCGACATACCACTTGATCAGCCTTATGCCTTTGAGTCCGAAGGGACCACTGTCGGTGAAATTCTCGATGAGTTCAAGACCAAGATAGGGGCGGAGATCGATGTCGATGCGAAGGGTTTTTTGTTTTTAAGACCGAGTGCAGAGAAGTTATCGACGAAGATCAAGGCCGACGGAAGTACCGAACTGGGTCCGATGTCTAAGGGGTTGCCTGAGGGACAAGACCAAGCGATTTTGAAATTGGTTTTAGAGATGTTGCAGGTACATGGATGCGAATACAAGGATGGCAAGTTGCTCTGGGGAGCAGATACGAACGCCTATCAGCAAGCGCAAGTTCTTGCCGCATTGGCTTCGATTCGCGAGAGATTGGGGACCGCGAGTGTTGGAGCAGACGGGGCAGGGAATGTCTTTGATTTCAATCGGCCCGAGGCGTGGGTTAGTTTGTACCGCAAGAGTCAGAGCAAACTCGGGAAAGAGGAGATCCTTTATGAAGAGCGGCCGATTATCGACATCATGACCAGGGCAGCTCAATCGAGTCAGGTGGAGATGCTTCTGGATTGGCCATCGGTTTGGTCGCATGGCTTGCATCCGAATCGCATGGCATTGTCGGTATTGCGAGGCCGCACGCTTCTGGAGGTCTCGAATCGATTTTTGGAAGATCATTCGTTAGAGTTAGTTCCATTGGACAGCAAGACATGGATGCTGACCACCGAGTCGCAGCGTCGATCGATGATCAGGTTGGTGGCAGTGAGGACAGATCGAGGAGTGAGTTTAGAGGACATGCGAGTTTCGATACGAGGGGTCGTACCCCGGGGGAACGATGGCAAGTCTTTATTTCGTTCGATGCCGTTACCTGGAGTAGAGGGGGTGGTTTTATTGCGGATATGCCCGCCGAATTCGAGTTTGATGGCAGATCAAGACCTACTCCAAGCGTTAGGCCAAACCCCGTAGGGTACGTGCAGCGGTCCTCTATGCCATTCGATGAACCACCAACTCACCCACCCCAACAATCATCTTGCCGACGCACAAAATCGCGAAGGACCGCGGAACGTACCAAGTGCTACGTAGGGTACGTGAAGCGGTCCTAGTTGCGATTCGAAGAACCTCCAACTCACCCAACCCAACTATCACCTCGCCGACGCACAAAATCGCGAAGGACCGCGGAACGTACCACGGCGAAATAATGAAGGTGCTTTGTTGGGTGATTATTCCACGGTGAAGATCGGCCGACCGCTCCACCGCACCCTACGTAGGGTACGTGCAGCGGTCCTCTACGTGATTCCAAAGATCTCCAACTCACCCACCCCAATAATCACCTTGCCGACG
>JBEIGI010000046.1:0-42392 GCA_040381975.1 Pirellula sp.
GCGGATATCAGTGTCCATCAGCGGTTCAAGAACCGAACCACTCATGCACGCTGATGAACGCTAATAGAACCCCGTATAGAGCAGGCCAAATACCCCCTTTTCGAACTCTGTCATCAGCGGATATCAGTGTCCATCAGCGGTTCAAGAACCGAACCACTCATGCACGCTGATGAACGCTAATAGAACCCCTGTAGAGCAGGCCAAATACCCCCTTTTCGAACTCTGCCATCGGCGGATATCAGTGTCCATCAGCGGTTCAAAACCGAACCACTCATGCACGCTGATGAACGCTAATAGAACCCCGTATAGAGCAGGCCAAATACCCCCTTTTCGAACTCTGTCATCAGCGGACATCAGTGTCCATCAGCGGTTCAAGAACCGAACCACTCATGCACGCTGATGAACGCTAATAGAACCCCTGTAGAGCAGGCCAAATACCCCCTTTTTCGAACTCTGCCATCGGCGGATATCAGTGTCCATCAGCGGTTCAAAACCGAACCACTCATGCACGCTGATGAACGCTCGGTTCTGATCACATCTGCCACTTTCAAAAATCAACAACCTGGATCTCATGTCACTTGGTAAGTTTCCGTGGACAAGAGAGACATAAATCGAGCAAAACTCGATTGCTACTAGATGATTTAGGAGAAATCATCTACTCTGTTGACTGTTTTACAATCAATGAACCTTCGCAGCGATCTTGGCCCAAGTATCTTTGAGGGTCACAATCCGGTTAAAGACGGGCGAACTGGGTTTCGAATCGATCGGATCGATGAAGTAATATCCATTGCGCTCGAATTGTACTCGAGTCCCAGAAGCTAGCTCTGCCAATGCTGGTTCAATCACCGCATGGATCACGGTCTTGCTGTTTGGATTGATGTTGTCAAGAAACGTCTTGCCCTCAAGTGCCTCCTCTGGAGATTCGGACAAAAACAACCGATCGTAAAGCCGTACTTCGGCGCAGTGACCTGTTGAAGCACTCACCCAGTGAATCGTCCCCTTGACCTTTCGCTCTGCTGCCGGCCCACTGCCACTCTTGGTCTGAGGATCATAAGAACAAATTAATTCGACGACTTTACCCGATGCGTCTTTGATCACCTCTTGGCATTGAATGATGTAAGCATACCTCAGGCGGACTTCACCCCCGGGCTTGAGACGGAAGAATTTCGAAGGTGCATTCTCCATGAAATCCTCCCGTTCAATGAATAGAGTCCTGGAAAACGGGAGCTTTCGGCTTCCTGCCTCAGGATCCTCTGGATTGTTGACCGCATCGAGCTCTTCGACTTGGTCCTCCGGATAATTCGTCAACGTCACTTTGATCGGATCAAGGATCGCCATATACCTCGAGGCAATTTTATTCAGGTGATCTCGGACGGCGTTCTCTAAAACAAGCACATCGATCACACCATTGAATCGTGCTACCCCAATCGTCTCGCAGAAATGACGTATCGACTCAGGTGTGTACCCACGCCTTCTGTAACCGCTAATCGTCGGCATGCGTGGATCATCCCAACCCTCGACGTGCTTTTCCGTAACAAGCTGCAACAACTTCCGCTTGCTCATCACGGTGTACGAAAGGTTCAATCGAGCAAATTCAACTTGCCTGGGATGAAAAATCCTCAGCGTTCTGCAAAACCAATCGTACAAAGGCCGATGGTTCTCGAACTCCAAGGTGCAGATCGAATGAGTAATCCCTTCGATCGAATCGGATTGGCCATGGGCCCAATCGTACATCGGGTAGATGCACCATTGCGAGCCTGTTCGATGGTGATGGGCATTCATGATGCGATAGAGCACGGGATCTCGCAAATTGAAATTTGGCGAGCTCATGTCGATCTTGGCCCTTAGCGTCCGAGTCCCCTCAGCAAACTCCCCGTTTTTCATTCGCACAAACAGATCGAGATTCTCCTCGACACTGCGGTCTCGATAAGGGCTGTTTTTTCCAGGTTCTGTTAGCGTTCCTCGGTACTGCCGCATCTGATCGGCGCTAAGGTCACACACATAGGCGTGACCTTCGCGAATCAATTGCAAAGCCCAATCGTAGAGTTGCTGAAAGTAGTCCGAAGCGTAAAAAAGATTATCCCACTGGAAACCCAGCCACTGAACATCACGCTGAATCGAGTCGACGTACTCCTGACTCTCCTTGCTCGGATTGGTATCGTCGAAACGAAGATTGCATTTACCACCATAATTCCGAGCCAAGCCAAAATTCAAGCAAATGCTCTTGGCATGCCCAATGTGCAGATACCCGTTGGGCTCCGGCGGAAAACGGGTCTGAATCGCCTTACCCTGCAAAGACTCCTTGTTTGCAAAGTCTTTTTCGACTTCGATCTCAATAAAGTTTTTGTGGTGATGAGACTCTGGGTTTTCCGCTGGATGGGTCACGATGCTTGAATTCGCTTAAAACAAATGGATCACGGCTTAGCAACTAAAAAATCGGCTTAACACCGTACTGCTGATGGATCTGATTGCATAGCTTGGGCTGCAATCGAAGTCCATGAGCGAGTTCACGAAGGTACTCGATCTCTTCCTTGGTATCGACATCAATCGTCGACAAAGAAGCGGCATAAACAGCGGCCTCCATCCCCAAAGGAACCGACCAAGCGAAATCGCGGACGCTTGTGGTGTTGTTGAACTCTTGACGCAGAAACTGGATGGTTGATTCATTGGTGTTGCCAATTCGCTCAAGGATCGCTTGCTGCTCTTTGGCATCGATCCGACCATCGGCTTTACCCGCATAGATCATGGCACGAATCAAAACGACCATCTGCTCTTGTTCGGCTTGGGAAAGCTGCGGAGGGGATTGCTTGGGCTGCTGCTGTCCGAAAATGTCTCCCTGACTGCCCGAATTCCCAGTTGGAGCCGGTTGACGTTGCTGGGTCGGAGCTTGCGTCGGAGCCTTGTTGCCCACTCCAAGCATATCTTCGAGTTCAGATGCCGAAGGTGTCCTGGGATTGCCCCGTCCGTCCTTGAGCACACCGGGGAATTGAACCCCTCCGGAACTCGATCCACTTGGAGCACCACCGCCGAGGATATCCTTGAGGATGTCGACTCCCGAGGGACCACCTCTGCGCTGACCGCCACCTTGGGGTTGCTGTTGTTTGGGTTGTTGCTGTTGCTGAGCACCTGCGTTGAGGATTTCTGTGAGGATATCGAAAGGATTCATGCTAGTTGCACCTTTTGGCAAAGCTTTAGGAAAGGAAAACTGTGTCAAAAACCATAGAGACCCAAGTATAACAAACGCCCCATGTTTTTTCCCAGGGGCCGAGCGGATCGGTAGCTAATTGGTCAATTTGCGATAACGGAAACGGCGAGGCTCGTCGTTGGAGATCCCAAGTCGCTCTTTCCTCTGATCTTCATAGGTTTGAAAATTGCCTTCGCACCAGTGGACATACCCGTCCCCTTCAAAGGCAAGGATATGGGTCGCAATACGATCCAAAAACCACCGGTCGTGGGTAATAACCACCACGCAACCGGCGAAATTCAAGATGGCTTCTTCCAAAGCCCGCAACGTGTCGACATCCAAATCGTTGGTCGGTTCGTCCAAAAGCAAGACGTTGCACCCCCTGCGCAAAAGCTTGGCTAGATGAACTCGATTGCGTTCACCACCTGAAAGATCTCCGACCTTCTTCTCTTGGTCGGTCCCCTTGAAATTGAATTTAGAAACGTAGGCTCGCGAGTTCATCCGCTTGCCCCCCATCTCTAACCAATCAACTCCTCCAGAGATTTCCTGGAAAATCGAATTCGTTGCGGTCAAGGAATCTCGCGACTGATCGACGTACCCGAGTTCAACGGTATCGCCAACTCGAATCGTCCCGGTGTCTGGTTTCTCCTGGCCGATCATCATACGAAACAACGTCGTCTTACCGGCACCGTTGGGCCCGATAACCCCAACGATTCCCCCTGGAGGCAAGCGGAAATCGAGATTATCGAAGAGCACCCGATCTCCGAAAGACTTCGAGACATGGTCGGCCTCGACGACGACTTCACCAAGGTGCTTTCCTGGTGGAATCTGGATTTCCAATTCGTCAGGTCGCTCCTCGAATTGCTGTGCTGCCAATTGCTCGTAGGCGCTGATACGTGCCTTGTTCTTCGCCTGACGGGCACGGGGCGACATCCGGATCCACTCAAGCTCTCGATCGAGTGTTTTCTGGCGGGCAGCCGCTGACTTTTGCTCAATTTGCAGTCGCTTTTGCTTTTGCTCCAACCAAGAAGTGTAATTGCCTTCGAAGGGATACCCTGATCCTCGATCGAGTTCCAGGATCCACTGTGCGACATTGTCCAAGAAATAGCGATCGTGCGTTACGGCCACGACCGTTCCAGGATACTGAGCCAAGTGTTGTTCTAACCAATGAACAGCTTCGGCATCCAAGTGGTTCGTCGGTTCATCGAGTAGCAGCAAATCAGGTTGCTCTAAAAGCAACTTGCACAGCGCCACCCGGCGGCGTTCCCCACCCGAAAGCTTGGTCACATCCGCGTCTCCTGGGGGGAGATTCATCACGGCCATGGACATCTCAACTTGTCGGTCCAATTCCCACAGGTTCTGCGCGTCGATGATGTCTTGGAGCTTTGCCATTTCGTCGCAAAGTTTCTGCATCTGATTGTCATCGGTGACCTCGCCGAGCAATCCAGATATCTCATTGAATCGATCGAGCACCTTTCGCTTCGGAGCAACAGCTTGTTCAACGTTCTCCTGGACGTTCTTGGTCGGATCGAGCTGGGGTTCCTGAGACAGATAACCTGCAGTAAAACCATTGCTGAGCCTGGCAGTTCCATCGAAATTCTTATCGATGCCAGCCATAATCCGAAGCAAGGTACTTTTTCCGGCACCGTTGGATCCTAGAACGCCGATTTTCGCTCCCGGATAAAAGGATAACCAGATATCTTTGAGAACCTCTTTCTGACCATGGCGCTTGGTGAGCTTTTCAATTTGGAATATGTATTGCCGATTCATAGACGTCTTGCTGTGGTTACTCCCACTCGATGGTTGCCGGAGGCTTGGAACTGATATCGTAACAAACGCGATTGACACCCCTGACTTCGTTGATGATTCGCGTCGAGACTCGAGCAAGTAAATCGTAGGGCAAACGACTCCAGTCTGCGGTCATAAAATCGTCGGTGTTGACACACCGGACTGCAACGGCGTTTTCGTAAGTCCTCGAATCGCCCATCACTCCGACGCTCTGGGATTCCAAGAGTACGACAAAGGCCTGGGATGTTTCGCGATACAAATTTGCATTTCTGATCTCGGTAATGAGAATCTCATCGGCTTCGCGAAGCACATCGAGCTTCGCCTGGGTGATATCTCCTAAGCACCGCACGGCAAGCCCTGGGCCTGGGAACGGATGTCTCCAGACCAAATGCTCGGGCAGTCCGAGTTCGATCCCCAACTTCCGAACCTCGTCCTTAAAGAGATCTCGAAGCGGCTCGACTAAATCAAAGCCTAGCTGCTCAGGCAAACCACCGACGTTATGGTGGAGCTTGATCGTCGCTGCAGGGCCGTCAGGAGCCGCTCCACTCTCGATCACATCGGGATACAAGGTGCCTTGGGCAAGGTACTTCGCTCCATTGATCTTCAGCGCCTCTTGCTTGAAACACTCGATGAACGCATGCCCGATCCGCCGACGCTTTTCCTGAGGATCTCGAATGCCCGCAAGCGTTGCGAGGAATTGCTCACTGGCATTGACGACGCGCAAATCGGCATGAAAGTGATCGGTAAACTCTTGAATCACCGCTGACTGCTCGTCTTTTCGCAATAGCCCATTGTCGATCAAGATACAGGTCAACTGTGGACCGATCGCCTTGTAGAGCAGTGCGGCAGTTACCGATGAATCAACGCCACCAGAAAGACCGCAAATAACTCTATCGGAACCGATCTTGTTTCGAAGTTGCGAAATTGTTTGTTCGGCGAAGTTTGACAAATGCCAGCGTCCTTGGCACCCGACGACGTTGTAAAGAAAGTTATGGATCAGGGTACCGCCCAAAGCAGTGTGGGAGACCTCGGGATGAAACTGAAGTCCATAAATCGGAAGCGTTTGGTGCTTGACGGCCGCATGTGGACAAGTCGTCGTGCCGGCAAGAGTCTCAAATCCATCTGGCAGTTTTTGGACTTGGTCGCCATGACTCATCCAAACATCGATCTCCGAAGGAAACCCAGCAAAGAGCTTCTCCATATTCCTAATCGAAAGACGAGCTCGGCCGTACTCTCGGGACGGACAAGCCTGAACGGCTCCCCCCAGTGTGTGTGCCGTCAGTTGCATGCCATAGCAAATCCCAAGAATCGGAATCCCTAGCTCAAACAACTTCGGATCGCACTTCGGAGCCTTGTCGTCGTAAACGCTCGAGGGCCCCCCGGAAAAAATCAATGCCATCGGCTTGCGAGCCAAAACGCTTTGGGCGGAGATATCGTGCCTAACGATTTCGCAGTAGACGTTTTGATCCCGCACACGTCGGGCGATAAGTTGGGCGAACTGAGAGCCGAAGTCCAGCACCAAAACCCGTTCGTTTTGCAACGGATCCGACGACGAAGTCGTGTTCTTTGGATTGTTTTCCGGATGGGTATCGGTGAGATTCGATTGCGGGCTATTCATTCTGATCCGTATCAAAGGTGGCCAGCGGGAAAACGCAAGATTATAGCGACTGGCCATTGTTCGACTACACGAATCGTGGCTGTAGGTTACAAGGAAGCTGATTTCCCTTGCAATATCCCCAATAGCCGCTTGGCATGAGTTGAAATGTCTAGTTCGCCGACCAGTTCAGCTCCCGGTGAAACTCTTTTGGGTGAGTGCTCCAATGCATGCTGCAACCGGGAAACCAACTGTTCCTGAGAATCATGGCGGTACAAAGTACCCGCAACCCCCTCCGGATGGAACTCTTGGATCCTTCGATGCAACTCCGGAAATGCTCCATGGTCGGGCATGACATAGGGAAGCCCGGCAGAGACGGCCTCAAGCAAAAAAATCCCCTTCGGATCGGCATACTCGGTCGGTACGCAAAAAAGGTCCAAGCAACGCAAGTACTCGACCTTTTGTTCTCGATTCAATGTCCCAGCGTAATTCCACTGACCATCCAATCCAGCTTGCTTCAATTTGAGCTGCTGCTCTTTCCAGTACCCAGCATGCTGAGGCCCCATCCAACCGGCCAAGGACAAACGCAACGACTTCCATCGAGGGTTTCGCTTGAGCTCAATGAATGCATCGACGATCCGATGCAGTCCTTTTTCAGGAGCCATCCGAGCCAAGTAACCCAAGTGGATCGAATCGTCCCTCGCGTTTTTTGCATTTTGTTTCGAACCCGACAGCATCGAACCGAATGCTGAATCGCTCAAAAAATCCGAAGTGGCAACGCCCAAGGGTACCACATGCATCTTTGCAGGAGGGATCCCGAGCAACTCGCGCATGGTCTTGGCATAAGCCTCCGAGTGACAAATGAAACCCTTCGTTTGCGCTACCAATCTCTGCATCTTATCGATTGCCTGAGCGCGGTGCGATGAACTCAGAGAATCCAGAAAGATATCGTCACCCTGGAGCATCACCCAAACATCCGCATTGCTTGCCATCTGAGGAATCACCCCTCCGATGAGCAGATTCGTCAAGACAATCACGTCAGGGCGTATGTTGGTTTGTAGAAAGTTCAGCAGATCCTGAAACTCCTGGCGTTGATGACCCCCGAGCCCGTCAAGCATCGAAAGGGTTAGCTCCCCCAACAGTTCCGGACTTGTCTTTCCGGCTTTGGATGTCAACGTCTTGATCACCCAAGGATGATCGATCCAACCGACCATCCATCGAGGCATGTAGCGAACCAGTGGAGTCTTTTGGGCCAGATAGACATTGACTCCTCCGAGGAAGACTCGATCAACACTCATGTCCTCGACATCGGTACGGATGGGAGTGTAGACGGGCATAAGTACGCAATCGTGCCCGGCCTTGATCAACTCTCGAGCCACTGCGTTGTCATTCATACACGAACCGCAAAACATCCCGGCAGCGCCTGCGGTCAAATAGGTTATTCTCATCGAGTCCTGATTCTTGGTTAAGCGTGTTGCGAGGCCGGCATCCATGCGACTTTATCGATTGTATCACATCGGTAAAACGCATCGTTGAATATGACAAATTGGGCAATTTATTCCAGCTCAATTTCGCTACATTCGACAACGCTTAGCCTTCCGTCAAATCTTACGTAAGTTCTTTCGGGGGCTCATTTTCTGAAAAATGCACGAGGGGGTTCAAGCTATTTTCCCTACTTGGCCGATAGCTTCCTCGTCGTCCCATCTTACCTGGCTTCAATCCGTCGGCAGGTCAGATGGTGTGCGATATTGCCGGTGGCCCAGAACTGATCGAGTCTATGGATGGCTCGGCCGGCAACTACCGCAAACGCAACTCGGTCAAACGAGTTCAAACATTGAGCAACATGGTTGGCCACGATCCAAGTACGGATGGATCGAGCCAAAGGAAGTGGGGCTTACGAAGTCACACCGATCGCCCTTGTGGCGATCGATTAGCCGCGCAAGTAGAGGGCGGTTTCGGCGACGACTTCGTACGCCGAAACCGGTCTCAACTCCGTCATGCTGCGAAATGTCTGTGGTAGTCAGTGACCCAATGTACATAGGGAGTTAGTTTAGATGAAGTGGAACATTTTTGTTGGATCGATGGTTTTGGGAGCATGCCTTAGCGGACAAAGCTTCGGCGGCGATCTAATCCATCGTCTTTTGGGTGGAAACGGCGTCGGAGCCAAGAGCTCTTGCTGTGATACCTCGGTTGTTGATCCTAGCTGCGGAGCCGAAATGGCTGGTTGCGGACGTGGCCCAAGCTGCGGTACCGAAATCGCTGCTCCCGCTTGCGATCCATGTGCCGGAGCCGGTGCTGGAATCGGAGCTGGAAAGGCCGGTTGCGGTCTTCTCGGAAAGCGTGGACCTAGCTGCGGAAGCGAAATCGCTGCTAGCGATGCATGTGCCGGTAACAACGGCGGTGTAGTAGGACCAAGCTGCGGTGTTGAAACCGCCGGTTGTGCTCCTGCTCCTGTTTGCCGTACGCCAGTTCTCGATGGCCTCAAGGGTCTGAAGTGCAAGCTGCACGCAGCTCATGTGGACAAGATGAACCGCATCCACAACGCTGCTGCTAACCTGCACTCGCGTTTGGCTGCAAAGCATGCTTCTAAGGTTACCGCTCCAAGCTGCGGAGCCGAAGTTGCTGGTCCAAGCTGCGGCGCTGAAATCGCTGGCGGTTGCGGTGCTGGTCCAAGCTGCGGTGCTGAAATCGCCGGTGGCTGCGGAAAAGGTGGCCTCCTTGGTCGTGGTCCTTCTTGCGGCGCTGAAGTCGCTGCTTGCGATCCTTGCAGCGGTGCCGCTGCTGGTTGCGACAGTGGTTTTGGATCTGCAAAGCGATCCTGCGGTCTGCTCGGAAAGATTTTCAAGAGCAAGTCCAGCTGTGACGCTGCTGCTTGTGACTCGGGTTGCAGCTCCTGCGGCAGCACTCCTGTTACCGCTCCTGCTGCTGCTCCAGCGCCAGTAGTCGATCCACATGCTTACCTCAATACCAATCGCGGTATCATTCAAGCTAGCAGCACCCGAGTTCGCTAATTGCGAGCAAGGTTAGCTAGGGTTAAGGTACAAGCGAAATGAAAATCGGCTCGTGAAAACGAGCCGATTTTTTTTTGCTTCAAACAAAACTTATCAATGACTAGCCACTACTGAGGCAAGCGACCTTCGTTGACCACTGGCAACGGCCCCGTCAGCGCCTTCATGAACTCGACCAAATCGGTCTTGTCTTGCGCCGACAATTCGAGCTTCTTGATCTTGTCGCTCAAGTGAGGATTCGGGTGTCCGCCCTTGGCATACCACTCAACAACCTCCTCGAGCGTCTGCTGACTACCATCGTGCATGTAAGGTGCATTGAGAGCTACGTTTCTTAACGTCGGCGTCTTGAAGGCACCCTTGTCCTTCTCAAGCTTGGTCTGATCATAGCGACCTAAGTCTGGCTTTTCGGCCGCCATACCAACCCCAAGATTGTGGTAGAGTTCATCGGTAAAATTCGCACCCGCATGGCATGCCGAACAATTCGACTTGGTACTAAAAAACAGATCCCGCCCACGCTTGGCCGAATCACTCATCGGATTGAAATCGCTCTTCTTCTTGAGTTCTTCGTACTTGGCATAGTTTGCAGGATCGTCCTTCTTAAAGTCATCGAGATCCTCGATTTCTTCACTGAAGGCCTCCGTAAATTTTCGGAGCGGTTCGTAGGCGTCGTAGGGAGAGGAGCCGGTGACGATCGTTCGCTCGAAGGCCGCAATGGCTTTGCCCACGTTGTCGATGTTTGGTGCTACACCAAAGACCTTCTCAAACTGGATGCGATAGACTTCGTTGGCTGTCAAAAATTTGACTACACCCTCGTGCGTGTTTCCCATCTCAATTGGGTTGGCGATTGGCCCAACCGCTTGCGCTTCGAGACTTCCTGCTCGGCCATCCCAAAACTGAGCCTTGCTCAAAATTCGATTGAATGACGTCGGAGAATTTCGGCCACCGGTTTGGCCATTGATCCCAACCCCAAACTGCGTATGGGCTCCGTAGCCCGCCGAAGGACTATGGCAGTCGGCACAACTAACCGTTGCGTTCTTGGAAAGTCGCTTGTCAAAGTACAATTGACGCCCCAACTCGACCTTAGCCCGGGTCAGTGGATTGTCCTCGGGAATGTAAATCGCTCCGGTTCCAGCCGAAAGCCCCTCTGGCAACTCCACACTCAAAACAGCATGGTTCGCCGGGTTGTCTAAGTACTTTTTGGCATCTGCGGCGCTCAAAGCCCCAGAGCCTGGTACCCCCGCCGTCAAACTCGGATCCCCAAGCTTGACGCTATCGGCACACGAACCAACCACCGGTAGGGTCAAACCTACCAGGAACGCTCCAATAAAATGCTTCTTCATTTCTACGGAAATCCTTAGAAATCTTTAGAGTAAACAACAAACTTTCGTCGCAATTCGGGATTAACCGCCAGAATCGCGAGAGATTAACTCGGTAGTATAGCCACTAGTCCAGTCGGCATGGATCCTCAGATCCTAACGAAGATCTTACGACTGTATAGCCACTGCAAAATCAGCCAGAAAACAAGCAAAACCAAGCAACCCAAGAAAAATGCCCGGTAGGGCTCTGCCACCCAAGCCCTAATTGCAAAACCGAAATGCCGCTCAATCGCCTGCTTGAGCCAACCCTCGATCGTCCAGCTCATCACATAAGCGACAATCGAGTTTGCTCCGATGACTCTGAAGAAAAACGACCAGCGGGTCAGTCGAGCATCATCGCAAATCCAAGTCAGTACGAGCAACCACAAAAAACAGATCGCCCCGCTGAAAAGAACCCAACTCGGTGTCCAAATCCGCTTGACAATCGGACAAATCCCAAAGTGATCCATTGCCAAACCGCCCGCGAAACAAACTGCAGCGGTCGTTAAAAAAACGGCACTCCTACGACCCGATTGCTCAATATCCCGCATCCAACTCCCAGCCAACAACCCCAGGAGCATCGTCCCCAAAGTCGGAATGAAACTCAACGTGCAGTAACCACCCTCAGAGAACTCAAACCTCTTCTCCCTTGGAAACAGATTCATCCACCAAACATCAAATGCCCAAGCCGCATTGGAGTTCTTATTCCAATGACCCGCAAACCCCTTGGCATGATGCTGCCAACTCTCGGGCACCCCCACCGCGGCGTAATTAAAACTGCTTGGGGGTAACGGATACAACGCGAAAACCAACCAGTAAAAAACCAAAACACCAACAGCACCAAGCGCGATCGTTAACGGCTTGCGATCTGCGAAAAAGAACAACAGTCCGTAACCCAAACCAATCTGAGTCAGCGTGTCATCAAACGTAAAATTCGTCGAAGGTTTCCCTAGACTGCGCAAAAAGATCCCCAAGAAAACCAGAATCAAACTTCTCACAAGTGCATGAAAGAACATCCACTCCCAAGACTGCCCCTCGCGCGATCGCTTCGAGAACGAAAAAGCCAGCGATGCTCCCACCAAAAACGAAAAAGCCGGTTGGATCATATCGTGCAACGAACAACCACCCCATGCAACATGCGATGTGTGGAAATCGATCCACTCCAAAACCTTTTGCACATTTTCTGAAAAACGATCCTTGACCGCCAGCAACTTGCCCCATTCAAGGACCTCGGCAAGCATCAGGAACATCACCATCCCACGAAACACATCGATGCTCGTACGACGAACGAATGGGCTCTTCGTTGGCGACGAAGTCGAGGCAGTTGGATGATCCGAAGCGATGCTCGAGTCTCGCTCCTGGCGAAGCGACTTCAATAGACTCTCGGCTGTAACGTCACTGTGATCCATTTCGAAACATCGGGGATATAAAGTCGATTAAAGGGCTGGCGGCTACGAGCAAAAAACCAAAGAGCCAAAACACATTATCCCACAAACCGCTCGGAAGAAAGCGTGCGGCAGCCAAAAGTCCAAACCCCGCCAAGAAAAAAAATTCGGGCCTCATGGGTCTCTGCCAAGCGGAAAACCATAGCAACACAACCCAAAATGCCACTAAGAGCCCAACCCCGCCCATCGCCATCCAACCGAACGATAAAAGCAGCAGTAAGTGGATCAGGTAGTAATGGGTGAGCTTAAAGGAAAACCAGTTTTTGAGCTTTGCAAGGATCCTCATAACGCCTCGCATTCTACCGGCAAAGGCATTTCTTTTCGAGTTCGGTTGAAACCGAATGGCTACCACTGGGGCTCATTTCTAAGAACAAACGCGTAAATAATCCCAAGAACCACACCCAAGATCACCAAAAGGATCGCAACTCGAACGACGACGGATCCTTTGAAGAACCGACAAAAAAACCCATCGACCAGCGCAGCTAGCGATGGAAAGCCCAAAAGCAAAACCAGCACTCCCAATGGCAAAGCACTCCACGAATAAGCCCTCGAAAGACTCAGCCCCGCAACGGAACTAAATGCAAACAACGGAGTCAGACTCGACTCATACCAAACATTCTTCGATAGCCCAAGCACCAGCATCACTCCTGCCATCATCGACCCACTAAAGACCATCCACTCCCCAAGCGATGCGTAACTCTGCAACACCACCGCCGCGACACACCCAAGATGCAAAACATGCACCCAACCAAACCAAACACTCCCAGACTTCGTCTGCCGCCAGTTGACCAACAATAAATTTGCTAGAGCAAAAACCAGACTCAAAAGGCTCAAGACACAGAACCAATTTCTTTGATCGGCGTAGCCTGGCCCATCAGGAAACATGAACCATGCCATCGGGGCCATCGCAAGCCCCATCGCTAGGGCAATCGCCTTGCTCGCAAGTGGCGAACTTTTCAGAAAAGCTCTTACCGCTAGCCAAACGCTCAGAACCATTGGTCCTATCCAAACCCAATGCATCCAACGTTCGCGTGCCTCCCAACTAAACCCCTGCTGGGGAAATAGCAAAATCCCCCTACTTCCTAATTCGGAGATCCAAAAGGCCATCCAAACCAAGACGCAAGCTGCAACCGTACCAAACCGACTGGCTCTTGGGCGCTCAGGTTGTCGCTCAGACTCCGCAGACAATGCAAGCCGATATCGCGAAAAATAAGCCACTAAAGCACCGAAGACCAAGGGCAGTAGCACCCGAAACAGCAAGAGTTTTCCTTCGAATTCAGAACTCATCCTCGCTCCCCTGACTCGTCAAATCTATCCCGCAAGTTATAGTAATGAGACTCTAATCAGAACAGAGCTAAGCGACCCTTGAAGATGGCCAACCACTCGAAACACGACTCCGAACCACTCCAGGCCGTCAAGGTTTCGATGACGCCGCTGCAGCGCTATGAGGAGTTCCTACAAGCCCGTGGACTTAGGAACACCTCACAAAAAAAGTTCTTGCTCGAACAAGTCTTCAACCGCCACGAGCATTTCGATGCCGATTTACTGATCGATCAACTCCCCTCTCGCGGTGCGACCAACTACGTCTCCCGCCCAACCGTCTATCGAACCCTCAAGGAATTCGTCGACGCTGGTCTGCTCCATCGCTTCGAACTCGACGGTCGAAGCATGTACGAACTCAACTACGGATACCCCGAACACGACCACTTGTATTGCACCAAGTGTCGCCAACTCATCGAATTTACCAGCGATGAACTCGTTCGAATCCGAGATGAAGTTGCCAGAACCCACCGCTTTCGCGTCAAAGACCATCGCTTCATCATCCAAGGCACCTGCGACCAGTGCGCCAAAAAACGATCCTTGGGACGCCGCCAAGACCGCGTCTAAAAAACGATCGTTTCGGGGATTTCACTACCGAAAACTGATCTTTTTGCAGTCTTTCACCCAGGAATTCGATCCCTATAACTGAATCAAGCCTGCTGGTTAGCTCGGGGCGTACTTTCAACCCCTAGCCCCCCCTAATAGGGGTAATTCCAAACATTATTGGATCCCAAACGCTTGGCTTGCTTGACTCTGCCTTTCTAAAAAGTTACATAACAATTGACGAAGGTTCTTTTTCTTCCTTAGTTCTATTCTTACTGGAGCCCGAAAATGCGTAAAAGGTTCTCTGCTGGCTTTACTCTCGTAGAGCTTTTGGTGGTCATCGCCATCATCGGTATTTTGGTGGGTCTGTTGCTTCCGGCAGTCCAAGCGGCACGCGAGGCCGCCCGACGCATGCAGTGCAGCAACAACATGAAACAACAAGCCCTCGGTGTTCTCAACTACGAGGCAGCCTTCAAGAGACTCCCATCGCTCCAAGCCGGTAACGGGAACGTAGTCCAAACACAGCAACGCTTTTGCATGAGCGGATGGTGGGCGATTCTTCCTTATGTCGAAGGCCAAACGCTTTCGGAGAGAATCAACGGCCTCAACAATGGCTTCGGCCTTGAGCCATGGAATGGTAACGCTGCCTATCGAGAGAGGGTTGCTTGGCTCGAATGCCCAAGCGATACAGGAACAGACGAACCGGTCAACGCTGGGCGAAACCGCGGACTGACCTCCTACGCCTTTTGTGTAGGAGACAACATGGCACAGTCCCAAATCACCACCGGTGGTATCGAAGAACGAAACGACCTGAACCTCGCACTCCGCAAACTGCCGATCATCAATCGAGGGATGTTCGGTCGGGCAAGCTACCATCCTCTCGGGCATGTTCGTGATGGCCTAAGCAACACGATCATGCTCGCGGAACGACAAAGACCCAATATCGTCAATACCAAAGGCACTGTAGCCCTCATCGCCGCCGATCCAGCGACTTATTCTCCGCTGAGTTGCAAAGCCCAATTGATCGGCGGTCGGCAGTACATCAATCCTGGTCTTTTGTTTACCGGCGATACGCTTCCTGGATATAGGGCTTGGGCGGGCAATGCTTACTTCAATGGAGTCTCAACGATCCTACCACCAAACAACGCTGTATGCATGGTGGGAACCGGCTCGGTATCCCCTCACTGGTTTGCTGGGATCTGGACCCCCACAAGTGAACACGGTGGCGGTGTGCAAATCGCTCTGGGAGACGGCTCGGTTCGCTTTCTCAATGACAATATCGAATCTGGTAACTTGAGCGCCGTAGCCCCAACGCTTTCGAGTAGCATGAGTCCCTACGGAATTTGGGGCGCCCTAGGCTCGAAGAACGGTGGTGAAGTTACCGTCGATTTCGAGTGAACCCTCTAACCTAAGTTCTTTTTGCTTCCCCCTGCCGGTTACTTGCCGGCAGGTCACTCACTTGGATTCAAATGACCATGAAAAAAGGCTACAAACACGCGATCCTCTCAGTAGCTATCCTAAGCTTGTTCCTACCACTACTTAACGGATGCAACGGCAAAAAGCTTCCTACCATTGTCAAGGCCGAGGGTGTTGTCACGCTGGATGGCAATCCGATCGAAAACGCAACGATCTCCTTCATTTCCGAGCGGACAGACTACCATGCTATCGGCAACACCGATGCCCAAGGTAAATTCGCGATGCGAGTCGCCAGAACAGAGTACGAGGGGAAAATCGGTGCATGCCCTGGCGATTACAAGGTGGAAATCTCCAAAACCGTCATGGGAGATAAAAAGCCTGGGAAATCCGATGATGAACCAGTGAGCATCAATTTGCAAAACGCGATTCCGTTACAGTATACGAGTATCTCAACATCGAATCTCGTCGTAACGGTGCCAGACAACGGTTCAGATCAACTCAATTTCGATCTCAAATCCAAGTAGTCACCACCGACGACTTCTCTGTAAAATCTCAAGGGTTCGGCTCGATCAAATCGGGCCGAACCTTTTTTTACACCCAAACATGCTGTCACCACTATGAACAAGAAGTCCTGGCAAGGTTTCCACTGGCTCGAATCTCAACACGACCAAATGGCAAAGGATCTGATCGAACTTTGCAACATCAACTCCGGTTCCGACAACCCGCAAGGCCTTGATCAGGCCGCCGATTGGCTCGAAAAATTCTTCTCACCCTTATCGGTACCTTGCCACAGAATCGATTTGCCACCCTACCGACTTTTGGACGATACAGCCAAGGAATCCTCCTACGATACAGGGCCAGCTCTCCGCTGGGATCTTGGGTCGGCCTCGACCCAAGGCATCCTCTGGACTATCCATTACGATACGGTCTACGGCAAAGACGACCCGTTCCAGTCTTGCAATCTTTTGCCAAACAATAAATTGCAAGGCCCCGGTGTCATCGATGCCAAAGGCGGAATCGTCGTCATGCGTTACGCCGCCTTAGCCCTTAAACAGTTCGCCGATCTATCCAACACTCGTCTGACAATACTACTGACGCCCGATGAGGAAATTGGCTCTCCTTCGTCTCTTGGGATGTGGCAATCGATCGCCAAGGAATTTCATTCCGCATTTCTATTCGAGCCCACGATGGCAGACGGTGGTCTTGTCCAAGCCCGCAAGGGAACAGGCACTTTTATCTTCGTTGTTCGAGGTAAGGCGGCTCACGCAGGTCGTAACTTTCATGAAGGGCGAAACGCGATTGCACACTGCTGCGAACTGGCAGCCAAAATCCACCTACTCAATGGCCAGCGCCCAAATGTTACGATCAACATCGGTCGGATCCGAGGCGGCAACGCCGTCAATGTCGTCCCGGACACTGCCGTCCTGCGGGTCAATGTCCGCATCGTCGACTCCCAAGACCAAGACTGGATCGAAGAGCAACTCAAGGAATTAACAAACACCTTCGACCAACCTCAAAGCGGCTTGCGCGTCGAACTATCGGGCGGTATCCATGCACCAGCAAAAGTCTGCGACCAACCAACACAAAGACTCAAAGAAAAAATCGAGCTCGCAGCCGGGCAACTCGGACAATCTATCCGTTGGAAAGAATCCGGAGGAGCTAGCGATGGAAACAAACTCCAAGCCCTCGGACTCCCGAACATCGACACCCTTGGGCCCCGAGGTGACGCACTTCACAGCGATCAAGAATGGATCGACCTAACTAGCCTTGTAGAAAAAGCCCAACTCACCTGCGCAACATTCCTTCAATGCGATCAATAACCCCCCCAATTTTTTTGCCCTCCAATTTTTTTGCCCTCTTCTTCAAAGCTACAGCGGACGGTGCTCAAGCTCGTAAGCGGTGATCTTCGACTCATGTTCGAGCGTCAGGCCGATATCATCCAAGCCATGCAACAAGCAATGTCGCCTAAATGGCTCGACTTCAAAAGTCGCACGAAACCCGCTTTGATCGAAGACTTGGTTCTGCTCAAGATCGATCGTCAGTTGATAGCTTTGGCTCGATGCATGCCTTCGAAATAGCTCTTCGACAAGTTGCTCCGAGAGCGCGATTGGCACGACACCGTTTTTAAAACAATTGTTGTAAAAAATATCTGCAAACGAGGGAGCGATCACGGC
The DNA here is from genome assembly GCA_040381975.1 of Pirellula sp. Classification (GTDB taxonomy): domain Bacteria; phylum Planctomycetota; class Planctomycetia; order Pirellulales; family Pirellulaceae; genus JBKCUI01. Next base: position 17,828 of record JBEIGI010000046.1, read on the forward strand.
CCGAATTCCATAGTCCTCGATTGCCCAAACGGCGTGCTCACGCGAAGACCCGCTACCGAAATTACGACGAGCGATGAGGATCGACGCTCCGGCGTTGCGATCTAGATTGAGTTCGAAGCTTGGGTTTGGATCGCCATTTTCCAAAAAACGCCAATCAAAGAAGAGAAACTGACCAAACCCACTCCGTTCAATCCTTTTGAGAAACTGCTTGGGGATGATCTGATCGGTATCCACATTGGCGCGATCCATCGCAGCAACAATGCCTGTGACTTTAGTAAACGCTTTCATAGTTAGCCTTATTGGATTGTTCTTTTTAGATCGTGCGGACGTTAGCCGTGGTATCGCCAGTCGCGAATATCGATGAATTTGCCCGCAATTGCCGCAGCGGCTGCCATCGCAGGAGAGACCAGATGCGTCCTGCCACCTTTACCTTGACGTCCTTCAAAGTTTCGATTCGACGTCGAAGCGCATCGCTCTCCGGGTTCCAATCGATCCGGATTCATCGCCAAACACATGCTGCAACCGGCTTCTCGCCAATCGAATCCTGCTTGTTTGAAAATCTGATCGAGTCCCTCTTTTTCCGCCTGCCTTTTTACCTGCCCACTTCCTGGCACAACCATCGCATGGACTTGATTCGAGACCCGATAACCTTGAACGACTTTAGCCGCAGCTCGTAAGTCTTCGATCCGTGCGTTGGTGCAAGAGCCAATAAAAACACGCTGGACAGGTGTATCGGTCAGCTTCGATCCGGCTTTGAGCCCCATGTAGTCCAACGCACTGGCAGTCGACTTGCGCTCCGTCTCATCGTGAAAATCTTCTGGGGATGGAATCGGAGTGTTGACCGAGATGACTTGGCCTGGATTGGTTCCCCAAGTGATCTGCGGCTCGATATCTTGGCCGCGATACAGATCAACTCGATCGTACAGAGCTCCTGGATCCGAAGGGAGTTGCCGCCAGAGTTCCACGGCCCGATCAAAATCCTTGGGGCCAAATGGCCTACCCCTCAAGTAATCGAACGTGGTTTGATCTGGAGCGATCATTCCGGCTCGGGCCCCAGCCTCGATCGACATATTGCAAACAGTCATACGCTCTTCCATCGAAAGACCTCGAATCACCTCACCGGTGTATTCGAGCACATAACCGGTCCCTCCCGAGGTAGTCAGCTTTCCGATCAGATAGAGGATTAAATCCTTAGCTGTCACTCCGGGAGCCAAGGCCCCATCGACTCTCAGTTCGTAAGTTTTAGGTGGGTACTGCAAAAGAGTTTGGGTCGCAAGCACATGCTCGACTTCGCTCGTTCCGATCCCAAAAGCCAGTGCCCCAAAGGCACCGTGGGTCGCGGTGTGCGAATCGCCACAGACAATCGTCATGCCTGGCTGCGTGTAGCCAAGTTCGGGGCCGATGATATGAACAATTCCCTGATTCGTATCGTTCAAATCGTAAAGGCGGATTCCAAACTCTCGACAGTTGTTGCGAAGGGTGTCGACCTGTTGACGCGAGATCGCATCGGCGATGGGCAAGGATCGGTCGGTCGTCGGCACGTTGTGATCTGGTGTAGCAATCGTTCGCTCAGGCCTACGGACTTTGCGGCCCGCAATTCTCAAACCCTCGAAGGCCTGAGCGCTGGTGACCTCGTGCACCAAGTGCAGGTCAATGTACAAGATCGCTTGTTTCCCGGATTCGTGATGAACGACGTGTTGGTCCCAAATCTTCTGGAACATCGTTCTTGGCTTGAGGTGACTCGGTGTCGAGTGGGTCATAACTGCCTGATTAATGTGGTTTTTCGTTGGTTTTTCGTTGTTCACGACCAATAAAGTTCCCGTGAAAAATCTAGTCTCTCATCTTTTGAAGAAGACTGTTGTATAGTAACCTACTCCCAACGATAGCGCAATGCCCAATTGAACTTGTGAAATTAAAGGAAGTGATTGTCTTATGGCCGATGCAGATGCTCTCCAAAATCGATGCCGATCGCTCGAAAATGCGTTCTTCTCCGATCTAGATCAAAAGCTCATCCGAGACCTACAGGAAAAGCTCTCTGTCGAAGAGGCCATTACGAATCTTCGTGCCGAGTCGGGGATCAAAGACGATGCGGCCCTACGAGCCCTCCATGGACTGGGAATCACCCCGCAAGCCTTATCAGCTTTTAGGATTTTCCCTCTGGCCGCAGTCGCTTGGGCCGATGGTCACGCTGACCAACAAGAAGTCACCGCTGTTCGTATGATTGCCGAGCGATACTTAGCCAAAGGCTCCGAAGCATCGAAGCTTTTGGAAAGATGGCTCAAGGAACGGCCTTCGACGGAAATGCTTACGACGTGGGAGTCGTGTGCTGAAGCTGTCTTCTCATCGATCGATGCCACGCAGGGCAATTCCCTGAAACATCAGCTTATCGAGGAAGTCGACGAGGTTGCTCGAACAAGCGGAGGTTTGCTTGGCTTTGGTGCTACGACCAAATCCGAAAGCGACATGATCGCTCGCATCAAAAAAACGTTAGGTGTCTCCTAACCGAGCAAGCCAAAAGATCTCCTCTGTTTCATTCGATTTGTTACGCTTATGTCCTCCGAGCCTTCTTCAAAGAACGATGCCCCCAAAGTGGTTTGGCACACCGGCTCGGTCAGTCCCAAGGAACGCAGTGAGCTCTTGGGCCAAGTCGGTTGTGTGGTTTGGTTTACAGGACTAAGCGGGTCGGGCAAATCGACCATAGCCAACGCTCTGGATCAAATGCTGTTACGACATAGCCGCCCCAGCTTGCTCCTCGACGGAGACAATATTCGTCACGGCCTATGCGCCACGCCAAACATCTTAAAGCCCATTTACGGTGAACCCTTTTCGGAGCGATTCGGGTTGGGGTTTTCCCCGCAGGACCGAGAAGAAAATATTCGCCGAATCGGCCAGGTCGCCTACCTGATGGCCTCCGCTGGACTGATCTGCTTGAGCGCTTTTGTAAGTCCCTATCGTAAAGACCGAGATAGAGTCAAAAGCATCGTCGAGCGATCCGGTCAGTTTCGATTCTTTGAAGTCTTTGTCGATGCGCCTTTGGAAGTATGCGAGGCACGCGATCCCAAAGGCCTCTATCGCCAAGCTCGCGAAGGTAAGATCCCTTTTTTTACGGGGATCTCCGATCCCTACGAGCCTCCCGAAGCCCCAGTTTTGACACTCGACTCAAGCAAGCATACCCCTGAGTACCATGCCCAAAGAGTCATGGACTTGCTCTCGAAAGAAAATCTATTCTTGGAGCGATCGAGCCACGCTCGATGCGTGCTAGGGAGCGGATCATGAACGGCCAGTCGACCTACCGCTACGTGGTTCGATGTGGAATGAATCGATCGATTTTTTCCATGAACTCCAGATCCGAACACAAACGCGGGGACCAAGTCATCGCCAGATCCAATCGTGGTCTGGAACTCGGTGAAATCCTCTGCGAAATCACTCCACAAAATGAAGCGTCGACCGAAAAACTCCCGGGTGGAACGATTCAACGCCCAGCCGGTGCAACTGAACTGGAGACCGTTGCACAATTAAAACGACAAGCCCACGACGATGCAACAGATTGCCAATCGCAAATCGAAAGCCTCGGATTACCGATGTCGGTTGTCGATGTCGAAAGGATCTTTGGCGGTGAAATCGTCACGATCTACTTTACTGCCGCTGAGCGGGTCGATTTTCGTGAGCTCGTCAAAAGACTGGCGACCAAGTTCCAATCCCGCATCGAGATGAGGCAAATCGGTGCTAGAGACGAAGCGAAACTGCTTGGTGATTACGGAGATTGCGGGCGTCCCCTTTGTTGCTCGGGATATCTTCAACAAATGCCCCCGGTGACCATGCGCATGGCAAAGCTTCAAAAAGCCACGCTCGATCCGAACAAGCTATCAGGCCGCTGCGGACGACTTAAATGCTGCCTTCGCTACGAGAACGATCACTATGAGGAACTCGCGTCGAAGATCCCGCCACCAGGGAGCGAAATCCTGACGCGGGAAGGAAAAGCTCGAGTGCTCAATGTCGAACTGCTCGCCCAGCAAATGCTCATCGCTACCGAAGACAACCGAAGAATACTCATTACACCCGATGAATGCCTATCGGTCATCAAACGAGGCGCCGAACTCACATGAACGAACACGTCCTGGCTATGATGGAACTATTGGCAAAAGATCAACGTTACCACTTGGATGCTTACCAATTCGTCCGAGAAAGCCTAGCCTATGCTCAGCGTGTCATGAAGCTCCCTTCGTACACCGGCGATAATGAAAACGACGAAGGAAAATCGGATCGGCATTTGACCGGCCAGCAACTTTGCCAAGCGATCCGCGAATACGCGCTCGATCAGTATGGAGCCCTTGCAAAAACCGTTCTCAATAGCTGGGGTATTCACACCACTAGCGACTTCGGTGAGATCGTGTACAACTTGATCCGCATCCGCGAAATGAGGAAGAGTAAATCCGACCGACGTCAAGACTTCGACGATCAATACGACTTCGAGGAAGCCTTCAAGCCCCGCTTCGAACGCATCGGGAGCCAGGATGGATAAACGGTTCTTACTCGCTTCGCTTCTGCTAGGCTGCTGGGGCGGCTATATGCTTTGGGTGGTTTCAAGAATCTGGCTCGAATCTCGCTAGCTATGAAATACGTCATCATTATTCCCGACGGCTGTGCCGATTACCCGGTCGAATCCCTCGGTGGAAAAACGCCATTACAAGCCGCGTTGACCCCGAACATGGACGCGGTGGCTCAGGCTGGAATTGTTGGTCAATCCGACAACGTCCCGCTGCACTTGCCAGCCGGGAGTGAAGTGGCCAACATGACCCTCTTTGGCTACGACCCAAACGTTTACTTCACCGGCAGAGCACCGATCGAAGCGGCAGCCCAAGGCATCGTGCTCGGTCCGCACGATTGGGCGATCCGCTGCAATACCGTCACGATCCTCGACCAAATCATGGTCGACTTTACCGCCGATCACGCAAGCAACCAAGAAGCCCGCGATGTGCTTGCAAGCGTTCAAACGAGGTTGAATGACCCACGCTTAGAGTTCACTCCGGGCGTGAGCTACCGTAACCTACTAATCTATCGAGGCAGGCCCAACGACGCTTCGCCTTTCTCTGGAGAAACCCGGACCCGAGCCCCACACGACCTGACCGACGGATCGGTCATCGACGACTTCCCTCGTGGACCTGGTTGCGATTTACTCTCGGAATGGATGCAAATCAGCTCCGATGTCCTCAGCAATCATCCTGTCAACGCAGCGAGGCTCGAGCAAGGTCGCTCGCCGATCACACACCTTTGGCTCTGGGGACTTGGCAAAACTCCATCGCTGGAAAACTTTTCAAAGAGGTTCGGCATCCGCGGCTCGATGATCACCGCCGTCGATCTACTTCGAGGACTTGCAGCGCTGGTCGGTTGGGAGAGGATCGAAGCTCCCGGTGCCACCGGTTATTTGGACACCGATTATGCGTCGAAGGGGCGAACTGCGATCGCAGCTCTGCAAAAACACGACTTGGTTTGTGTGCATATCGAAGCCCCCGATGAGGCGAGCCACGAAGGGCGTGTCGAAGAGAAGGTCAAAGCCCTCGAGGCGATCGATCGAGAGATCGTCGGCCCGCTTTTCAAAGCATTAAAAGACCAAGGGGATTATCGCATTTTGATCACCCCAGATCATCCCACACCCGTTAGTACCAAGAAACACTCCCATGGTTGGGTTCCTTTTACGATCGCAGGAAAAGGGATCCACGCCGATGGCTCACGGAGCTACGACGAAGTCTCTGCGGCGCAAAGCGGACTTCAGATCCCTAAGGGTTGGGAGCTTATGCCTCGGTTCATCCAAGGCCAATGGTGAGTGCATTCAAGCGAACGCTATTCTCGCAGTTCGCGACCTGTCAAATGCAAAAACACATGGTGCAAGTTGGGTGTTTGAAGCTCTAGATTCTTGATTCGCACCCCAGTAGCCCCAAGACCCTCGATCCAGTCGGGTAACTCATCGGCGAGATTTTCGCACGCTCCGACGATTCGTCCAGAAGGGGAATGATACGTAAGGCCTTTGGGAATTTCACCGAGTGCTCCTTCGACCTCCAGTGAGACTCGCTTGAGCTTTCCAACGGTTTGCTCAAGGAGTTGATCGATCGTACCATCGGCAATCACTTTGCCATGATCGATAATCACGATCCGATCGCTTCGCTCCTGGGCTTCATCCAAATGATGGGTGGTAAGTAGGATTGTTGTTCCGACGCGATTAAGCTCATCGAGCATATCGAAGATTCGTTGACGGCTCTGTGGATCGACGCCTACGGTGGGTTCGTCCAAGAGCAACAATCCGGGTGAGTGCATCACTCCGCAAGCGATATTCACACGACGTTTCATCCCACCAGAGAACTTGGCCGTCAGATCTCCTGCACGATCTTGTAGACCAATCCAGTGAAGAGCCCAATCGACCCGATCGTGCAACTTGCGTCCCCGCAAGCCATGGAGCCGAGCAAAACACTCAAGGTTTTCTTTAGCCGATAAATCTGGATAAATCGCCAGCTCTTGTGGGACAACGCCCAGTTGGGCCGTTGCATTGGGAAGCCCCAGCTTTTTGCCAAAAAGCTTCACCTCACCTGCAGAAACTTCCACTCGACCACTGATGCAGCGGATGAGCGTCGTTTTGCCAGCTCCGTTTGGTCCAAGCAGCGCGATGCGTTCCCCGGCACGTACCGTAAAAGTGACACCACAGAGAGCTTCATTTCCAGCATACGATTTTCGAATATCGCTGACATCCAAAGCCACCTCGGTTGGCTGGGCTGGGCGTAAGCGTTGAGATCGAATCTTGATCCGCTGGGTTAGCAAATGGGATTTCGCTTCTGGTTCCAATGAAAAGCTCCTTTGCGACAAAGCGGACTGGGACTAGCCCAAGTCTTCCTCGGGGGCTTGTGGTATAATACCTCATACAAGCGATTCGACCGAGCCCGCTAGAGTAAACAACAAACCTATGGGTATTTTTGACAGCCTTTTCAAGAAGAACGCCGGCGGCGAGGCAGGCAAGCAAGCCGAGAAGCCAAAGTCTCTTAAAGCCAGCAAATCGGTCGACATCGAAGCCCGCTTTGAACGACTGCGGTCAGCGATTTCCGGCACAATGAGCAACTTCTTTGTGGCCAAAGACCGCAACAACAACAACCGCGTCGTGGGTGTGAAGCTTTGCGATTCCGATAAAGTACAGTTTTTCGAGAGCCGATTCAAAGGACTCAATAAACCCAGCGAAGGGGAAATTGCGATCCAGCTCAATCACTCAAACATCGTCGAAACCTACGAATACGGGACTTCGAATCGAGGACAACAATTCATTGTCATGGAGTACATCGATGGCCCTGGATTGCACCAATTGATCGCCGATCGCAAAGAGGATCTTCTAGCGGGAAAGAGACTCGATCTGATCGGGCAGATGGCGGAATCCTTAGCTTATTTGCACCGCAAGGAGTTCATCCACCGCGATATCTGCCCTCGAAACTACATCGTGGTCAAGGACATGTCGAAGGTCAAGCTGATCGATTTTGGATTGACTCTACCGGCGACTAAGGCCTTTATGGCGCCGGGAAACCGCACCGGGACACCTTTGTACATGTCCCCGGAAATCGTCCGGCGACGCTCAACGGACAAACGGGTAGACATCTTCTCGTTTGCCGTGACGTGTTACCACCTGATTGCTTTTGATCTCCCTTGGCAAATCGCCGATACCACCGGTCGTGCCGCCTTGCAACACGACACGTCTCCCCCTCGAGATATCTCCGAGCACCGTCCCGAGATCGACAAAGTTCTTGCCAACGCGATCATGGCAGCGATGCATCCGAACCCCGAAATGCGGACGCCTGATATGGAAACGTTCTTGCGCCAACTGCGCAACGTGAAAACTTCGCCGTAACGAATCAGAAAACCTGAGCACGAACTATCTTTTGGGCTTTCCGTGACAGCAAAGCGATCTATACTTTCTGGAGTCGTTTTCAAGTGCCCGTCAAGGGCTCTCGCGAGGGGGAAGCGTGAATCTGGTCAGGACTTAAGTGGAGCAGCCATAAGCGTCATACTCTTGTGCGAGGGCCTTTGACGGGCATTTTCTTTTATACCGCCCAACGACAACGCTTAACCACATCGCTCAACGGTGGCTTGCGAAAAAGTCTTCGGCGGCCTGAACTGTATGATCGATGTCTTGAATCGTGTGTGCACGCGAAAAGAATAAAGCCTCGAATTGACTGCAAGGCATATAGACTCCACGCTCGATAAGCCCCCAGAAATACTTGGCAAATAGTTGACGATCCGATCTGTCGGCGCTTGGCCAATCGACCACCGTATCGATATTAAAAAACAGCGTCATCATGCTTCCGACTCGCTGCATCTGAGCCGCAATGCCGTGCTTAGTGGCAGCCGCCAAAAGTCCATCGGCCATTCGTTTACCGAGAGACTCGAGATACTCATAGGGTGGATCGTCGCGGAGAAGCTCTAGCGTCTTAGCCCCGGCTGCCGTTGCCAGCGGATTACCAGAGAGCGTCCCGGCCTGATATACCTTACCGGCCGGCATCACATGATCCATGATCTCCGCGCGGCCGCCATAAGCGGCCAAAGGAAGTCCTCCACCAACGATTTTGCCCAAGGTAGTCATGTCAGGCTCGATCCCAAAGATCTCCTGAGCACCACCGTAAGCGACTCGAAACCCAGTCATGACTTCGTCGAAAATCAAAACGACTCCATGGCGGTTGGTCTCTTCTCGCAACGTCTTAAGAAACTCCGGAGTCGGAATCACGGTACCCATGTTCCCAACGACAGGCTCAAGAATCACTGCAGCGATGGAATGTCCGAGTTGGTCAAGCGTTTGACGAAGCGACTGGCAATCATTGTAGTTCAGAACGATCGTGTCTTGCGAAGTCCCGGCTGTCACCCCTGGTGAGTCGGGAACACCTAAGGTCGCTGCGGCTGAACCTGCCGACACGAGCAACGAATCAACATGGCCGTGGTAGCAACCCGCGAATTTGATGATCCGTTCGCGACGAGTGAAACCTCGAGCCACCCGAATCGCACTCATGGTCGCTTCGGTTCCGGAACTCACCAATCGAACCCTCTGCATGCTAGGGAAAGCCGCCAGAATTAACTCGGCGATACGAGATTCGTTCTGTGTCGGTGCGCCATACGAGGTGCCCAACTGAGCCGCTCGGACAATCGATTCGATGACTTGCTCATGAGCGTGTCCCAAAATCATCGGCCCCCAAGAACCGATGTAATCGATGAATCGATTGCCATCCAAATCGAATAGATAAGCCCCCTTGGCGCGTTCGATGAATAACGGGTGACCGCCTACGGCCCCAAAAGCTCGCGCCGGGGAATTTACCCCCCCGGGAATCAGCTTTTTAGCTCGTTCGAATGCGGCATAACTTTTGGATAGATCGATCTTCATGGCATTGTTGGGGGGTGGGAGATTACGCGACCGAGATCTTGGCTGAGGATCCTCTCATGCCCTTTCCCAACCGCAATAAAAGGGAGATAATCAACTGCGTGAGGGTAATCAACTCAGCAAGAAAGATCGTACCAAAGACGACCTGCGAATCGAACCCCTTCTCCAGATATCTACAGGACTTACCCCAAGAATACCAACAATGAATTCGGGCTCGCTGTCCAATAAACTCATCGTCGCTCTTGCCATTTGCCTACCAGCTATGCCCGTCGCTAGCGATTACTTTGGACCGGCGACAACCGCCCGTTGGATGCTGGCCCAAGCTGCCAATGAGTTCGATCGAGGCAACGTGACCCAGGCCCAAAAGATCCTCGAAGCAGCTTTCGCCAAATCTCCCGATTTGATCGAAGACAAGGATTTCTTGCGCCAAGTCGATCGAATCGAAACCGATGGCCAAGCTGACGGAGCTTCGAACCTCCTTACCACTCTGCTAGAAGAGAAGATGCGGAGAATCAAAGACCCCGACGATCGTGCGGAAACGGCATTTTTGTTTTCCACCTTGATTTCAAATCGCAAGCAGTTTGACAAAGCGGTCCAAATCCTTACCGAGAACTTGCCCGAACAAGCAAAACGTAGCCCAACTCAAAACAACCAAATCGCCTACATGAGAGCCCTTGCAGGCACCGACTTGGAGCTAGCTCTGAGCGAAATCAATTCGGCGATCGAAGTCCAAGAAAACGATTCTTTCCTGGATACCAAAGGCTGGGTACTTCATCGCTTGGGACGCAACGACCAGGCTCTCGAAGCGATGGACAAAGCCCTTGCGAAACTCACCGAGGCCTGGTCGGCCGACAGCGTTCTTTCCATGTGCTTGACAAAGATGAATGAGCTACAGAGTCAGGCTGGCGATCAAGCGTCCGACAAGCCCAAGGGCTGGGGAGTCGATGCCCTCTTGGAAGAGTTCCCTCAGCTTTCGCGCAGACTCCCACTGTTTATCGATACCCAGGCTACCTTGCGATATCACCGAATGCGCATTTGCGAGGCATTGGGAAAAACAGATCAAGTCCACGATGAAGCCGCCTGGATCCACGCCTTCAGCAGAAAAGAACTTGAAGATCTATTTTAAACATCCTTAGGCTGTCCCCAGCCGTGCGGTTTTGTCTGTATCACGGCTGTCCTAAGCCGCGATAGTGCAACCTCGGTTCGGCGTCTTCTGGCGACTCTTCTTGGGAGTCTTCTAACCACCCCAAAAAACATCCTTTTTTATTGGATTTCCTGGGGTTCTTTACCCCTCGAAAAGCCCCTCGTCCAATTGTGGTTTTCTTAACAAACGCTATACTTTTTCTTTTCGATTCAGGGGTGCTTGAAAGCCTCTTGCGATCGACCTTGTCGAGCCTTCTTTGAGCAGAAACGAACCTATCCGTGTCGAACGTCCCACCCGATGATTTTGACCCGAATGATCCCTCGAGCCTACCGACCTCCGACGACGGCGGTGGCGGCGAACGGATGATCGAAGAACCGATTGAAGACGAATTGCGCGATAGCTACCTAACCTACGCCATGAGCGTTATCGTTAGCCGCGCTCTTCCCGATGTTCGCGATGGGCTCAAGCCTTCCCAGCGAAGAATCTTGGTCGCGATGAACGACCTGAACTTGACCCCGGGTGCAGCGCGGGTCAAGTGTGCCAAGATCGCCGGGGACACCTCAGGGAACTACCACCCACACGGCGAAGCGATCATCTATCCGACCTTGGTCCGCATGGCGCAGGAATGGAACATGCGCCACGTGCTGATCGACAAACAAGGGAACTTTGGATCCATCGCTGGCTTGCCCGCCGCAGCCATGCGGTACACCGAAGCTAGACTTGCAGGCCCCGCTGCAATGATGCTCGAGGACCTCAAACTCGACACCGTCGACTTCATCCCCACCTACGACGAACGACGAACCGAGCCCGTCGTCCTTCCATCCCGGTTCCCGAACCTGCTCGTCAATGGAGCCCAAGGCATCGCCGTTGGGATGGCCACAAGCATACCCCCACACAATCTGCGCGAGATCTGCAATGCGCTTGTCAAAGTCATCGACGATCCGGAAGTCTCCGTTGCCGAACTTTGCGATATCGTACCCGGACCGGACTTCCCCACCGGAGGTATCATCTGCGGCAGATACAACATCCGCCAAGCCTACATGACCGGTCGCTCAACCATCGTTGTTAGAGCCCACGTCGATGTCGTCGAAGAAGGCAGAAAATCCAAACTGATCGTTCGCGATATTCCGTTCCAACAAGCCCGCGATCGAGTCGTCGAAAAAATCGCAGAACTGGTTCGCAACGAGAAAATCAAGGGGATCTCGGGTATCCGCGATGAAAGCGATCTGAAAGAACCCGTTCGACTCGTGATCGAAATCAAACAAAACGCCGATCCAAACGTCGTTCTAAACCAACTCTTTCAGTTCTCTCCGCTCCAAGAAACCTTCTCGATTATTCTGCTGGCACTTGTCGACGGAAAACCCCGCGAACTGAACATTAAAGAACTCCTCCAGGAATTCATTCGACACAGATTCACCGTCATCCGACGACGTACCCAGCACTTGCTCGGTGCAGCCAGAAAACGCAAACATGTGATCGAAGGCCTCCTGCTGGCACTTGCAGATATCGACCGCATCATCGCCATCATCCGATCAAGTCGCACGCAAGCCGAAGCCAAAGAGAAACTCATGGGCGTCGAGTGCCCAGCGTCGATGATGCAACGCGCGCTGGGTGAGCGTGGATATGCCGATTTTCAACTCGAACGCGGCGTCTCCGATACCTACAAACTCACCAGCGTTCAAACCGACTCGATCCTGAGAATGACCCTCGGTCAACTGGCCGGTTTGGAACAAGAAAAACTCGGACAAGAACACGCTGGAATCCTCGAAGAGATCGAAGGATATCGAGAAATCCTTGCCAGCCCGGCCAAGATCTACAGCATGATCCGAGAGGATCTTGTTGAAATCGCTCGTAAGTACGGAAGTGATCGTGTCACGGAGATCTCCGACGAAGAACTCGGTAACTACAACATGGAAGACCTCATCACCGAGGAATCTATGGTCGTTACAATCTCCCATCAAGGGTACATCAAACGCCTACCGGCTTCGGTCTACAAATCGCAAAAACGCGGCGGTAAGGGAATCACCGGCCTGAAAGCCGAAGAAGAAGATCCCGTCGAACACCTCTTTGTCGCCAGCACCCACGCTTATTTGCTTTTCTTTACCAACCAAGGAAAAGTCTATTGGCAAAAGGTTTGGGAAATCCCCCAAATGAGCCGCGAAAGCAAAGGCAGGGCAATCGTCAATCTTCTGAATCTAACACCCGAAGAAAAGATCCGCGATTGCGTCCCGGTCAGAGACTTTAACCTCCCAGGACACTTTTTGATGATGGCCACCAAAAAAGGTATCGTCAAAAAAACTCCACTCGAAGCTTACAGCCGCCCCAAAAAAGGAGGCATCATCGCCATCAAACTTCGAGAAGATGACGAACTCGTCGATGTAGTCGTCACCAAACCAAAAGACCAAATCGTCCTCTCGACCGCTGGCGGCATGGCCATCCGATTCTCCGAAAATAACGCTCGATCCATGGGCCGAAATACCTCAGGGGTCAAAGGCATCTCTCTAAAGAAAGCCGATGAAGTCGTAGGGATGGTCGTGGCAGACCCCACCGCAACACTCCTTACCGTATGCCTAAACGGCTACGGTAAACGAACCAATTTCGGACCTGGAGACGAATTGGTCATCAAAGACGAAGATGCGACCCTCGACGATGACTCCATCGATCAAACCGTCGCGGAACAGTCTCCAACCCAAGACGAATCCAGCGCTGACGAATCCCCCGAGGACAACACCGCCGAAGACAACGCCTCATCGGCCAAGTACCGCACCCAACGCCGGGGCGGCAAAGGAATCATCGACATCAAGACCAGCAAACGCAATGGTCCAGTCGTCGGCACCGTAGCTGTCTACGACAACGACGAGCTGATCATGATGACATCTAGAGGCAAGATCCAACGCATTGCGGCCAACGATATCAGCGTCATCGGTCGAAACACCCAAGGTGTACGCATCATGAGTCTCGATGAATCCGATACTCTTGCCGCGATCGTCCGCGTCCCTGCTGCCGACATCGAAGCCGAAGCAGCTCGTGTCGAAGCCGAAGCCCGCGAGCAAGCAGCCAAGGCTCCCCCAACCACTCCAACCTCCACTTCGGATCAACAAGGCTCGAATGCCGAAGAAGACTCCGAAGACAGTTCGGAAGAATGACCCGCCGATTAGACTCAGATTACTTGGTACTAATCTGTACCTACAACGAGCGCGAAAACTTGCCGAAACTTTTTCAAGCCATTCGACAGGTCAGCGCTGAGTCTGATATCTTGGTCGTTGACGATAACTCTCCAGACCAAACAGCCCAGTGGGTGCAGCAAGAGCAAAACAACGATCCCAAAGTGCACCTCATCCAACGCACCGGGAAACTTGGCCTAGGTTCAGCAATCAAAACCGGTATGCTCTATGCCATCGAACACGGCTACCCATGGCTAATCAACCTCGATGGAGATCTTAGTCACAATCCGGCCATCATCCCTAGACTGCTTGCCAATAAAGACTCCCACGATTTGGTCATCGGATCAAGGTACGTTCCAGGTGGGGGACTAGAAGGCTGCTCGTGGCGCCGAATCGCACTGAGCAAGTTCGCAAATCAACTTGCACGCTCGATGGTCGGTTGGTCGATCCGAGATTGCAGCAGCGCCTATCGACTCTATCGCATCGAAACACTTCAAAAGATCCAACTCGATACTCTCAAAGAAACCGGTTACGGTTTCCTCGAAGAGATCCTCGCACACTTGATCAAGACCGGTGCGCGTGTCGCAGAGGTTCCCATCGTCTATCAGGAACGCAAACTTGGAAAATCAAAAATCTCGCTAAAAGAAGCCCGCTCGGCCTTCAGCGCCCTTGTCAACGCATCGAAGATCTATCGTTCCATCAAATAGCCTGTACTTTAGATGGTTCTTCGGGTAATTTTTTGGGTAGAAAATCTGGATTTCTCGTACTCAGCAACGCGGTACTCGTACTCCTACTCGTACTCGTACTCGAAACCCCTAAATCCCAGCGGTTCTTTTCGAGTACGAGTACCATTTCATTGAGTACGAGTACGAAAAAACCAGAAGCGTATCCTCCTAGCCACAATAATTCCTGAAGAACCGGTATTTTATTTCATAGCCTCTTGGACTTTATCGATGAATGTTGATTCATAAGCCCGAAGGGTTGGCATATCCTCTTCCGGTGGTGTAAACCACCGGTAAGCGGCCACCCTATGAATCGCTAAGCCCGAAGGGCTGAAACAACAATAAGGGCGCATGGTGATGAAGGCTGTTTCAATCCATGGAGTGTCGGCCTTCCAGGCCTGAAGGCAACTTGTGGTTGCAATCCTAACAGTCCAATCTCCATTTCATTAAGCACGAGTCGGATCACGAGCTACTTTTCTTTGCGACTTCCCAAGTCGTTCCTTGTTTGCCATCTTGGATCGCAATTCCGATTTTTTTCAGTCCATCGCGAATCGCATCGGAGGTCGCAAAATCCCGCTTAGTCCTGGCTTCGGCGCGCAAAAGGATCACCAAATCCATAAGCCCATCGACGATACCCGCCGAGTCGGCTTTATCAGCCGAAACGGCAACAGGCTTGCGGAAAATCCCCAAAAGCGCAGCCATCTCTCGAAGAATCCCAAGGCCTTGTTTTAAAAGGTCCAGATCCTCTGGTTTGCGAGTCTCTTCGAGTGTAGCCTGATCGATGAATCGATTCAGTGCCCGAGCCATCTCGAACAAGTCTGCAGTGGCGCCACCGGTATTGAAATCGTCGTCCATCTTTCCGAGAAAAGAATTCCGAAGCTCGACAAGTTCCGCAAGTAGAGCAGGGGGGTTCGCAACCGACTGGAATTCGCTTCTTCGTATCGCATAAGGTATCTCATAAACCGAGAAGCCTAGAATCTTTGAGACTCGATCAAAGAGCCGGTAAAAGGTTTCAAGCGCCGCGCCCGCTTCTGCCAAAGGCTCATCGCCAAAAACACTCGTCGATCGGTAATGCGTCCGCAATAGGAAAAACCGGATCCGTTCTCCGGTATGTTTGGAGATCAAACTAGCCAAACCGCCAGCACCTTTACTCCTTGAGATCTTACCCGATACTGCCGTTGCATCCGATTGGGTCGTATCCCCTCGATCGCTCTGGCCACCGACTTTGCCACCCTCGCTCGAGGCTCGCATCAATCCATTGTGCATCCAGTAAGTCACCATAGGCTTACTGTGACAGCAACGGCTTTGGGCTAGTTCGTTTTCGTGGTGAGGGAAAACCAGATCAAGCCCCCCTCCGTGGATGTCGAAGGTTTGACCCAAGATACCGCGACTCATCGCAGAACATTCGATATGCCAACCAGGACGGCCTGGCCCCCAAGGACTCGGCCAACTCGGCTCTCCAGGTTTCGCAGATTTCCACAAAGCAAAGTCTCCCGCAGAACGTTTGCGACTTGCTGCTCCTCCTCCCTCACCCTGTTGATCTTCGGCAGTTCGATTGCTCAAGCAGCCGTACTCAGGATCCTTCGTCACGTCAAAAAACACATCACCATCGCTGGCATACGCGAACCCTTTGGCGATGAGTTCCTCGACAAAGGCAATGATCTCACCGATGCTGTCGGTGGCGCGGGGCATGCGATCAATTTGATCGACCCCCAAGGCTTGCAAATTCGATAGATAATCGGCGGTCATTTGCGTGGCCAACTGGAACATCGAAATCCCTTTCTCTCGGGATTTGACGATCAACTTGTCGTCCACATCGGTAATGTTCACGACCCAAGTGACTTCGTATCCGCAGTAACTCAGGTACCGCTTGACGGTATCGAAAATGACAGGTCCGACCATGTGACCAATATGCGCCTCGGCGTAAACCGTAGGGCCGCAAAGGTACATGCCCACTTTCCCAGGCGTTAAAGTCCGAAAGCTCTCCTTGGCTTTCGTCAGAGTGTTGTAGACTCGGATAGGGTATTCAGGTAGGTTTTCTGGCATAGCAACAGGTTTATCGAACACTTTTAAGCGAAATCAGGTAGTATTATAGAGTATTCCGAAGGGTAGCGAATCTCGCATTTTGAGTCTATCGCAATCCCGTCGCCTCGGAGATCATCGGATCAAACCAAGCGATCCGCGTAGAAACCAAAAAACAAATGACTGCAATCGAAGTTGAAATTGGCGGACTGACCGATCCGGGCTTGGTTCGAGCCGAGAACCAGGATCAGTTTTTTGCCGGAGAACTCTCCCGAGGCATTCGCCTGCGCGCAGACTCCTTTGGATCCCTCCCCAACACAACTCTTTTGGGTGATCCGACGGCACAAGTCCTCATGGTCGCCGACGGGATGGGAGGGCATAAGGCCGGGCACGAAGCTAGCAAACTGGCCGTGCAATACTTTATGGCAGCGATCCTCAATCGTTTGCAGTCGACAAACTCAATCACTCCTGATGACCACGAACACTTCTTGATCAATCTTCGAGACATCCTCAGCGATGCTCACCAAGAGATCCGACGAACCTCCGAAGCTTTCGAGGATAAAAAAGGGATGGGGACTACCTTCACGATGGCCTACATTGTTTGGCCAAAGTTGGTTTTCATCCATGCCGGAGACACACGTTGCTACGTCTTTAGAGCCGGACAGCTATCGCTACTGACCCTCGACCATACCGTTGCCAATGAGATGATCAAAAATGGCCAACTCAACCTCAACGACAACGAACGCTCACCTTGGTCAAACGTTCTTGTAAACGCACTTGGCGCTGGTGCTGAGGGAGTCCAAGGTGACTTGGCCACCTCTCTTCTTGAACCCGGCGACATTGTACTGATGTGCAGCGACGGCCTAAACAAACACGTTAGCGACACGACCATCGAAAAGGTGCTTGCCATGGGTGGCAAAGTTCAATCGATGTGCGAATCGCTAGTACAACTCGCAAAACAAGGAGGAGGTACCGACAACATCACTGTCGTTGCAGCCCGTTGGACCCGCTCTCACAAATCGATGAAAATGTCCATCAATGCCATCCCCCCATCGGCTAACCAAAAAGTATTCGTCGAGTTCCTCCACCATTCTCAACTCTTTGGCACCGTGAATCTCCAAAACACCAATCTGACGGTCTCGACCGATTCGGATCGAAGCGGAGACACCGACCCGCTCACGACTGAATCCTTTTAATCACACGATGCGGCCCTTCATCGCCCGCAGCCTGTTTGCTCCGACCTTTGCCTGGAACTACCTGCTAGGACGTGTTCTTCACCGTCGAAACTGGTGGGATCCAGTCGACCCACTCGTGATCCTCGGGGCTCTTCCCCTCAAACGCGACGTCCCCAAACTGGCAGAACTCCAAGTTCGTGGCGTGATCAACATGTGCCAAGAATATCCTGGCCCCAAGCAGTCTTACGAAAAGTACAACATCGAGCAACTCTGGCTTCCAACCGTCGACTTTAACCCACCTTCGATCGAAGCTGTCGGCAAGGGGGTAGAATTCTTAGCCCAAAAGACCAACAATAACCATCGCGTCTACGTCCACTGCAAAGCCGGACGAGCACGCTCGGCAACAATCGTGATCTGCTGGCTTGTCAAACACCGAGGCATGAACCCGCAAGAGGCCCAAGCCCACCTGATTGCTTGCAGACCACAGGTCAATCCGCATCTGCTCAAACGACCCGTCGTTCGCGAATTCCTCGGACTAGGGCCATCCGACGCGTCCTAAGATCTACGACAATAAGCCAATCATGCACTGCATCCATAAAATCCTCCTGATCCTTTCGAGCTTCATCGCCCTGACTTCGGCGGCACTGTCGACAGTAGCCCTGAGCTTCCAACCTCCCGAACAGACCGTCAACCGCTACAGCGAACCCAGATTCCCCAAGGAACGCATACCGATGTGGAAACAAGTTGAAGAAGCCATCGGAAAAGGTCTACCCAAGACCGCTATCGAGAAACTCGACCAAATCATCGAGCAAACACTTCAATCCAAAGCATACCCGGAAACAGCTTTGGCACTGGCTCGAAAAATTCGTATCGAAAGCGATATCCAAGGTGGCGATACCGACGAAGACATCAACCAGATGCGCAAAGCCATCGAGACGGCACCCGAACAAGTCAAGCCCGCCTTGCATGCGATCTTGGGGCATTGGTACTGGTCCTACTTCGAATCCAATCGATGGAGATTCCAACAACGCACCTCGGTCGCCGGCGACAACTCCGAAGATATCAAAACGTGGGATCTCAATCGGATCTTCAAGGAAATCGATAAACAATACTCGTCATCTTTAGCCAATGACGAACCTCTCAAATCGACTCCGATAACCACATTCGATGCACTCCTGGATCAAGGCTCTTACCCAGACTCCTACCGGCCAACTTTCTACGATTTCCTCGCCCACCAAGCGATCGAATTCTATGCCACAGGCGAACAAGCAGGCGTCAAAAGAGAAGATGCTTTTGAGATCGATGCAAATTCACCCGCACTCGGTCCAACCGAAGACTTCCTATCCTGGAACCCGCAAACCACCGACGCCGACTCACCCAAATTCAAAGCGATCAAGCTCTATCAAGAACTGCTGAATTTCCACGCCAAGGATGAATCGCCCGACGCACGCCTCCACGTTCAACTCGAACGTATCCGATTCGCTCAAAACAACGCTCCAGGCGAAGAAAAAGACGCTCGGGCTATCTCACTGCTAGAAGACTTCGCTCAAAAGAATGCCAAACACCCGCTGTCTGCCAACGCTCGAGCTCAGTGGGCCGGAATCCTCATGGGCCAAAATGATCTCGAAGCCGCCTATGAGGTATCCCTTCAGGGCAAGAACGCGTTTCCCGAAAGTATCGGCGGAAGACTCTGCCACAACATCGTAGAAAATATCTTATCCAAAGCAGTTAACGTCTCGATCGAACGCGTCTGGAACAATCCCGCTCCAAAAATCCGCGTCCGATACAAAAACATTTCCAAACTGAACTTTCGAATCGTCCAAGCCGACTGGCAAAAAAGATTGGGCCAGCCAGGACGATGGCAAACGGACCAAATCACCGACCTAGACCGTTCAGAACTTTTCTCGAAGCCCCCCATCAAAGCATGGTCTACAAATCTGGAGCCCACCACCGACTATCAAGAGGCCACTGATGATCTACCTGCACCGCTGGATCTTAAACCCGGCTATTACTTCCTCCTGTACAGCTTAAACGATCAGTTCACTCCAGAGGCCAACCAACTCGGAGCCTGTGAATTGTGGGTCTCGAAACTTGGACTCGTCCTACGCACTCGCAACCCATACAACCCATACAACAACGTAGATGGAGATCTCGATCTCAAGAGTCAAGCTATCGAAGGGCTTGTCGTCGACAATCAAACCGGTGAGCCCATCGCCGGTGCCAAGATCCAAGCCTTCGTTCGGGTCGATGGCAATCCGCGTTGGATGCCAAAAGCGACCGTTCAAACAGAACCCACTGGTCTGTTCCGATTGCTACCGGGCGAGGAAGGTAGCTACATGCTTCTCGTCGAGCACGGGGAAGACCGACTATCGACGCAACAGGAGTCTTATATACACCTGGGACTTCAACCTCAACCAGTTGGACTGCAGATCGCCCTTTTTACGGACCGATCGATCTATCGGCCCGGGCAAACGGTTTACTTCAAAGGTGTTGTCACCAGTAGCGACCAAAAAACGAATCGATATACAGTAGTCCCAGGCAAAAAGTTTACGGTGCAGTTTCAAGACACCAACGGACAAGTCATCGAGACACTCGATGTCGCCAGCAACGACTATGGTTCTTTCAGCGGATCGCTTACAGCACCCCGAAACCGAGGTACTGGCGAAATGTTGATCAGCATCAAAGACTTAGGATTCAATACCACGATCAGCGTCGAAGAATACAAACGGCCCAAATTCCAGGTGACACTCGATCGACTCAAAGATCAAGTCAAACTCGATGATCAAGTGACCGTCAAGGGCAAGGCCATCAGTTACACCGGTGCCCCGATCCAGGGTGCCAAGGTTCGCTACCGCATCGTCCGGCAAGTCCGCTGGCCCGACTGGTTCAACTTCTGCTTTTACTGGAGAATCGGACCATTCCAGGGCCGCTCTCAAGAAATCGCTCGTGGATGGACCGACACCAATCCCGACGGAAGTTTCCAAATCGAATTTATCGCAAGACCCGATCGATCGGTTCCTGAAGACGATTTGCCTATATTCCAATACGAGATCGTGGCAGATGTAACCGACACCACTGGCGAAACCCGCACCGGGTCCCAAAGCGTCTCGGTCGGGTATGTTACTGCCCAAGCAAACTTGACTGCAAATCAGTGGCAAACGGAGCAAAAACCTGTTGAGATCGAAGTCAAAACCTCCAGTTTAGACGGCCAAGAAATCGCTTCATCCGGTCAAATCAAAATTTATAAGATCACCCAACCGGCGATGGTTCCAAGAACCGATCTACTCGGAGGATCGATCCCGGCAATCCCCCGACCAGTTCGACGCGGTGCAGGTGCAGGGAAAATCAAACCGTCCGCTTCGGGCATTCCTCTCCAAAAGCCAGACCCTACCGATTACCGGCATTGGCCCATCGGAGAAATGGTTCACCAACAAGAGTATCAAACCGACGATCAGGGCAAGTCGACCTTCGAACTGAAATTACCCGAAGGACTCTACCGCGCTGTCCTGGAGTCCAAGGATATCTACGGCAAGCCGATCCGCTCGGAACTCAACCTTATGGTGCTCAACCCCGAGCTAGCGAAATTGGGTATCAAACTCCCCCATGTCTTTGGTAGCCAATTCGAGAGCCTTCAACCAGGCGAAACATTCAGAGCGCTTTGGGGTACCGGTTACCCAACGGGTCGCGCTCTGATCGAGATCGAACAACGCAGCAAATCACTCAAATCCTATTGGACCGATCCCGACAAGACCCAACACTTGATCGAACTTCCGATCGATGAATCGATGCGAGGGGGTGCTGTGGTCCGTGTGACCTATGTTCGCGAGAACCGACTCTATAGCGAAACCCGTAGTATCTCCGTGCCCTGGAAAAACAAGGAGCTAGCCCTTAAGTGGGAACGCTTCCGCAATAAACTTGAGCCAGGAGCCAAAGAGAAATGGTCTATGACAATCAAAGGTCCCGATGCTCAAGCCGCCCAAGCGGAACTGCTAGCGGCCATGTACGACGCTTCGCTCGATGCCTTCAAGTCCCATCAGTGGATGGAGCCACTTGGCAATTTCTACGAGGGGTCCCACGGACAAATCCAATCGCAATTCCAAAATATGAGTCTATGGATACAAGTGGTCGATTTGAATTTGCCGAGCAAATTCTTCGGAGTCGAAGAATCCTACCGGCGGTTCCCACAGGAACTAAATAGGATCTCCCTAAGAATGATGCTCGGAGCAGTTCGACCCATGAGCATGCGGAGTAGTCGTGCACCTGAGATGGAATATGGGTTGATGCTTAATGCAGCCGCAGATGCAGCACCTGGCGGACCTGCACCGGCGATTTTGGCCAAGGGGATGCCGATGGCCGCAACCGCACCGATGGGTGAATCCGGCGGCGATGGTAATAACGGCAATCCACCAAAAACCGTCGCAATCGATTCGATCTCACCTCGCACCAATCTTAATGAAACCGCTTTCTTTTTCCCGCATCTACTGAGCGATGCACAAGGAAACGTCACCCTCGAATTCACCATGCCCGAAGCGCTCACCAAATGGCGTTTCATGGCCTTGGCCCACGACAAAGAACTTCGCAGTGGATCACTCTACGACTCGATCGTCACGGCCAAGGATCTGATGGTTCAACCAAACCCTCCTCGATTCCTACGAGAAGGGGATCTCATCGAGTTTACGGCCAAGGTGACCAACCTTTCGAATAAACCCATGCAGGGAACTGTGGCGTTGCACCTGAGCGATGCGATCGACGAGATGAATGTCGATTCAAGATTCGAAAACGCAAGGCCCGAGCAAAATTTCGAAATCGGT
Source organism: Pirellula sp. (assembly GCA_040381975.1). GTDB lineage: Bacteria > Planctomycetota > Planctomycetia > Pirellulales > Pirellulaceae > JBKCUI01. The sequence continues at coordinate 40,263 of JBEIGI010000046.1, forward strand.
GCGAACGAATCCAAGTCCTATCGATGGCGTATCCGAGTCCCCGAAGAGGCTCGACCGATCCTCTTTAAGACCGTGGCGGTCAGCGATAAGGTTAGCGATGGGGAGCAAGCCATGCTGCCAGTGCTTTCCAACAAGGTGCTCGTGAGCGAAGCGATCCCGTTACCGATTCGAGGCAAGTCAACCAAAGAGTTTGAACTGAAGAAACTCGTCGAGTCAGCAGCATCTCCAACGATCCGTCATCAATCGCTCACCGTGCAGATGACATCGCAACCCGCTTGGTACGCCGTCTTAGCACTCCCTTATTTGATGGAGTACCCCTACGATTGCAGCGAACAAACGTTCAATCGACTCTATGCCAACAGTCTTGCAAGGCATATTGCAAAGAGCGATCCGAAAATCGCAAAAGTCTTCGAGACATGGAGAAACCTCCAGCCCCAGGCCCTCGAATCTCCGCTCAGCAAGAACAAGGATGTCCAATCAATCCTGCTCGAGGAAACTCCTTGGCTCAAAGATGCGCAGAAGGAGTCCCAGGCTCGCCGCAATGTCGGTGTCCTTTTCGATACAAACCGTTTGGAAAGTGAGACACAATCGCAACTGAATAAACTTGCGCAAATGCAGCGACCAAGCGGCCTTTGGCCGTGGTTCCCAGGCGGACCAGACAACGAGTATCTATCGCTCTATATCGTTACAGGCTTCGGACGACTGAAGAACCTCGGAGTAACCATCGACGATGGAATTGCCCAGCGTGCACTCGGTGCCCTGGACGCTTGGATGAACAAACAGTACGTCGAGATCAAGGACAAGGATCCTAAAAAATCCAACTTGAGTTCGACCATTGCGTTGTATCTCTATGGGCGAAGTTTCTTCTTAAGCAATCAACCCATCGCACCTGACTATCAAGCGGCATTAAAGTTTTGGCTAGGGCAGGGGAGGGATCATTGGGTGGGACAATCGCGTCAATCGCAAGCTCATCTAGCCGTGGCCCTTAAGCGGTTCGAGGATGCTGAAACACCCAAGGCGATCCTCAAGAGCTTTAAAGAGCGAAGCGTCACCAACGAAGAGATCGGGATGTATTGGCCCGATGCGGAGCGTTCGTGGTGGTGGTACCACGCACCGATCGAAACCCAAGCGATGATGATCGAAGCCTTCGACGAGGTGGCAGGGGATACCAAAGCCGTCGAGGAGTGCAAGGTGTGGTTGCTCAAGCAAAAGCAGACCCAAGATTGGAAGACCACCAAGGCGACCGCCGACGCGGTTTATGCCTTGTTACGACGCGGCGAAAATTGGCTTGCATCGGATGCGATCGTATCGGTCGAGATGGCTGGAAATAAAATCGAACCAAAGAACCTTGAGCGAGGAACAGGATTTTACGAAGAGAGAATTGTAGGCAAAGAGATCCGACCGGAGATGGGCAAGTTGAAGCTGACCAAATCCGACGAGGGTGTAAGCTGGGGTGGATTGCACTGGGAGTATTTGGAGGACATTGGCAAGGTCACCGCGCATGAAGGGACACCACTGAAGCTCGATAAGAAGCTCTTTAAGAGAGTGCTCACAGGGGCTGGACCGGTACTCGAGCCCGTCGATGGCCCGGTATCTGTCGGCGACGAGCTGATTTGCCGCGTGATCCTCCGGTCAGACCGCGACATGGAATACGTTCACATGCGGGATTATCGAGGCAGTGGCACCGAGCCGGTGAATGTGCTTAGTTCGTACAAGTTCCAGGATGGGCTCTTTTATTACGAAAGCACAAGGGATGCGGCCACGCATTTCTTCATCGACTATTTGAGAAAGGGGACCTATGTCTTCGAGTATCCGCTGAGGGTGCAGTTAGCGGGCGAGTATCCGATGGGATATGCGTCGGTCGAGTGCATGTACGCCCCCGAGTTCAACAGCCATTCCGAAGGCCTGACCCTCAAGGCCCAAGGTCGCTGATTTCTCCGAAATCAACACTCAAAGCTCTAAACCACCTCGATAAAATTGGCCACAACTCCAAGGTCGCTGATTTCTCCGAAATCAGCCCCCAGCGCTCCAGACCACCTCAATCAAATCAAGCCACAACTCCAAGGATAGGGGTAGGGAAGTCCGGTTGAGCCGGACTCCCCTCCCTCCGAACCGTACGGGCGGTTTTCC
>JBEIGI010000047.1:0-42175 GCA_040381975.1 Pirellula sp.
GGAATCGAAGCCAACATCGTTCGCTGGATCGGTCAATTCGACGGGCTTACCCGAGCCGATGCCAAGATCGATAAGAAGACGATACAAAAGGCCACGGTTCACATCATAGAGCTTGAGGGGACCTACAAAGACTCCATGGGTGGCGGACCCTTTGCACCTGGTCCTGTCAAGAAGATGGAAAACCATGCCATGATCGGCCTGATTTTCGAGCTCGAGGGCGGCGAGTTGGTCTTCGTAAAGATGACCGGTCCGAAAAAAACTGTTGCAGCCGAGAAAGAAGCGGTCATGAAGATGGTCGAAGGCCTCAAGACCAAGTGATTGACGCTGTTATCTAAACAACTCTGCAAGGCGTGCGTTCAAACGCTCGCCACGGCAGTTCGGATCGATGATTTTTCCATCTGGTCCGACTAGGATCATCGTCGGGATCGCTCTCACGTTATACTTTGCAGCCATCTTGACAGGGTTGTCTGGATGCATGTCGGCAAGGATCGGCCAAGGCGGGTTGTTCTTGGCGATAAACTCCTGAATGTCACCCATATCCTTATCGAGGCTCACGGCCAAGACTTCGAAGCCTCGGTTGTGATACATCGCATAATTCTGATAAACATTTGGGATTTCCTTCAGGCACGGCCCGCACCAAGTGGCCCAAAAATCGATCAGCACCACCTTGCCCTTGTAGTCGCTAAGAGAGATTTTGCGACCATCGAGTGTTAAACCGGTGATTTCCAAAGGCTCCGAGGAATCGTTTGGATTTGTGCCATTTTTGGATTCGCCAGGATCATAAGCTGTTTCGAAGTCGACGGTCACTTCGGAGTCCCCGCGAGTCGCACTGATGCTAAAGATCCGCCACTGGCCGGAATCCTTTTTAAATTCAAGCATCGTCTTTTGGGGCGTTTTCGAGACAACGACAGTCACAACCACCGAAGCCTCCTCTGCGAGGATAGTTGGTTTTCCGATCCGAATGGCCCGGGGGCCTTTGTCGGGAGGAGGAAGATGGGCGAGAGCTGATTTTTCGACGCTCACCAAGGTCTTGGCTTTCTCCGTGAGCAGTTCAACGGCGATTTTGCGATCTTTGGTCCTTAGGTCATTAAAGAAATCCTCGGCCATTTGTTTCAGTTGCAATTGATCGGTATTGAGACCGGCGGAAGCTTGCTTTGTTTCTTGCGAATTTTCCATTGCATCGGAATCCGCCTTGGGTTTCGACACGATTGGAGTCCGGTTGGATTTCTTGAGGAACTCCAGGTCGCTTGCCGATAGTTTATCGAGGGCAACTTCAATCTGTTTTCCTTCGCGATTTTTAAGCGTCACATGCGAAGAGGATTGTGAAATCAAAGTCGCATCGATCTGATACTTTCCTGTCGAGTCCTTCCATATCCTAAAGACATCCTCTTGCGAAGAAGCATCCACGGAGAGTGCGAATAAAATCAGCACTAGACAAGTTGGACGCAGTGTTAAGTTGTTGATTTTTCTGGTTTGCATCGAAGCAGCCTAGTAAGAAATCCGATCGGCGAATTGAGGCACAACCCTGCCCTCCTCCTGTCGATTGGCCCTACTATAGCTTGAATTGCCCTTTTTGTATGCGGATTTTTGGTGGTGCGTTCCCCCCCTTGGGGCTGGCTTCGATGTTCCTAAAAAACGATTGGCTCGAATTGAACTCCGTCCTTGGTGTACGAGTTTTCCTTAACCTGCCGCCCCAACGGGCAAAATGAGAGAGCCCAGGCTAATTTTAGAGGCTCTTGGGCGATGATGTCGGCTTGAGCGTCCCGAGGCCTCCGTCGACACCTAGAACTTGCCCGGTTATCCAAGCGTTGCTCGGATCGACTAAGAAATAAATCGCTCGCGCGATCTCCTCGGGTTGTCCAAACCTTCCCAATGGATGCATCGCCAAGGAGACATCGGCGCTGCGGGCGTTGCCCCAAACACGCTGAGTCAAAGGAGTCTGAACAAGCCCCGGAGCGATTGCGTTAACCCGAATCTGTTTGGCTGCGTAAGTCATGGCAGCTGATCTGACTAACCCCTCGATACCGGCTTTCCCTGCCGCAATCGCTTCGTGATTCGATAGACCGATCCCCGCAGCAGCCGAGCTCATCAAGACCACCGAACCACCTTCCTTCATCTTTGAGACAGCAGCCCTGAGCGTGCCAGCAGCAGCCGTTAAATTCGTCTGCAAGGTAGCGTCCCACTCGGACTTGCTCGTTAAATGCAAGGGTTTGAGCAACACCGAACCAGCCAAGCAAACGACGGCATTGATTCCTTGCATGCTCTGGCTTGCCAATTCCAATGCGCTATCCAGTTGATCCCAGTCGCTTGCATCTGCGACGGAACTTGCGAACCCAAACCGACCGGCGACCTCAGACAATTTCTGCGAATCTCGTCCGACTAAGTACGCATGGCCCCCTTTGCTTAAAACCTCTTCGCAGAGTGCTTGACCAATCCCTCCGTAAGCCCCAACGATTACCAACTTTAGGTCGCTCATCGATTCTCTCTAATCAATCTCCTGCTCATCGGACAACATCATCGACTACTGTATCAAGCAGACAAGTGATCGCCGGCGGGAACCAAGACACTTGCAGAAAAATTCTCCCTGACCAGTTGACAAAGCCTCTACAGTGCATCGTCCTCGAAGAAAAAGGATCGTTGCTCAAGCGGGCTCCGCTGGGGAGTTCCGACAAACAACGGATGTTGGTTGTTTCGTCTGTTTTAGTTATAGGGTTTTACGCATGAAGAAGATTTTCTCTCTCGCTCTGGCCGCTGTCATCGCGGTCGCATCCGGTTCGGCTTTCGCTTTCGATAAGAATATTGTCGACACTGCTGTTGAAGCAGGAAAGTTTAAGACGCTCGCTGCAGCACTAGGTGCAGCAGGCCTCGTCGACGCCGTTAAGGGTCCGGGACCGTTCACCGTTTTCGCTCCTTCGGACGAAGCCTTCGCGAAGCTTCCAAAGGGAACCGTCGAAACGCTGCTCAAGCCAGAAAACAAGGATAAGCTAAAAGCAATCCTCACCTACCACGTCGTCCCAGGAAAAGTCATGGCTAAGGATGTCCTTGGCATCAAGGGAGCCAAGTCCCTCAATGGTCAACGCATCGATGTGAAGGTCGATGGGGGAAAGGTGATGGTCGACGGAGCCCAAGTCGTCACGACCGACATCGCTTGCACCAATGGCGTGATCCACGTAATCGATTCGGTGATCCTTCCTAGCGAAGACAAGATTCCAACGGTAGCAACCAAGGCTGGCAAGTTCAACACTCTCTTGGCCGCTGCCAAGGCTGCCGGTCTGGTCGATGCCCTCAGTGGCGACAAGCCTTTGACGGTCTTCGCTCCAACCGATGAAGCCTTCGGTAAACTACCTAAGGAGACGATCGAAAGCTTGCTCAAGCCAGAGAACAAGGAAAAGCTGAAGGCAATCCTCCTGTATCACGTCGTCGATGGCCGTGTCTATTCTGAAGATGCTCTTGCCGCTAAGTCCGCAACCACTCTTCAAGGTTCAAAGGTCGAGATTTCTGTTAAGGACGGTGGTGCTTACGTCAACGGTGCGAAAATCCTCGCTACCGACGTCGATGCCAGCAACGGTGTAATCCACATCATCGATTCTGTCATCTTGCCACCAGCCAAGTAATTCAATCGGTTTCCGATTGAATAGGCACACGAGTTCAAAAAGCCAAGGTCTGTCTCGATAGAGACCCTTGGCTTTTTTCGTTTTTCTAGAAAACATCGAGTTTCACGCTGAATCGACTCTTGCCCTGGCTTTGCCAACTCTACCAAACGCCGGGATTTCGTTAAAATCAGGCCCGTTGGCTTTGTGACGCATTCCACGGAATCAGGTAGACAGTTCGATGAAATCACAGTTTGAACCCTTCGCCCGATCTATGAGAGCCCTTTTTCTGGCTTGCTGTGGATTGCTACTCACTGAACAAACTGCCTTCTCGCAGTTCCAAAATCGATTCTCGATGCCAGAGGGTGTCATGATGACCGCCCCTCGCGAAGTCGAGGTACTTCTAAGCGATGCCCAAGAGGCGATCGAATCCAAACAATGGGTTGAAGCAAGTGTTGCCTTAGGACAACTCTTGGGGATCGAGGAAAATGCACCGGAAGGAAATACTGGTGACGATTATTTTTTGTCGCCAGCCGAACGCACCAAAGACGGCCCAACGACAGTGCTCGGCAGAGTCAAAAAGATTCTTGATAACCTTCCACAGGAGGCCAAGCAAGCGTTTGAACTTCGATACGGTGCACGCTCTAAACAACTCCTCGAGCGAGCCATCGAGTCCGATGACCGGTCGATTCTCTATCAGCTTTCGAGCCGATTCGGATCTACCAACGCGGGCCGTGATGCGTCGTTGCTCCTTGCCCAGCAACTCCTCGCTGACGGGAACATGGCCGAAGCAACAAGTCTTCTCGAAAGCTTACTACAAGATGCTGATTCTCGAACACGCTTCGGCAGCAACCTTGGAGTCCTGGCCGTCGCATCCAAACTGGTTTCGGGTTCGACGGCACAAGCCAACAAGTTATTGCAACAGGTTCGAGACTATTATGCGAATGTTTCGATTGACTGGAATGGAGCAAAAGTCGGCTGGAATGACAAGACCACCAACGAATCGATACTAGAGAGTCTGAAAACCGAGAACTTCCAGAAAATCGCACGAAGGATTGATCAACCCCGATTCGAAGGTGGTACCCTTGATCGGAACGCCAATACTTTCGGCGGTAAACCTATTCCGATCCTGCGATGGAGTGTGGATCTTCACGAATCCGTCCAGCATAAAGAGAACCTCGAACGAACCTTCCGAAAACAACTCTCTGAGCGTCGATCGCATCTCGTACCAACCCGCAACCCAATCGCCGCAGACGGCTTGGTCTTCGTTCCGACTTACGATCAACGCATCCTTGCGATCGATCCCAAGTCTGGAAAAATCCGCTGGCCGATTGTCTTTAGCGGCTCGCCCCTGGGATTCTCGCTCGACCGTGGAGCAAACCGAGACAGCTATGCCCTCGGATTGCCTGCTCCGGATTATTTGGTGCGGCGTGTTTGGGGCGATTTCTGTACGAGTCAAATCTCCACCGATGGAACAAGAATCTTCGGGATAAGCAGCTCATCGGCCGTCGAGGTCAGCGAGAGCTTTGCCGTCGGGCCCAATGCGCGATTGAACCGTAACCCTATGATTCGAACTTACAATGTGCTCCAGGCATGGAGCATTCCTGAAGAAGGCAAATTGCTGTGGGAGTGCGGCGGTGTCAACCAATCGAGTTCTGAAGAGCTCAAAGGCGCTTTGTTTCTTGGAGCTCCCATCCCATTTCGATCCGAGTTGATCGTGCTTGCAGAACTCAACGGCGAGGTCTATCTGGTTTCGTTGGCTCCTTCCAATGGTCAACTCAATTGGAAACAGCCCTTGGTGGCCAACCAAGGTACGACCATTGCACTTGACTCTCAGCGGAGAGGATTTGGACTCAGTCCCAGCGTTGATGGCTCGCTTGCGATCTGTCCGACCCTCTCAGGTTATCTCGTTGCGTACGATTTGAATCGAAGGCAACTGGCTTGGAGTAAATCCTATCAGTTGAATCCGTCTCTCGTGCCCGGTGCCGCGTTCAACATCGTCGGCGGGATGGATCTGCGCGAAACCGATCCGATGATCTCGCGCCCTTTAGATACCGCTGCGTTGGTTCATGATGGAGTGACTGTATTTGCTCCCTCCAACGGTGTAGGCGTCTTTGGAATCTCCAACGCGGATGGATCGGAGCTTTGGCAGGTACCTCACGAAGAAGGCTCGATGTTTCGATTCATCGCCGGGATATGGAACCAACTGGTCGTATTGGTCTACGCTCAGGAGATCGTCGGTCTGGATTTACGAACTGGACAGCCCGCATGGAGTGCGATCCCGATGCCAAACGGTGGGCACGTCGTCGGCAAGTGCGTTCGCTCCGATTCGAAGTTACTTGTTCCCCTGTCGAATCAAAGTCTCTTGGAAATCGATCTATTGCAAGGTGCGATCAGTTCGCAGACCCGTTGCGAAAAACCCTTGGGTAACCTGACAGTCGTCGGCAATCAACTGCTGAGCTCGAGTCCTTTTGATCTGACAAGTTATTCGATTCGTGATCGCTTTCAATTGGAGCTTATCGAAGAGCTCAAACAATCGCCTGGCACGGCCAGCGTTTTGCAAAAAGAGGGTGAATTGGCTCTCTCGATTGGCGATATCGAAACTGCCTTGGACAAGCTCCTGGGAGCAAGACAACTTGCGCCCGAGGATCCTGAAATCCGTCGCTCACTTGTAAAAGCCTCGATGATTGCGATCCAAACCGATTTCGAGCGATATTTCGACAAGGTGCAAGGGTTTGAGTCCATCACCAAAGATTTGGATCAGTCCACCTATCTGCGAGTCATGATTCATGGACTCGAAAAAAAGCAGCGATGGACAGAGGCTTTCGAAAAGATGCTTGAACTCAGCGACAATCGGGTTTCCAGACGCATCAATCAAATCATGGAAGGCTCTAGCATCGATGCCGGTGCACGATGGTCGATCCACGAGGACACTTGGATCGCAACTCAGTTCTCCAGGCTTGCAAAGCTGGTTTCCCAAGAAGACTGGGATAGCCTCAAACCGAAAATCATCGAACGATTAAAGTCGGATGGCAAACAAGATCCGTCGATGATGAGATTGCGATTGCAACACTTTGAGGGATTGCCGTTTACTCACCAAGCCCGCTTCGATTATGCAAAGACCTTAGGCAATCGCAGCATGATCGATGCAGAGTACTTGCTAAGCTCTCCGAGCAGCACTGATGCGACTCGCAACCAAGCCGACGAGATTCAAAGAGCCAAGGCTGCGTTGTATCTCAAGGGTGATCGACCGATGAAGTCATGGCTCGAACTCCAAAGAAATGACGCCGAATTCTTAGAAATCGCCAAAGAGCTCAGCGGTAAAAATCCAACAGGTATGCTCAGGTACGACGACCCGAATGCCATGCTCATCCGATTCAAGGAGCGGGAGAAATCCGATAGCAAAGAGCACCTCTGGCCCCAAGGGGCCCTGCAAGTCACAACGAATGTTGATCTGAATGCCAATGGGCAATTTCAATCTGGCTACGAGGGCTCAAACGCCTGTCAAATCGGAAAGATAGATGGGGATTCCTTCGCAGGCTGGCAAGCCTCTTTCACAAGCGGTTTGCTTTATCTGGTTCAGCCAAAGACAGGCGAGGAAGTCCAGTACCTTTTAGATCAAGCAAGACAAGACCGGTCGACCCCACCGAGCATCCATGCCGTCAATAGCATTCTGATTATCGAACTCAAAGACCAACTCGTAGCATTGGATCTATTTCATGCAAATGTTAGCCAGCAGGATGGGCAACTTTGGAGTACCGGTTTTGCGAAAGATTCGATCGAGCCTCAGATTTCTGGTCGAGGTCGATCTAATCTCATTGAACGCAATAACTGGGGCTTGGCCGTCCAAAAGAAAGCCTTTAGGGTCGTCGATGTATCTCGCTGGGGCATCGTCGTCCATGCCGATGATGAACTCTTGAGCATCCATCCACTGCTCGGAACCCGACAATGGACTCTGCAAGGCTTCCGAAACGCATCGATCATCAGCAAAGAAGGTGCTCTGTTTGCTCTTGATCCCTCGGGATCTAAAATTACCAAGATCGATCATCGCGATGGCAAAACGATCGAAGAAATCACCACGGAGCTGGAGGGTTGGACCCCCCTTCTAAGCATCGCTAATCGATGGCTATTGCAGCCGTCTCGTCAGTCGGGAGGCGATCAGGCTAGCCGAATGAAGCTCAGGCTTGTCGAACCGTCCACCGGCCAAGTGCTCCTTAGCGCAACGCATACGGTCGATACACGGCTTGCGATCGCCAACGATGTCGGTGTGGTTGCACTTCGAACCGATGGCTCGATGACCTACTGGAATGCGGTCACCGCAACCGAATCGAAATCGCAAGTGGAGGTAGAAGGTAAGTTCAGTGGTATTAGCGCCCAAGTCTTTGGTGACATCGCTTTAGTCTTGCCATACGCAAGCTCGATGGAACTCGATAGCGTCCAAGTCTCACCTTCGATCAAATCCGATCCATCGATCGCTCCTTGCGCAGGTCGCCTGTTTGCAATTCGAACCCAAGACGGATCGATGGTTTGGGACAAAGCCCAGAGGGTCAAACATTTCATGTTTCCGCTGAATCAGAATCGTGAGTCTCCAGCGGCGGTCTTTCTCCGACGACTAACTCAAAAGAATGTCCGCGGCATGAGTTTGGATTTTACAAGTATCGCTCTGATCGATGTGCGAACCGGAAAACTCTTGTATCAGAAACACGATCTGCCGGCTTTCCGTGGCGATAACTTCCGCCAAACACTCGTTCCAAGCCAAAACCTCATGATGGTCCGACTTTACGGGAACCTCTTCCGCTTCCTTTGGACAGATCAACCATCAGAATCCTCGTCCTCAGGGGATTCTTCTAGTGAACTTGCAATCGGCGAACTAAACTCGGATGAATTCCAAGCGGCTGCCGAGGAGTGGGCAGAAAAAATCAAAAATGGACAACCGGTTCCAGGACTTCCGCTTCAAAACAACGGAAATTTGGATCCACCGATCCCTCGATGAGAATCACATCTATCCCTCGATACTATCGGAACCTCAAACGGTGGCGCGAAATCATTCTGATTCTGCGCCGGTACGGTCTGGCTGATTGGCTAAGTCGCCTTCCCCTAGATAGCATCCGAGATTGGATGAAAGATGACCAAGGAGTCCCTCTGTCAAGCTACTCGCGCGAAGCTCGCGTGAGAATGGCCCTTACCGAACTGGGCCCAACATTTATTAAACTCGGTCAAGTCCTATCGCTTCGACCCGATCTAGTCGGAAGCGCCCAAGCTGGCGAATTGCAACTGCTTCAGGCAAATGTCCCTGCCGATTCCCCTGAAGCCGTCGAGAGGACCATTCAATCGGAACTCAAAGGATCGATTCAAGACCTGTTTGAAAAATTTGAACCGGTCGCAATGGCCTCTGCTTCGATCGGCCAAGCTCACTGTGCAAGACTCGATGATAGCACTCCCGTCGTCGTCAAAGTACAGCACGAGAACATACGGGCAAAGATCCACGAGGATCTCGAAGTTCTTGCAGGTCTGGCAAGCTTGGCCGAACGCATCCCAGAACTTGCCGTCTGGCGACCTAGGGAAATCGTAAGTCAACTGTCCAGATCTCTCAAAAAGGAATTGAGCTTCACCCAAGAACAAGCCAACTTGATCATGTTCCAAGAGGCCCTGCATGGACAGCCCGGGATCAGGATACCTCGGGCCTATCCAAGCCACTCCAGCGCTCGTGTACTGACCATGAGTTTGCTCACGGGCGAATCGATCAACGAGGTAAGCAACCCAGGCAAGTACACCGATCAGTATCGGGAGCAATTGGCAAGGAAGATCGCGGATTTGTATGTCGAGATGATATTTGTCAAAGGCTTCTACCATGCCGACCCACACCCCGGCAACATCTTGATCGATGCCGAGGGAACCCTCGGGCTACTGGATTTTGGAATGGTAGGACGTATCGATGATACCCTTCGAGAAAACATCGAAGAGATGCTATGGGCACTGTCTCTAAAAGACTCCGCTTTGCTTACTGCAATCGTCAAGAGAGTCGGCAAAGTCCCCCAAAACATCGATGACTCTCTGCTGTCGAACGACATAACCGACCTGATTGCGACCTATGGCAATCAACCGATCGAAAGGATCGATCTGGCCACCGCTCTGAATGATGCAACCGATATTCTCCACCGCCATCGCATCGTCTTGCCGAGTCAAATGGGGTTGCTGATCAAGACACTCGTGACACTCCAAGGAACCATCAGCCAAACGAGCCCAAAGTTCAGTTTGCTTGAAGCCATCGAGCCGATGTTTAAGAAACTCTGGCGAAACCGGTTGTCCCCTTGGCGACAAGCCCGTAGGATGCGACGACTCTACATCGAAGTCGAATCGCTTGTCGAAAAGCTACCAGGCCAAATCAGCTCGCTGATGGAATTGGTTCAAAGCGGAAAACTCGATGTCCATCTTTCCCACCGAGGTCTAAACCCTTCGATCAATCGCCTCGTTTTAGGACTGCTCACGAGTTCCCTGTTGCTCGGCTCTAGCATCCTCATGGCATCCGAAGTGCCACCGCTACTTTTTACACAAGGTGGGCCAATGGGACTCAAAGACCTTTCTCTCATCGGACTCGGAGGCTTTGTGCTGAGTTTGATCGTCACAATCCGAATCCTCTTAGCGATCAATCGTTCGGGCCATTTGGATCCTCACGGAGAATCGGAAGATCACGACCCGTTTATCTGATTGGAAGAGATGCTACTCGAATGCTTCATGCCAAGGTGTATCATCGGCATCATCGGTGGCAAATGCGGGAGCATCGAGTATCTGAAGGTAGCTATCGTAGCGCCTCGGATCGAGCCTACCGTCAGCCACCGCATCCTTGACGGCACATGTATCCTCGTGGTGATGTGAGCAGTCTGGATAGCGGCAGTGCGATGCAAATGGCCTTAGATCGCGAAAGAGCCCAGTTAGCTCGGCGGGTACGATGTCCCAAAGTTGAAACTGACGAACACCAGGGGTATCGATGATCGATGTCTGCGCATCGATGCGAAACCACTCGGCGGTCGTCGTCGTATGCTTACCCTTTTGATTCTCGTTGCTTACGGCCTGGACTCGCTGGGATAGACCTGGAATGAGACAATTCAAAAGACTCGATTTGCCAACACCGCTTTGGCCGATAACCGCGCTGGATTTGTTGCGGATCCAGTCGTTTAAGGGTTCGATCCCCCAGCCTTCCGAGGCGCTTAGCATAAATACACGATACCCCATCTGTGCGTAGCTTCCGATCAGAGGCTGAAGCTTTTCAGGAGCGATCAAATCGCATTTGTTGATACAAATCCCGGCCTCAATCCCATTTTGCTCAGCCGTCGCAAGGATCCGATCGATCAGATTCGGTTTGATCGACGGCTCGGCTGCGCTGGTGACGACCATGATCTGATCGATGTTCGATGCGATCACGTGACGACGATTCTTGCTGGTCCGACACAATTCTGAACCCCGAGGTTCTATCCTTACAATCCACCCCTGATTGACTCCATGCTGCTCGACCCGGACAGAATCACCGGTAACGACGACATGCCTTTGTGTGGTGGAAAGATTCTTCAGCACACGTCGAACGGCACATCGCAGAAGACTACCATCAGAGAGCTCGACGATCGATTCGAGTCCATGGACACGAATGACTCGTCCGGTAAGAGTCGACTCAGAGGCCTGTATCTGGATCGATTGAATGCCATCGCGATGCTCGGGATCGACCAAGTCCCCTTTGACCGTTCGACGGCGTGTTAGATCCCCTTTGCCTGAGATCCGCTGGGAGTTTTGGGTATCGATTTCATCCTGCGAGTCGGCGTATTTTTCAGTAAGTCCTCGTTCGCGAGGCTGACTTTGATGCCCTTTGCGAAATTCGATCCTGTTCTTATTCGGTTTCTTCTTTGACATGTCACTCACTGATCCGAAACGACCGAAGCGGTCGAGTCGCTAAGTTCAGTTTCGCCCAAAGCGTCTTCCGGAGAATGCACGCTAGGTCCGATCAACTCACGTATTTCCTTTTCATCAAGCTCCTCGCGTGAAATCAGCGCATCTTTGAGTTGCTCGAGCGCATCGCGGTGTCGATGAAGAAGTTCAAGCGCCGCTTTGTCTGCACTCCTGAGCACCTCTCCGATTTCGCCGTCGATAATCTCCTGAGTCTTTTCACTGAACTGGCGTTGTTGATGCATCTCTCGACCTAGAAACGGATCGCTATCCGAGAGCTTGTAAGATACCGGCCCAAGTTTGCGACTCATCCCCCAATGGGAGATCATACGACGGGCTAACGATGTGGCTCGCTCAAGATCATTCTCTGCACCAACGCTAGTTTCTGTATAAATGATTTGCTCGGCGGCCCGTCCGGCCAAAAGCACAACCAACTGATCCTTGACCTCCGACTCGGACATGTTCATGCGATCCTCCGATGGCAGGATCTGAGTGCTACCCAAGGACTGACCGCGAGGAATCACTGTTACTTTATGAACGCGTTGGGCTCCGGTGAGGAACCAGGCCGCGATGGTGTGCCCAGCCTCGTGGTAGGCCGTCTTGGCCTTCTCGGCAGGCGCCATGACTTCTTCGCGTTTGGCACCCATGAGCACCTTGTCTCTGGCGTAATCAAAGTCGGACATGTAGACCCGTTTTTTATCTTGTCTGGCGGCCCACAAGGCTGCCTCGTTGACGATATTGCGGAGATCTGCCCCTGTAAGTCCTACGGTAGCCTCGGCCAACCGCTTCAAATCCACATCGCTATCCAAGGGGACATCCCTGACATGAACCTTTAAGATCTCCTCGCGCCCTTTGAGCGTCGGCCTCCCTACAGTGATGTGTCGATCGAATCGGCCCGGACGAAGCAACGCCGGATCGAGAACGTCCGGACGGTTCGTCGAGGCTACGATAATCACCGATTCGGTCGGGGAAAACCCGTCCATCTCGCTTAGGATCTGGTTGAGCGTCTGCTCCCTTTCGTCATGACCTCCACCAAGCCCAGCACCACGCTGCCTGCCAACAGCATCAATTTCATCGATGAAGATAATCCCAGGAGAGTTTTGTTTGGCCGTTGCAAACAGATCGCGAACCCGCGAGGCCCCGACCCCGACGAACATTTGGATGAACTCGCTCCCATTGACCGAGTAAAACGCAACCCCCGCCTCGCCTGCGATCGCCCTTGCTAAAAGAGTTTTGCCGGTCCCGGGAGGGCCATTCAGCAGCACACCTTTGGGGACTCGCCCTCCGAGCTTTTGGAACTTCTCCGGAGACCTAAGGAACTCGACAATCTCCTTTAGATCCGCTTTGACTCCCTCAAGACCCGCGACATCATCGAACGTAATCGCTTGATCTGACGGTTCAAATCGCTTGGCCGTCGAACGGGTAAATCCATTTAAAAAGTTTCCTCCCATCATGCTGTCTCGCGAGCGTCTCATGAGCATGAACAGACCCGTGCCCAAAAGAGCCAGAGATCCGAGGGACAACAACAAATACAACGAACTTGAATCCGAGGCAGGCACTACATCGTAAACCAGCGAGGGCTTTTCTTTTCCCTCTTGCTCCTGCCCCGTGGAGGACTTGGCTAAGCGTAATTTTTCCAATCGCTCGAAAAGATCCTTGCGCACCTCACCCTCGACGGGCAAGGCAACACGAAAGTTTTCCGACAAACGAACCGGTGATCCATTGGCACTTGCCTTGGGGGTAACCCTATTGCCCGATGCATCATAAGTAACCGGTTGCTCGGGAGCGACAATAAACGTACCCTCAGCACCGCTTGGGTAAACCGTCAGCCGCTGGATATTTTCCCTCTGAAGTTGCTCAAGGAAAAAACTGTAGTCGATTTGAGAACTTTCTTTGGGATTCGGCACAAACAGAATCAGCAAACACGCTAGCAACAGAATCGCCAGCCACCAGAAATTACCACCACCTCGAGCAACTTGGCCAGGTGGCGATGGGATCGGAGCGTTAGGTTTCGTGGTATTCATCAATGACAATGCCGTCGGTGTTCAAAAAGCGGACCCAAGGCCTCGCGGGACGTTTTGTATAAGATTGTAGCAACCGAAGAGCAAAAATGGGTAAATCTTGAATTTTTGTGGCGAATGATCGCTAGCTTACCAGAAGGGAGCAGAAGGGCTCAGGCAAAGACGCAAAGACGCAAAGGAGGAAGGAAGGAGGAAGAGGAGGGCAGATTGGGAACCGAGACGGGGTGCTTGCGTGGAAGGACTCATTGGTCGAGATTCGTGGGGGACCCTAAATCTGATAATTCAAGTCCATTAGGGAGTCGTCAATAGTTCCATTTCGAATCCTCACTTTGGGCTTTTCCAAGACCACTGTTGTGTGCGGGGCTACACTTGCAGTGACCCATACGCTCGAACCAATGATGCTGTGGTGCCCCACGGTCGTGTTCCCACCCAAGATCGTTGCGTTGGCATAGATCACCACGTGGTCTTCGATCGTCGGATGACGCTTGGTCCCCCTGACCAAATCCCCATTGGCATCGGTCGCAAAACTCAGTGCCCCGAGAGTCACACCTTGGTAGATCTTAACGTGATTTCCGATCGAACATGTCTCTCCGATGACGACACCCGTTCCGTGATCGATGAAGAAATACTCGCCGATTCGAGCCCCTGGATGGATGTCGATTCCGGTCTGCTTGTGAGCCCACTCGCTCATCATCCTCGGAATAAACGGGACCTTCAGGCGAACTAACTCGTGCGCGATGCGATAGATCGTCACGGCTTCTAAGCCTGGAAAACAAAACACGATCTCGTCGCGATTGCTAACGCTCGGATCTCCAGCAAATGCAGCTTCCACATCCTTGGACAATACATGGCGAATCACGGGAATCTTCTCAAGCAATTGCTTTGAAATCAACTCACCCCGAGCCTCGTAATCGGCCATATCATTACACCCCTCCGTGGGCGAATGATTGACTCGATCGGCATGGATCAATGCCCGAGTGATCTGCTTTGAAAGTTTCGCAAGAAGCGAATCGACCAAATTCCCGACGTAGTAAGCAACGTTGGAAGTATGAAGCCCCTCTCGGCGACGAAAACCGGGATAAAAGAGATCTTTAAAATCCTCTAAAATCTCGACAATCACCTCGTACTTGGGCAAGGGACAATGCCCCAAGTGATGGATTCGATTGGTCAATCCGTAACTGGCAACAATCGCCTCGGTCAAGCGAGGTACGAACTCTTGCCGGTCAAATTCAGCAGTCGTTTCAGAACTCATAGCAGTCATCAAACTTTCGCGAATCACCCACAAAATCACCATAAACCCGCAAAAACCATTGACTATTTCAAGAATACTATCGGCTTGCCCCACCCTAGCGATCGAACTATTCTCGCCATGCGAACCCTCTGCTTTCCCTTACGCGCCCCCAACCCAAGGGGATCTAAAGCAATATGCTAGCACTTGATCTAGAGCTAGCATTTGCCTTCCACGCAAAATCTAGTGGAAAACTTGATTCGTTTCTCCGGATTCCCTAATCTACGCCCCTCTCGCAAGTCGCTCGGTTGAAAGGATTCAGCCACCAAAGGGCCAAAAGATAGCTTGCGAACTTGTCACTTATCAAACCCGGAGAACCTCTGGCATGACACGCAAGCCCCTGATCGGAATGAACTGCGACTATCGAGGATCGCACCAAGGCACTCCAGCCTACGCATTTTTGGCCGCCGGTTACTTTGATGCGATCTGCAAGGCAGGCGGAATACCCGTGGTGGTACCTCCGACGGAAGACCTCGACAGCATCGATTCGATCTTGGATACCCTCGACGGTTTCGTCTTGGTCGGAGGAGCCGATTTGGATCCTCGACGCGATGGCTTCATGCTCCACAGCTCGGTACGGCCCATGGATCCCCGACGAGAGGATTTTGACCGCAGACTCGCCTCGGAAATCTCCAATCGACGAATGAGTCTCATGGCTATCGGGGCGGGAATGCAGTTGATCAACATCATCGAGGGTGGAAACCTCTTCTATCACATCCCCATCGACCTACCCAATGCCCTCCCTCATGCAGATCCCCAAGACCCCAACCACCGCCACTCCTTGGTCGTCGATCCCAAATCGATCCTTGGTCGTGTCTATGGAGAAGGTGAAATCCGAGTCACCAGCCGACATCACATGGCCATCGATCGCCTTGCAGATGCCTTCAAAGTTACTGCAAAATGCCAAGATGGGGTGATCGAGGGTATCGAAAGTTGCTTGGAAAACTGGTTCGTTGTCGGTTGCCAGTTCCACCCAGAGTCCCCGGCAGCAAGCGCACTCGATGGCCAGATCTTCGAAGAATTCATCTTGGGTGTCCTTGCCCAAGCCAGTCGCTCCGAAACGATCCAGCTTCGAGCCGCTTAATCCCTCCCAAGCCGGCGACTGAAAAACTATCCATCCATGGGCGGATCAATGGCACGGATGCCGATTCGCTTTTGGATGCTTAGAGAATCTATTACCGGCTAAGCCCCTAGCTCTTGGAGTCTCTCCAACCCGAGCCTTGTACACCAGTCTCCAAAGGACTCCGCCTGGGTTCTCTGATCCCGAAAAGCTCTAAACAAAGGCTCCAGGCTATCGGTGATCTTCTCCAGTGGCACCAGGTCTTTGTAGATGAACCCCAAACGCGTACCTAAACGGGTGCCACCGACATAGACCGTGTACTTGCCTTTGGCCTTTCCTACCAACCCAATATCGGCGTTGTAAGGCCTTGCGCAACCGTTGGGACAACCGGTCATTCGCACCGTAAAGAGCTCTTTGTCCAAGCCTAACTCCAGAAGCTTCTTCTCCATCACGTCGATTACACCTGGCAGGGCTCTCTCGCTCTCGGTGATCGCAAGGCCACAGGTTGGCAAAGCGACACAAGCGATCGACCAGCGGCGTACGTTGGAGATCTCTTCGGTAAGTGGCAGACCTCGCTTCTTGATGATCTTCTCAAGCTTGGGCCGTGCATTTTGTTGCAGGTTGCAAAACAGGACGCTTTGATGGGCTGTCAAACGAATTTCGGGCTGGAACTCTTCGCAGATCTCGCGAAGAGCAAGTTTCCATGCCCTCTGGTCGTCGTCATAAAGCCGACCGTTTTCGACATTGAACCCATAAAAGCAGCGGCCATCACCTTGCTCGTCCCATCCCATGTGATCGCGATGCTCAATGACATCGTCGGGCGTGCAGTCCTTGAGTTTCGTTCCGTAATACTCCTCGACCTTGTGCCGCATCCACTCAATCCCTTGGTCATGCACAAGGTACTTTAGCCTAGCTCGCTTGCGATCATCGCGATACCCGAAATCTCGCTGAACTTTAACGACTGCCTCTGCAACCCCGACGGCTTGCTCTGGAGTGACAAAGGCCATGCGGCTAGCCAAACGCGGGAACGTCTTTTTGGCGCTCGGAGTTACCCCGAGCCCCCCACCTACGACAACGTTGTAGCCGATCACTTGACCATCTCGGACAACGGCGATGAAACCCAGACAATTGGTGTACACATCCGTGCAGTTGTCATCGGCCAGTGCGATTGCAGTTTTGAACTTGCGCGGCAAATAGGTCTTTCCATAAATGGGCTCAACCAATTGATCGCTACCACCTTCGAGGGTCTCTTGGCCACTGGTAAGATCCTTGAGCCACAACTCGTAGTAAGACTGTGTTCTTGGAGAGAGATGATCCGAGATGTCCTGAGCCAGTTTCTGAACCGTAGCTCGCACAGAGTCGTTGTAAGGGGCTGGACAAGCCATCGTGTTGCGGTTGACATCCCCGCAGGCAGCAAGTGTTGTCAGCATGCATTGATTGATTTTCTGCATGCACTCTCGGAGATCCTGCTTGAGTATCCCGTGCAGTTGCAAACCTTGACGCGTGGTGATTTTTAGGGTCGAGTTGCCGATTGTATCGCACAGATCCAAGTGCGCTAGCAACTGCTGGGCCGTCATGATCCCTGCCGGGATTCTTGTACGGACCATAAAGCTATACTCTTTCTCCGACTTGCCCGACTCCCCAGAACTCTTTCGCTGCTCGCGATCATCTTGCTGGTAAGTCCCGTGGAACTTAAGCAACTGAAGGTCGTCCTTACCGAAGTGATTCGAGTCCGACAAAAGCTCCGATCCAATCGAGCCTCGTAGGTACCTGCTGGCATCCTTGATCA
Organism: Pirellula sp.; assembly: GCA_040381975.1. Lineage (GTDB taxonomy): Bacteria > Planctomycetota > Planctomycetia > Pirellulales > Pirellulaceae > JBKCUI01. Next base: position 17,684 of record JBEIGI010000047.1, read on the forward strand.
GCTCAACAGGACTGAGCTTCGGCTCGTTGTTCGCATCGGTGTTGGTTGGTGTCATCGAGTCGTCCGACATGGTTCAAATACGTTCTTTTTCTGCGAAGAAACAAGGATTCATTGTTGACTTAGCGAAAAGCTTAACCGTTTCGCATTTCTCAGAGAATACCCATTTAGCCAAAGACCTCGATAGGAATCTAGCTCAAAAGCCCTTCGCGAGTGATACCTGCCAAGCTATAAAGAGTTCTTCGGGAATGATTGTGGGTTAAATCTTGGGGGCCACCACCTGGCTTCACTGGCATAAAGACCCTGATAGGCTCATTGAATAAAATCAACTACTAATCACCCCCCAAAAAACCTAAAGAGACCGAATTTGATTCTACATCGCCCGGAGGCAAGGATCTTCCAATGACTGCTCGAATTCTCGATGGCAAGGGGATCGCGATGACCATCAGGCAAGAGGTCGCCGCTCGCGTCTGTGCTTTCCGCGAAAGGCACGGGATTTCTCCTAAATTGGTCGCGGTTTTGGTAGGCCAAGATCCAGCCAGCCAAGTCTATGTAAGAAATAAGGAGATCGCATGCCAAAAAGCAGGGCTAGATAGCCATGTGCTTAAACTCGATGCCTCAACGACAAATGCAACGCTCCTGGCTACCCTCGACCAACTCAATCAAGATTCAAGCGTTCATGGGATTTTGGTTCAACTGCCTTTGCCTGACCATATCGATTCTCGATTGGTGCTCGATCGGATCGATCCGCTCAAGGATGTCGACGCATTCTCACCCGAGAACGTTGGGCTCATGGCCCAAGGCCGCCCCCGTTTCTTGCCCTGCACGCCTCATGGTGTGTTCCAGTTGCTTGCCCGAACGGGCGTCGAGATTTGCGGAAAACAGGTCGTCGTGGTTGGCCGAAGTGACATCGTTGGCAAGCCCTTGGTCAACATGTGTCTTCAAAAGACTGGGCCGGGCGGACCGAGGAATGCCAATGCGACCGTTACTTGTTGTCACAGCCAGACTCGGGATTTACCTTCGGTTACCCAACAGGCCGACGTGCTACTGGTGGCGATCGGAAAACCCAATTTCATAACAGCCCAAATGGTAAAGCCAGGGGCGGTTGTGATCGACGTAGGGATCAATCGGGTCGCTGATCATCTCGTCGGTGACGTCGACTTTGAAGCAGTCAGCCAGGTCGCATCAGCCATCACACCTGTCCCTGGCGGAGTGGGGCCGTTGACCATTGCGATGTTGCTCGAAAACACGGTTCGTGCCGCAGAGGTACAACTCATCTGAGTGCTTATTTCTGCGTATTCGTACTCGACGGCTGTTTGAACTGCTGCGATGCCGATGGTTGGCTGATTCGCTATGCTAGACCGCTTCGAGTACGAGTACGTAAAGAGCCGGAAGCGTATCCTCCTAGCCACAATAATTCCTGAATAGCCCTTTTTAGCAAGCCTTGATCTGCTCGATGATGATCAGCAGATGCTTGGCTCGCATGATCGAACCGGCGGTTTTGACGAATGCAACTCCAGCTTCGAGTTCCGGCAATGTGATACTTGCTCCGGGGCTTGTCATGCCCGTACCTGCGGACGAAACCTTCTTACCAGCGGCTGGAGCTGCAGCCTCGCTGCGAGACGAAAAACTACCACCCCCTTGACGCTTGGCGATGCTTTTGACATTCGCCACATCGGCGGCAGTGACACTGAATTGCTGTAGTGCCTCGACGACATCTCTATTTCTTGCCTCTGGATTGTTTTCCATGTAAAGGCGAATGCGTTGGGCTTTACTTAGGTCTTTGGACATACTGAAAGGATCCTTGATTGAATAATTGACTTCTTCTGCCGCACTTTGGGCGGAATTCATTTTTTCTTCTGCTTCCCGAACTAAAACTTCCGGAACGCTCTCGACAAGATCGTCGAGGGTAATAAATCGATCGGAATCGATCATCGATAAGGTCTCCTACTAGATTCTGTTTATCGAGCAAGAAAAATTGACTGTCTTGCTGAAGGTTCAATAAGTTAAAAGGTTTGCTCTACAAAAATCATACGATCCAACGAACTTGCTTCGAACACCCCAAGGAGAGTACATCGGTGACTCATCTTCACTCCCTGGATTGGCTCGTTGCCACTTGTGAAACTTGCCCGCGAATGGTCTTTGGCGACTGGTCACTTTCTAATGATGGTCTAGTTGGCCTTGGGTGAACTACTAGGATCAGATTCGCCAAAGCACTTAGGCTGAAATCGATCGATGGGCAATGAGTCCGTTTGCTATCGTTCGCCGGGGGCATCCATGTGAATCTTTGGGCAGAGATCGACATGCCTTGCATCTCCAACCCAGATGAACCTAGAGAATTTTGGTTGACACAACCAAAATCGCTCAGGAGTTACCTCTGAACCAGAATACAACCAGGCGGTTTATCATAGGACCAAGACTCTGATGGTCAAGTCGAAAAAAGGTTCATTTGTAAAGGAGTAAAAACGAGCATTTCTACCTTATCTGTAGACTTGGACATCACCTAAAAAAACCAATTCTGATACAATAGTTTTTTTAGATTTTCGGGACTGCTTAGGTCTAACGACCGTGAGCTATCAAGACTGTAAACTGGGAATACCGATGAGCAATCCAAATGAAGATGGAACCCCCGCAGCATCCGAGCAAGGTCTGGAGTTGGATCGTAGCGATTACAACGCAGAAGATCTTAAATTCCTAAACGACCTCGAGCATGTTCGCGCCCGGCCCGGAATGTACATCGGAGATACGACCCTCAAGGGCCTCCACCATCTTGTCTACGAGGTTGTCGACAACTCGATCGACGAAGCGATGGCCGATTTTGCGAAAAGCGTATCGGTGTCGATCAATGCCGACGGGTCGGTCACCGTCGAAGACGACGGACGGGGAATCCCCGCCGAGCGACACGCCGATCTGTCAGAAAAAATGGGACGCGAAATCAGCACCCTCGAAGGTGTGATGACCGTTTTGAAATTCGGTGGCAAGTTCGAGAAGAAGGCTTATCAAACCTCTGGTGGTCTTCACGGGGTAGGGGTAACGGTCGTAAACTTCTTGTCTCAGTGGTGCGAGGTCGAAGTCCATCGAGATGGGAAAATGTGGACGCAATCCTACGAGCGAGGAGTCGCCACAGGTCAAGTTCGCGAGGCGGGTGCTTCGAGCAAACGCGGCACGAAAACAACATTCAAACCAGACGCCCAAATTTTCCCAAACACCAAGTTCGTATACGACACGCTTGCAAAACGACTCCAAGAACTCGCTTTTCTCAACAGCGGTGTTCGCATCAAAGTTCGCGACGAACGGAGCAATCTCGGTGACGAGTTCTACTACGAGCGTGGCATTGAGGAGTTCGTCGAATTCCTCAATCGAGCAAGCGACGTTGTGCACAAAGATGTGATCGTGATCGATGGAACCAAAGATACCATCGGATATACCATCGCTCTGCAATACTCCGAAGAGTACACCGAAACGCTCCAATCCTACGCCAACAACATCCACACCCTCGAAGGTGGAACACACGTCTCGGGATTCCGCGCCGCACTGACAAGAACCTTGAACAACTACGGCAAGAAAGAAAACCTGTTCAAGGATCTTACCCCCACAGGGGACGACTTCCGCGAAGGCCTTACTTGCGTGATCTCCGTTCGTGTCCCACATCCGCAGTTCGAAGGTCAAACCAAAACCAAACTCGGTAATTCCGACGTCGAAAGTGTTATCAACTCCGCCGTGGGTGACGGACTTTCAAAATACCTCGAAGAAAACCCGCGAACCGCTAAACTGCTTGTCCGCAAGGGGATGCTCGCTGCCGAAGCCCGCGAAGCAGCACGCAAGGCAAAAGATGCTCTTCGAAAACGAAAAGATGCTCTCGGTGGCGGCGGGCTACCGGGCAAACTACGAGACTGCATCAGCAACAAAATGGAAGAATGCGAACTCTACCTCGTCGAAGGTGACTCCGCAGGAGGAAGCGCCGAAGGTGGACGCTTCCGTGAAACCCAAGCCATCCTGCCGCTTCGCGGAAAAATCATCAACGCTTACAAAAGCCGCGAAGACAAAGTCTTGGCCAACGAAGAAGTCATGAGCATCATCCAAGCCGTAGGCTCTGGGATAGGCGATGATCAAGACATCGCCAAACGACGATACAACCGTATCATCATCATGACCGACGCGGATATCGATGGATCTCACATCCGGACACTCCTGCTTTGCTTTTTCTACCGCCAAATGTACCAACTCGTCGCCGGCGGACACGTCTACCTCGCTCAACCACCACTCTTTCGCGTAGTCCGTGGCAAGAAGGAAAAATACTACGTCCAGTCCGAAGAGGAAATGAAAACCCAACTCCTCGAAAAAGGTCTCGGAGATAGCACATTGGTGCGGGAAGACGGCACAAAGGTCGAAGGCGATCGCATGCAATCGCTCTGCCGCAGTCTCTCTTCGCTCGAAGAAGCGATCTTGACCCTCGAACGACGCGGTATCTCCCTCAAAGTCCACGCCGAAAGAATGGACCCTGAAACCAAACGACTACCTGTCTTCCACCTCGATCTAGGCCCCGAAGACCACTGGTTTGTCACTCGCGATAAACTCGACGAGTTTCTTGTCAAGCGAAAAATACGAGTCGAAAGCACATCGAGCGAAACCCCAACAATCGTCAACTCCGAACCATCGAGCGATGAAGCCTCACCCAAATCGGCTCATATCTCCGAAATCTTCGAAGTCCGCACTATCAATGCCGGACTTCAAGAACTCGCTCAACACGGATTTGCAATCTCGGATCTGATCCCCAAAGAACGAACCGGTGCGACCGACTCCCGCTTCTATTTGGAACGAGAAGAAAATCTCATCGGTATCGAAGATCTTCGGGAACTCCTACCGGCAATCCGCGAGAGCGGACGTCGAGGCTTGACGATCACTCGCTTCAAAGGACTAGGCGAAATGAACGCCGAAGAACTCCGCGAAACAACCCTCGATCCGAATAACCGCACCATGGTCAAAATCGAATTGACCGATGCGGCTGCCGCCGATGAAATGTTCCGCGTACTGATGGGTGATAAAGTCGAACCCCGCCGCGAGTTCATCGAGAAACATGCCCTCGATGTACGAAATCTCGATGTCTAAGCCTTTAATCCGCGTTGGCACTCGATGACAAAATATGCTGGGCGGCCTTGTCGCTGATATCCTTTCGGCACCAAGCCCCCGGCCATCGGATCTCCTTGACCGCCTTATAAGCATTGAGCTTGGCAATCGCTAAGCTCTCTCCCAAGGAGGTCACACCAAGAACCCGTCCGCCAGCCGTCAAAACCTTGCCATCTTTTAAGCTCGTACCGGCGTGAAACACCTTCACGTCCGCGATGCCCGAGGCTTTATCCAATCCCGTGATTTCGTGGTCTTTGCTATAATCCCCAGGGTACCCCGCACTTGCCATTACCACGCAGATCGAGGGCCTAGTGTCCCACACCGGTGGATCAATTTCGCCGAGCCGTCCGTCGACAGTGGCCTCCAAGATATCGAGCAAGTCACTCTTGAGTCTCATCAGGATCGGCTGGCACTCTGGGTCCCCAAAGCGCACGTTGTACTCAAGGACCTTCGGACCATTTGCAGTCAACATCAATCCGGCATAGAGCACCCCACGGAACGGTTTACGACTACGCTTCATCGTGTGGATCGTCGGCACCAATATCTTGTCCTCGACAGTTTCCAACAGATCGGCATCAATGATCGGGGTAGGGGAATAAGCCCCCATGCCACCGGTGTTAGGGCCTTGGTCCCCATCAAAGGCAGCTTTGTGATCCTGTGCCGGTGGCAAGGGCAAAATCGTTCGACCATCGGTAATCGCCAAGACGCTAACTTCTTGGCCATCGAGCCTCTCCTCGATGACCATCGGTAAACTCGCTTTACCAAACTCCATCTTTCGACCCATCCGGTCGATGGCCTCGATGACTTGCTCACGGCGCGAACAAACGATCACACCCTTGCCACTGGCTAAACCGTCTGCCTTGACCACCAACGGTGTCTTGTCCCGATCGCCAGGATATCTTGCCTTGACATACCGCGTCGCACTGTCGGCATCTCCAAAGACCTGGTATTCCGCCGTCGGCACGTCGGCCTTTCGCAAAGTCTGCTTGCAAGCCACCTTGCTCCCTTCGAGCTGGGCAGCCGCTCGGCTCGGACCAAACGCCCGAATCTTCTCTTGCTCGAGGGCATCGACCAACCCCAAGGTTAGCGGCAGCTCTGGGCCAACAACGACCAAATCGACCGATTCCTTCTTAGCAAATCGAACGATTCCAGCGATATCGTCCGCCGATATCGCAACGTTCTCTCCCTCTAAGGCTGTTCCTGCGTTTCCAGGTGCGATCCATAGCCGCTTGAGCCGAGGGCTCTGGGAGATTTTCCAAGCCAAAGCGTGCTCGCGCCCACCACTTCCGACGACTAATACTCGCATCTACCTACTTATCCCTGTGTGTCGAAACATCCAATCGATCCAACCAACCAAAGCCAGACATTCTAAGTGGATTTGGAAAACTTCCCAAGCCTCTTGGAAGTTTTGTTGAATTTGCCCCCGATCTTTTCGGTTTGCTATGATACCCCGGGCGAACTCGTCGGGGATTTTCAAACCTAGGAGCACACGGAAATGCAAAAGCTTGGGCTAACCCTCCAAAAAATGATTGTAAGCTTTGCGATAGCTGTTTGCTGCTTGCGGACAACTACAAGTGCTGCTGATCCTCACGAGAGCCTCAAGGAGTTCGTCGAATCCCGCACCCAACATCGTCAAGAGATCCAAACGAGTCTCGAAAACCAATACAAAGCTCTCGAAGCTTCGATGTCTTGGAAAGCCAAAGCTGGATTTCAACGCCTTACCGAAAATATCTATCTGCCTGCCGACTTCGATGAGGATGTCCTAAAGAGCCTCGATGCACTCGATCATCAATGGCCTTTTCTGGATCAGACATTGCCACAGGGTACCCGGCAAGCGACTTGGTTGGCCCACGGGCTTTCTCCCCGCCCCAACGATCCAAAACGCCCGTTGCAGTATGTCGTCAATTCTCAACAACAATATGTGATGAATTGCTTTGCATGCCATGGTGGCTCCCTTTACGGAACAAGCTATCCGGGGGCTCCAAACTCCACCTACGCTCTTGAATCCCTGACCGAGCAAGTTCGTAAAGCAAAAATCAAGCTCGGCAAACCTCTTTCCCACATGGATCTTGGCTCGATGGTCATGCCACTTGGGACTAGCAATGGAACAAGCAACGCCGTGATGTTTGGGGTCGCCTTGATGAACTTCCGCGATGCAGACCTTAACGTGCAGACCAATCGTATCCCGGCCCCGATGAACCACCACGACATGGACGCTCCACCCTGGTGGCACTTTTACCGAAAGTCTCATCTCTATATCGATGGCTTCGCTGAAAAAGGTCACAAAGGACTCATGCAGTTCATGCTCGTCCGCCAAAACGGCCCCGAAAAATTCCGTTTCTGGGAAAAAGACTTTCGCGAAGTCTACCGATTCCTTGAAGAACTCAGACCACCCAAATACCCTCTTGCCATCGATGCAGAAAAAGCATCCAGAGGAAAAATCGTCTTCGAAAACACCTGCGCCTCTTGCCATGGCACTTATCAACAGTCAGAGTCTTCTAACCGAAACGTCGGCAAGTATCCCGAACAAATGGTGGATATCGACGACGTAAACACCGATCGCGTTCGATTCGATTCCCTGACCCCAAAACATCGTGATGCCTACGGCAAAAGCTGGTTTGCTGATTACGGCAAACAATCGACCTACACACAAGTCTCTGGCTACGTCGCTCCTCCTCTTGACGGTATCTGGGCCTCGGCCCCATACCTTCACAACGGTAGCATCCCCACGCTCTGGCATTTGCTCCATCCACAGCAACGGCCCGTCGTCTGGAGACGCATCGCTTTGAGCATGGACGAGCAAGACATCGGATTGGTCGTCGAGAGCCTCGATGAAGTCCCCAAAAAACTCAGCAACTCCAAGCGACGCTGGTACTTTGATACTCGAGTCGAAGGCAAGTCGGCACAGGGGCACACTTACCCAGATGATCTGACCGAAGATCAAAAATCCGATTTGCTTGAGTATCTTAAAACGCTCTAAGCCAGAATCTCGTGGGCGACTTGACCTGCCACATCGGTAAGTCTGAAGTCACGCCCTGCATAGCGATACGTAAGACGCTCATGATCCAAGCCCAAAATATGGAGAATCGTTGCATGCAAGTCATGCACATGCATTTTGTTCTCCGCAGCGTAATAACCGTAGTCATCGGTAGCCCCGTAAGCCATCCCGCCTCGTACGCCCCCACCGGCCATCCACATGCAAAATCCATGCGGATTATGATCCCGTCCGTTCCCCTGAGATGTGGGGGTTCGCCCGAATTCCCCACCCCACAAAACCAATGTATCCTTGAGCAATCCTCGCTGTTCCAAGTCTGCTAAAAATCCAGCAATCGGCTTATCGACCTCGGCAGCATTCTTAGTGTGCCCCTGGTACAAGTCCGAGTGCTGATCCCACTGCACCTCGCTATCGCTATGGGTTACCTGGACGAAGCGAACGCCCCTTTCGAGAAATCGCCGAGCCATCAAACACTGACGACCAAAATTCTCGGTCACCGGATCGTCGATCCCGTAGAGCCGCAGTGTTGATTCCGTTTCGGTCTGAAGGTCTTGGATCTCGGGTAAACTCGATTGCATTCGATAAGCCAACTCATAAGCACCCAATTGACCAGCGATGGCCGCGTCGTGGGGATATGCCTTTGCGAAATCATCGTTCATCTTCTCGAGTAAACCCAACTGCTTGCGTTGCGACAATCGATCGAGTTTAGGATGGGAGATGTGCTGCACGGTCGCTTGCCTCGCTGGTTGGCTCGCATTGCCAATCGGTGTCCCTTGGCAATAAGTCGGCAAAAAAGCCGATCCCCAATTATTCACGCCGCCATGAGCAAGCGTAGGACAAATCGTAACAAAGGCTGGCAAGTCTTGATTCTCTGTCCCCAAACCATAGCTGATCCAAGCACCCATGCTTGGTCGCACAAATTGATCGCTCCCGGTGTGGATCTTGAGCAATGCACCTCCGTGCGCAGGGTTGCTACCATGGAGTGAACGCAGCACACATAACTTGTCGATATGCTTTGCGACGTTTGGAAAAAGTTCACTTACGGGCAACCCACTTTGTCCATGTTGTGAGAATTTCCAAGGTGACTTTAGCAGGTTCCCTTGCTGAGCAAAAACAACCCTTGGCAACTCGAAAGGCGGTGCCTTTCCATCATCACGAGTTAGTTGCTGCTTGGGATCAAATGTGTCGATATGTGAAGGTCCACCCTTCATGAACAAAAAAACGATCCGCTTGGCCCTGGGTGTAAAATGCGGTCGCTTTGAATCCTCAGCCATCAGTTCTTGGTTCCCCAAGAGCCCATTGCCAAACAATCCGCGAAGTGCCAAATACCCAAACCCCAAAGCCGAGTTCTGCAGAACTCGGCGGCGAGTATGCCAGTCGAGCAAACGGTTTGCGATAGGATCATGGGACATAGATAAACTCGCTACAGACCAATAGATTGTGAGCTAAAACCACCCAAGGATCATTCTCAGACGTTTGGTCTGCAGAAACGTATTCCAAAAACCGCTGCCTCTCGTGCTCCTTGGGCACTCGCCCAAGCACGGTTTCAAACAGCCAATCAATCCTACGCGCAGGCTCGCTGGAAAACTCCTGGCTATGCCTTGCTAACATACTGGCTGAATCGAGGATCCATTCTGCGTTCATCAGCAGGAGCATCTGTACCGAAACCAAACTCGTATTGCGACTCCCGACCGGCATGGTCGGATCGGGAAAATCAAATTGCTCCAACAGCGAGTACAAGTGATTACGAATAATTGGCAGATACACAGTCCTGCGAATACTATCGTACTTCGTATGATCGATCGACGTGTGATCAAAGACAAACTGCCGATTCCTCAGCGGAACGGACTTTCCTCCCAATCGACTATCGAGCCTGCCTGCAACTTGAAGGATCGAATCACGAAGTTGTTCAGCTCCCATCCGCTCAAGCTTGTATTGCCATCGAAGACGATTCTCCGGGTCGATCGCGAATGCGGACTCAGCATCGGGATGAACACTCGACATTCGATAAGTTGCTGAAGTGAGAATCAATCGGTTGAGCTCTTTGATCGACCATCCCGTTTCGATGAACCATCGGGCCAAGTAATCCAAGAGTTCCGGATGCGAAGGACGGTCTCCTAACACCCCAAAATTCTCCGTCGATTCAACAAGCCCACGCCCAAAGTGCCAACGCCAAACCCGATTGACAATGACCCTTGCTGTCAACGGATGAGTCGCACTTGCTAACCACCTAGCCAATTCCAAACGACCACTGCTGTGGCGACTGAAGATGGGCACATTCCCACCGGAGATCATCACCTCTGGAAATCCCCTCGGGACTACATCGCCAAGATTTCGATAGCTACCTCGAATGTGAACCGGTAGTCCATCGACGACCCCTTTATCGGCTACGCCCATGACGGAAGTTTCATCGGGAGCTGCGCTTTCGAATAAGCGAGCCGACTCGGCCAACTCGTGGATTTTGACCAAACTCTCTTGATCCAGAGCGTGTTCCATCTTGGCGGGTATCGCAAGAAATCCACCGACATCCCCAAGTGCCACTCGGGCTGCCTCAAGAGCCGAATCCTCAAGCTTCTTGACTTGTGCGTCGGCTTGCTTGGCCTTCTCCCATTGGGCCAAGGCGTTTTGGAACAGTTCGTGGTAGTGATCTCGGATCGCTTGTGCATCCGCCTTGGCTGCTAATTCATGCCATTTGGCGAACAACGTTTCTTCGCGATGGTTGTCCAAGTATCGACGACAATTGGCGAGAACTCTCGGGTGCAAGTGCAGCTCCTGGCCGGCCTGAGCCCACTCGTTGAGCGTCGCCTCCGAAGTCAACTTGCTTGCAACCGCTAAGTAATCGGCTGCATGCTTGCGCACCTGCTCTCGAAGTTTGCCGAGCGCCTCACTCTTAAGCTTGTTCCATGCGCCATTCTTTTCTGCGATCTGAGCTTCGATCGTTTTGAGCTGGGTCTTTTCTTCTTCGGTCGAAAACGATATCTCATTCCAATGTTTGATTGCACCGTAGTTACTATCTCCAAAGGTTTTGGTTCCTTTGAGGATCGCTGCCAAGGCGTAGTAGTCTCTCTGCTTGATCGGATCGAACTTGTGATCGTGACACCGAGCGCATCCGAGCGTCATTCCCATAAAGGCTTTGCCGATGGTATCGAGCTGCTCATCGATGGTGTCCATGGTCAGTTTGTCGCGATCGGGTTCCGCGAGCACCTTCGCGCCCAAGACCAAAAAACCAGTGGCTGTTTTTGTCTGTCGGTCGGCATCGGGAAGCAAGTCACCCGCGATCTGCTCCTCGACGAACCGATCGAAAGGCTTGTCCGAATTAAACGCCTCCACGACATAGTCACGGTATCTCCAGGCGTTTCCGTAAGCGATGTTCTCGTCTAAACCATTCGAGTCGGAGTAACGCGCCACGTCCAACCAATGCCGACCGAATCGAACTCCGTATTGCTCGGAACTCAATAAGCGGTCGACTTGTCGCTCGTAAGCCTCAGGCGCAGTGTCTTGTTCAAAATCCGTGTACTCTTGCAATTCAGGAACCAGGCCGATAAGCCCTAGCTTTACGCGCCTGAGTACTTCGCGACGGGAAGACTCCGGTGCAGGACTCAGTCGGTTCGCTTGGAGCTCTTTCAGCACAAAAGCATCGATCGGATTACGACACCAATCCGAATCGCCCACGGCCGGAACGGTCACGGGATTAAGCGGCATCATCGACCAGAAGTTCTTACCCTCCTGGATGCTCATTCCTCGAGGTTTGTCGCGCGATTCTGTGGGTAAGCCGTCCCTCGGATCGGGGGCTCCCTGGGCGATCCACTTTTCTAAGATCTCAATCTCCGATGCATCAAGCTTGCCGCTTGGAGGCATCTGTAAATCAGGGTTCTGGTATCCAATCGCGCGCAGCAACAAACTGCCTTGAGGCTCCTGGGACTCAATCGCGGGCCCCGAATCTCCACCCCTGATGAGTCCCTCTCGGTAATCGAGTCTCAGCCCCCCATTGGTCTGATCTCCGCTGTGGCACTCGTAACATCGTTGGACCAAGATCGGTCGAACCTTGGCTTCGAAAAACTCAATCTTCTCAGGAGGAATACTGCTACTTACAGGAGATTCCTGAGCCCGGGCCCCAGGTAGAGCTAAGCAAACACAACTTATCAGGCACCAGGTCCATCTTGGATGTAATGCTCGCATGCTCGATCAACTCTAAGCGGGGTACGGGAAACAACCTCAGAGATTATAGCATCCAAACAAAGCAAACCCTGTGCTTCAGAAAGGGATTTCTTCAGGTACTTTGCCGAGAGTCGAGCGTTTCTAGGCGTTGGTAAGCTTCCATCAGTTTCGAATCGAGCTTTTCCATGGTTTGAGCATCTGCGGTTAGCTCCGCTGCAGGCCGTTTAAAGTAATCCGGTGCGGACATGCGTTGGTGAAGTTCCGTCTGCTGCGATTCAAGTTTTTCAATCAAACCTGGAAGTGACTCAAGTTCCAGTTTTTCTTTGTAGCTGAGCTTTTGAGCCATAGGCTTGTCCGACGGAGCTTTCGTCGCCGAAGCCACGACAGAAGTCGAGGAAACCGTGGCTTTCGAACTGGACTTGGATCCCATCGCAGAGGATGCGGAGACCTTCGATTGCCGCAACCAATCATCGTAGCCGCCAACATACTCTCGAATACCCGTCGGCTCAAAAACAATCATGCTCGTTACGACGTTGTTTAGAAATGCTCGATCGTGGCTGACGACCAGCAAAGTACCTTCGTACTCAACAAGTCGCTCTTCGAGAATCTCAAGCGACTCGGCATCCAGATCGTTGGTCGGTTCGTCCATGACCAAAAGATTCGCAGGTTGGGCAAAAAGCTTCGCCAAGAGCAAACGATTCCGCTGCCCGCCAGAAAAAAACTGGATCTTCGATCGCGCTTCCTCGGGTGTAAACAGGAACTCCTGCAAGTATCCAATCACATGCTTATTTCGACCATTGATGGTTACCGTCGTTCGGCCAACACCGACGTTTTCCTCTGCAGTGAGATTCGGATCGAGTATGTCCCGGTTTTGATCAAAGTAGGCAATCTGCAAATTGGTTCCTAACCGGACCGTTCCACCCAAGGGTGCAAGTTCCCCGAGGATACCCTTCAAAAGCGTCGATTTACCTGCACCATTGCGTCCAAGGATCCCGATTTTGTCACCGCGCATGATTGTGATGTCTAAGTCGCGGACAATCGGTTCGGATCCATATCCAAACGATGCACCTTGAAGATCGCAAACGAGCATTCCGCTTCGTTCCCCCGAATCGATCGCCAAATGCATCGAACCGGTTTTGCGCGGTCTTGCGGATCGCTCATTACGCATCGCTTCAAGCCGTCGGACTCGCCCCTCGTTTCGAGTCCGACGTGCCTTGATCCCCGTACGGATCCACGTCTCTTCGATCGCAAGTTTTTTGTCAAACAGTGCGTCTTGTTTTTCTTGGGCTAACAACGCTTGTTCTTTGCGTTTCAAGAAAGTTTGGTAGTCGCACTCCCAATCAAAGAGTTTGCCGCGATCGATCTCCAAAATGCGCGTAGCGATTTTGGTCAAAAACGCGCGATCGTGGGTTACGAAGATCAGCGTCTTTGGGAAACCTGCAAGAAAATTCTCTAACCATAGAATCGAATCGATGTCCAAGTGATTCGTTGGCTCATCGAGCATGAGCACATCAGGAGAGCCGACGATCGCTTTTCCCAATAGGGTACGTCGCTTTAGTCCGATCGATAACTTCTCAAAGTCGGCTTGTGGGTCGAGTTGCAATTGGGCGAATATTCGCTCTAAGGCTTGATCTTTTTTCCAATGGTTTTCATCGAGAAGATACTCCTCGGGCAACCCACTGCTGACTACATCAAAAACGCGACCCGATGTTCCAGCTGGAACCTCCTGGGGCACACAAGCGATCTTGAGCCCCTCTTGGATCTCGATCCTGCCAGCCTCTGGACGCTCCAGCCCCAAGAGCATCCGCATGAGCGTCGTCTTGCCAGAACCGTTTCGCCCCAACAAACCGATTTTATCTCCCGCTTCTATCCTCGCTTGAACCTGATCAAGCAGCAGTGGGCCGCGAAAGCCGACCGAGACGTTTTCCAATGAGATCTGCGACATGAAGGTTCCTGGCTAGGACTTAAAACAAACGCGCTGAGCTGGTTCTACTGGGCCAGCAATGAACTATGGTCATGCACGATTCTCCAGGTTCCGTCGATCTTCTTCCAGACCAAAGAAAAATTCCCGCTCGCAGGCTTATCCCGCTCCAGAGCCCAATTTCCCAGCGTCAGAGCCGAGTGAACATCGAGTTGCTGCGTCTCAAGAGCGTCAAAAGTCAGTGTGCCCATCGAAGCCCGATCAGGGTATTTTGTTTGGTAACGGTCCAAGGTCGCTTGCCAGCCTCGGGTTGTCTTGCCCCCAGAAGAAAACGTCAAACCCGGGTCATTCCAATAAGCCTCCATGAAATTGGGTATATCCCCGCGGTTCCAGGCTATTTGCTGGCGGGCCAAGATCCCATGAAGCTCCATGGCTAAATCTCCCTGTGGCCGCTGTGTCTCTTGGGAGCAAACCATCGCTGGCGTCGGCCATAACATCACCCCTAGGCCGACTAAGGATGCGACAAACAATATTGTTTTCACCATGGTTTTACCTACTAGTGGTTATCAAAACACGCCAATTCCGTCAGTAAGCAATCGTAAACCCTTGGGGCGGGTTTTTTAAGTGCCCTTGCCAATCCTCCCATACTTTAGCCTTTCGATTTGGTTAAAAGCGGATAAACTATCGCCTTAGATTAGCTGAGCTAGTTCATTTGATTGCATTTGAGACCCAATCTGTTTTGTCTATTTTGGAGACTTTTTCTGTGGCATCTGGCAAGTACGTATTTACCAGCGAATCGGTATCGATGGGGCATCCGGATAAATTGGCTGACCGGATCTCGGATAGTGTTCTAGACGCTCTTTTGGCTCAAGACAAAATGAGCCGAGTAGCCTGTGAGACGGTGGTGACCACCGGGCTGGCACTGATCGTTGGTGAAATCACCACCAAAGCTATCGTCAATTATGCAGATATCGTTCGCAAAGCCATCGTCGATGTCGGCTATACCGACGACGAATGGGGTATCAATGGCAACACCTGCAATGTCATGGTCGCCTTGGATCGTCAAAGCCCGGACATCGCTCAAGGCGTTGATGACAACACTTCGGCAGGTAAAGACATCGGAGCAGGTGACCAAGGTCTCATGTTCGGCTACGCTTGCAACGACACCCCCGAGCTGATGCCACTGCCGATCGCTTTGGCTCACAGAATCACCAATCGACTGACCGAAGCCCGCTTCAACAAAGATGTCAATTGGTTGCGTCCAGACTCCAAGAGTCAAGTCTCGATTGTCTACGATGAGTATCAGCCCATCGGCATCAATAACGTGGTTGTCTCGACCCAACATTCGCCTGATGTGACTCATTCTCAGATCAAGGAATACGTGATCGAGAAGATCATCAAGCCATGCCTACCGGCAAACATGATCAAACCTGACATCGTCTATCACATCAACCCAACCGGCAACTTTGTCGTAGGTGGACCTCACGGTGATAGCGGTCTGACGGGCCGCAAAATCATCGTCGATACCTATGGCGGATGGGGACGTCACGGGGGTGGAGCTTTCTCAGGAAAGGATCCGACCAAGGTGGATAGAAGTGCTGCTTACATGGCTCGACACGTAGCAAAAAATATCGTCGCTTCGGGACTCGCCCAACGCTGCGAAGTCCAACTCGCCTACGCGATCGGTGTGAGTGAACCGGTTAGCGTTCGAGTCGATACACAAGGCTCCGGTAAAGTCAGCGACGAAAGAATCTGCAACGTCGTCAAAGAGTTTTTCAAACTCACACCGCGAGGAATCATCGAGTACCTCGATCTTCGTCGGCCCATCTACGTCAAGACATCCTCCGGTGGTCACTTCGGTCGCAACGAACCGGAATTCAGTTGGGAAAGTACCGCTCGGGCTTCGGAATTAGCCAAAGCCGTCGGAAACTAGTCTGATCCACTGACCTTAACTAAAACAAACCTCGGCAGCTTCTTGGGTTGCCGGGGTTTTTTCATAGGCATGAACCAACGAACCTACCTCTCGCCACGTGTCATCGTCAGCGCAATCAAATGGTTGGTGCTCGCTTCGATCGTCGCCTGGGTCGCCTTGAGTTTCCCCAAGAAAGACTGGGAGATTTTAGTCCAGCAGCCCAAAAATTGGTGGTGGCTTTTATTGGCTCTATCCATGGTTGTTTGTGGGAACATCTTGAGTTTCTGGCGATGGCAAAGACTGCTTTTGGCACTCGAAGTCCCCATTACCTTCCTTGAAACCATCAGGCTTGGGTTCCTCGGTGTGGCTTTCAATATGGTCAGCGCAGGAAGTGTCGGAGGCGATCTGTTCAAAGCCATCGCTGCAGCCGGTAGGAGCAAGAACCGAAGAACCGAAGTCATCACCAGCGTCCTTGTTGACCGAGCGATCGGAATGCTCGGTTTGATCATCGTCGCTGCCTTGAGTACCACTCTTGCGAAAAATCTCTCACCTCAACTCTTGGCTATTCGAAACGCGGCGTGGATCCTCAGCATCATCGGCCTCTTAGGAATTTCCGGCCTGATTCTCTTTGGGAAGTCTCTGCCGCTAGACCTATTCAAAAGCATCCCTTGGGTAGGAGATAAGCTTCACCGAATCGTACTGTCTTGCTTGGTGTTCAAAGACCGACCGCAACTTGCCATCACCATGATCCTGCAGTCTTTGTGCGTCCATTCGGCCCTCACCGTGGCTGTCTGGATGGTCTCTTCGGCCCTCTATTCCGACGATGCGATTCGACCAAAGTTGCTCGAACACTTCTTAGCCGTTCCACCTGCATTACTCGCCGGAACGTTGCCAATTACACCCGGTGGAATCGGACTACAAGAGGTTGGGATCGATCGTCTCTTCAAACAAATCCCGACCGTTTCGTCCCAATTCTCAGGCTTAATCGTTGGAACCATGTACCGCGCGGTGCTCTTGGCCGTGGCTCTTATCGGCGGAATCACCTATCTTGTGAGCCGCCCAGACCCTGTGGACGACTATTCGAATCATTCCTAAACTAGTGAACGTACCAATTAGCTCGAACTCCCATAAGGAACGCTTTGATGTTCAAGTCCTTTCTAACCCTTAGCATCCTACTTCTCGGATCCTTCGCCATGGCACAGCAACCCCAAGACAACATGAAAGCCTACCCTCCTGCGGCCGATGGGATGAAGCGCGTCGTGGTCTACCTGGAATCCAAAGAGGAAGAAGACGATTACCGCATAGAACTCATGGTGGGTAAAACCGTTGAAGTCGATGCGGCGAACCGATTTTTCTTCTCAGGCACCCTTGAGGAAGAAACGATCGAAGGTTGGGGGTTCCCCAAATACATCGTCAAACAAATCGGCCCCATGGCCGGAACTCGCATCGGAGTCGATCCAGATGCTCCTAAGGTCAAGCGGTTTGTCAAACTTGGTGGGGAGCCCAAGCTGTTGCGATACAACAGCAAGCTACCCCTGGTTGTTTATGTACCCAAGGATGCAGAGGTCAAACTCAAGGTGTGGGTCGCAAGCCCACAACCTGTGACGCTCAACGAAGGTTGATTCAGCCCAGCCGAGCATCCAACGTGCATGCGTTCACTACGCTGCTTTAACCATTCTCGAATGTTTAGACCATTCGATCCACGAGACGACTCTATCGCGGTCTGGTGGATTGCCGCCGCGTAGATAGCGCAACCCCTGCTTGGTACTTGCCACCCTTGCGATCGCTTCATACAAAGCGTCCCCTGAAGCTTCCGCGATCGACTCAGCCGTACGATAACCAGCAGCAACCAGAAGCTGGGCGTCTTGGCCACGCAGGTTTGGGACTCGGCACACGAGCATCGATTGGCTCTTCCATGTTTCGACGGTGTCGGGTGTTACCGCTTTTTCTCCAATCGCCACGGCAATGTCTCGCGAATCACCGGCAAGCAAATCCCCGATGGTCTTGACTCGAATTGCTTCAAGCTTCTGAGCCATCTTCGGACCAATCGTTGGAGCATCCACGACCGGACTGGCTAGATCGAGGTAGAACTTCCAGGTCGCATCGGTCTTGCCCGAGTAGATATTGAACTTCGCTACGGCTTGTCCTGCGTCCTCGCGGAAATCAGGATCATCTTCGGCATCGTAAGTTTGCTGTTCTACGGCAGTACCGACCTGCTTGGATTTTCGCTCGATAAGATCCCAATCGAAATCATCCGCATCGCTACCGAGGTTAGAAGCAAGTCCATGCTGTTGGTAGATCGACTGAATCCAGCGCTGAAGGCGAACGACTTCACCTCGCTGTGCTGATTTGCGAAGCGATTGACCCGCCTGGGTATCAAGGAATCGATGGATTTTCTTTGCGATCACTAGCGGACTGGTCCCCGATAACTGCTTGGACGAATACACTCCGCAAGACACCAAGACACGAGCATCGAAGACTCGCATCTGAGGCACTTCACACATGAGCTCAGCAACCCCGATGGTGTTTTGCAACCACTCGGCTCGCAATCCTGTTACACTCGCAAGGCGTTGGATCGTCGCGCCGATAAAATCACCCACACGATGAACACCAACGGATCGAAGCCTCCGAAGCGTTTCGATTCCTAAGCCCGGAACCGATTCGATCAAGCTCTCTTTCGAGAGATAATAAGTCTTGCCATTGCGATGGTAAACCATCGGCTCAACGCGCTCGACGACCTGAGAATCCTCTTGTTGAGCTAACCAATCGAGTTGACGATTGATCTCATTGAAATCGCTCGATATCGACCTAAGAGAACTCGTCGATCTGGAAGAGGGGACTATCGGAGCGCGATCCAGTACAGGATGCAAGCCCAGATCCGTATCCGAATCGATCACATACTGAGGCTTGGCATAGCGTAGGTTCTCATGAACTCTTGCAACCGTACCACCATGACCTGCGATTCTTCGAGCAATAAACTCGTCGGCGGTCGTAAGCAGTATCTGCCAGCCGTCTCGACTGAAATTCGAAACCACATGAAGGATCTGTTCGAGGGGTTCGCCCCGGAAACCATCTAAGGAATTCTCAAGCAAAAATGGGATTCTGCCAATGCGTGTCCGGGCAGCTTGGGCAATCGCCAAGCGAATCGCCAAATCCACGAGCCTGCGTTGCCTGGTCTCTGCTGGAGGAACCTGAGCATCGATAACGTCATGACGCAGACCGGCATTGTAAGCTTCCGAGTGCAGATAGGAGGCTTCGACAGCCCACGTAGGTAACTGTCTTACCGAACCTGCTGTCAGTTCACTTAGGATTCGCTCCGCAGAGGGAATCAATGAACCTGAAGAAGTTCGACGGTATACCGATCGTGTGAGCAAAGACGATTGAACTTGTGCTAGTCGCTGATGCCACTGGTTCCTTTGGCTCCACCTCTGAATCATCACTTCGGCCTGAGCCAAACCTTGGTTGATTTGCGCATCATCCCAAGCGACCTTCTGGGTAGCTGGCGTCGCACTCTGCTCGAAATTGTGCTGCTGGATCTGTTGCAATTGGCCTCGCAAGCGATCACGCTCAGAGATCCACCAAGTCTGATCGTGATCGACCGGGTCAGAGTTTCGCAAGCGATCCAAGAGCGAAGTCTCTTCGTCCTTGAGCGCTTTGTAGCCTTCGTCGAGTTCCATCTTGGCCGGACTGTGAACCCCCAACCGACCGGCTGCCCACCAAAGTTTCTCTGGAGAAACGGATCCTAAAGGCGAACAGAAAACCATGCCAAGGATATCAGCCCTGAGCTCGTCCCATCGGCCATCGGCTGCCTCCCCTTCCCAATACATGTTCCCCTGTCCGCGTATTCGCTCGTCGTCCTCTTGGCAAAGAGCCCCCGGGGCTGATGGCAAAGCGGAGGCAATCTGCGCAAAAAGAGGCCTACCCCCGACACAGTCGATCATCCTCAAATGTCCGGATGCATCGACCCAAGTTACCGAACCATCGATGGAAGCGAACTCCGAATCGTCGAGCTCACCGAGTGTTTGGCCGCGAAACAACAAGCTTTTCGTGAATCGAGTCAGCAGCGTACTATTCGCTACCAATGGAGAATAGACAGCATTCAGACCCGCACCCAAGGGGCCCACGTGATATTGCGAAGCTGCGTTTTTCTTGTCGATATCCAAACGAACCAAATGCATGGCGTAGACTCCTCCATGAATCCCTATTGCCAGGTAGCAACAACAAGCCGGTACCATAGCACAGTTAGTCAATTTGGGTAAATAGCAGAATTTCCAGTCGAAAAACTAGGGTGTCTTTCCGTTTCCGAACGCCCTCCCCACATTAACGATGTCTGATGGAGGCTTTTCATCGGTTAGGACTCAATCGAACCCTGGGCGGCCGCTACGCTCTGCCCTGGGCTATCTCATAATGCCCCGCTGGGGCAAGTCAGTCCTAACGTAGTGGATCTTGGTAGGACGGGGCTCTGACCCGTCTGGTAGTTCGCATCAAAGGTAACGCAAAGACCGATGTCCTATGCTACGGTCGATGAGCCCACTAGGATATCTTGATCCTCTAGCTCCCTGGGATGTTATAATCAGGGAAGCACAC
This sequence comes from Pirellula sp., assembly GCA_040381975.1. Lineage (GTDB taxonomy): Bacteria > Planctomycetota > Planctomycetia > Pirellulales > Pirellulaceae > JBKCUI01. Next base: position 38,381 of record JBEIGI010000047.1, read on the forward strand.
GAACTTGAGTCCTTGCTAGCCGATCCGCTCTCGACGGGGAACTAACCGAATCGGATCAGGAGAAAACCATGCTTGATATTGTCGGGGGGCGTTTAAGCACCCATTGCGATCGTCGCCAGCGCCGTCACTTCCTAAAAATCGGCGGGCTCGGACTCGGTGGGTTGTCGCTTCCCGAAATCCTTCATGCCCAAGATTCGGCCCCTTTGAACCCCAAGCGATCGTTGGGGCACAAGGCGGTGATCATGATCTATCTTTCGGGAGGCCCGTCGCATCAGGACATGTTTGACTTGAAGGTCGATGCTCCTGTGGAAATTCGGGGGACCTTCCAACCGATTTCGACGAACGTTTCCGGGATACAAATCTGCGAACATATGCCCAGACTCGCGAAGATCATGGACAAAGTAGCGATCGTGCGTTCCTTGCATGGCTGTCCGGATCAGCACGCCTCGGACCTGTGCATGAGCGGATACCCTATGGGTGCCAATGGCAGACAGGACAACCACCCATCGCTCGGGTCGGCAGTTGCGAAATTGCAAGGTTCGGTCGACCAAGCGGTTCCCCCATTTGTAGGGCTTTCGATCAAGACAAAGCATGATCCGTACAGCAATCCGGGGTACCCAGGGTTTCTAGGACCTGCTTACGCTGCGTTTCAGCCCGATGGAGAGGGTATGGCCAATATGCGTCTGGAAGGAATCAGCCTAGATCGTCTCCGAGATCGACGCGGGTTGCTACAAAGTCTCGATCGATTCCGCAGCCAAGTTGACCTGACAGAAGGCTATCGAGCAGCCGATACCATGACCCAAAAGGCCTTTGACGTGTTGACTTCGAGTCGGCTGGTAGAAGCCCTCGATTTGGAAAAGGAGGATCCTAAAGTGAGGGATCGCTATGGTCGTGGGAGTCCTGATCCAGCGTTTGGCGAGGATGCAGGTCCGCATTGGATGGATCAGTTCCTGACGGCAAGGCGATTGGTAGAAGCCGGGGTTCGCTGCGTGACGCTTTCCTTTGGAAGTTGGGATCGTCATCACTCGAACTTTGAAAGACTGCCGTTGCAGCTTGCGAAATTCGACCAAGCCATCACCGCCTTGATTGAGGATCTTCACGAGCGGGGTCTCGATCAAGACGTCAGCGTGGTCGCTTGGGGCGAATTCGGACGAACCCCACGAATCAATAAAGATGGGGGCCGAGACCACTGGCCACAGGTCTCCTGTTGTCTCTTGGCAGGAGGTGGAATGCGAACTGGACAAGTCATCGGTTCGACCAATCGTCTTGGCGAGGTCCCCCAAGATCGCCCCGTCCATTATCAAGAAGTCTTTGCGACGTTATATCATCGATTGGGAATTGACGTGAGCACCGCGACGATCCCCGACTTTTCGGGGCGCCCGCAGTTTTTGGTCGATCGACACTTGCCCATTAAGGAACTCATATAGTCCAGTCAGGCATGTGCAGGCTGGTTGTCGTTCAATCCAAAGAGGTTTTCTTGGCAACTAAGACTTGGATGTCAACAACGCTATCTTGGTCAATTATGTCGGCAGTCAATCTCGTCAACACAGTCAATGCCGTCACAACGCGCCCGCCGTCAGGCGACTTGGCGGATGGGGTGATGGCTCTTCCAGTGCCCTGCGATGCGATGGGGGATGCCAGTAACTCACGTAAAAATCGGCTTGGGTGTTTTTTATGCCTTCGACAACCCGACTTTCGGGAGTCTCAATTCGCGGGATCGATTTCCGATCGCATTTCGACGCGCTCGTCCGAGTTGAATTTCAGCAAATTTTCCGTCGCAGTTCCGGTCTGTGTGGTACCTCGAATGTAATAGCCATCGAGAACAAAATGTTCGTTCCAATCATCTTTCCTAGGATGATAAAGCAAAACGACTTCCCGCGTATTCGGATCGAGCGTTGTCAGGTTAGGCCCTTTGTGGCGATTGCAATCTGGACATGCGAGCGCGAGATTGTCTGACGAATCGTCCTGAATGTGTTGCCTAGCTTGAATGTGTTCAATTTGAAATCTGAGGAATGGTGCCGCATCTTGATGCAAACGACAGTATTCACAGCGATTCCCTGCTCGATTACGCACCAGTCTCAGGGTCGCAGCATCCATGGACGTTCTATGGCTGAATAAATCGTCGCGCACGCGCCTGAAGAATAGTTACAAAATGGAATGCTGCTAAGTAGCGGTCGTATTCGGATTGCTCCGTCTCGGTCAACGTACCCGCGTTGGCCTTGTGCGCTAATGCGTCTACCCGCTGCTGCAATTGCTCGTCTGCCCGAATTGCGACGATTTTACGGGCAGCCTCCTGGGTCAAACATTCGGCAAAGGGTTCGATGATCTGATCCAGAAGAGACACGTTCATGAATTGATTATAGTGCACTAACTAAGCTAAGAGAAGCAATCAAGCATGTTTTTTCGAACCAACGACCACGTCGGATTTAGCCGTCACAATCCGCCCGCCGTCATGCGAAGCGGCACTTGCGATGGGGACTACACGTTTACCAGAACGTCTTGGCCCACCCACCAATGGGTAAATTGGTTCTCGTCGCGATGAACTCGGCGATAGATCGTGTCCCTCTCGACTGGCTCGCGACCTGCCTCGATGATCAACTGCTTTATCTGCTCGACGCTCAAGATCTCCGGTGTCGTTGCTCCAGCATCGTGATAGATCAATTCGTGCCGAACGGTTCCATCAATGTCGTCGGCACCATAAGCCAACGCAGCCTGGGCCGTACCTATCCCCAACATGATCCAGTACGCTTTAATGTGCGGAACATTATCGAGCATCAATCGACTCACAGCCACCGTTCTTAGATCCATCAACGCCGAAGGTTTCTTCAAATGCGAAAGCTTGGTGTTCTCCGGATGGAAAGCCAATGGGATGAACGTCTGAAAACCACCAGTCTTGTCTTGCAGGTCCCTAAGTCGGATCAGATGGTCGATGCGATGGTAAGCCTGCTCGACGTGACCATAGAGCATCGTGCAGTTGGTCTTAAGACCGATCTCATGGGCCGCTTGGTGGATTTCAATCCACTTGGTCGCATTGGCCTTGTGCTCACAAATTTGATCTCGGACCTCAGGATGGAAGATTTCAGCTCCTCCGCCAGGCATGCTTCCAAGCCCGGCTTCCCTCAGATCGCTCAAGACTTCCTTGAGGCTCTTTTTGGTCAGAAACTCAAACCAGTCGATCTCGACGGCAGTCCAACCCTTGAGATGGATTTGTGGAAAATTCGCATGAAGTTTCTCAAGGATCCCTCGATACCAATCGTAGCCGAGTTTGTGATGCAAGCCTCCGACGATGTGCATTTCGGTACATCCATTGTCGTATGCTTCCTGGCCACGAGCGATGATCTGCTCGTCGCTCATGACGTATCCCTTGGGATCTCGCAAATCGGAACGAAACGCACAAAAGCGGCATCGATAAACGCACACATTGGTCGGATTCAAATGCGTGTTGATGTTGTAGTACCCGACGTTGCCGTTGATCTGCTCTCGCTTCCAATTGGCCAACTCGCCAATCTCGTGCAATGAGACTTCCGGGTCGTAAAGGAAAATCCCTTCGTCGAGATTTAAACGACCTCCCTGCTCGACCTTATCACGAATGACTCTCAAGCGATCTTTGATTTGAAGACTGTTCATAATTGCGAGTTTTGGGAATCGATCGATATGTCTGAGTTATCCAAGCCACGTGTCGAGGGCCCCTGCCCCGAGAATCACGACGCTGATTATGGAGTTGAGCTGAAAAAATGCCAATTGCATCCGATCCAGCGACCGCTCAGAAACCACCGAGTGCTCGTAAATCAGCAA
>JBEIGI010000048.1:0-41970 GCA_040381975.1 Pirellula sp.
GGAAAACCGCCCGTACGGTTCGGAGGGAGGGGAGTCCGGCTCAACCGGACTTCCCTACCCCTATCCTTGGAGTTGTGGCTTGATTTGATTGAGGTGGTCTGGAGCGCTGGGGGCTGATTTCGGAGAAATCAGCGACCTTGGGGCAGCAGTAACTCGATTCGCTTGAACCAAAAACTATTTGCCGGCGGGCTCTTCTTCCTTGGGCGTTGGAAATGGTCCATGCTCCGCTGCCAAGTGGGAGACTAGGAAGTAAAGTTTCGCCGCCGAAGCGATCTTGGCATAGTTGATCTTATCCGGTGTATCGGTCGTTCGATGATAATCGGGATGGAACCCGCCAAAGAGAAATGCAACCGAGGTTCCCTTTTTGAAAAAGTTGAACTGGTCACTGCGTCCAAACACACCTTCTTCGTCGAACTCGAATTCAAAGTTGATGGATTTGTTGGCTTCAAGGATGATCGTATGCAGGGACTTGTCCCCTTTCTCGCTTCCGACCAAGTGCAAGGAGCGGACGTTATCGCTTGCAGGTTCGTTGGGCTTTTCCTCGTTGCGTCCGACCATATCCACATTGAGCATGCAGATCATTTTTTCAAGCGGTAGGATCGGATTGTTGACATAGTGAGCTGAGCCAACAAGCCCGATTTCCTCGGCTGCAAACCACATAAAAAGGATGCTCCTTTTAGGTTTCGTTGGATTGGAAGCGATCGCTTTTGCAATGCTTAGAAGGGCTGTTGAACCCGAACCGTTGTCGTCTGCTCCTGCGAAATATTCATTTCCGCGAACACCGAGGTGATCTAAGTGGGCACCGATAACGATGTACTCATCGCGTAGATCCGGATCGGAGCCTTCTTGCCAAGCCAAGACGTTGGGTACAGCCATGGGCTCTTTGCGAACGCGAAGTTCGACTTTGAAGTCGACTTCTGTTTCGTGTACATCGACGGCGCCTTCCTCGGGAACCGTTAGCCATTCCTCCTTACCTGCAACGGCAGCAAGAATCTGCTTGGCCGCGTCTCTATGGATGCTTCCTCCGATCCCATTGGCTCGCTGTCGACCGTTGGATCGTTCTTGCTGCGGTGTTGAGGTAGGTGGTGTATCGACGACGCGCAAGACTGCCGAGGCTCGCTTTCGATTTAGCCGAAACGAATTGGCCGCTGCAGCCTTGTCATCTGCTACCAAGATGACGATCTTGTTTTCGATATTGAGGTCATCGGCGATCTTGGCTCCCTCGCCAGCCATCTGAAGAAACACGACCTTGCCAGCAAACTCAGGTTGGTCGGTGTAGCGATCCAGGCCGATCATTTTGTCAAAGCCAACGGTAAGATCATTTGGGCCGGTGAGTTTGGACTGAGCCGCGTCGATGTTCAATCGGCTCATGGGTAGCATTTGGAAATAGGTACCCGCGTCCCCCATAGGCTTGAGACCGAACTCAGCGAGTTTTCCCGAGACCCATGAGGCTGCTTTGATGTACCCTTCTTGTCCGGTTCCACGACCTTGGAAACCCGGGCCAGCCAAGATATGGAGCCACAGCTCGCATTCTTGGGCGGTGATGGATTCGAACCCTGGTCGAAGTGGCTCAGGGGGGGCGACAGCCCCATCGTACTGGGCCTTGAGCGTTGGCAAACAAAATGCAAAGAGCGCGAGCGATAAGGCGGCTTGGGAGCACAGGCAGCGAAGTTGAGTCATTTAGGACCTAGGCTTTAGGTGAGGTAGTGGTTGGTTAGTAGAACAATCAAAAAAGTGATCATAATTTGATTGAGTATCTACAGCGAGTCCAGGTTAGCGTCATTCGAAGGAACTAGTCGATGAATTTCGAATCGGCCAGCCATTCTTTGAGCCGTAAGGGCCATTGGGCAGCGGCATGATTTGCTTCAGGTCGATAGCCAAAACCATGACCGGCGTTGGAGTAGATGTGTAGTTCGCACGGTACGGCGGCCTGTTTGTACTGAAGATAAAGCTTTGCCATCCCGAGCGAAATATCATCGCGGTCGTTGGCTCCAAGTGCGATGAAGGCCGGCGGCATTCCTTTACTTGCCGTGAAGCGATGGGAGCTACCAGGATAGATGAGGACTTGGAAGTCGGGACGTGAACTTGCATGTTCGATGGGATCGCTGCTGGTGGGGTTGACTTTGTCGGATTCCATCGCGGCTAATGCGGCTAGTTCACCACCGGCGGAGAAGCCAAGGATACCGATCCGATCTGCGTTGATGTTCCACTCTGCAGAACGACTTCGAACAGTTCGGATCGCTCGGCGAGTATCAGCCATCGCATGCTCATCGACGGTGTACTTCGAACCCTCTTCTCTTGCCAATCGGTAACGCAGGACGAATGCGGCGATACCTTGATCAGCGAACCATTGGGCTAGCGAGTCCCCTTCGTGACCAAGGCACAGCATTCTATGGCCACCACCGGGTGCGATGATGATTGCGGTGGAACCGGTTTTTTGCGGCTTGGGGAGATACGCAGTCAAAGATGGGGTATGGACATTGGTGACATTGCAAGCCCCATTTGTACGGTCGGTCTTTTCGGGTTCGTTTTTTCGATCCTGCGAACCAGGAGCCCCCTGTGGCCAGAGTTCGATACGAGCAGGTTCCGCGGCAAAGGATAAAAAGCAAAGCGCACTTCCAAACACCAACGCGAGAACTTTAGGTGCAAGTAGAATACGATTGGTCAATTTGGATCTCCTCTGGTTGTTTGATCTGTGGCATGATTTGCACACTGATTATAACGTTTAGAAAATCATGTTTTACCCGGAAGTGCTGTATATGAATCTGATTTGCCCAAGACAGGTCGGTATCTGGTGTTTTGTGGTTGCACTCTTGGGGGGCCTTGCCACAACCACCTGGGCAGAGGATCCAAAGCCCACAGGGACGATCAGTTGGCCTTTGATCGGCTACTCCGAGGGACGAAACGATCTTACCGAGGGACAATTCGCGAATTGGTCAACCAAGCGAGCTTGCCTCGTGCATGCTGATGGAACAGGGCGTCGGGTGATTGCTGCAGAACTGGCCTCGCGCGAACATAGCTGGACTCAGTTCGGAGGTTGGTCTCCCGATGGAAAAGAGGCTATCGTATTGAGCCTATGGGAGAGTCCACAGAACGCCGCGTGGGAACGCGAGCATAAGACCTTTCGCATGACGGAGGGCTGGCTGGTCGATACCTGTCTTGTTGATCCTCAGACCGGGGCCATCACCAACCTAACATCGATTGATCGAGTCAGCATTTACAACACGGGATTGTTCTTCCTGCCTGATGGGAGCGGCTACGGATTCACTCCTTTGATAGATGGCATCTCGAAACCTTATCTCATGGATCGCGACGGGCGCAACAAGCGGGATGTTTCTGCGTCAGGTGCAGGTTTTGCTTACGGATACTCGGCCTCTCCCGACGGCTTGCGAATCAGCTACCACGAGAACTACCAGATTTTCGTGTCGAACATCGATGGCAGTGACAAACGACGGATCGATACCGGCAATCCATTTAATTTTGCTCCCCAGTGGTCGCCCGATGGACAGTGGCTGATGTTTGTTTCAGGCGAGCACTACAACTGCCATCCGCATGTTGTCAAGAAGGACGGGTCGGGGCTCAGAAAGCTTTCCGATCGTGGTGGATATCGAGGCGTCGTGGAAGTATTGAAAACCCCTGACTTTCATAGCGAAAGCAGTGACATTCCAGTTTGGTCAGCAGATGGTCGGCATGTTTTCTACACTGCGAAAGTCGAGGGTAGCATCGAACTGATGCGTGTTGATCTTGAAGGGCAGTTGACACAGTTAACTCATTCGCAATCGGGCACGCGGCACTATCATCCTGCGGTATCGCCCGATGGAAAGTGGATCCTGTTTGGATCGGATCGCAGCGGGACGATGCAACTGGTTGTTGGCACGACTGACGGAAAGGAGTCGTGGCCCATCACCGCCGTTGCCGAAGGTCACTGCGCGATGCATGGACATTGGCAACCCATGTCGAAACAGCCTTAAATGGCACTTCTGTGAGGATTGCTTGTTGGGCAGGGCAAAAAAATGGTCAGGCAACAAATAAAACAAGCGGATAATGTTCAAGGCACGCTTGATTATTGTTTATTGGATTTCATTTTTTTGCCCTTCTATTTTTTTGCCCTAACATTTTTTTGCCCAACTCGATCACCTTCCAAGGATCTCGGCGAGTTTGCGTAGTTCTTCTCGGCTCAACGCGCCACTCTTGTCGGCATCGAGTCGATCGAAGATCGTTGTTGAAGCTGCTGGGTTGTTGGTGTACCTGGCTTTGACCTCATTGCGTGTGACGCTTCCATCGCTATCGGCATCCAATTGCCTAAAGAGGGCATCGCCGACGTTCGGTCGGTCGGAGCCACCGCCACCGAGTGCGTTGCGAATTGCTCCGCGAACCCGATTGCGTGGATTGAGTGGATTGGGATCGCCTGGCTTGGCACCCGGGACAATATACTCGACATAGCCCAGGTGCATCTCGTCGAAGGTTTGAGGCCCCCAGCGCACTTCCTTGTTTGGATCCGGGTTGGCCGGATTGTTGCTGCTGTTGTCGTACCAAGCGGTGAACTGCAAAGTTGATCCTGCCTTGACGCTCACGGGCTGGGCATATCGATAGAGCAATTGCCAATTGAAGTCGTAGCGTGGAATGTCGAGCATCGTTCGGGTTTGACCATCCGAGATCAAATCGTATCGTGCCGCTTTGCCACGCAAGTGCATGTGCGGGAGGAACGCTAAGATTTCGACATCGGTCGGAATGTTCTTGATACTACCGACGACCGGATGGTTATCGGCTCCTGGGGGAATCTGGAATCGTAGATTGGCCACTCCAGCCACCCGAACCTCGTGCTTAGGTTCCTCCTTCGCATAGACTAATCCAATGCGAGTGCTATCCTCGGTTGCGGTGCCATTGGGGGTGTAATGCATCTGAAAACGCAGTTTCGCACCCTTGGGAATCCGCTTGGCATATCCATCGGGATAAACAAGAGTGCTGTTACCGGGGACGTAGATTCCCCAGTAACCCCCTCGTTCGTCTGCAGCGTCGTCGCGAGGTCCATCCTCTTCGTCGGTACCTTGGACAAAGACCAGAACGTGATGGACAACACTCGGATTGCCCGGCCTGACTTCGATCGCTTGAACCCACTGGTCGTTCTCCAAATGGGTATCCACGACAACATTCTGATAAGGCATTGTGCCCGTCGCTTTGACCTTCACGGGCTTGGCGAATTCGAACAAGGCATCCGGTTTTCCGATCAGCCAGCCATCGGCGAAAATTCGCGGAGCTGGTGACTGCTTGGGATCGCCTGCCGGAGTTTTGTTGTTTAGCCATGCGAAAAGCAGTTCTTTCTCGGATGCCGAGAGCGAGCGATCGTTGATCCAAGGCGACGTCGAGAGACTTGTGTCGGCGGCTGCAAACCAAGGTGGCATGATTCCTCGATCGACGACTTCCCGAATCATCGGTGCGTGAGCGACGGCGTCCTCGTAGGTGTCGAGCTTGAAAGGCCCCACTCCCCCTTCACGATGGCACTCGACACAGTGCCGTTGCAAAAGTCGAGAAATTTGATTGTAGTATGTCACATCCGTCAATGCCTCCAAATCAGGCGACTGCTCCAGGACACAGCCCGGTGCTGCAGTCGCAGCGACGAGAATCGAGCGATGTTCGAGTGCAGCATCTAAGGCGTCGCGAAGATAGGTATACCGAGGTGCATCAATCGAGTAACCGAATCCGTATTGGTCATCGATTGCACCGTGATAGATGATTGTGTGCGAGCCATCGAGTACGAAGACGTCGGTCGTGCTGGTTGCCCTTAGGTGAGCTGCGAACCGTGAATCTTTATCGAAGGTGTACTCTGCGTCCGATGCAAAGAGTGACTCCGCAAGTTTCATCTCGTCTAGCTTATCGGTTGCAACGCAATTGACCAAAATGAACCTGACGCCGCGCGACGTATATTCCCGATGAAGTTCGACAAGCGTTGGTAAGTACTTTTTGCTGATCGGGCAGCTCGTACTGGTAAATGCAATTACCGTGAGTTCGTTATTGGAGTCGCCATGCAGTTTCTTCGGTACCCCCTCGATATCCGAAAATTCAAAGTCAGGAACGAAGCGCCCAAGACCGTGCTCTCCGGGTGTGAGTAGCTTGGGGCCTTGGCGAACCGGAGCTTCAAGTGCCTTTGACGGCTCGGCTGGAACTGCTTCGTCGTTCGAATTGTTCCTTCCCAAGGCTCCACTAATTGCATTTTTCAATCGACTGCGCAACGCCCCTCGTGTGGCTTCTTCCTTGACGGCTTTTCCATCGCGATTTCCATCGAGTTGTTCGAATCGCTTTTGAGTTTCCTGTTGGGCATGAACATGCTCGGTGACAGCAAGCCCAACAAGTACCAAGAGCAGTCCGCTCAAATTGGAAATGACGATTCGTTTACTGAACATAGATCCCTTCTTATCCTTCCATCAATCACTCTGTGTTTTCAATCTTTGAATCCCTTTCAAAGCAATTACCCACAATATAACCTGAAGAACCTTTTTCCCACAATGATTTCTGAAGAGCCGAAGAGAGACAGAGCCTCACGCGAATCCATGATTGGTAAGGATCGACCGACCGTGTCTAGCCAAAGCGGGTATACTCTTTAGTGGTGGTCGTTGAAGCGACCTAAAGCGACCTGTATTGCAACTGTGAAAACATACTAGATGATGGCAACGGACACAGACAGAATGATCAGTCGACCAGATGCCGCGACCCATGAGGTCGTTGTCTTTGGTGCAACGAGCTTTGTTGGGAAGATTCTTTGTCGGTATCTGCTTGATACCTACGGGGTTGGCCGCGACCTGAAGTGGGCTTTGGCAGGGCGTTCTAGGCAGAAGTTAGAAAAGGTTCGAGCGGATCTCGGAGAGACTGCAGGATCGCTTGAATTAATCGAAGTGAACGCGACCGACGAGCGGAGTCTTCGGCAGATGTGCGAACGAGCGAATGTCGTCGTTTCGACCGTTGGCCCGTACGCTCTGTACGGCGAGCCGTTGGTCAAGGCATGTGCCGAGAGTGGAACCGATTACTGTGATCTCACGGGCGAGGTGCAATGGATTCGACGGATGATCGCGCGTTATGAGTCGACGGCCAAGGAGACCGGATCAAGGATTATCCATTGCTGTGGTTTCGATTCGATCCCTTCGGATCTAGGGGTTTGGTTTCTCCAGCAGGAGGCTCAAGCTCGCTTTGGCAAGGTTTGCTCACGGGTGAAGCTACGGGTGAAAGCCGCACGCGGCGGGGTCTCGGGCGGGACGATCGCGAGCCTTATGAATGTGCTTAAGGAGGGCAGTAAGGATCCCGAGATTCGCCGGCAACTTGCCAATCCCTTTTCGCTGTGCATGGGGAACTCGGGCCAAGGGGTGAAGCAACCGAGCGGCAATGACATCGTGTTCGACAAGGATTTCTCCAGTTGGACGGCTCCGTTCATCATGAGTGGTATTAACACGCGGATCGTGCATCGGAGCAACGCGATCCTTGGATACCCCTATGGTAACGATTTTCTCTACGACGAATCGGTATTAACGGGCACAGGACTGCGGGGATGGTCTCGCGCTACGGCATCGAAACTCGGCCTGGGTCTAGCTTTGCTCGGTCCAGTACGTCGCATGCTCGCACGCTTCGTATTACCCAAACCGGGCCAAGGGCCGAGTCTTCAACAGCAGCAGCAGGGGTTTTTCGACATACAGCTTTTTGGCCGAACTGACACAGAGCAGACACTACGAGTTCGAGTCGCAGGCGATCGAGATCCAGGCTATGGCTCGACGGCCAAGATGCTTGGCGAAGCCGCCGTTTGTCTAGCTTGCGATGTTTCCAAGGCAGAATGTTCGGGCGGGTTTTGGACACCAGCGTCGGCATTAGGAGCACGTTTGCTCACTCGCCTAAGCTCAAACGCCGGAGTCACTTTTCAATTGCTAGAAGGCTTAACCGCCGCTGCGTCCGCAGAGCAATGAGGCGATTGTTGCATCAAGCGAGGGCGATCGTTGGAGAAAAACATCGGTGCACCTGTTTGTTAAAAACAGTAAGTGATTTTGGAACACAGACGATTAGGTCGATGGATTGGTTTACTGCGTACTCTGCCCGCAGGCGCGGAGCAATGTCGACTGGACAATCAGGTCATGTTCGGGAGGGAAATCCGACAGTTTCTCGCCGCGAATGACTTGCGCCATATCGGCGGCGTCTCCGACGTATCGGGTGTATTTGGGAAGCGTGATGTCGTGTGTCCCTTTTTTGTACTGGCCGCAGTCTCGGGATAGGGAGACTCGGGCTGTGGGGTTGTCCAGAGGTTGGATGTGGAATGTCCCCTCGGTTCCGCAGACGACCAGATGCCTGCGTCCGTAGCCTTCGACTTCGATTGCCGACGACTTGATGGTCGCGGTGGCTTTGGGGTAATCCAGTACGCATAGCATATTGTCGAGGAGTCCATCGTCGATCGCGGCGCTATGTCGATTGAATGCGCTGACCGATTGCGGTTTGCCCAGGATGGCGATCACCAGATCGAGGATATGCCCACCCAACTCAAACATGATCCCGCCGGGATATTCCGCGAGCTCCTTTCGACTGGCCGGATCGACGACTTTGCTCATGACGGTATGGACCTCGAATACCTCACCGAGCCAGCCTTTGTTTAGAAATTCGCGGAGCAAGACCACTGCGGGATTGTACCGATACATATAGCCCATTTGTACGAGCAGGTTTTTCTTCTGCGCCGATTCGAGGATGCGTCGGAATTGTGGCAGGGACTCTCCGGCGGGCTTATCGATATGGACATGTTTGTCGGCTGCGATGCAAGCCTCGGCGTTGTCGAGGAGATCGCCAACGCGCGTCTCGACGAGCACGGCTTGGAGTCCGGGGGTTGCGAGCAATTGATCGCGCGAGAGCCAGGGAAGACCGTTGTAGGGAGGAGATTTCTCAGCCGATTTTCGTAGTTGCTCGTCCGGTTCCACGACGCCGACGACTTCATAGTCGGGCGAAGCTCGATAGACCGAGAGTTTTGAGGCATGCGCATGGCCAACGCCGATCTGACCTATCTTGATTCGCGGTTTCGCATCGGAACGGAGGTTGGCAAGTACAGGTGAAGCTGCACAAATCGCGATCGCAGATGGAACGAGTCGGATCATGCTGCGACGTGGGTGCAAGATGCTTGGAAGTGAATGGTGGTGGGTGGGTTTCATGATTTCAGTACTGAGGGATCGGTGATTTTGATTCTGTCGTTCTAAGGTTGGTTTTCCTCGTCCCACGCCGTGATCCTGTCGGGCCGGTTGGTCGGCAAGTTACCTCGAACCTCTTCGATCAACGATCGGCATCGCTGGAATGACTTGAAGCGATGGGGTTGTGTCTAAAAAGTTCCATCAGGGTCGCTTGGCATGGACGAGTTGGTCCATCAACGCTTCTATGTTGAAGCTCATCGCACCGACGGCACGGACGATCCCTGTTTCGTCGACCACTACACTCCCAAAGCCGTAGTCGCCAAACGTCAAAGCGCCTTCGAAGCCTCCGGGCAGCATGATCTGCGGCCAATCTTTTCCACCATAAGTTTCAAACAACCGGGGGGCTTGGCTGTCATAAAATTGTCTGTCTGTGTCCACTGTAAGCAGAATGACATTGAACTTGTCAGGCCCATGTTTTTTAAGGCTATTTTGGATTTTGGGGAACCCCTCGTAGCAGTTGTGGCAAGTTACCGCCCATATATCCAAGATGGTTGTTTTTCCGAGGATCGACTTGTTGGAAATAACGGAGCCATCTAAAGCGGTGAGTTCAAAGTCGGGGCAGCGAAATCCGACGAGTGATCCTTTCAATGGAATATCTAGTTCTTGGATGGTCATGGTTTTGTTTTCAACGTTGATCTCTTTCACACGGTACATGGTGTCTCGGATTCGGATGGGGCGATTGACCGCTACGGCCTCCCACTCAGCAAGCTTTTCGTCGGAGTCTTGATCGACCGAAACATAGGTCGCGGTGTTGCCGACAATCGTGCCATCGCTACCGGTGTTGATCAACGAATACTGCTTTGCCCGGGGCAAATAGATGCTGACCCCTTGATTGGGCCCAGAGGGGATGGTTCCCTTCCAGACCATTTTGTCGGTCGGCCTTCCAGCCAAGAGGGTAGCGAATAGATTGCTGACGCTCAGTTGCGGACGGGTCCTTTTCAAATCGCACGGTTCGAGGTTCAGCACGATCGGTTCACCTATGGACTTCTCGGTTGCGAGTTCGGCATCGCGCTTGGATTGAGGCATCGAACCGGTGCCCTGGATATGCCCAAGCTCGAACGTAGCCGTTTGAGGCGCCAAGCACTTGGTGTTGTCGCACGCTTGAAACCGCACGGTTCCCATTCCGCCGTACTTCGAGTCCGCCGCAGTGACTCGGTACTTGCGAGTCCAAGTGAACTCTCCTTGCATGTATTGTTGTTTACCGATCGCAAGGTTGAGCACACGAGGCTGGGCGCTGGATGTAAAGTCCTTATCGATGGGTTCTAGTCCCACCGGATCGAATTGGATTTGGGTGGGGAATCCTATGGCCTCAGGATCCGAGGATATCGTTCCGATATGCCATCCCTTGGCGATCGTCGTTTGGATCGTAAGCGTTACTTCTTGGGCGGCCATCGCCTCAGTGGGCGAAAGCGAGACAACCATTTTCGCAACACGATTATTGGACTCTATGGTCTGGGTCAATGGTCTCTTTGTGGTTGAGTCTATCAGTTGGGAGCGAGCGGTCAGGGATCCGAAATACAGCACCGCTAGTGTCGCAACAACAGGGGGGATCCAAGATCGAAGCATAAGTGGTCTCACGGTATGTCTTTGAGAAATGAAACAATCGGTGCTGGGTAGCAAACGTCCTGAGTTTACGGCGAGCAATCTTTGGGGATTTCCCGCAGGTTTTTTCGACAAGGATGGAAACTCGAACGAGCGTAATTATAGTGTTTTTGTTGGAGCGAGCGCGTCGCACACCTGAAATTCAACCCGAAACCACTTCGGAAAATGTTATGTTTAAGTATTGGATTTTGTCCGCTAGTATCGGTTTGTTCATCGGAAATATAGCTGCATTCTCCCAAGACACCGACGAACCCAAGGATCAAACACCCGGAATAAACTCAGGACTTGTTTCTGCGATGAAGTTTCGCGGGATCGGTCCAGCCTTTATGTCAGGTCGGATCGGCGACATCGCTATCGACCCTGTCAATCGTTCCGTTTGGTATGTGGTGGCGTCTTCGGGTGGGGTGTGGAAGACAGAAAATGCCGGGGTGACGTTCAAGCCCATTTTCGATGGCTACGGATCGTACTCCATCGGTTGCGTAACAATCTCTCCCCATGACCGACACACGATCTGGATTGGGACCGGTGAGAACAATTCTCAGCGAAGTGTTGGCTATGGAGATGGGATTTACAAGTCTAGCGATGGAGGTCAATCCTTCAAACGTATGGGGCTGGAGAACAGCGAGCACATCGGAATGATTGCTGTACACCCAAACGATCCAAATGTTGTTTTTGTCGCTGCTCAAGGTCCTTTGTGGAAGGACGGAGCAGATCGCGGATTGTTCAAGACAACCGATGGTGGCAAGACGTGGTCCAATATTTTAAACATCAGCCCGATGACAGGCATCAATGAAGTTCACATCGATCCGAGTAATCCTCAGATTCTTTATGCAAGTTCCTATCAGCGCAGGCGTCATGAATGGGTGCTCATTGACGGTGGTCCTGAGTCGACCATTTATAAGTCGACAGATGGTGGGGAGAATTGGAAGAAAATCGCTCGCGGGTTGCCTGATGTCGATAAAGGCAAGATCGGTTTGGACATCTCGCCGGTGAATCCTGAAATCGTTTATGCGATTGTCGAGGCCGCCGAGGAAAAAGGGGGCTTCTTTCGCAGCATCAATCGCGGAGAGACTTGGGAGAAGATGAGTAGCTATGTCGCAAGTAGCCCTCAATATTATCATGAGATTGTCTGCTGTCCGCATAAAGCTGATCGCATCTATTCGCTCGATACGATGATGATGGTCAGTGAAGATGGCGGTAAGAGTTTTAGCGCTCTGGGAGAAGATGACAAGCATGTGGACAATCACGCGATCATCGTCGATCCGTCCGATGAGAACCATCTACTCATAGGCTGTGACGGTGGATTGTATGAGACGTGGGATCGTGGAAAAACCTACGATTACAAAGCGAATCTACCGATTACCCAGTTCTACAAAGTGGCAGTGTCCAATGACAAGCCCTTCTATAATGTCTACGGGGGAACCCAGGATAACGCTACACAAGGTGGACCCTCACGCACCAACAACGAGCACGGCATTCGCAACAGCGATTGGTTCGTAACTGTTTTTGGTGATGGGTTTGAACCTGCGGTAGACCCGACTGACCCTGACACCATTTATTCCCAGTGGCAGTATGGGGGATTGGTCCGCTACAACCGAAAAACTGGAGAAGCCGTCGACATCAAACCACAAGAGGCCAAGGAGGGGCCAGCATTGCGATGGAACTGGGATTCACCGCTATTGATTTCTCCCCACAATTCCAAACGGTTGTACTATGCTTCGCAGATTCTCTTTCGCAGCGATGATCGAGGCGATAACTGGGTACCGATCAGCCCCGATCTAACGCGACAGATCGATCGCAATGAGTTGAAGGTCATGGGGCGAGTATGGGGTGTCGACTCGGTTGCAAAAAACGCTTCGACATCGCTCTACGGCAATATCGTCGCTCTGGATGAATCCATTCTCGCTCCCGGACTGATTTATGTAGGAACCGACGAAGGCTTGATTCAGATCACCGAAGATGGAGGAGCGACATGGCGCAAGGTAGAACGTTTTGGTACGTTGGAAATTCCAGAGTTCGGATACATCCATGATATCGAAGCGGATCTATTCGATTCAAATACCGTTTATGTGGTTGTTAACAACCATAAACGAGGGGACTTCAAGCCGTATATCGTCAAATCCACCGACCGGGGTAAGTCGTGGCACGAGATCACAGGGGATCTTCCCGAGAGAGGAAGCGTCTATACGCTTAAGCAAGACCATGTGAATCCGAACTTACTCTTCTGTGGAACGGAGTTCGGTTGTTTTTTTACGATAGACGGCGGCAGCAAATGGATAGCGCTCAAGTCGGGGTTGCCGACGATCATGGTCCGAGATATCGAAATCCAGCGACGTGAGAATGACCTTGTCTTGGGGACATTTGGCCGTGGATTTTATATCCTGGATGACTACTCTCCGCTTCGGAGGCTCAAGCCTGAATTGCTCGAAAGCAATACCATGTTCCCGATCAAAAAGGGGATTATGTTTCAGACCGTCAATCCGATGGGAGTTACTGGACGTGGATTCCAGGGCGCGAATTTCTACACCGCACCTAATCCTGAGTATGGGGTGACGTTCACATACCATTTGAAGGAAGAGCTTAGGACGAAGAAATCGAAACGGGAAAAGAACGATCGAGAAGGAGCCAAGGCGCTCAAGGATACGCCTTATCCATCATGGGAAGAGCTAAAGAACGAGGATCGAGAGGTAGCTCCGTCTAGGTGGCTGACGATTCGTGATGCATCGGGTGCCGTTGTCCGCAAGATACCTACATCGACCGATCGAGGAATCATTCGAACACAGTGGGACTACCGTCATGCAGGACCTGGCGGTGGGGCTCGTCGAAGACGTTCGGTAGGAACCGGGCCTGTTGCTGTCCCTGGCAAGTACACCGTTGAGGTCTCGCAGATGGTTGACGGCGAAGTTGCCGAGCTGATCGGAAAAACCGAATTCGAGATTGAGCCCTGGACGTTTGGAGATACTTCGGAGATCAATCGAACCGCGATAAGGGATTTCGCAAAGCAAGTCTACCGGCTCGCTAATGCCGTAACGGCTGCGACGGAGCTGACCAATGAAGCTCTGGAAAGACTCGATGCAATCGAGGGCTTGACCAGAACTTCAGCCGAAGTGGATCCGAATATGTGGAAGGAGATTCGGGCTTTGCAATTGCGACTGATCGATCTGCAACAGATCTTTAATGGCGATACGACTCGGACCAAGCGGAACGAGGGGGCAATGCCAGGTTTACAGAGCCGCTTGGCCAATGCCATGATGGGAGCAATCGGCAGTACAATCGGACCGACCGGAACCCACCGCAAGCAATATGAGATCGCGGGCCAGGAATTCGATGCCGCAACTGGGGAGCTCAACAAGCTTTTGGGAACGGACATACCGGCGATGCTTCTTCGATTTGACACCCTCGGTGCACCTTGGACCCCGGGGCGAGCGATCCCTAACTGGAGGTAGTGAATTCGGACAACTCGAATGGCTTTAAGCAAGCTGCGACAGATCAGGACTGGTGGACACCGCCGGCGAGAAACGCCTGTACAACGTTCCTCCCGCAATGATCAAACAGATCGACGAATAGAAGAACAGGATTGCGAGCCGATTGCCAGTTCGACTGACGACCATTTCCTCAATAACTTGATGGGATTGCTTGATTCGAATCGGAACGTTGTCCGCCTCGCTTTTGATCGTGATGGTCCCCTTGCTTGTTTCGGGGACAATAACGCGTCCTTAAGGCCATACATCGTGATGACCGGAGCTTTCGTGTCCGGAGTCCGCAACCCATCATCGGCTTGAAACTCGACCACTGATATCTGCTCTGGGATTCATAACGACAGCATGCCATCGTTCCGGCATTGAATTTCGGTATTCATTTACATCGACAACCAAGTATTCGCGAGTGATAGTCGGAGACATAGCAAGCGATCCACCTACATGCATAATCTTCTGGGAGGGCTGCACCGAGACCTGATTGACGTACCATGCACAGCAAACCGCGAAGAGATACGACTCATGATGGATAGTGTTCGAATCACTGCGTTCCCACTGATCCCGGCCGATCACAGTGCCAATTCTATTTTGCAGTCAGTTCGTAGTCACAAGTCACACCCGAAAATCCATCGATTTTTGCTTGGCTCAGTCGTGCCGTTTTTCCTCTCAGTTCATAATCAAATGGTTGCTCGGTGAAAGGATCCTTAGGAGCGGCAAGGTGCAGGTCGTCGAGTTTTGCAGGTAGAGTTCCGTTGTTTCGCCCCGCGTAATCTCGAATCGCCTCAATTGTTTGAAGGAACTTAGCTCGACGTTCGAAATTGCGACACGCGAGAACTCCATGTGGTAGCATGACCGGATATGGACTCGACTTCGCACCTGACTCCCTAAGCAACTTCTCATTGTTCGCTTCAATGGTACGCTTTGCAGCGATGATCTGCTTGGGCGACTGATAGGCAAGGGGCTCTACATTCGATCTAAACCGAAGATAATGGAGATATAACCAGCGCATGATGCGCTCTTCTTTCATCATGCGCTCAACATCCTCTACCGCAAAGCCAAATTCCTTTTCCAGTTGGTCTTTTGACAATAGATCCATCTTCTTCTGAAGTGCCTCACCTTCTTCTCGCGTGTAGCGGATGTTACTAGCCTCACTATAAAGATCAATGAATCGATTCGATATCTGAATCCATTGGTCATTGCCAATACTTGGCAACGGTTCGCTTAAGCGTGTCGGCGTGGCACTTAACTCCCAGCGAACCATTGGGCCTAGGTCTTGTAGAGTCGGCGGTAATGTAGCTAAAGCCCAGTACATATTTGGACACTCGCCAGCCTGGATGACAAGTTCTAGATTATCGAAACCAGAATTCGCAATCGCCAATCCAACTAAATGGCAAATAACGATCGGAGTTGCGGCACAATGGCGACTGCATCCGAACTGTGCCTTAATGCCTTGTAGGGCTTTATCCGTCTTGCCTTGTGCCAGCTGTTGTCGAATCCAAGCTGTCATTCCTTTACCGACCAATTGACGTTGTGACTGCATGTCTGGCAGCAGGATCAGATAAGGACGTTCACTTCGAAGTGGGTACTGCCAATCCGCGTGGCTCATCGACCCAGCTCGGATTATATGCTCCGCAAAAAGATCGAAGTAAAAGTCCTTCCACTTTGGATCACTGATATCCATCTCAGCGAACTCGTGGAGTCTAGGGTAAAGGTCTTTCATGAACGGTTGTTGTTCGTACACCATCCGGAGTAACACCGGAACGGCATTGCCCTGCTCTTGCTCCTCTTCCGAAGCGAGCAACCTAAAGCTGGAATCATCGTCGTTCGCAATTTTGGGAGAAATCTGTAGTTGTTTTTTTACGCTTTCAGATTGCTGAGCGAGAGCACTCCTTGGTGTGCCAGCTAGGGTAACGCCCAGTATAAAGATGCAAGTAAACGCACGCTTAACCATGTTCATTAAAACGTTCCTTACAAAAAAAGCGGAAAATCGGATGGTCGTAATGGTGGATTAGGAGCAGTTAACTGGATGGATTCCAACTCATCTTCTAACCCACCAGTACTCGTGGTGTCTTTAGGAGTCCCTGATGCTCTTAAGGTACCAGCGGTCCGTTGATCAGGTTGCCTGTCTCGTGTGAGGTGCATGACCCAGGCATTGCCTGCAATTTGCGGCTCTGGGTCGGTGGACTTCTGCTCTGCCGCATTGCCGGAGTTCCCCTTACCGAATTGATCAGAGCGATTTACTTCAGTGGAGAAAAAATGGCTTGAAAACGAAAGGCAAGCTAGCGCACTGGCTGCAAGGCTAACGATCTGCCACCGGTTCGTAACAACGCGTGTTCTCTTTCTGGATGCTGCAACACCAGCAGCGTAGCCGCACTCATACATGATTTCCCCTAGATGACCTAGTTGCGGACCAAGTGCCTGATCTCGCAGCCTTTGCTCGAAGGGACTCCATTCATCGTTGTTCTTAGGTTGATTCAATTCGTTATTCATCTTTGAATTCCCCGTAGGCGCTTTTCAGCTTTGAAATACCGCTTTGATACGACCTCCAAATGGTCGCTTTGGAATCCGCACAGGCGATCGCAATCTCATCAAATGTCAGCCCACCCCAAATTTTCGCGATTACGATTTCCCTCTCTCGCTCATCAAGGCTACCAAGTAGATCCCGCATCTCGAATTCGTTTACTCGGTCAGTTGATTCCTCGCGGCCACGTCCCACCAGTGATTCACGCGAACGACGCTTCGTCTGCGACAACTGTTCGTTTATTGCCAAACGCTTGGAAATCGTGAAAAGCCATGCCACAGGATTTTCAGGTGGTGGATCTTCGGAAGCCAGCTTGATGAATGCCGACTGAACTACGTCCTCGGCGCCATCACGAGCCCCCCCGACCCACTCTACCAGAGTCGTCCAGTAGTTTTCCAGCAGTTTCCTCAAGCTGTTGGCATCTATTGGCATCAAGCCTCACGATGAGAAGGGCTTTTGTTGTTTGCTACGTCAAGGTTCTTGTCGTTTACCATGTAGACAAGACTGGAGCATGTTTCGTTTCAATTTCGTCTGAAGTTCTTTTGCATTTTTCCGAGATTATCCCTGAACTAGCCAATTTGGTGAATGAAAGGATGAACTGAGCTTGGCTAAAGCCGAGGACTGTTCACGTCGCTTGGCGACCGAAAGGACTTCGAAATCCGCTATTTTGCATGTCCTACCTGCAATTGGCACTCCTTTTCTGGAACTTAGCGGTCGGATCCGATTTTGGCCCAGCTGTTAACCCTGCGGTCGGGTAGTTCAACGTCCGCTTCTCTGGGGTGGATGGCAACGGCGTTGTAACAAGAAGCCATTGATCAACGAGAGATCGCAAAAATTCGCGAGAGAAAATTCCGTTCAGACGCACTGGGGCTTAGCCATGCGGTTCGCTTGAGCATCGCTGACATGAAATCCAAGCGTGACGAAATCGACGGCCTCGGTGCGTTGACTCTTCATGATGTTACGATTCTACACAAACTCGTAAGGAAAACGCTATTTCAACGCAAATCTATCCTGATAGACTAGGTTGTGTCTTTCAAAGCCGCGAGGGTCTTCTGCGGACAAGCGACTTGTTTTGGGGGGGAATCTGTGCATGAATCCAGTTTACCAGAGCCGCGTTGGAATCTACTGCTTTAGCGTTGCCATATTGGTATGCCTTGCAGCCACCACTCGCGCAGAGGACCACATGCCGACAAGTACTATGACATGGTCGTTGCGAAATGAGTTTTTGACCGGAGTTGCGCGGCAAAATCCAAATGCCGATCGCGACGGACAACCGGTTTGGCACTTTCTGCGGACGACTCGATCAGAAGGACCTGTCGAATCTCGGCAATGGCTGCGAGACGGCCGCTATAGGGCGCTGAGCGATGCAGAGGATAGGCTGTTCGGTTCCCCGCTGGATGGCTGGGCTTATCACATAAAAGATCCGCTCGCTCCTGCTGTCGGCAAGTTATCGGCGGAGTACGACATCGGGCTGAAGGTCGAACCGGGGGACATCCTCATCGCACCGGGGCCGGACCATGCGGTAGTTGTGGGGTGGCGAAGTCCAGTCGGAGGACAGTTGGAGATCGACGGAATCTTCGAGCACGGTCAGAACTGTTGCGGCGACAACTCGCGCGTACGCTGGTTTGTGGATCGTGGTCCCGCGCCAAACGAGATGCGTGGGTTTACACCAACTGTGTTGGCTTCTGGCGAAGCGGATTTCGGAACTCCGACGCAGCGAGGTGTGTTCCACATTCGTGATCAGGTGGTGCGGCCGGATGACTACATCTATTTCATCGTCGATGCGTTTGCCGACGGCACCGCGACTCCGCACCATGGCGATGGAACCCGCCTGGAGGTGACCATCACAGTGCGCGATGCCGTGATGCCTTCTCCGCCATCGTTTGAAAAGGATGTTCTGCCGCTCCTCACCGCAAAGTGCCATGACTGTCACGGAGGGGATGTGCAGGAAGCGCGGCTTGATCTACGGTCGCTTTCGGAAATCTTGCGAGGTGGTGAAAACGGTCCCGCCATTGTTCGCGGCGAGCCTCACAGCAGCTTGCTCATCGACCTCGTGGCCAGCGGGCAGATGCCACCTGAAGAGAATGACAAACTGAATGCCGAGGAACTCGCTCTACTCCGTCGCTGGATCAAAGCGGGAGCGCCGGCCGATGAGAAAGTCGTCGCCTTGTCACCACACGCTCAAGTCACCGAAGCCGACCGGAGCTATTGGGCCTTTCAGCCGCCGCGCAAAGCCGCAGAGCCAACCGTTCTCAACGAGGCCCGCGTGCGGACTCCGATCGACCGGTTCCTGCTGGCCAGACTGGAGCAGAGAGGGCTGGACTTTTCAGCCGATGCGGACAAAGCAACGCTCATCCGGCGAGCCTATCTGGATTTGATTGGACTTCCACCCGAACCGGCGGCGGTCGATGCGTTCCTGAAGGACGAGCGACCGAATGCTTATGAGCTCTTGATTGATGAATTGCTCAAGTCACCGCACTACGGTGAGCGTTGGGGGCGGCACTGGCTCGATGCGGCAGGATATGTCGATGGCAAGCTCGACAATGATCTCGGAACGATGTATCCGAACAACGGTATCTGGCGTTATCGAGACTATGTCATACAAGCTTTTAACGATGACATGCCATTTGATCAGTTTCTCACTGAGCAAATTGCGGGCGATGAACTGGTCGATTGGCGCGAGGCTGAGACGTTTGATGAACGTACGAAGTCACTGCTGACCGCGACAGGTTTTCTTCGTAATGTCGACGATCACACCGACTTCGATCAGTATGGCATCGAGAAGCGGTACGAAGTGGTTAATGAAACGCTGGACATGTTTTCGACGGCATTTCTCGGGCTGACCTTTGAATGTTGCCGCTGCCACAACCATAAATACGATCCACTGCCACAGCGCGACTATTACCGCCTGATGGCCTGCTTTGAGCCAGCCTTCAATCCGCACTCATGGAAAAAGCCAAAGGACCGTTACCTCGCCGATGTCTCTCCGAAGGAGCGGACTGCCATCGACCAGCGGAACACGGAGATCGATCAGCAGGTCGCGGAGCTTTCGAAGAGCGAAGCGACCCTGCGGCAGCAGGTGCGGCAGCGCGTACTGGAGACCCGAGTTCAATCGATTCCCGAAGCGATTCGAAGCGACGTTCAGCAGGCTGTGGAAACGAAAGCGGAACAACGCAGTGAAGTGCAGAAGTATCTCGCGGACAAATTTGCAGCGAGACTGACGATCTCCGATGCAGACATTGATGCGGCATTCACCGACACCGAGAAGGCCTCTCTGAAGGCAAATGCCGATCAACGAGCGGCGTTGTCGGCGCAGAAGAAGAGTTACGGTGTGATCCAAGCGCTGTGGGACGACGGCCCGCCGCCGGTTTCGCATGTTCATCGTCGGGGCAACGTCAAGGCGCATGGCGTGCTTGTGCAACCTGGGTTCCCTGAGATCCTGCAACCAGTTGCGAGTTCGGTGAACATCACTGCAGAGGACACTCAGGGTGAAACCAGCGGCCGCCGTCTGGCGCTAGCCCGCTGGCTGACTCAGCCCGATCATCCGTTGACTGCAAGAGTGCTTGTGAACCGTGTCTGGCATCATCACTTCGGCCGCGGGATTGTTGAGACGCTGGGCAACTTCGGCCACTCCGGGAGTCAGCCTTCGCATCCTGAACTGCTCGACTGGATGGCTGTCGACTTTATCGAGCATGGCTGGAGCATCAAGCGGCTGCATCGACAGATCATGTTGTCGACAGCGTACCGGCAGTCGTCGCGTCGTCCCGTGAATGGCACTGTGGACTCTGCAGCTATCGTTTCCGGTGAGCAAATAGACCCGGAAAATCGCCTGCTGTGGCGGATGAATCTGCGTCGATTGGAGGCGGAGATTGCACGCGACTCGGTCTTAGCTGTGTCGGGTTCGCTCGATCGGACCGCAGGTGGACCTCCGGTCGAGATCACCAACCCCGCCGATGGTCTGTCCGAAGCCAAACCCGCACCTACACCCACCAGTCCAAACCGCCGCAGCGTGTACCTCTTCGCGCGGCGGGTCTATCCGCTGAAGTTTCTGGAGATCTTTGATGCCCCGATCATGCCGGTGAACTGCACACAGAGAACGAATTCGTCGACGGTGCTGCAATCACTGGCAGTGCTGAACAGCGAGTTCCTGTTCTCACAATCCGAGAAACTGGCGGCGCGGATCTGCGAGAAGACCGGGCCGGAGCTGGAACCGCTCGTGAAACTGGGATTCCAGATCGTGTTCGCCCGACAACCAACGGAAAGCGACCTGGCCTTGAGTATCGCGTTTCTGAATGAGCAGGAACAGGGGTACGTTTCAACCGGGAACCCCGCCGAGAAAGCACGACAAATGGCCATGGCCGACTTCTGCCACATGCTGTTATCGTCCAACGAGTTCCTTTATGTGGAGTAAACAAATCATGTCTCCGAACCGACGGGAACTTTTGCAGTCGCTCGGCAGCGGCTTCGGCACGCTGGCTCTGGCGGGCGTGCTTGAACAGGCGGGCCTGCTGTCCTCTGCACAAGCGGCACAAACCTTGCGCGGAGTGAATCCGCTCTCTCCGAGGCAGGCTCATTTTCCTGCCAAAGCGAAAGCGGTGATTCAATTGTGCCAGAACGGTGGTCCGTCGCAGATGGATCTATTCGATCACAAGCCTGAGCTTTCCAAACGGAGTGGTCAACCTCATCCGGAACAGGTCGAAGTATTTCAACTGGGGAACAAGAACGTCCTGCTGGGAACACCGTTCCAGTTTGCAAAACACGGCCAGTGCGGAATGGAACTCTCAGAACTGATCCCGCATCTCGCCGGGGTCGCGGATGATTTGTGTCTCATTCGCTCGATGTACACGGAAAACAACAACCACCCGTTTGCATTGAATATGCTGCAAACGGGCAAGACATTCAATGGTCGTCCGGCGATGGGATCATGGATCGGATATGCACTTGGGACCGAGAACCAGGATCTCCCCTGCTACATCGTCCTCCGTGATCCTGCAGGCTACAATACCTCGGGAAAAATGGTCTGGTCCAGTGGCTGGTTGCCTGCCGTCTATCAGGGAACGGAGTTCAATTCGTCCGGTGCTCCAGTGCTCCATTTGAATCCTGCGCGACCGGTTTCTTCCGAGTCGCAGACACGCTCGCGCAGATTTCTGCAGGAACTCAATGCCGCGCATCTGGAAAAGCACGCTGGCGAATCTGAACTGGAGGCTCGGATTGAGAATTTCGAGTTGGCTGCCCGCATGCAATTGACGGCTACGCAGGTGCTCGATTTGTCTCAGGAGACCGAGGCCACTCGCAAGCTGTACGGACTCGATAATCCAGCCACTGCCGGATACGCAACGCGCTGCCTGATGGCGCGACGCCTGGTCGAATCGGGTGTTCGGTTTGTTCAAGTCTTTCCGCCGCTCGATCCGTCTTTCCAACCGTGGGACAATCATTCGAATCTGAAGAATGACCTGCGAAAGATCTGCGGCTTTGTGGACCAGCCGAGCGCTGCACTGATTGCTGATCTTAAGCAACGGAGTTTGCTTGACGATGTCATCGTGATGTGGACCGGCGAGTTCGGACGTCTGCCGATCACCGAAGGAGCCGACGGCCGAGATCACAACCGCCATGCCTTCAGCACACTCATGGTCGGCGGCGGTTTCAAGGCGGGCCACATTCATGGAGCCACCGACGAGTTCGGCTACAAGTCGGTTGAAAATCGGGTCAGCGTTCCCGACCTGCATGCCACGATCCTGAATCAATTGGGCATCGACCACACGAAACTGACCTTCACCCACAGTGGGCGCCCGGAACGCCTGACTGATCCGGACGTCACCGGGGCAAGGGTCGTTGAGGAGTTGCTTACATAAAGACGTCAGGGAGATTCCTGCTTGTATCAATAGTGCTTGCTCTCCTCGTGCCGGCGATGCACGCGTCCGGGGAGGACATTCCGGATTTCCATCGCGACAATCTCGCGTGGAATAGGCGCTGAGCGATCTCTTCAAAGACTTTCGATGCTGCTTCGGTGTTTTGCCCCCGCATTGTAATAATTGCGGACAAATGATTTGAGCTCAACCGGAAGGGCAATTTCCAAGCTGGGACCTTGCCAGTCAGATCCGATTCTGGCTTCGCTGTTAACCTGGCGGTCGGGTAGTTTGAGGTCCGTTTCGGCGGGACGGAAGCAATCGGCGTTGTAACAAGCAGCCACTTACAGAAAAGAGATCGCGATAGTTTGCGGGGGAAAAATCCGTTCAGACGAAAACAAACATTCGGAAAATCTCCCCTCGGTAAGGAAATTGAGAGCGTGGCCAGTCATGACCAGAAAACCAAATACGCCTAAAACATTGGGGATTTCAGCGATCGATGCGTCGCAAAGAAAACGCTCTAAATCTGCGAACTGGAGGGTAACCCAAAGTTCGCAGGATGAGAAGAGTACGCCCGGAAGGATTCGAACAACCCAGCAGATTCCCAGGGAAAATCTCAATCTTTGAAAAACTGTCCCGCTCAGCGTCCCCATGTCGCGCCGCAAGTCCCCCCCGATGCTGTTGAGTTGCTGTCCATCTGGTCGCGGCTAACTGGTGATCAAAAGGGCGAGTTGATCGTCATGGCGAGGGCTCTGGTCGATCAGGATGCGACGTTGGAGGCGTGACAGATCCGGAGCTCGGCAGGAATCAAGCCCAAGCGAACCACCGAAACCTACGAAACCAATCCGCTGTCTCCAAAGGATTGGTGGTAGCCAGTGGCTAGAGGACTGACACGGCGTCAGTAGGCTGACAGCTCCTACGATTGCGATAGAGGCGTTAGCAAGGCGGTTAGACCATGAGACCAACGGGAAGTCGGAACACGCTCATAAGGATCGATTACGATGTCATCGGTCAGCTGGCTGGTATCGCGGGTGACACCGCCAAGCAGTACGCTCACAGAGGGGATTATGACCCTCGGAACCTGGAGAGCGTCCTACAGTGGGTCAACGGTCGGCGAGCTGCAAAGGGACAGCCCTTGATTGGATCGCCCACCAGGAACGCTCCGGAGCCCCTCGGATGCAGCGATGACGCCTCAAACGTGAGTTTCTCCTACGCACCGCCACCCATGAGTTTAACAGGCGGTTACGACCCTTTGCTTGGCGGTTACCGCTGAGATACTCCGTTTAGGCGGTAAACGAGTGTTGTTCGGCAGCGGCGGATGCTGCGGGGGACGTATCGAAGGGCGGTTAGAGTCGGTAAAATCCCAGCCTCACGCGCACGCGCCCGCCCGCGCGAGGCAAGTGACACGAAGTCACCTGTCGATGCCTTTCAAGCAATGTCGCGGCACTGACCTGTGTCCGCTGTGGAAATATTCCCATAGCGGTCTGAGTTCTGCTTCAAGCTCGCGTGTTGTTGCCAATGGGCAACATTTTCTGTGGGGTGGCTACCAACTGCTCGACGACCGAAACGATGCGAAAGCGGAACGAATCAACGGAAATCGATCCAGACCCCCACCCACCGATGCCACGGTAGCGGTATACCCCCAGTCGGCGCATTGCAAGTTTTTATTTGCGTTTAGGGGGCAGTAGTGGTACGGTTATTGTTCGGTGTACGAATAGTTGTATCTGTAAGACATGTGGATTTAGTTCTACTAGTACTCTTAAACCTCAAGGTAGAGCAAGCATCGCATAGAAGTAAAATCTATGGACAACAACCGCGAAATAAAAGCCGTCTGCGAGGTTGAATCATGTGGTACGCGCGATCACGACAGCCTCGCGGTTCCCAATTCTCTCAACAATGAATAATGGTGTGGAGCGATGGAGCGATTAATTGCGATGATGCGGGCAACTGCGGTAACTTTGCTCCTTCTGTCAATCATCACTGGGCAAGCCTGGGGCGGTATTCTGTACAACTTGACCGACCTCGGCACACTCGGCGGAAGGGAGAGTTCGGCTTACTCCATCAACAATCGCGGAGAGGTCGTCGGCTTCTCTTATCGCGAAACACCTGGCCCCTATCACGCCTTTCTCTACAGCAATGGTTCTATGCAGGACCTCGGTACGCTTGGCTATGGTTATAGCGCCGCGCAAGCCATCAACAATCACGGACAAGTCGTGGGCTGGGCGGATAACGGTGCCCTTGTGCGTCGAGCCTTCCATTACGTCGACGGTGGCCCAATGCAGAACCTCGGAACGCCGAGCGGAATCGAAAGCTGGGCATATGGCATTAACGACGCTGGGCAAATTGCGGGGCACACCAGGACAGGTGGCGTCAGTCGTGCCTTCCTTTACAACAGCGGTTTGTTTCAAGACCTCGGCACGCTGGGCGGAGCAGAAAGCCATTCATGGGGAATCAATAGTAACGCACAAGTCGTGGGATGGGCAACGAATAATGCCGGACTTTCTCGGGCATTCCTTTATAGCGGTACTGGCCCAATGCAAGACCTTGGCACGCTCGGAGGAGCAACTTCAGGTGCTCGTGACATCAACGACCTCGGGCAAGTCGTCGGCTCAGCGGCAAGCTCTGATGGCACCTCTCACGCTTTCCTCTGGTCTGGCAGCGGGCCGATGCAAGACCTTGGTGCGGGCTTTGCAACCGCCATCAACAACCGAGGGCATATCCTCGCGAACTCCAGCGTCGCGGGCTCCAATCGTGCTTTTGTCTATTTAGGCAATGGGCAGATGCAAGATCTCAACGGTCTCATTGATCCCGTATCTGGATGGACGCTTTCCGCCGCATTCGACATTAACGATCTAGGGCAAATCGTGGGTGAAGGAATTAGTCCATCAGGTGAGCCCCGCGCCTTTCTGCTGACCCCCGTGCCCGAGCCATCGAGCTTCATCAGTTTCGCGACCGGGGGTATCTGCTTGGCGGGCTGGTCGTGGCGAAGGCGATGGAATTGGTGAATGCAGCGAAACACACAGCCCCATCGTTGCAAGTTGCCAGTGGGGATCATTTTGTTGGGTGGCAGCGCCCTCATGCGGGCGATTTCTGGCACCGAAGTGGAAACGCCAACACCCCCCTAATAGGGGTCGACTGGCAACGTTACCACCCACTGACACGCGGTCAGTACGCGTCGGACTCACGGAACTTGGTGTGGGATACAACCCATGCTATCGCCTTCCTTACGCACAGCAAATTGTAAAAACTGCTGCGTTGCACCATCTGTTTGTGAGCTAGATGACCATCTCTGGTCGCCATCGTTTCTTGCAAATCCGACCCCCTGACGACAAAAGCCGACTATCTGTCATGTCACCCATATTGTCATCGCCCAAGTCTTGCGACAGGATGTCGTTGGTCCTGGTGGCGCAGAGTAGGATTTGGTGAGCGGGATTCGGATTCAGGCGTTGGCAGATCGGGATGACGACCGATTGGTTAGCATCAGGGTGTCTTGAGTCTGAAAACCCTCTGGGCAGTACTTCCGCGATTCGTTGAACCGCCAGGTGCGGACCCGCATGTTCGGTGGTGTGGGGAAGATGCCAGGAAAGAGGGATCCCTACCTGATTTAGGTCATGTTGGCTTTCGCATGCATTGCCCGCTGAAGTGAGTCAAATCGCTGTACAGTTTTTTTTGCGATGCGTATTCGGTTGTCGGCGTACAGTTGGTAACCTTCTCTATTTCCGAAATACGAACCGGAGAACATTCTGGCCTCGGGTGTTTCAGTATGAGTTGCAACTGTTTGATCTTCCGCACCCTCGGGCGCCGCATATACCAGAGGTGAAAAATCCATATTTTCGATTTCCTCTATCCGCCATTTTGCTACTTCAATCACTTCCTTAAAGCTATCGCAAGAGTCAATTTTTGTTGTGGCAGTATCTAGGTCTTTGAACAATTTTGCAAGCAGGTCTCGATACTCTTTGCAATTGTCATTTAGCAGGTACCGCGTTATCGCGAGGTATCTTCGAGTTTGTAGATCATTAAAGCTGCCCTCTTTATGTACAACCATATTTCTCATGGTTCGCACCTCTGCAAGGATATCACGAACCTGTTGATTTATTGGCGATATTACGTCAACCAATCGATCTCCAACGAATTCCGCAATCTGCCGTTTTAGCTTCCGTTTTGCATCGCTTACTGACGAAAACGGAAGAATCGCATTATAAGACTCGGAATTGTTGATTTCTGCGAGGAGTTGAAAGGTTTTTATTGGATGATCCATTTTTGGAAAGTTTTTCCAAAGTTCCGCCTTGGGTTCAGAATCGTAAACTTCCTTGTAGTTGAGCACATCCGGCTCGACAAAGGTGATTGTCGGTAATCCCTCATTTTTGGCAGTCATGTACTCCCGATGCGTGACGCTTAATCCGTCGCTGTCAAAGGCGCCGTAGCGTCTGCCGACAATTAAGACAACCATCTGACACTGCTTCACGGTACGAAAGCACGACTCCGCAGCCGTCGTTGGGTTTATGTAGCCAATCTCCCCGTACTCACTCATGACAGGGCGATAAGCCAGTTCATCAATGGCATCACGAAGACCATCACGCAAGTAGTGCAGGTCGGCGATGGTTGAACTGAGGAATATACTTGGAAGCATATTTTCTTCGAAACTAACTTGTTCTTATAGGAATCAGTCAAACGCCTTTAGGCAGTACCAATGCAACTCATCGCTTCAATTAGCCTCGGCCCGAATCACAATGGTAGTTAGCATCTACTAGCAAATCAAGATTCTTGTGGAGCGATAGTCTTTTAGGGCTTAGTCAGCCCGAAACGCCATCTGAATCCGTTTGCATGGCTGAACGCGAACCTATTGAAAAAAACGATCCGCAGTCTTTTGCCCCGATAAGTCGCTGGAACCACTGACACGATGTCAGTAGGAAAACGATTCACTGTATAATCATGGAATGGCTCAGCGTTTTTGTTCCTGCGCGCCAGAGAGAGAACGTCGGAAATGGTGTCAGTCTTCGACCGATTGACCTTTCGAGGATCGGCATAGACAAACACCCCCTGTCTCCTAACAGACCGAATGCTTTGGAAGTCCGGACCGGATGGATCGGAAGACTTTCCTGTATTTCGGAGGCGATTGGGATTTCGAGCCCCCACCCCAGGGTACCATTGACGACCGGCACACACTAGAATGCCTGTTTTGCGGAAAATCTCGCGGCGATCGGTCTTTCGTGTCGACTCTATTTGGCACCTGACTAAAACGATGCTTCTGGACTCGGATGGAAACCCATGTTTGAACAGACTTTTAAGAATATCGACGATGTGCTCTGGAAAGAGGACGGTTGCACGACCGAACTGGACTACGTTGAGCAAACGTCCTGGCTGCTGTTCCTGAAGTATCTCGACGGGTTGGAGCAGGACAAAGCCGACGAAGCCACCATGGAGGGCAGAAAATACGAGTACATCCTCCAAAAGCAATATCGATGGGATGTGTGGGCTGCGCCTAAAGACAAAGATGGCAAGATCGACCACAACAAGGCGCAAACCGGTGATGACCTCCGGGACTTCGTCAACAACAAGCTGATCCCCTACCTTCACGGCTTCAAACAAAAGGCCTCCGGCCCCAATACGCTCGAATACAAGATCGGGGAGATCTTCAGCGAAATCAAGAACAAGATTCAATCGGGCTACAACCTCCGAGAGATCATCGACCATATCGATGAGCTAGAGTTTCGTTCCCAGAACCAGAAGCACGAACTCTCGCACCTGTACGAAGCCAAAATCAAGAACATGGGCAACGCAGGTCGCAATGGCGGCGAGTACTACACTTGCCGACCACTCATCCGAGCGATGATCCAAGTCGTCCAGCCAAAAATTGGTGAGCGCATTCGCGACGATGCTTGTGGATCGGCGGGATTCTTGTGCGAGTCGTTCGACTACATGAGAAACAAAAAAGGGCTGACCACCAAGGAGCTCAAGACGCTTCAGGAAAAGACGTTCTACGGACAAGAGAAGAAGTCGCTAGCGTACGTGATCGCGATCATGAACATGATCCTGCACGGTATCGAAGTCCCTAACATCGTCCACGCCAACAGTCTCTCCGAAAACCTAGCGGACATCCAAGACAGCGAACGCTGCGATGTGGTTTTCGCCAATCCACCCTTCGGTGGCAAGGAGCGGAAAGAAGTCCAACAGAACTTTCCGATCCGCACCGGAGAGACTGCGTACTTGTTCCTGCAGAGGTTTATCAAGGTTCTGAAAGCCGGGGGGCGAGCTGGCATCGTCATCAAGAACACGTTTCTGTCGAACACGGACAACGCGTCAGTGAGCTTGCGAAAGCACCTGCTGGAAAGCTGCAACCTGCACACGGTGCTCGATTGCCCCAGCGGCACGTTTCTCGGAGCGGGTGTGAAGACCGTGGTTCTCTTCTTTGAGAAAGGGAGTCCAACGCGCAAGGTCTGGTACTACCAGCTCGACCCGGGGCGGAACCTTGGCAAGACCAACCCGCTCAACGACGATGATCTGGCCGAGTTTGTGAAGTTGCAAAAGACCTTTGCCGACTCGCCCAAAAGCTGGAGCTTGGATGTGAAGGACATCGATCCCACCACGTTTGACTTATCGGTGAAGAACCCCAGCGGCGGCGAAGTGGTCGTGCACCGCAGCCCGCAAGAGATCATGGAAGAAATCGCGACCCTCGACGCCGAAAGTGCGCAAGTGCTGAAGAAGATCAAGGGGCTGCTGAAATGAAGAAGGGGTGGCAGAAAAGGCAACTCGGAGAATTGGCGGAGCTCCGCGGTCGTATCGGGTGGCGAGGACTCACCGCGAAGGAATACACCAAAGAAGGCCCGCTATTTTTGTCCGTCCATTCGCTCAATTACGGCGAGAATGTGGACTTCCAGGATGCTTTTCACATCAGTGAAGAACGCTACGCCGAGAGCCCTGAGATCATGCTGCAACCAAACGACGTTTTGATCTGCAAAGACGGTGCGGGAATTGGCAAGGTCGGAATCGTGGGTAAGTTACCAGATCGGACTACCATTAACTCGTCACTCCTACTCATCCGAAGTGGAGAGGAAATACTGCCAAAGTTCCTGTACCGCTGTCTTTCCAGTCCCTATTTTCAGCAAATTGTGCAATCGCGGCTAAACGGTGCGACTACACCTCATTTGTATCAGCGGGACATCACCGAATTTCCTATCGTTCTCCCCCCGCTTTCCGCGCAACAGCGAATTGTGGGGATTCTCGACGAAGCGTTTGGGGGGCTTGCCACCGCCCAAGCCCACGCCGCCCAGAACCTCCAAAACGCCCGCGACCTCTTTGAAAGCTGTATCCAAGTCGAGGTGGGAAATGATGTGGCACTCGGAGAGTTGGTGGATATCAAGACAGGTAAGTTGGATGCTAACGCTGCGGAAGAAGACGGCAAATTTCCATTTTTTACCTGCTCGCGAGAAACGTATGCCATCAATGATTACGCCTTTGACTGCGAGGCGGTTCTTTTAGCTGGGAATAACGCGGTTGGGGACTTTAATGTGAAGCACTACGCAGGGAAGTTTAACGCGTACCAGCGTACGTACGTCATCACAATTAATTCAAATAAGCGAGCGATTTCCCGTTACCTTTACTACCAATTGCAGAGGAACCTCGCGAAATTCAAATTTCAGTCGGTGGGTACAGGTACGAAGTTTCTAAAGCTTGGAATGATCAAGGACATGATGATTCCACTTCCAACAATTCCTGAGCAGTCGCGTATTGTCGCCCAACTCGACGCTCTTTCCGGCGAAACGCAGCGGCTAACGCGGATCTACGAGCAAAAGCTGGCGGCGTTGGCAGAGTTGAAAAAGTCGCTACTGCACCAAGCCTTCAGTGGGGATCTGTAACGACCACGAGGTTTACGTCACCCATGCCCATACCACCATTTGATCACAACCTTGTTCTTCCTCCCCACCTTGGCGATCCGACTCAACCTAGCGATCTTTCGCCATACCCGTGTACAACTTTGGAACTCTGTCTGCGATTCGGCACGTCACCTGAGAGGCGCAAAATTCTGGGGCTGTTCCTCGATTTCCGCCAGCGACTGGCCAACGAAGGTCTAACGAACGGCTTCCAATGGCTTGATGGTAGTTTCCTCGAAGACATAGAAGCTCAAGAGGGAAGACCGCCCCGGGATCTCGATGTCGTTACTGTCTACTGGGGGTACGACTTTTCCTTCCAAACGCAATTAGTGGCGAAGTTCCCCGAATTTGCCGATCCTAAGCTAGCAAAGGCCAACTTCGCACTCGATCACTATCCATTGGACGCGTCCTACCATCCAGAAACGACGGTAAGATGGACTGCATACTGGATTTCCCTGTTTTCCCACAATCGGCTAGCAGTCTGGAAGGGTATGTTGCGTATAGAATTGAACACGACCGCCGACGATTCGGCGGCCCGATTGGAATTGGCAAAGGTGACTCCATGACGACACGAAGAGATCGGCAATTCGTAAAGGTTCAATTGCAGGAAATGCAGCGATTGAAGCAAGTGACGGCGGGTCACCCTCTGATGTCGCACGCCTTGTCCATCCGTGAAAAAGAACTGGTCGAGCAACTGCAATCGCTTCCGCTGGGTGAGAAAGAACCCCGTGCCGTTTTGTTCTTCACTGGTGATCCGGTGATGGGATCGCGTGGGATCGATGCGGCCTTTGCAGGTCGAGTGATGGAACCATTTCAAAAGATGGTCGCAGCCGACTATACCCATCGTTGGCTCGGTCGAGGTGGCGGTCGCGGCAATAAACTGAGTGAGTCTAATTCGCGATTGATGCTCAGTGGCCTCCCCCGAGGCTCGTTCGGATTGGAGTTAACCGCCATACCAAGCGGTGACTTGTTTGCTGAACATGAACTTGCTGATTCGCTTTCCCATATCACTCGAGTTGTCGATGCCTCTGTT
Organism: Pirellula sp.; assembly: GCA_040381975.1. Lineage (GTDB taxonomy): Bacteria > Planctomycetota > Planctomycetia > Pirellulales > Pirellulaceae > JBKCUI01. The sequence continues at coordinate 31,553 of JBEIGI010000048.1, forward strand.
CGCAGTGATGAGGACTTTGCTTCCGAACTAAGTGAGACCTCGCCCAGAGTTGTTCCGAGTTTAAAAGTGTTTTTGGAAGTTATCGCCAAGGCGCGGGCTGGTCTAAGGTTGGAAAGCGGTGACCTGCGTTCGGAAATGACACCCGAGCAGGCTTCCCGAGCCTTCGAACGTGTCTCCGAAACACAAAGCGAGGACGAGGTTGTTGATATTACTGGGACCTTCAAGGGTGTGTTGCTCGAATCGTGGGACTTTAACTTTACCACGATGGATGGTGAGCCGATCAAGGGCAAAATAGGGCAGGATCTATCGGAAGAACAGGTGATTGAATTCAATGCCTGTTACTTCAATCGGCAATGCGTGGCCTCTCTACTCAAGACAACCGTTTCTTTCAAGAACGGACGCAGTCGGGTTAGTTATCAGCTTCAGAATATCAACTCGATACCGTAGCTACCTCCCGTTTTGGGGTAGGTGTCCTTTTAATGCAGGCCGCAATCAAGGCAGGCTGCAAGTTGTAAGCCCTTGGCTTGTAGGGACTTTGCTTCTTTTAGCGCAAACCGCCAGGAGCGAACCCGAGCCCGGCGCAGAGTGGATCGATCCCGCCCCGTTAGCGGCATACAATGTCGATGTAAAATCAAGATGATGGGGTCGCCATCGCGGAGGACAAAAGACCATTACGATACAACAGCACGAAATCTGCCTCGAGAGCCAGCAGCATTTCGGCGGTCGACTGCCGACTTACCATTTGGGGTTTCTACTGTCCGAACTGCCGGTTGCCAGTAGAAGCCGGCTCGATCCGAACCGCTTACGAAAAACTCAAGGTGCGCGTAGCGGAATGGCTGCTATCATAGGACGTTGGCCGGGCGATGAAACAGACGAGGAAATCGAGGCCGCCCTGGAGCAAATTTCATGACGCTCCGGGCTAATGAACTTATCTCGCTCGACACGAATGGTCTCGTTCATTGGATCCGCCAAAACGATACGATACTTGCTTTATTATTTGCAAAACAAGACAAGCAAGCCTGGGTGAATCGGCTATACTATTTCAGGGATTTTCAAGTAGTTTTGTAGGTAAAGCATCCGTACAGGTACCGGGGCCTAAAAGGCCCCGGCAGAGGTTATGCAGGCCCTTCGGGCCTAAAACAGATGGTGTTGTTGAACGGTGCTTACCTACAATAGAATCCCCAAGAACCACTTACAGAGATTAGTTTCCATGTTTGAAGATCTTGACTGCCGAAGATCGTGATCAAGCCGAGGAAGGTAATGCCCGAGGAAGGTAATTAATGATGAGCCCGACCCCGCAAACTCGTGATAGGGAATATGATTTTACACTGATCTTTGATGGCGTTCGCGAGCTGACTCCGGCGGTCGAAGACGCTCTGTTTCAAACGGGTTGTGACGATGCGACAGTAAGCATGCAGCATGGTCGACTGTACATCGAGTTCAGTCGATCGGCCGTGTCACTCGAAGACGCGATCTTCAGCGCGATCCATGATGCAACATCCGTAGGCATCCATGAACGAAGCTGAAACGCGCGCCGAACACATTGATCCAGCACTCGCCGCTGCCGGATGGGGCATAGTCGAGGGTAGCCGTATCCGGCGAGAATATCCGATCACCTTGGGACGGATCCACGGACACGGATCGCGGGGTAAAGCCCTTACGGCAGACTATGTGCTCGAATATCGAAACACCAAGCTCGCGGTGGTCGAAGCCAAAGCAGCCGCGTCACCGCTGACTCTCGGTGTCGGCCAAGCCAAGGATTATGCCGCTAAACTCGCCATCCGGCACACCTATGCCACCAACGGGCATGGCATCTACGCCATCGACATGGAGACGGGGCAAGAGCAAGAGATCGCCGCTTATCCTTCCCCCGAAGAACTTTGGAACATGACCTTTGCGAAGAGCAACGCATGGCGAGATCGCTTCGCTTCTGTGCCCTTCGAGGACAAAGGGGGATATTTTCAAGGTCGCTACTATCAGGACATCGCGATCGATCGTGTATTGGAAGCAATCACAACCGGAAAGCAACGAATACTGCTGACATTGGCGACTGGTACTGGAAAGACGTTTATTGCTTTCCAGATCGCTTGGAAGATGTTTCAAAGCCGATGGAACCTTAGCCGTGAACCATCCCGCCGTCCGCGAATTCTGTTTCTTGCCGATCGCAATAACCTAGCCAATCAAGCTTACAACGCTTTCTCTGCGTTCCCCGAAGACGCGATGGTTCGCATAGAACCGGGTGACATCAAGAAGAAAGGCAAGGTTCCGAAGAACGGCAGCTTGTTCTTCACCATCTTCCAGACCTTCATGTGTGGGCCAACCAAAGATGGAGAACCGTCACCCTACTTCGGCGAATATCCTCCCGATTTCTTCGACATCATCATTGTTGACGAATGCCATCGAGGTGGAGCGAACGACGAGAGCACTTGGCGAGGCATCCTCGAATACTTTGCTCCTGCCGTACAGCTGGGATTAACCGCTACTCCCAAACGCAAGGACAACATCGACACCTATGCCTACTTTGGCGAGCCCGTCTACACCTACTCGCTCAAGGACGGCATCAACGACGGCTTTTTGACCCCCTTTAAGGTCAAGCAGATCTCGACCACGCTCGACGAATATGTTTTCACCCCCGACGACATGCTTGTAGAAGGAGAGATTGAGGCGGGTAAGCGGTACGAAGAAGCCGACTTCAACAAGATCATCGAGATCAAAGAGAGGGAAGCTCATCGCGTGAAGTTGTTCATGGAGCAGATCAACCAAAACGAAAAAACGATCGTATTTTGCGCTACACAACTCCACGCTCTGGTTGTTCGCGACCTGATCAACCAGATCAAGACCAGCCAAGACCCTAACTACTGCGTTCGGGTAACCGCAGATGACGGGGAGCTTGGCGAGCAATACCTGCGGGCTTTTCAGGACAACGAAAAGACGATCCCAACGATTCTGACCAGCTCCCAGAAGCTTTCGACCGGAGTCGATGCCCGCAACGTGCGAAACATTGTGCTGATGCGACCAGTCAACTCCATGATCGAGTTCAAGCAGATCATCGGGCGAGGCACGAGGCTTTACGAGGGCAAGGATTACTTCACGATCTACGACTTTGTGAAGGCACACCATCACTTTAGCGATCCCGAGTGGGATGGGGATCCGATCGATCCTGAGCCCAAAGTGCCGAGGGAGCCTGGAGAACCTAGAGAACGTGAAGCAGTCAGCGAGAGGCGTAAGGAATTTGTTCCCCCTCGCCAGAAAGCTAAGGTGAAGCTGGCCGATGGGAAGGAGCGAACGATCCAGCACATGATGGTCACGAGCTTCTGGCATCCCGATGGAACGCCAATGTCGGCACAACAGTTCATGGAGTTGCTCTTTGGCAAACTGCCTGAGTTCTTCAAAGATGAAGCCGAGTTGCGAGCCATCTGGAGCGTCCCTGGAACACGATCCAAGCTTTTAGAACGGCTTGCCGAGAATGGGTTTGGAGGGGAGCAAATGGCCGAGATGCAGCGGATCGTCGATGCCCAGAACAGCGATTTGTTCGATGTGCTGTCCTATGTGGCTTATGCTGCACCGACCAAAACCCGGGAGGAACGCGCGACCCAAGCGAAGGTCGATATCAGTGCCACGTTCAATGCCAAGCAGCAGGCGTTCCTAGACTTTGTCCTTGCTCATTATGTGGCCGAAGGAGTGCAGGAGTTGGATCAGGATAAACTGACACCTTTGTTGCGACTCAAGTACAACAACTCCATATCGGATGCCATTTCTGATCTCGGTCGACCGGATCAAATCGGGGAGATGTTTTCAGGTTTTCAGCAGTATCTATACAAGGTGAGCGCCTGATTTTTTTAGGCCTTCGTCATCGCTCTTTGAGGAAAAGCTGACTAACAAATCGTAGCCTTGTAGGCCCATTTGGCTTCGATGTTGATCTCTGCGACTGTTGGTGCTGACACGCTGTCAGTGCCAGATAGGGTACACCCTATTTTGCTGAGTAGCGGGAACGCGACACTACGTTAAAATCATGAGCATGCGGCTAGGCTGATCCCCGAACACCAGTACCTGACTGGCTGCCGCGTTTTCTTTGCTCAGGTTCACTATTAGGAAGTGAGTCATGGCGAGCGACTGGAATATCGTGCGTGCTACGGCGCTCGATTGTCTCAATGCAACATGGGACATGGTTTGGTGGGCAGCGCAATCCAAGGAAGATGATTACGATACGGAAGAGGCTGCACTTCATCTTGCTGCGATTGAAAACTCACTAAACACTTTTCGACGGGCCCGGGAGATTCTTCAGCCAGGGCTTGAGTGCAGCACAAGCGATTCGCGACATTCGCCAGTGTTTGATGCCTTGGCCTTGGCATCGGCGGGCGAAGGTTCGCGCCCAGATTTCAAGCTCTGTGCAACGGCACATGAAAAAGCATTCCAACTACTTCGGATCGCGATACTGCGAGTGGAGGACGGTTTGAACGATGAATTAGACCGACGCGGAGCACCCGATAGCCATTTGTTAGGAATCGATGATTTACACAGGCAATCTGCGTCACAACTGTCTGATACGTTGCGATGCCTAGGAAAAAACTACTCGCCCGAGAGTATCCTCACAGCGAGACGACTACACGAACTACGCGCATGGATAGACCGAGAGTGGGCCACAATTTCAAATGTCAATCTGAAAACCAACACGAAACGAAAGGAGAGCGAAAAGAAGGCCGGTCGACCGAAAGGCGCAGATATTTCCAAAGATGAAACGGACTGTCTTCGCTACTATCGGGATGATGGTACGAAACCCAGCGATATCGACGAGATGATGCTTAAAAAAAGCGGTTCAAGACGAAAGAATGGGGATTCATGGGAATGGGGAACGGCTTCTAAGGTTATCGAAGCAGCAAAGGCACGAGGAGAAATCCCGAGGAAATCGAGAAAGGAAATTTCGTAAGGGTTGGCAAATCAAAAAATTCTTTGCTGTTCTCTTTTGGTTATTGCCTATTCTCCAATCAAAAGTGCAGTCGCATTCCCGAGGAAATTAGTTTTCTCGGGATTCGCATGGAAACTCAAAGCGTTGGTTGAACAACGAGTTCAACGTAAATGGCACGCAAAGGAGTTTCGAAATGCGAAGAAGTTTGAAATCGGCGTTAATCTCAACGCCAGCGGGCGGACTATCCCGCAAAGATGCGGCGGCGTACTTGGGGATCAGTACTCGGTATCTCGACAAGCTAGCTGCGGCTGGCGAGATCCTGCGGTGTAAGTTCGGTGCAAAGACGATTTATCAACGGTCAGAGTTAGACCGTGTTTTGGAAAGTCGTCTACAGAAAGTCGATGTATTGGCAGTGCGGATGGTTGATACAAGCGAAGGGGGTACAAAATAATGACCCCTAGAGAGATTGACGACATTGCAGAGCGAGTTGCCGAGATCGTTCTGGATCGCATGGCATCAAGGCGTCCCATCGAGGATGGCTATATCGATAAGCATGAGGCTGCGAAAATCCTTGGGGCAAGTGTCCCATCGATCGAGCGATGGACTGCGAGTGGAGAAATCCCATCGCACAAAATCGGAGGTCTCAGGCGGTATCGTGCGAGCGAGCTCCTTAACAAAAAAGGGGGTGCAGCATGAGCCACAACCCCCAACGAAATTACTACAAGCATTCTATCGACGATCTGAAGCGGCTAGCAAGTGGCAGGTGGCGCGAGATTCTAACGGCTGCAGGACTCCATGCGGAGTTGCTTGATCGACGGGGAAAGCCTTGTCCAAAATGCGGTGGCCGTGATCGCTTCGCATCATTGCCCGATCTGGACATTCGTGGAGCGGTGCATTGTCGAAATTGCTTTTCAGGCACCACAACCCCAAGAGCCGGTGATGGACTGGCGAGCTTGCAATGGTGGCTCGGGTGTAGTGCAGCGGAGGCGATCAGTTGGCTGAGGTCTTTTCTCGGGCTCGGGAATGGTCAGTATCTACCGATCCATGCGATAAAGCCGACGATGGCACCACCATCAAAACCGGTGCAGTCTGAATCCGATCGCTTAAGAATCGCATTGATAGCCGACGTTTGCAGGCACAACCTGACCGATCAAGGGCGTGAGCATCTCGCTAGACGGTTAGGCGTCGTCCCTGGGTCTCTGAGGCAGTTGCAAGTCGGTTGGTACGCTTCGCGTCGTATGACTACGTGGCCCATGCAAGATGGCATCGGCAACATCATCGGACTGCGGTTGCGAGATCCGAATACAGATGCCAAAAGATCGGTGCAAGGGTCGGTTGCGGGACTCTTTTATGATCCCGAACTTGCCAACATCGAATCGGGGGCTCGGGTTTGGATTGCTGAGGGGGCTTCCGATACGGCGGCCTTACTGTCGATCGGCATTGATGCCGTTGGCATCCCAAGTGCCAAGAGCGGAGGTGATCTACTTCTCGAACTATGCAGGCGTATTCTCCCCAGTGAGATCGTGATCATGGCCGATGGCGATAGTGCAGGAATCGAAAGTGCAAGGTTGCTTCGGAGCGAGCTTGTGATCGTTGCAGGCGTCCGAATCATTCAACCACCCAATGGCGTCAAGGATGCGCGGGAGTGGATCAATCGAGGTGCGAGCCGGATTGACCTGGAGTTGAAGGCAAGTGCAGCGGAGGTGTTTAGGCTCGATTGGAGCAATGGAGGTGCGGAATGAGTTTAGTAATTGATTTGAAAGCCCATCGAAAACTTGATGGCACAATAAGCCTTGCTATCGTGCGGGGTGACAATTCCGAAACGGTTTGGAGTGGGTTTGTGGATCTTTCGCACTCTGATGATCTGAATCGAGTTGCAAAGTCGGTGCATGAAAAAATCTCTGCGATGCCAGTTGAGCGAATCGCAAAGCAGTTGGAGAAAATCGAGCCCCAAGGCCTTGATCTGATCGATGAGAACGGGAGGATCTGGACAGAGCCCAGAGCCTTACCCGATCCACTCCCTGAGGTTATGCCGTATGACTCGGAGTTGCTACCAGCGATCGTTGGTGATGCTGTTACCGACGTTGCTTATCGAATGCAGAGCCCCCCAGACTACGTTGCATGCGCGTTGCTTGTGGCGATGGGTGCCGTGGTTGGCAATCGGATCGGGATTCGTCCAAAGCAGAATGATTCGTGGCTAGTGGTTCCGAATCTCTGGGGTTGCATCATTGGTCGCCCAAGCATGAAGAAATCACCGTCAGCGTCATTTGCGGAGGGGCTTATTAGGGCGATCGAGGATCGTGATCAAAAGCGCGTTGAGCCCTTGGTTTCCGATTGGAAACGAGACGAGATTCTATCGGAGGCAAAAAGGGCAGCAATGAAATCTTCCTTGAAGGATTCGATAAAGAAGAGCAAGGAGGACGATCAAGAGCATAAAAGGCTAGCGATGGAACTGGTTGCTGTTGAATCCACTCCAGTACCAACGTCTCGAAGAATTATCACCAGCGATTCGAGCATTGAGAAGTTGGTGGAGCTTCTCAACACCCATCAGTCTGGAATGATCTTGTGGCGTGACGAGCTTATCAGTTGGATGCGAGGCTTGGATCGTGAGGATCAGGCTGGCGTACGGCAGCAATACCTGACTCTATGGAATGGATTTGGCAAAATCAATGTTGATCGAGTCATTCGTGGCGAAACGGTTTGCGAATCGCCATGCCTATCGATATTCGGATGCGCTACCCCAGGCGGTATTCAGGAGTACGTGCAAGCATGTTTGAGGGGTGGCCGTGGTGACGACGGGTTGCTACAGCGATTCCAAGTCACGGCGTGGCCTGATGAACCGAATCAGTTCCAGTTGGTCGATCAGAGCCCCAACAAACTTGCGTTGCAGCGAGTCCAGGATCTTTTCGAACGATTGGCTGAGTTTGATCCTGGAGACATTGCAGACAAAGACTGTGTTTCGTCCGATACTCCTTGGATGAGGTTTTCACCGGATGCCCAAGACGTTTTTAATGAATGGCTTGAGGACAAGGAGCGTCGGTGTTTGGCAGAGTCCATGCCCGAGGCGATCCAATCGCATTTGACGAAATACAACAAGCTAGTGCCGTCTATCGCACTTCTCATGGAGCTTTGCGAAGGTCCAGCGGGGGCAGTCGCAAAGCGATCTGTGGAGCGAGCTGTGAGGTGGGCTCGCTACCTGGAGTCGCATGCCATGCGGTTGTATGCAGTCGCAGCATGCCCAGAGCGAGTATTAGCCACTCCACTGCTGAGACGGCTACTCGATTGGGACAAAGAGCGGCCCATACGGGTCAGGGATATTCGTCAAAAAGGCTGGAGTGGTCTCAGCGATCTAAAGGTGATCGAATCGACACTGGAGGCGTTGGAGGCTGACGGTTGGCTGCAATCCTCTGACGAAAGAAGACCTAGCGGTGGTCGACCTACAGTCACCTACGTCATGCATCCCGAGGCAGAAAAACACTTCGGGATCTTACAGGAAGCAACCACCAAGCACTCGAAAATCCCCAGTGATGGCGATGGCTAGGGCGTTTCGTGGGTTTCGTAGGTAGCGTCTCGGGGGTTAATTAAAAAATTAACGGCTGATCGACGCCGTTTTTCGAGGGGTTTGATATCTAGAGTTGCAGGTAAGCGAGCCCCTCATTTGCCTCAGTACAAGTTGTTGTGGTCTAGTCGGATATTGGATCGTCGGCTAGTCCAAGCTTTCCTGATGCATACTAAAGCGTTTGGTGAATAGTGTTGCATGGCGATTGCCGATGATGTAAGTTGATGGTTCCACGGCTAGGAAATCTAGAGCCGAAAACCAATGACCCATCATTGGCTGCCGTGGGTTTTTCTAAATGGGTTGTTCAACGAATGGGAGTTGAGATATGGCTAGTGTTTTACGAGATACTCGTGGTCGCGATGGGTGGCGGATTAGGTTTGTTGTTGGGACTGTTCGCCGTGAGATGCTTTTCAACGGAACGAAACGAAGCGCCGAAGAGCTAGGTAGGCATCTCGATCAGTTGGCAGCGTGCAAGGTTGCTGGAACGTCCCTCGATGCCGACCTAAAGTCCTGGATTAAGCGGATGGATGCATCAATCCGCGATAGGCTAGAGCGTTGGGGGTTGTGCGAAGCTGCCAACCCGAAATTAGCCACCGATGCGGGGCGGTTCCTAGAGCCCTTCATCGATTCCTACCTTGCGAGTCGAACCGACGTTAAACACAACACCAAGAAAAACCTCGTGCAAACGTCCCGAGTCCTTCGCGAGTATTTTGGGGATCGTCGACCCTTGGCGATGATTCGCAAGCCTGACGCGGTTGCGTGGCAACGATGGCTTGGGACTGAGGGCTATTCACCCGCGAGCGTCTCGGGGTTCACTCGAAGGGCTAAGCAATTTTTTCGTGCTGCCGCGCTTGAAGGATTGATCGAGGGCAATCCCTTCGATGCAATCAAGGCGGGCAAGGAAAACAATCTGGCTCGTCAACAATTCATCCCGCGATCGACGATCAAAAAAGTCCTCGATGCGTGCCCCGGCCCCCAGTGGCGTTTGATCGTCTCACTAGCTCGCTATGCGGGATTGCGTTGCCCCTCGGAAGTCCTCAAGCTGCGATGGACGGATATCGACTGGGCGAAGGGCTCAATGCGGGTTGATAGCTCGAAGACTGGCTTGCGGTTCGTTCCGATGCTTCCCGAAGTCCGTTTGGCTCTCACGGAAGCAAGGGACGCGGCTCCCGATGGTTCGATTCGATGCGTCGAGGAGTACCCCGAGGATTGCGAAAATCTTCGCCAGCAGTTCGGGCGAATCCTTGAACGTGCCCACGTTAAGCCATGGGAGAGGATGTTTCACAATCTGCGGGCAAGTTGCCGAACTGAATTGCAGGAATCGCTACCCGATCACGTTATCAATTCGTGGCTTGGGCAATCGTCAAGGGTGGCTGAGTCGCACTATCTGACGGTTCATCAAGAGCATTGGGACAAGGCTCTAAATCTGTCCCACCATACGTCCCCAATCACTGCTACAACAGGCACCTTTAGCGACCATCACGAAATCGAAGAAACCAATGATTTGATTGGTGATGATGGTATGTGCTATACCGACCAGTACGCCCGGAAGGATTCGAACCTTCAACCCTCGGTTCCGAAGACCGATGCGCTATCCAATTGCGCCACGGACGCGTGCAAATGGATTGTATAGGAGGCGATACTACTTTTGAAGGGGGGCAAGGTAGATGATTTCTCCGAAATCATCTACGAGCGCTTGAGTGTGGCTTGATTTGATTGAGGTGGTCTGGAGCGCTGGGGGCTGATTTCGGAGAAATCAGCGACCTTGGAGTTGTGGCCAATTTTATCGAGGTGGTTTAGAGCTTTGAGTGTTGATTTCGGAGAAATCAGCGAGTGCGCCTTTGAAGGCGTTTAATCAGTTGGGTGCAAGTCCCGACCAGGGTAACGTTACCGCCCTGTATCCGACAGTGGTAACTGCGTTTCCGTGAGGAAAGGTGGAGAGCAACCTGAGGA
>JBEIGI010000049.1:0-41032 GCA_040381975.1 Pirellula sp.
AGCGTCCAAAAGGAGGCGCAACAACTGAATCTGGTGGCATACCGAGCATCGTTGTTCCGCCGCAACGCCTTACACAAGAAAGTCAATTTTAATGCTCAACAAAAAAACTAAACTTCAATCATGGCCTTGCTAGAACGGACGCTCGTGCGCCGATCGATCGACCCGAAATCAAACCAAAAATCGAGTCCGCGAACGCTTGATTGAGGTCTAGTTCCGGGGAGTTGGAACTCTGGCATCGAACTGCGGCATCGAGGAGGAAGACATGGAACGTCCGTCTACCCGTGTTGTTTTATTGACTTCGAACAAGTGGTATCGATATCGCTATGCAATAGTGATTCTATTGCTGTTGACAGTTGCCATTTTCGCCTGGACGGGGCTTCGAGTTCTGCGAGCGTGGAGGCAAGCCGACGAGGTATTGGCCATCCGGGCTATCGAGGATTGCCAAGTGATTTACGATGGCGAATTTTTTTTCGCTGAACACCATCGAGAGTCTTCCGTCTCGGGCAAGAAGAAGTGGCCAGAGGCCCTACTGGGCAAGGATCTATTCCATCGGGCGGGAACGGTTCGATTGCCCGCCAACCGAGTGGATGAGGCCTTGCCGCACTTGAAGCGCCTGCCGTACCTTCGGTTGGTCGCCGTCTCGACGAGCGACAACGACTCAAGGAAAGAAGTGGATCTCGCAGTAAAGCGGATCGGGCAAGCGATTCCTAAATTGGAAGACATCATGGTCGAAATGAACCTCAATGATGAACAGGCGTCGCACAGCGGTGGGTTCAACGTGCAGCAATCTGTCGATTTTCGAATCGATAGCAATCCATGGCCGGCACTCTTGCTGATACTGAGATCCTAAGGTTGCCACAAGCGATGAGTTATTTCTCCATACAAACTGCAACATCCACATCGAAATGGCGTTATCAGAAGCTTCTGAGGTTAACGCTTGGATTGATCCTGATCGCCGCTTTGGGTTGGTTTGGACTACGACTCATCAGAGCGTGGGTACAGGAGCACGAGGTCTTGGCGCTTCGAAGGATCGAAGGCTGTCGAGTAAAGTACGCTGGGGAGGATAGGAATGCCCTTGATTTCCTTACAAGTCCGCCAGTGTTGCCACCTGTAACTTGGCCGGAGGCGTTACTCGGCAAGCATTTTGTCCATCGCGCAGAGTTTGTGGAATTGCCAGCCGATCGGTTTGATGAGGCCATAGCACACATCAAGCGACTTCCGTACCTCAGGAAGATAGAGGTTTACGAAGTCGGAGTCAGCGTTGGGAACAAATCAGGTCTTGTTGCCGAAAAGATCAGGATTGCGATGCCAAACGTAGAGACCGTTGGTTTCGCTTTTGATACCAACTTGGATGACCAACGTGTCCGGTTACCACGCTGACCGATAGAGCTGCGACTTCCCCATGCAAGGTCGCTTCTGTATGCCCCAACCCGGTTTAGCAAGTGATCCTGGGGCGTGACAAGCGAGGTAAACAAGCAGCGGTCATGGTGCATACCTTGAAAATCAATAGTTCATAGTAATCCTTCATTGAACAAAACGTCAAGCGATCCAAACGACTGACGAACAAAAGGCGATTGGCGGAGGCCAGTCGTCGGTTTCCACCGAGCAAAATCCCAAGCGTGGGCATCCCATCCACCGGTCCGTGATCAACTTCCTAAGCGACTCCATCCCGACATAGCCACCGCCAATCGCGAGAGCTATCATTCACACGCTTTTGAAACGTTTGGTCACAGGAAAATGGAATTCAAAAAAATTCGAGATGCATAGAGTTTCGTCTGCGATGGATATATCGCCTGCTTGATAGATAGCTGCAAACACGCGACTGCGATTTACGAGCTGCATGGATATCTGATTACGCAAGCAAGCGTTTGACACTTACTAAAGCCTTATTCGTTAATGCCACTCTTCAATCCACCGTCCGAACAACCAGCGTATATTACACCGGAGAGTTCTGGAGGCGACGATCTTCAAGCGAAGACCCAGGTCCACGTCCACCATGGTGGCCCAAGGATTGGCCCTGGCCGCCACCACCGGATGAGCCAGTGGTTATTGCAGCGCCGCCGCCACTACCCAACATCATCTGGTCGCGGCTACCACCAGATCAGCCCTATCACCTGCCTCCAGGTTATCACTACCCCGACAATCTGCCCGAAGGCCATCCAGGTCGGTATTACCCAGGAATGCCACCATATCCGGTAATCGCTCCGTGATTGAGGCATGATGCCTTCACCGGTTGAGAATGCTAATGGCGAGAGTTCATCGGTAATTCATAGTTCTCTCGCCATCTTAGTTCTCCGAGCTGACCCGCGCCGGCAACTCTTGCCAGAAGAGTTCACTTTAGAACTGCCGGACTGGCCTATTGGATTTCAACGTCAATTACATTTGCATCGTGATCAGAAAGTTCGTCAGCAGGAATTCGCTTTGCGCTCTTTATCGACCAGTTCTGCGGAACTCCGATGTGATCAATTGCATGGCATATATCCTTAGGATGCATCAGTTCTGCTGTAGGTACGCTTAGTTTTAATGATTCGATCGCCTTCAATAAGGCACTCCGCCCACCCTTACTCCCCGCTACCTCAGCGCCAACCAGCGAGTGATTCCAGTCGCCTCCCCAAACCAGATTCTTTTTGGGAAGTTCAGTTAGTAGCTGTGATATTGCGGCTTCCGTTCTTTCAGCGTGCGTTGCGCCCGTCCAGGGCAATTCACCACCGCTTCCTCTCCAAGGGAGGATTGAAGCACAGAAACTGAGATCATCGACAATCGCAATTGCACTTGCTGGATGAGGATCGCGTTTAGGTGTCAACGGTTTCCGACTAAGCACGCCCGCCCAGTGCTGTCCACGAGCCATTACGCTGGTTGAGAGATGGCAGTTGAATTCGCAGATCCTACCATCAAGCGCGACCGACTTCGGGTTAACTTCGGTGAGTAGCCAAATATCGCACTTCTGTTCCTCCAGTTTGGAAACGTGCAGCGCTGTTGGTAGTCGGCAGTCTAAATTCCATGTGCCAATTCGCATGCTTGATCCCTCGAAAATGAACTTGGTATCCGAAAGCTTCCTTGTCACATGAAGTAACGGAACTGGTACGGTGTAGTTCCCAGTCCGCTCATTCGTTTCACGACTCTTGCAAGTACTTGCGAGTACCCGATAGTTACGGGGAGTGGATCATAAAGCGAATCGTTATTCCAGTCCATTTTCGTAAGTGCCAATATAGACCTTGCTGTATCGTCCCAGGTTCCATGTCCAGCATGCCTAACCAACTTGATGGGACGTGGCGTGCTGCGCCCGCCTTGGAAGTAGTAGCCAGAATCCGCGATTCCTTCTACGCTTCCATGCGTCCACAGCAGTGCTTCGCGGGGACTGATGTCAACGAGAGTACCTCTGGATACTGGATAACTTGCGGCATCCCCTTTTTGCTGCCCTGGGCGTCCATCGATCTTTGCAGCACGCCAATTTACATCTTGCACGATTTGTATTAAATCAACAGCTTCGCATAGATGCAGTGCCTCCATGCAGCCGTCAATTTCCCCCTCTTTAAACGCAGTCGTCTTGTGAACCATCACCCTTCGTGGTGAACGGCCAGGATGTCGTCGACGGTAGAGTTCGAGCGATCGTGTCATAAGGCGAAACATTTCGGTTTGGGACAGAAATGGATTCTCGCGTTGAACATCAATCTCCTGAGCATCAAAAGCAATGAATTCAAGACCAGCTCCGTCGGCATCAAAGACTTGGCTGCAGCATGTAACGAAGCGAGGGCGATTAGATTCAACTGGTCGCAGTGCGTAAGAAATCCCGATGTAGGCTGTCTCGGGATCGGATTCCGCTAGTTTCCAAGGTATGCCACCTGCCTTTGCGTAAATTGCTAGCCCAAGTCTCCACATAACACTCGCAGTACAACCATATGCAACTGCTTTGTCTTCTCGGACCAACTGCAACGGAATTCCCATTGTAGCGGTCTTTGCCTTCAAGTAGTCGTGCAGGTCAAAATCGTCCTGTACCCCACCCTTAAATCCAGGTGCCCAGCGCTGTGGCAGATAGATAAATAGCACATCGAATTTTGTTCGTAGTGAGGAGATATCATGAATCGCCCTACCAAGCTGTTCGGCCAAAACAACGTGTGGGGTTTGTGATTTTTCAAACTCCAAATCTATCGATTTATCCAATTCAAGGTGACAATCCTTTGCTGCTCCAACCATTCGAACATTAAAGAGCTCTTTGAAACCGGGCCAAGCTGGAAGGTAGCCTATTCTTTCTGCTGGCGCATGCGACATCGCCAACTTCTTCATAAAATCAAAAAGCCGATGGCTGTCGCCACTTGGGGATATGGTTGCAATATTGATCGGATCAGGCACGAGTCCGGCGGAATACGGTCCGAATCGTCGTAAACCGATAAGAGGATGAATCGCTTGATCCGTGGGGCGATCTGGATGAAAACTCAATTTCGGCTCTGGAAAGCAAATGTGTGAGGTGATCTCGGTAGTCATGTGGTCGCCCTCCGCGAATAAGCGTTTTGATTTGACAGTCGGTACACTGCATCGATTCCGTCACCGATTCCCAGAGCCCTTATTTCCCTCCCGTCACCAGCAAGATACCGTGACCAGAAATCAAAGAGTCGATTCAGCTTTGGGTTGTACCTCTTTACCGTACGTTCGCGGCAAAAGTCAGCAACAATTGTTTTGTCGCGATCCTCGAAAGGCTCAAACACCGTTGTGGGTTCAAACAACAGCCAAAGCTGTCCACATGCCCATTCAAGCCGAACCCAAACTCCCTCACGCCAATGCAGGTGTGGACTGTCTTTGACAGAACCGCTGAGACTCCCAACGATGCTTTTGAGTTCCGATAGCGCTGAGTTCTGCACGTCCCTAGGAGCAAGAAGATTTAGCCCTCGCTTGTGAAATACATCCAAGTGATGTTCACGCGCAATCGCAGATACAATCGCGTCGCTCAAAAGGCAATGTTCACCTGTGTCGTCATACCAAAGTCGATTAGATTCTATCGGATGAATATCGAAGTCTTGGATTCCATAGTCGTCGAATGCCTTTCGGACTTCTGAGTCCGATCCGAAGCAAAGAACTCCAGCTCTAGTCCTTGAAACGATTAGCTGAGCGTTTACTTTTGCGACAGCATCACGTGCATCCTTGAGTCCACCTACACCACAAACAACTCGACGGCAGATAGTCGGTGCTTGTGTCACGGCGATTGCGTTGAATCGCAAAACCGGCCATCCTTTGTTACCGGCAGGTTTCGGCGCTGCACTCCATCGAGAACGAGCTGTAGCGAAGGAGTCTAGCTTTGTAGTATCTAACCCGTTCGTCAGTCGAATGAGGTCGCGTAGAATCTCGTCGAAATTGTCAATCGTCACGAGGTGGGCTTCAGCGCCACTTGAGTTTGCTTTTGAAAGAAGTTGACAGACGCGTGGCATTGGAGCCCAATCGCCTCTGTGCAACCAAAAAAGGCCTGCAGGAAATGCATTTTTATCCGTGATTGCCTCTTCGAGGGCATCCATCACTGAATCATCTCTTCCACTATATCCGCCGACAACCAAACCAAATCTGCGACAGGAATCTACAAGAATGCTTCTCAGTCGTGAGTCTTGATGACGCAACTCTTCATTCGTGTTCTTCAGTCGACGCGAGCGGAAGTCGCCATGAAGTTTGACTTCGATCGGCCATCGGCCATCCCCGATCAATTGTTCGGCAAGCTCGGGTGCATCTAAAGCGACTACAGACAGTGGTTCTGTGGATTCGTGTATGGTGGCTGAAGCGTCGGCAATCAAGCAATCAAAGTTTGTTGTCCAGACTATTTTCGTTAATTGCGACTTCATTAGGGTTGCGAGCGCCATGTGACCATACGATGGTTTCGCTCCTTTAATTTTTGAGTCAATGTAAAGTCGGCGATCCGATTCGGATGGGTATGCTGTCTCGAATAGAACCGCATATTCTTCGGGTGTATCTAATGCTGGAAATGTTCCTGATGAATCGATGTGGGCTTGTATTTGGTTGCGAATGAATGGATTTGTAAGATCCGCAATTGATTTTGGCGAAACTTTTCTCTGGCTCACGAAAAGACGCTGCTTAAATTCCCATATCATTTGTCCAGCTGTGGGGATGCCGGCGGCCGCAGATGCGCCTGCACCAAGCAACCACATGAGATTGCTTGTTCGCAGAGCAAACCGACGAACGAAGTCATCTGCGGTAATTTTTAGGTGATCGATCGATTGGTCCATGAAATCCTTTAGACTGAAATAGGCCGTATTCTACAGCAGGATTGAGACAAAAGGGTTAAGTCCCGATTAGCGCCCGTTCATCGCACTCGATCTTCGGGACATCCAAACCTTCGATGGTTGGCAGCGAAGTACCGATGAAGCCTTGAAGGTCGCCATAGAAGCTGGCGAGGTTGACAACGCACGTTTCGTAATTCGACCATCCGTTATAGGAAGAGTCTGATTCTGTCAAAATTCGATGTTCCTACTCGCGGGGGTATTCGATTACGTTTGAGCATGGTGTCGAAGATGTATCCAGACCAAAGCGTTAGCTTGTGCATGACAACCGACATGATTGTAGGATCGGAGCTTGCAAAGGTCGAGTGCTCATCAGATCGTGACAAAAACCTGGCGATAAACCGATTGGCGAGGCAGACGTTGAGCATTTGTTGCCGTACGGTCTAGCCCCTATTCCTCAAGCACAGAACTTGTGATCGCGGTGCCAAGCGAGGTGCTGGGGATCGGGCCACAGATTTGTGTTGGATGGCAGAGCGATTTGAAAGCCGTGGAAATCTCGCAATGACTTCTGGTCACGAGTGTCTTCGTCGAAGGCCGAGTGAGCGACGATGACTCGATAGTCGTCGTCTAACGACCATAGACCTTGGTCGAACATCCAGTGGGCATTCTTGCAAAGTGCGATGCCGTTTTTGGGATCGTTGTTTCGGGACTCAGAAAACTGGTGGATGTGCGCCGCATCGATAATCGATGCTCCGTCAATCGTTGTAACTCGGTATCCAGTCAACGCGCAGGTGTAATTGTAAGCGGCGACTATGTCCAATCGGAATCGTACGTCGCGTCCACTTTGATACGACGACTCATTTTCACCAACTTTGGATCTGGTACTGGCCAAATCTGCGATCGAGAGGTTCACAAGACTAGCTAGAGCCACTTGCTCTGTTGGCTCGAAATAGGATCGAATCAGAACGCCGCGTGCCATCGATCGGAAATCTGCCGACCGCGAGAGGCTAAAGAACTCTTCATTGAGCTTTACGAACTGTGTTGCCTTCGGATCAAGAGATTCCGTTCCGTCTTTTGTGAAAGCTGACCAAACGCCATCGGATGACAAGTGATAGAATGGAAGGCGAATATCCATCCGCTGAGTTCGGCGATGCGCGACAATCGTACCGAATTGGCTGAATCGAAACGCTAGCTCCGGTGTGAGCTTCAATAGTGGGCCTTGTAAATCACCATTCTCGACCATCTCCAGAACCACTAGCAACAATAACGGTTTATGCGGTGCCAATCCCTGCGATCGATTGACGCGGAGCTTTGCTAATGTCGTTAGCCATCGAGATTGCGAATCCACTTGTTGATGTCACTTCCAATTATTGAATGCTGGAAAAATAAAAAGTATAGCGAATTGGCGTTAGGCCGCTTTCTGTGTGTAGCCCACGAATTGTCCTTCGCCAACTTGAGGATCAACTTCTCAATCTGCTCGGCCGTGCGCGGCCTGCCGACGTTCTTTTGGGCCTTTGCAACTTTGTCCGAAGCGGGGCGAATCCAACGCCCAATGGTCGATGGGTGGACGATTGTAGCCAGCTCGTTCAGCGCCGACCTAGGTTCTTTGCAAACCTGACCAAGCGATTCCTTTCGCGATGAATTGGAAGACATCCCCTCATCCCCAGCCCTTCTCCCCGAAGCGGCATTGGTCTCTACACAACCCACGATATTTGCTATTTAGCTACGGAATGACTATAAACTCAACCTGGATAAGCGTTTAGATCACCGGTATCAGCTTCTGGTAAGGTCTCACATGGGAATTTCCTCGTCGACGGCAGCTGGTCCCAACACTGGGACGGATTCGACCAAGGCTGCGTCCCAGTCACAAGCCATGTGGCGATTTCTGCACAATGACAGCGTTGCGATCCAAGCTCTTATCGAGCCCCTCAAACAAGCAGCACGAGACGGGTGTTCTTGCAGTAAGTCACAGTTTGTTCTGATCATGCACGACTGGAGCAAGCTCGACTTTAAAACGCATAAGTCGAAAATGGATAAGGTGCAACTCACGCACAAGAATGACGTTGGTTACGATCTTACTGTGAGCTTAGCAGTAGACGCATCCAGTGGAGCCCCTATGGCTCCAGTCGCGATGCAACTTCGCACGAACAAACGATTGATTAACACGATGAGGAAACGTTCTAAACTCATCGCAAAACATCTTGATCAAATCGAACCTGTCATGGCTGAGGTTGCCGATATGAAATTGGCACGCACCCCTGTTCATATCATCGATCGTGAAGCTGATTCCCTGGGGCATTTTCGACGGTGGGCGGCCCAGGGACACTTGATGCTTATACGATGCGATGACCGACGCGTGAAATGGAATGGAGAATCAGTTTTACGCAGTGAAATCAAGGAAAAACTAGATTCCGAATACCTCTATCAAGACGCTGGCGAAGCCCTCAAGGATGGTAAGCGAGTAAGACGACAAGTCGCTGAGGTGGCGGTTGTACTAGATGGAATTCACAGGATACGTGTGGGAGGTGTACAGAAGGAGCGCACTGGAGTGCCACTAGCAATGCGGGCAGTATTTGTCCGCCTGCTTGATCACGAGAATTACATCGTTGCAGAATGGATGTTGCTTACAAATGTAGCCGGGGATCTTGCTGATAGTTCGACCGTAGGACTGTGGTATTACCATCGTTGGAAGATCGAGTCTTTCTTTAAGCTCGTAAAAAGTGCCGGTCAGCAGATCGAGTGTTGGCAACAGTCCGACGGTATGGCGATCATGCGTCGATTACTCGTCGGTTCGATGGCTTGCGTTTATGTATGGCGACTCCTGGCCGACGAAAGCGAGGAAGCATCGCAAAAACGCGAGCATCTGATGAAACTAAGTGGCAGGCAAACCAAGCGTGGCGTGCGAGCGACGGCGAGCGGACTGTTGGCTGGATGGTATGCCCTGCTCTCGGTTTTAAGCCTACTTGAGAGCGGTACGACAGTAGAACAATTACGCAAATACGCGCAAACCCATGCGCCACCGGGCTTTTTTGTGTAGAGACCAATGCCGAAGCGGGGCCAAGGGAGCAAGAAGGGAAGGACTTGGTCGTCGGCCTTGAGGTAGCTCACCTGGCGGGCCAGTTCTTTGCTAGTTGAGTCGGCCTTGCCCGAGATTTTGGTTATTTCATGCGTCTACGTTGCTGAATTTTGCTCAGTAGTCGTGATGGCTTTGAGGACGTGTGTTCGACCTCGGATCGCCCGCTTCGTACGATGAACTTAGTCGCCTCCGCGAGTGTTCGTAGGTATACTTGTTATCATGAATCCCAAACAGAAACGTCCGGACTATAGACATCGAGAGAACGAAATCACAAAGCTGCTTTCGGACTTGGATCTTACAGAGTCCCTTTTGTTATTGGATTGTTTGCAAGAGGTGCAGTTTTGGATCAAGGATGCTCTGGGTCGGTATCTGCGTGTGAATCGAACGTTTCAGCTGGACTACTCACTTGGGACGGTAAGTGAAGCGATTGGCAAGACGGACTACGATCTTTCTCCTCCCTGGATCGCCGAGGCATTTCGAGCGGATGATGCGTTGGTCTTAGGTGGACAGAGAATTGTAAATCGGATCGAGTTAATCAGCGGTTACGATCGAGTGCTACGATGGTATCAGACCAATAAGTTGCCTTTGAAAAATCATCAAGGGGATTTTGTCGCAACGGCGGGGCTCGCGACGCTACTGCCTGATTTGCAGGGGCCATCGTTTCCGTTACCGCAGTTGGCACCGGCCTTGGAGGTAATGCAATCTGAGACCAGGACTGCGCTGACAAATGCGGAGCTTGCAAGTCTAGTGGGGCTCTCGGTCAGTGCATTTGAGCGGCAGTTCCGATTGCATCTACATACGTCTCCAATGCAGTTCCATCGCAAGTTGCGATTAGCGAGAGTTGCTGCCGCCTTGATTCAATCCCCGAACACAATTGCTGAAATTGCTCATAGGTTTGGGTTTAGCGATCAGGCACACCTTTCTCGTCAGTTTAAGGAGATGTACGGTTCGACCCCAAGCTCGTGGCGCGAAAAACACGGTGGATCGAAGTATCTCTAAACGCCGCAATTATTCAAACAATCTGAGCCGCCATTCAAGACACGAGAGCGGCAATCGGTAATGATACCGGGGACTTCAGTTCGGTTTCAACATCCATGCGAAGAGTATCCGTGAATGACAAAAAAATTCAAATCTGCCATGTTGTTGTCGATGCTTCTTCTTACAGCTCAGTCAACCCTTCGTTTAAACGTTTGGAGTTCCACGGCAGAGGTCGCCGCACAGGACCATGGAGCGAGCGATCAGAAGCACAGCGATCAGATTAAAGTCTGCCAGGTTGGTTATTTACCCGAGGAGACCAAAACAGCAATTCTGACAGGGGAGTCTCAAGGGCAAGTGGTTGTCCGTGAATCGGACAGCCATAAGATCGTCGCGTCGCTTAAAGTTGGAAATGCGTTATTTGACTCCGATACGGGCGAGAACATACGAATTGTCGATCTAACAGAGGTTTCGAAACCGGGGCGCTATTACGTGGATGTTCCAGGTGTTGGTAGGAGTTTTGACTTCAATGTAGGGGAAGACGTTTTCGTCAGCACCTTTCAGAAGTCGATGCTTTTCTATACAGGTCAACGATGTGGAACCGCAGTGCGGCTCGGTGGTGATTTCTCACAATATCATCATGCAGAGTGCCATATGTCGGATGCGCATATGGATATATCGACAGGTCGAGAGGGGACGAAGTCAATCACTGGAGGCTGGCACGATGCGGGGGACTTTGGTCGCTATACCATAAACTCTGGTATCTCGATGGGTACTCTTTTGTGGACGTACGAGTTGGACTCTGAAAAGCTTCATCGTATCGATTTGATGATACCTCAGCCTGATGGCACTTTACCGCAAATGCTCAGCGAGATCCGTTGGAATTTGGATTGGATGCTCAAGATGCAGGATGAGAGCGGAGGGGTGTGGCACAAGGCCACCACGGCCAAGTTTCCCGGACCGCTTCTTCCGGAACGAGATAACGCGAGAATGTTGATCGTTGGCAGCGGATATGATCCTTACTTGACAACACAAGCCACCTGCGATTTTGTGGCAGTCACAGCAATCGCTGCACGCGTATACCGACCGTTTGATCCCGACTATGCTGCACGATGCTTGAAGGCGGCTAGTCGCGGTTGGCAATGGCTTGAATCGACGCCGGATAGTCATTTCAAAGCCAATCCAAGGGGTGTCGAAACGGGAGCATACGAAGACGACGATGCGAATGACGAAAGGCTTTGGGCTGCGGTGGAGTTGTTTCGCACCACCGGTGATGCAACCTACCATAAGTACTTTCTAAGCCACTATGATCGAGTGCGGCCGATGTTCAATGCAGGGTTTCCACACGAGTGGAAGAACGTGCACGCATTAGCACTTTACGGTTACGCGCTGGAGGGTCGGAGTGAAGTTGACACGGATGTGCAAAAAGCAATTCGGCAAGAAGCTTTAATGGCAGCCGATCAGATCGCCACGCGAATACAGACGAGCGGCTATCGAGTTCCACTGACGACGGATAATTACATCTGGGGCTCGAATGCCTTAGTGGCGAACTACGGAATGATGCTACGGCTTGCGAATCGGATTTCACCGAAGCCCCAGTACAGCAATGCCGCCCAAGATTGCCTCCATTATTTGCTTGGTCGAAATACGTTCAATACAAGCTTCGTAACACAGGTCGGTAGTCGCTGGCCGATGAATCCGCATCATCGACCTAGTGAAGCGGACGATGTTCAGCAGCCTTGGCCAGGCATGTTGATCGGAGGACCGAATGCTCAAAATGCGACTAAAAGTAGGCCGCCTGCTCGGCAGTGGGATGATGTCAAGGAGAGTTTTACGACCAACGAAGTCGCAATCAACTGGAATGCTCCGTTGGTTTTCTTGCTCGCAGAAGCGTTGCCAAATCACGCTACAGCCGCAGCGGTGGACTCCGGAATGCAATTGGAGGGGGTTTATGATTGGAATTCCGATTGCAGCGGAGAAGAGACCTTTGTTAATTCGACGCATCCGATTCTTCCTGGACACTATGAGTACGTAGTCGACCCGGCAGGTACTCAACTCGTGTTTCGAGGGCGTTTGACCGATGCTTTCAAGGTTGATGATCCGGAATCGGTGCATCTTCATCCTGACATCTATTTCGATGAGTTTCATCCGGGGAGTTTCACCGTTGAATTTGATGTCTGGGTTGATGACCTGGTACCGAAGGAACTCGGTCCATATCGAGAAAAGCCATGGTTGAACGTATTGACGGTTTTCGATCGAACGACGCTCAGTGGCGATGAACGTTTCGAGCCTTCGGTGATGACGAATTTGGTAGGCAAGCCGGGTGCTTATTATTTGCAGACTTATTCCATTTCGCCGCAAGATGGTGGGACGTTTTTTGAAAAGAGAGCGACGACGCCCAACTTTCCAATTGGACAATGGGTATCGATCAAAGTGGATGTCGATGTGAAGTCAGCAATTGTTCGCACGTATCAAAATGGAGAATTGGTTTCCGAAGGCCCTTACAAGAGTCGTCCGGGGATAGCCGGTGCGCACATGGGGTTATATACCAATAGGCTCATCAACCAAGCGACCGTATATAATCGAGCTTGTCAAATCTCAGTTCGTTCTTCCGCGGAGCTTCGATCGACTCAACATGCTCAGGGTGAGATGTTGGTCAATGGTGATTTTGCTGATGGGTTAACCCATTGGAAAGTCGAGCAACAGAAAGGGGTGAAGGCCAATACGAAGTTCGTAAATGAAGGTCCGGAAAGCGAGTTGGCGATGCGTATCGAAGTGGAAGCGATTGCAGAAGAACCATGGCAGTTGCAGCTCTATCAAAACAAGATCGCGATAGAAAAAGGGAAGTCGTATACGTTCACTTTTTGGTGCAAATCGAATCGTTCAGGAAGTTTCAAAACGATTTGCATGCAGGATCACGAACCATGGGAGCATTCGACGGAAAAAGAGATCAACCTAACAACCCAGTGGCAGAAAGAAGAGTTTTCTTTTGTCGGTCCTTGGGATGACGAGAAAGCTCGCATCACCTTTACCAACCTTGCGAGCGACGAAGGGCGGATTTTTTGGTTCTCGAATTGTTCGCTTCGAGTTAGTGAGTAAGCGGAGGAATTCCAGGCTATCCCAACAACGGGTAATTGACCAGTCATTCCATCAGACGATGGAGCAAATGGCCGTGGGCCAATTTCGGGATCGCTACGCAGAAGTATTCGGCCAGACGACCAACGCCCGCAACAACTATGGTGCCGATGAGCAAAGTGCTCGGGGAGGACCACGGATAGACTCCTGCAATTCTCTACAATCCGTTAAATTCAGGAACTTCGGGAATTTTTAGTCGAGCCTGAAAGAAAACCCATCCATTATCCCGTTATGCATCGAAACGATCCGATCTGGAGCTTCGACGGCATCTTGAGCAATCGGTCGCTATCCATAGCTGAAAGAAGAATGATTCAAACGGACCATCCAAGCGATTCGGCGCATGCAAGCACCGACGCCCCCCCCACGCCAATTCCTAGCAGCCCATCACCATCACGCACTCAGCGTCAGTTGCTTCAGATGCTCATAAAATCCGAGGATCTGATTTCCATCTGAACCGTGCTTTTCTTTTTCCTATCACGAATCCGAGCTATCCCCATGGCAATCCAAATCAACATCCCTAAGTTTTTAAAATGCGGCATGATCGCTGCTGCATTCGTATCGGCAGGGCCGGCGATCAGCAACGCCCAAGATTCAACCAATGCAGCTTCCGAGGAGATCGTCACACGAGAAGGAGCTTGGGAGTATCTGCGGGGAAGGATCACAACCGCTCGCCGAACGCTGAACCTGGCTCCCAAAGCCGAGCAAAAACCAGCGCTTTCGATTCGGTTTATCCCAGACCCCTTTCACGCCAAACCAGGCAACGCTGCCATCTACTACCTCAAAGCGGGCGGATTCTTCGAACAATCGGCTGCACTGCAGGCCAAACGCAAGTTTGAAGAGGATTCCCGGGCCGCTGCAGGCGACGGAGACTTCGCTCCTCATGTATGGTTGGAAACGGATATCAAGGACCTGCCGATCGACCAAGTTAAGGCTTATTTGACCTATTCGTCTTTTCAACCGCCGTTTCTCAAAGAAGCCGCAGCGAGGCCACTCTGCGATTTTGATCGGCAAATCAAATCGGTAGAAAATCCCATGGGATACCTGCTGCCAGAAATCCAAGCTTTTCGAGATCTCGCACTACTCCAAGCGATGCGATTTTTGGTAGCCATGGCTGAAAACCGAACGGCTGATGCGGTTGAAATCCTAGGGCAAATCATCGGCATGGGGCCTCACTTTTGCCAAGAACCCTTCTTGGTTTCCAACCTCGTTGGCGCCGCTTGCACCAACATCGGCCTGCAGCATGCCCACTACCTTTCAGAGCATCCCGATGCTCCGAACCTATACTGGGCAATCGCTCAATTGCCCAAGCCACTGATCCGCCTTGATCAGTCACTTGCCTACGAGCGAGAGTTTCTATTTGAACAAGTCAAAGCGTTACGAGAGGTCGATAGCACTCCCAAACCAGATGCATACTGGAGCGAATTCATCGATCGGTTTGTCGCTGCCACAAGGGGCTTTGAAGTCTCCGAATTGGATGCCTTAGAGTCGCTTGGAAAGGCGGGGATTTCTCAGGCGATTGGCGCCAATGTACCCAAGGCTCGCGAGTATCTAGTCGAAGTCGAAGGGATGAGCGGCAATGCGCTGGATGACTTACCCAATGCACAGATTTTCTTCCTCGCCATGCGTCGGTTTTATGAACGGTATCGCGACGAGGAGTTCAAAAGCAGCTACCTACCTGAGCACGCTCGAAGAAAAGCAAAATTCGGTTCGACGGAACTCGGATCCTTGTCAAACCGATACGGTTTATTCACCATCCCCACGTCGGTCTTTCTTCCAGCCATCGAAGCCACCCACGCAGCATCGCTTCGAACCCAACAGCAAGTCGCTCTGTGGCAGACCATCGAATCGATCCGACACCATTTGGCCACCCGTGGAAACGTCCTTCCGGACACAATCGAGGAATTGGAACTGCCAGCCCCACACGATCCCCTTACCGATGGACCTTTTGAATATGTTGTCCATGCCATGGGCGCGACACTCAAAGGAGCCGAACATCCAGGCTTGCAGTACCAATTCGAACTAAGAACCCGACCGACGAATCCATGATGGGCGGCGATGTGTTTTGGCTCAGCGTAAGTAGCGTAAACGTTGGTTAGGTTTAGCTTAGTAAATTGGTGAATAAACAGCTGCTGGGCGTTCTTGGTGGCTCTGCCTCCAAACCCCCGGGATTTATCGCATCTGTGACACAATCGACTGATCCAAGTTCAGCGACTGTTCGAGCGGATCGAGTCCCAATACCGCCTGTAGCTTCGCAAGTGCGATGTAGTACTCACGCTCGGCATCGAGCAGTTTGATTTCTGCCTCCGTCGCCTTGGCCTCTTGGGCTAAGAGGAACAAGAAGTCTTGGTTTCCAGAAGCGAACTCGCGTCGGAAGTACTCGAGTGTCTCACGCGTTTCTCGCAAGAGTTGCTCGCTGCGCAGAACCATATCGCGACTTACATCAAGCGCGTTCCTAGCGACCCTCAGATCCATTTCGATCTTGTTGGTCATCAGCCAACGCTTCTGCTCGACCTGTTGCAATTTGGCTAGCGTGCTATCGATTTTACCGCGTGCTTTTCGTCGCTGAACCGGCACACCACCGATGACTCCTGACTCCAGGATAAAGTCTTGTTTGTCATTGAGCGACGTGGCTCGGTCTCCGACGTTTTGAACCCCTTGGATTGTGAAGTCCAAGTTAGGAAGGGTTTGATTGCGGGCCAACTCCAAATCCCAACGGAGTTTTTGCAAATCGATGTTGATCAGAGCCAGTTCCGGTCGACGTTGTTGTGCTTCGAGGAACGCGGTCTCAAAGTCTTGGAGTTCCAACTCAGTGATTTTTGGGAAGTCCGTAGGAAGCCATTCGGGCCGAGCAAGCATCGGTGTGCCGTCTTGGTTTCGGAGGAACACGGCGAGTTTGAATGCTGTGTCCCGAAACTTTTGCCTTGACTCGAATACTTTTAACTGCCGCTCTGAGATGGTCTGGGCATTGATCGCTAGCTCTTTGCGGGTCGATAGACCGCGATCAAGCAGCTTGGTAAGTCCATCGTTGCGTTTGATTGCTAGTTCCAAAAGTTGCTCTTGTGCGCGAAGCACATTGCCGGCCTCGACCCAATCCCAGTAGGAGGCCGCGGCGGCAAGACTCGCACCCAAAACGTTCTGTTGGATCTCCGGTGCAACGGCTTGTTGATTGAGATTCGCTTGAAACAATGCGACCCGATAAGGATCGATCGCGCGGCCTTGCAATAGCGGCTGTACCCATCCAACTCGGAACTCGCCACCCTTGTTGGTCTCTCGTTCTTTGTACCAAGGTTCAAAGAAGCCTCGACCGATGCGATAGCCTGCGATGGCATAACCACCCCACCACAGTTGGCGCGATAGACTCACTCCACTGCGACTGCTCTCGTAGTAGCCTACCGGTTGGTTAAGACTGAAATAGTCCAAGTGAAGATCGTACGCACCGGTGGCTTGCGTCACCTCGCCTCGTGCGACGTTGGCTTCAAGCCTCGCGATTTCAATTTCGGGAAAAGATCGAAAGGTCGAAGCGATCACGTCGGCTAGCAAGAGCGACTCACCGAGCTCTCGGAGTTCATCTTCAGGAGGCGTCGGCTCTTTCGGTGGTATCGAGTCACTTGGGAGCGGTGCGGGCTGCACGAGCTCTGGGTTTCCAGGTACACGCGGGCCAGTAGGGATCCTCGGCAACTGCAAGAGCTCTTGCTCTCGCTGTTCTCGTCGCTGCTTGATGATCGCCTCGAGCTCCAAGAACCTCTTTTCGCCAGCACGAAGCGGATCGGTTTCCTGTGGTGCTGTTTGAGCCTTGTCCTGCTCAGAGAGTTGCTGGCCAAGCTGCACTCGAGCATCCTTGAGCATCTGCTCGAGTTCATCGAGAGTCTTGCCAGAAATCTTCGGTGGCTGGGTACGGCTCTGTGGAGGAGTAACAGGACTCGAAGGATCTTGAGCAAATACCAACCCTTGCGTCATCGCGATGCCGATTGCGGCTGGCAATATCGCCCTAAGAAATCCTATTTGATTTTGGGCGCTTTGGGCTCTTTGGATGATTTGTCTTGGGTGGGTTCCGAATCGCTGATGGTGATCGGGAAACCATTTAGTTGACGCCATATTTCGTACCCGAGTGGCACCGTCTTGAGTATTACCCAGCCGTTAGCTCGAACTCCTTGACGTAGGTATCGACTGTCGGGCCACTTGGTATCCGTTACATTCGGAATAATCGTTGAAGTTTCCTCAGGCTTCCCATTCTGAGGAGGTCCAACGACAATTTTGAAGATCCCTTTTCCGGAATCGGTGGGATTGATAGCAATCACTTCACCTGGAAAAGTGCCGACAGCAACCGAAGGCCAACCGACGAACTGGATTG
This sequence comes from Pirellula sp., assembly GCA_040381975.1. GTDB lineage: Bacteria > Planctomycetota > Planctomycetia > Pirellulales > Pirellulaceae > JBKCUI01. Next base: position 17,756 of record JBEIGI010000049.1, read on the forward strand.
CTGGCCAGCCTTCGAACTGAAGTCTGACCATATCCCCGACGTGGATCAATGGGGCGTCGACTCCGCGGACGGTCATCTCGACGGCAAGATCTTCGGTTTCGGGAACCACTTCAAAAAGGATATCACCTTCTTTAACCGAATTGGTACCAGTTTGGCCTCGGATGGCCTGAATGCGACCTCGACTGGGGCTAGGTACTCTCAGACGATCGAACTCACCTTGTTTGGTAAGGACTTCGTTGAGTTCTTTTTGAGTGTTGTTGACATCGGTGAGTGATTTGTCGACGTAGTTTTGTTCTTGGAGGATTTTCTGATTGACTTCGTTGCGTTTTCTTTCGAGGTCTCGTTCTTTGGCATCGAGTTCGTTGAAGGTTTTTCGAGCGGCGGCCATGTTTCCTTCGAGCTTGGCAAGTTCGCTTAGCTCTTTATTCTTGAGTTTGTTGTAGTCAACTTCGGCGATCACGTCCGGGACGAGACCTTCGGATCTTTCGCGTTCGAGCTTCGACTGGTTGTAGGCAGCCAATTGTTCGTCGACCTCACGGGTTGCTTTGTCGAAGGAGTTATTGGCGCTTCGGACATCGGCTTCTGCACTGGCGATTGCTTGCTGCCCCTGCATCCGCGCTGATTCGACTTGGAGTCGATGATTTTCGTAGATCACGCGATACTGAGCGAGTTTGGCTTGGATGGCACCTACGACTTCTTGGTTGAGTCGTACGGCATCTTCGGCAAAGGGTTTGATCTCCATGATGATTTCTCCTTCGTCGACGATCGAGCCTTCGCGTAGGTCGGGTTTCGTCGAGGCGATGATGCCTTTGGCGGGGCTTTCGACGGCTTGGAGTCTTAGTTGCGGCAGTCGTGCGGTGACTTGCCCTTCACCTCGGATCGATTGTTGCCAAGGTAAAAAGATGGAGGCTGCTAGGAGCAACACCATGAGCAAAAGCAGTGCGCGGGCCAAGCCTCTTGCGAACCAACTTGAGCGAACTAGGTGCATGGCTGGGAAGCGTTCACCGAGTTGCTGAGTTGGTCGCAGGCGAATCATACGACGTTGATGCGTCGATTCAATTTTTGGAGTTTCGGTTAGGGTTGCCATTAGTGGTGAGCGTTGGTTGGTGGTGTCAATTCGACTCGCTTATCGCTATCGTTGATGATCTTGGTGTCATGAGTGACGATGAGGATTGTCCAAGGTTGGAGATCCGATCGAAGATTGTTCCAAACGCGTTCGCGGATTCTGGGTCCGAGCTTATCGAGACTTGCATCGATCAGCAGCAACCGAGGTCTTGAGACAATCGCCCTGGCGATCATGAGCCGGTGGGCTTGAGATCGGCTCAGTGGAAAGCCATTGGTTTGGAGCATGGTGTCGAGCCCCATGGGAAGCGAGAGGACTTCGTCCCATAATCCGGCGGTTTGGAGTGCATCACGAAGATCCGAGTCGTGGATCGAGAGGCGATTGAGTGTGATGTTTTCTTGTAGTGTACCGTGGAAAATCTCTATTTCCGAAGCAATCCCGACCATCGAGCCATCGGCGAATCGATTCACGTCGCGAGAATCGATCCCGCCTATTTCGCACAAGCCCGAATCGGGATTGCGCAGTCCTGCGATGGTTTCCAAGAGCATGGTCTTTCCAGAGTGCCCCTCGCAACAAATCGCAACCCGCTGAGCGGCCGCGATGGTGAAGTTTGGGATCGCAATGTGTTCTCTGCCCGTATGAAGAACCAGATCGCGGAAACGCACATCGACAGGTCCGATGCCCGCATCCAAGGGGCGACTCGGAGGCACCGTCGGTAGATCGATCAGGTGACCGACCTTGTCAGTCGCTGCCATAAGATCATAGAAAGACTCGAGGCTTTTACCAATCTTTGAAAAAGCTCCCACGACGACTGCAACCACCGATACGCTAGCGACCAATTGACCGATCGTCAGAGCGTTATTGAGCACCAGCCAGCCTCCGAGCGAAAGCAGGGCAGAGATCGAGATGGCGTAAAGAAGCAACGCGAAAAGCGATTGCCGGATCAACACAGCAAAATGCTTGCGCCGTGCACTCAGGTACTCCACAACCAGTCGGTTTGCCCGATCAACAGCCAGAGACCCTCCGCCATGGACTTGGAAGGCATTCGGATGGCCGATGATGTCTTGGAGCCAATGCGCGATGCGGTACTTGATGAGCGATTCCTCGATGGCGGTACGTACTCCACCGCGACCAAGGGCATAGATCATCACCGTCATGGCCATCAGGAGGATCAAGTCAAAAGCAAGCAGGTAGGGACTGTAGACGGCAAGCAGGAGCAAACCTGCAAAGGTCTGGACAGCCAGCGACAGCAGATCCAAAAGCAAAGAGGCCGTTGCTTTTTGCATCGTCATGACATCAAAAAAACGGTTGGCCAACTCTGGCCCGTGGATGCCGTCCATCGCGGAGCGTTCAAGCCGAGGCAATCTTTCGGCAAGATCCCCGACGATCCGAACGATCAACCGGCGTTGGAGGATTTCGACGATGAAAACCTGCAAGGCTTTGATCACCGCTGAGAGCGTCAGGATGGCAAAGAGCAAAACGGCGATCCAGATCAATGGTTGTACGACGGAGGCAAATCCGATGGTCGTTACCATTTGCTCGACAGCCAGGGGAGTTGCAAGATCCAAGAAACTCACGACCAAGGTGAAAACACCGAGGGTCCAAATGTCTTTGGACTCCAGTTTCAAAAGCCTTAAGAAACGCTTTTGCGGTGAGATGTGCTCGGCATGCTCATGCGAATGATGGTCGTCATGAACCTTTGGAATACGAGCTTGGTCAGGTTCGTGACTCGAAGTGATTTTCTCGCAACTTAACGAGGGCTCTGCTATAAAGTATTGATGCGATTTCCCAGAAGCTAGCAAGCGAGAAAGTTCGCGTCGCGAGAGCGATTCGGTGCGCTTCGATTGCTGGCCGAGCAAGGTCGCATCGACGCGGCCACCTGCCACCTTGGAACATACCAAAGCGAGCTGCTCTCCATTTACTGATTCATAAACGACGGCTACCGGAAACTCATCGAGCAACAACTCCCAGATATCGATCATCGATAGCTCGAGCGGCACAATCCTAAGTCCAACGGCTGTTCCTGCCCGCATGACCGACATGGCAAGAGCATCAACCGTTCGGGCTTCGTCTATCAGGGAGTCGTTGAGCGCCTGGGAGACAGACGACAGTTCGTGCGGAACATCGAGTCGCAACAACAAATCAGCGATCACTTCGCGAAGCAACTCGCGTTTCGATACCTGTGCCCCGGAAGGCTGCTTATTGGACGATTGGAGCATGCGAAACCAGCTTATAAATTAATTTAATTCTAGAGGTCGGGCCGGATCCTGTCTGGTTCTGGGAAAGTCTCTACGGCAGTTTAGGGCAAAGGTTTGGAAGACAACCATGATTTTCGCAAGAAATGATGCGAAATCGCCAAGTTTCGGCTGGTCTTTGGCACGTTGCCAAGGTTTTTACCAAACTTTGACAAGCAAATGACTTGTCGCCGACGGTGAATCTGCATTCCAGACGTTAATCTTGAGGAGTACGTCCGCGGTCTGATTTCCTATTTCCAGGTTAAGTGAATCCAAAGAATAGTCATGAGAAGCCACTCTAACGAACACGAGTCTTCGGTTGCCAATCAACTCAAGGGTCCCAAGGGGCATCATGCGGAGTTACAAACTCCGGTTTTGAGTCCGGTGGGTGAAGATTTTGAATCGAGCGTACCAATGCGTTCGGGTTCTAAATCCCAACCGAGGATCCCTGAGGTGTACCACATTCAATGGGGCGCGACGGCTTGGCTGGTGGCTCTTCACTTAGGTGCCCTGGCTGCCCCTTGGACATTCTCATGGAGCGGATTGCTGATTTGTGCTGTGATCCATTGGATCAATGGAAGTTTGGGGATTTGTTTGGGTTATCACAGACTTTTGACCCACACGGGTTTAGAAGTACCGCGTTGGGTCAAATACACGCTGACATTCTTTGGTGTGCTTGCTGGAGAAGGTGGTCCGATATCTTGGACTGCCAATCACCGCAAGCATCATGCTTATAGCGATCAGCCTGGGGATCCGCATTCGCCCCACGAGGGACCTTGGTGGGCCCACATGTTCTGGCTGGCATTTTCAACCGATAACGGAGACTTCAAGAGTTTTGCCAAGCATTGGGTTCCCGATTTGGTCAAGGACAAGGTCTTGATGTTCTTCGAGAACTTTTTCCTACCGATTCACTTAGTCTTTGGTGCGATCCTAACTGGAATCGGTTATTTGGTTGGGGGACCGAGCCTTGCGATTTCTTGGTTGGTCTGGGGTGTTTGTGTGCGGATGGTGGCAGTCTTGCACGTGACTTGGTTTGTCAACTCCGCATCCCATATATGGGGCTATAAGAATTACGAGACTCGGGACGACAGTCGGAATCTTTGGTGGGTTGCGATCCTTGCATACGGCGAAGGATGGCACAATAATCACCATGCTCTTCCGAGGTTGGCTCAGCACGGACACAAATGGTGGGAGTTTGACATTACCTTCCAAGCGATTCGATTCCTGCGAGCAGTTGGCTTGGCAAAGAATGTCTTTGACCTAGAGGCCTACGAGGAAAAGCAACGTAAGCGAGCTGAGCGTTCTGCCGCTTAATCGAGACATTAAAGCTAATTTCGATAGCCACCTACTTTTTAGCGGGGGGTTGAACCTTGACCCAAGCGATCGTCGATCCGGAGCAACTTCGCCAATTCGCGATGTTGCTCAAACGCTTCTCTGGGAACTTGGCGGATTCTACTTCCAAGCTATCCCAGCAGATGCAGCAGTTGAGCGCCTCTTGGAGAGACCAAGAGCATACCAAGTTTGCAGCGGAATTCGAGCAGGAGCTCAAGCAACTCGCTAGGCTGATCGAAGCCTCAGAGCGGCATGTCCCGTACTTGATCCGCAAGGCTGAGCTTATTGAAGAGTACCAGCGTGGCCATGGCTAAAGCCAACGTTGAAAGCATCGAAGCCCTTGAAAAATTCTCTGAAGCAATCGAAGCTTTGAGGGATTCGTCTCGCAAGAACTCCGACGACATCCGAGACCAGTTCCAAAGAATCTCGATTTGGCTCAGCAAAGAACTTCCTGAATACTGGGCCGATCAACTTCGTATCGCTCAGAAACGCTGGACCCAGGCCCGCGAAGACCTTTTGCGATGCCAAGCCAAATCGCGTGCGGAAGATGAAACGTCATGCCTTTTCGAACGCAAGGCTCTAGATCGTGCCACAGCCCGCCGGCAATTGTGTGAGCAACGTGTTAGAATGGTTCCCCAGTTGGCCATGCAGTGGGAACAGTTTCTCCAAGAATCCGCGCTCTGTGTCCGACAACTTGAGGACCTCTCGGACTCCCTATTGCCGCTGGCCAACGATCGTCTAGGCAAGATGATCGAGACGCTCAAGCAATATGCGGCCCAAGGGGGAAATTGATCCCAATAAAATTCCACAATGGAGCCAAGCGATGCTAGGTGGCCCTATTCTTCCCGATTTCGGAATCTATCACATTTGGCCACAAGAGGGCATTGAGTCTTTTCATCCTGAGGATCGAGACAAGATCGATGGTTGGGTACCAAGCGATCATGTCGTCGAGCGCTTCAAGTATGATGGAGAGTACTATCACGTCCGCTATGGAGAGCGAGTGACCTTTCGGATCAAGCCTGTGTTGTGGCTTGAGATTCCAGACGAAGGCTTAAGGCTTGGGGATCAAGTTGAAGTTTTGAGCAACAACATGCAAAACGACCCGATGATCGCGCAGATCATCGAGATGCGATATTCGCAGGTCCACAACGCGATTGAATACACGCTCGAAAGCAACGAGATGCCGATCGAAAAAGGCTATCTCGCCCACGAATTTGTACGCCTGACTCAGCGAGAGCAGTTGCGTCCCAGAGATGTACCAGCCCCGAAACCGAAGTTTCTTGGCAGGCCGGATCTGCCTGGACTTGACTAGCGGCCCTTCGAATCCCGCTTGGCCTGCGCCCGCTTGCCTTTGCCAGAAACGTGTCCAGCGATGTTGCTCGTGCGATTCGACAGCTTCACGCGATTGGCTTTGGCCTTGCCTGCTAGCTGAGCTTTAGCTGCAGGTGTAGGAACAACGATTCCTGTCTTTGCCGTCTCCTTGACGATCTTCTTCACTTGGCTTGTAGGGACAGTGCTTGCCACAGCAGCCCGCTTTGCAGTTCGCTTTGCAGCGGTCTTGACCAACGTTTTCTTGGCTGCAGCGCTCTTGGTGGTAGCGCTCTTGGTTGCAGGCTTAGCGGCTGCGGGCTTGGCCGCAGGTGCTGCGGCAGGTTTGGCTGTAGCCGCTTTGCGAGAAGTTGTCTTAGCTGCTTTGTTGAGGGTTTTTTTGACTCCCTGCAACTCGGTGCGGGCCGCTTGCCGAGATACTCTCGCGCTGGCGGTTCGCTGCCTGGGTGTGAGCTTCTTTGCTGTTGCTTCGACCGTAGTGACGGTTGAAGCACTTGCCAAGGCGGCTTCATAGGCCAGCAGCGCATCATGAGCGGCTTGCTGTTTGGCATACGACTTGGAGTCAAGATTTGGCTCGCCTGTCTTTCGGCTTTCGCTTCGTGATTGGCCTCGCGAGAGCTTCTGCCATTTGTCGGAAAGCTTCCTCGCATTGGCCGCATTTTTCTTGAGTTGGGCCGTGGATAGCTTTTCGATCGATGGGGATCGGCTCGCAGAAATCAAAGCAAACTCAGCCTTCGTGCACAACGGGCGGATTTCATCCAATGACAAGCTCATCTCAAACGCTCCAAAGAAGTATTCAACAAAGTCGCAAAACAAAAATAAAAGGGACACCTGCACAAACAGATGTCCCATGTTTCGAATACTAAGTGTAGATCAAACTTGGCAAGTTAAAAGAGGACACCGACTAGCGAGGCGGTCCACCTGCGGGCGCTCCTCCTGGAGCTGGACCAAAGCCCGGTGCTCCCGGTGGACCGAAACCACCCGGAGGACCGAAACCACCCGGAGGACCGAATCCTCCTGGTGGACCGAAACCTCCGCCAGGTCCACCCAATCCGGGTGCTCCAAGACCTGGGGGTGCAAGCGCGCTGAGTTCTTCGAGAACCTTGTCGAACTCGGCTTGGCTCTTGGCATTCTTTAGATTGTTCAGTGGCGCATTGGCAATCAGTAGCACGGTCGAGAGCCCTTGCTGGATTTGCTCGGGATTCATGGTAGCAATCCCAGCTTTGGCCTGCGCCATGGTCGAATCCCAGTTCTCGACCAATTCCTTTGGAAGCCAGCGGCCTTCGCTCAAGACCAGGTTGATCGGTGGCGGAGGTGGTGGAGCGCCGGGTGTTTCATCGACTGAAAGAGTCGCGGTGGACGATGAGGTCTTCTCGATGCGATAATTCGGACCAGCAACTGTCAGGCTCTTGGCCTGTTCATACTGACTTCGAATCGAATTGTCTTTCGGTAACGATAGAATGAGCTTCTCAGCCGAATTGGATAGTTTGGTCATGTATCCATCGAGCAATCCTCGCATGTCGCCCTTTTGCATCCGCTTGCCATCGAAGAGGTCTTTGGAAACGAGGTTATCTGCAAGATCGACCATCCCAGGATACGAGGGTTCGATTTGTGCAATGAAGTCGCTCGGGATCTGCAATACGGAGCTATTGAGGATGAACTTTTGCTGCTTGCGCAGAATCTCGATCATCGAGGTTCTAGTTCTTCGAAGCATATCAAAGCTTCGAGAATCAACCTTGTTGGCAAAAGCGACCATCAGCTCTTCGAGTTGCTTTTGCTTTGAGGCGGGCATCGCATCCCATAGGACGATGTAGTTGTCCTTTGTTGTTTGCTGATAAATTAAATCGACGAACTCTTTCGGATCCATGTTATCCTGGAACTTCGTCACAGGATGAGCCACCGCAGTGCTGCTCGCATCGGTTGCATCAGGAGACGAAGGAGCAGGATTGGGTTTTGCTGGACTGCTCGCACCGGGGCTGGTGCTATTGTTTGGGTTTTTTGGACTCGGTGCTTTCGAACTAGATATCCCCCCTTTGGACTTCGCGAGTTCCAAGCTTTCAGGGCTTAGCCGATCGAAAGGAATCTTGATGTCCCGTCCGTCGAGCTTTTTCAGGACGACTTGTTCCCCCTCGATCCGAACAAACTGCGCGTCGACTTTGAAACGACCGGTGTTGTCGGACCACTGGAGGAATTTTTCCTGAGCGATCGCACTACCCGAGAGGATCGTAAGACTAGTGAGCGCGCACAAACCAAACCGCGTTGTTGGCGAAAAGCAACTGCGTTTCTTGGCAATATTGAATGCGTGATGGGTCATCGAAAGCAACTCCGAAAAGTGATGGTTGGCCGTCTGAGAAACGGCTTTTGCTATGCCTTTAGGATACGTTGAAAACAGCGTTTGCTCTAGCGATTTTAGACTTTCTTGACCGAGCTACTTCGAAAAATCCGCAGGAAACAACGATCCATTTGCTACAATCTCGGACTTCTCGATTGAATCCTCCCACCCTTTGATCCTTCCTCGTAGCGAATCTTTCCGCCATGTTTTTAGGCTACTTTACCCGAGTTTTCCTGCTACTTTCAGTTTTTACCGTGGCCATTGGGAACCATCGAAGTTTCGGCCAAGGTCCACCGGTAAAGCTGATCTTCGACACCGATATGGGGAACGACTGCGATGATGCCCTGGCTCTTGCGATGATCCATGCCTTGGAGTCACGAGGCGAGTGCCAACTGCTGGCTGTGACGATCACCAAGGATCATGAACTGGCAGCCCCATTTGTCGACTGCGTTAACACCTTCTACGGTCGTGGTAGTATCCCCATCGGAGTATGTCGAAACTCAGGCAAAACACCTGATGCAGGGAAATACAATCAAGTCGCCAAGATTACCGACAACGGAAAGCTTCGATTCGAGCATGATTTGCTTTCGGGCAACGATGCTCCTACGGCAGTCGAAGTCCTTCGTCGAACCTTGGCCGCTGCTCCAGACGGCTCGGTCGTGGTTGTCCAAGTTGGCTTTTCGACCAATCTTGCCAACCTGTTAGCATCCCCGGCCGATGCAATTCATCCTCTTAGTGGACGGGAACTGTTTGCCAAGAAAGTCAAACTTGTATCGATCATGGCCGGAGCCTTTACCAAGATCCCCAACGACAAAGGGGAGCTAACCGACCATCGCGAGTACAATGTGGCTGAAGACATTCCTTCGATCAAGCAACTCGTCGAACTGTGCGATGTGCCGATTCTTTGGAGCGGCTTTGAGATCGGTCTGAATCTAACCTATCCGCATCAGAGCATCTTGAAGGATTATCGGTACGTTGCACATCATCCAATCTCAGAAGCTTACATCGCTTACATTCCACCACCACATGATCGTCCTACTTGGGACCTGACGAGTGTGCTCGCAGCGGTTCGACCCGATCGCGGTTATTTCGAGGTGAGCAAGCCTGGACGAGTGACGGTCACCGACGATGCCTTAACGGTCTTTGCCGAGGATCCCCAAGGCAAGCATCGGTATTTGATTCTCAATCCGGCATCGACCGAGAGAACTCGCGAAGCCCTTGTGCAGCTTTCGAGTCAACCGCCAAGTCGATAGCATCCCAGGGCGACCTAACGCAACTCAGGGCGGTCGGAATACGGTTCACGTTGTGTCGAACCATAGTCGCTGCTATGCGGCGATCGTGAGCCAGCTTGCCAACACATTCCATGTGCCGTCTTGTGCTTGACCGTAGGACGGGGCTCTGACCCGTCTGGTACTTAGCATCAAACAAACGCCCGGGCCGGAGTCCCGTGCTACGGTCGATGATCCCTCTCGCCCAAGGCGTAAGCGTTCAGCAACTCTCTATCGATTGATATACGCTTAAACCGGTACCAATCAAAGGCAATGAATTTGAAGATCGAGTGTTGATTCCGTTACCGGAGTCGAACTGGTTTCGCGCAGCGATTCGAATTCCGACTAAAAATTTTTTGTGTCTCGACAGCGAAACCTTTTGTCACCACCCACCGGATTTACTTGAGGCGAGCAAGTATTCCGCTTGCTGCATCAATGTCTATTCACTGGGGAGTTAGTGTTATGTCTAAAACGACTAACGTTCGGACACGTCGAAGGCTCAAGACCCGAGGACTCGCATTCGAGACTCTTGATAAGCGGGAACTGATGGCGGCCGATCCGGCCAAAGCACTCGACTTTATTGCCCAAAATGCAGAGATCAGGGCAGCGGAATCTGCCGTGATTCGAACCGGAGAACCCAAATCGATTCGCCTTAGCGCGGTCGTCCCTAGCACGAGCTTTCAAGACCATGCATTCTTGTCAAAAGCCAACTTGGCTGGGAACCTCAACGCAACGGTGAATCTGAGACTCAACGACAACAAGTTGATTCACGAATTTGTGGATGTTCAGACGAAGTTCTCTGGCCGGTCGGCGCTGAGCGATATCGAGCTGACAGCCATCGCAGCAGATATCGTCGCGTCGGGGCGATACGAGTACGAGATCAGCAATGGCCTGCGTGGTCAGTTGATCGATTCCGATTGGCAAAGCAGGGCGACGACCAACGTGAAGGTACTCTCAGGGCCAGCTCGGTCGACCGATTACACCATGACATCGATTGCTGCCGATGGCATCGACAGCCCCGATGTGGTGTCTGGACTGAGTACCGAGGAGCTTGTCGGCAACGCCGTTCGGAACTCGGTGCCGTTGCAAGTGGGGGTCGCGAGCGCTGGGGGCGAGCTCATCGCGAATCTCAAGAAAATCAAGCTCCCGAATATCGATGTGCCCAAGATCATCTCGAAGTACAAGGTCGTGAAGGAGATTATTGCTCCGGTTGGATCCAAGTCCAATGCGCAAATCTATAGCGATGTCTTGAAGAACAAGTCCATGATTCAGGGGATCAACTCCGATGACGATCTGATGCGATTTGCTCAAGGCTCGGTGACGACGATCATCGGCGCATCGTTCAAAGTCGAGAAGGAATGGAACCGCGTTTTGACAAGGATTCCGATCGTCAATAACGCACCCTTGTTCGGCGGGCTGATCACAACATCCTTAGGGGCCGAAGCCAATATTGGTATCTCGGTAGCGATCGCAGGTGTCTTTGCGGCTGATTCACGAGGCTATGGGCTGACCGAAGGCTCGGCGATCAGCATCAAGCCGAAGTTCGAGGTGATGGCCACCGGTAACATCGCCTTTCTTGGGACATCGTGGTGGTCTGTCGCCGGCGTGGATGTTCGAGCAGGGGTGTTCGTCGAAGGCCGCCTGTGGCTCGAAGTGGGCAAGCTCGATACCGATGCGAACAATCTTGTGGATGGTCGAATCCTGTATGTCACGGCCAATGGCGTACAGAAGGGAAACTTTTCCAGCTACCTGACTGCTCGCGTGACGGCCGAAGTTGGCGCACGTGTGGAGACGAAGGCCAAACTAATTGGATTCACAGTCGGGAAATGGGATAAAGAAAAGAGCTGGGATGTATACAACAAGACGATTTTCGCCGCAAAGCGATCCTTGTCTCAGTAGGTTGAACTAGTCGATGATTTCTCTGAAATCATCGCAGTGATCGACGTTGATGGATTCAACCGTAGAACATAACCCCGCGAGGCCGCAGGCCCCGCGGGGTTTTTCTGTTTCTAAAGTGCTAAATAGCTCCTATCGGTCTGCCTCCGCTCGGCTGTCGGTTCCTTGTCCGCCTCCGGCGACTTGGGGATTCCGGAGGAACTCAGGGCAACGCGGAAGCCGTAGTTGAGGCTGCGGTCCGACGGGGCGAACCAGCGACGAAAGCCGGACCCGCAAACCGCGGCCCCGTAGTGCCAACTGCCGCCACGGTGCGCGCGGGAGGAGCCCTTTTCTGGGCCAACCGGATCGGTGACATCACCCGCAGGATAATCATCGCTCCAGTCGCTACACCACTCCCAAACGTTCCCAGCCATCATCTCCAAACCCCATGCGTTGGGAAGCTTGCCATGCCCCCGCACCGCAAGTGTTTCACCCGTGTCCCATTCTTGGTCGTAGTGCGCATACTCCTTCAATTCATCCTTTGTCACTTCGACGCCCCCCGGACCTCGAAAGTATAAACCTCGGCTACCGGCCCTCGCTCCGTACTCCCATTGCGCCTCGGTCGGCAATACCACTTGCCATGATGACCCTTTCATCGCCACGAACTCGCTAAACCAATATCCATCAAACCACGAAACAAAGACTGCCGGCTGGTTAGCGCCACCAAATCGCTTGCCATCATCCTGGTCTTTCCGATTGAAGTTCCCGTCAAACAGTTGAAACTGCTCGTTGCTGATCGCGTACTTGCAGAGCTGGTACCTTGTAAGGCTCACTGCTCCGTGACGCCGGACAAACTCTCCGGTATCCAATTCGTCTTGTTTGCACTCCGGATCGGCCAAAAGAATAAAATTATTCTCGTCGATCAAATCCTCGGCGATCCGCTGCTTGGATTCTCCTTCTTTGCCTTCGAGTATCCGCAAGAATTGGGATCTTAAATGATCTCGAAGACGATCGTCCAACCCACGCAACGAATTTACCCGCTTCTGCTGGCTCTTGATCCAGCGATCGATATCCCACATCAACTCTGTCGGCCGTCGCTGGTCTATTTGCGTTGGTCGCTCGAAGAGAACTTTCAATGCCTCGCAGTAGCGTTGAGACTCGTGTGGATTGGATGCATCCACTGGCATCTTGATGACGCCCTTCCAAATATCCGTCCAGCTTTCGTCTACATTGTGACCCAAAGCGCAGCGGTCCCGGCTGGTCTCGTCTCGTAAATCGACTGCTGTAGCGTACTTGGACAAGTACCTCGCACAACGCATCTCCTGAACATGGCGAGTCGTAAACGATAACACCTCTTTGTTGATATCGGCTTGAAACACACCGTTATTGATTTCAAATTCGCCTATTCGATCATACGCCCATTCCCATGAACGATCAGGATTATGTCTTACATCTAACTTCGACTCCAAACATCCCAATAAAAACCTTTTCCTGGCCTCTCCAATAACCTCTGTGATTTGGTCGGTTGTACCAATGACTTCTTTCCAGATCCCTCGTACTGCTAGTTCGAATGCGATCGCACCCAAGGCTCGCTCAAGATACTCACGACGCAGAGGTTCCGTCAAAGACCGTCCATCGATCTTTGATTTCTCCAGAGGTAAATTGCGGTCAGTAAATTCACGATCGATCAACCGGTCGGATGATTGCACAAACAGGTCGCTCAAGCTCGAAAAGCTTGGCATTTGAGACTGAGTGCTCTTGCTCTCGTTGATCATCACGGCAACCTGCCGCAACGTTAGCGGTGTACCGAGCTGTTTGTCCCAATCTTCATCGGAATCCTTGAAGCAGTCCTCTCGCCAAGACTTCACCATCGGACTTAGGGCACGCTCCATGAACTGATTTTGAAGCTCACGGCTAAATGGCTGTAAACGTAACCTCCGAAAAACGTCATCCTTGAAGAACGTATCTTTTTCTTCATTGACCGCGTAGTCGCGAGAGGTGATGATCCACAGAACCTTCTTTCCTTCTTCCAAGGTTTGAGCATGGACGGCCCGAAGCGACGCCTTTTGTTTCTCATCCAATTCATCGTACGCATCGACGATGACTACCAGCCGCTCCTCATCGAACGCATATTCAGCAAGCGATCGACATAGGCGAGATACATCGCTAAGCCCCGTCTTTTTTTGAAGAAAGTCTCTAAGCTTGGAATCCGCCGACACTAGATCGATCAGGTTGTCTGCGGTCGTCGTTGGCCAATTGGCTTTTGCCAAGCGAAAGACTAACGGACGAGATCCTCCAAAGATCTCTTGAGAGGTAGATGCGTTTGCGAGCAAGTGCTCGCACCTGTAACTTGCAACGGTTTTGCCCGAGCCTCTTGAAGCCAGGAGAATGATACCTCGACCCGTCTTGTCTTGGACAATCTCCCGAAGAGCATTGATCAGTATCTGTTCCCCTGAGCCTGAGATCTCGGTCTCTTTCCAAGGAATTCCCTGTTTCACTTTGTCCGTTTTCTCTCTAGGTCCCCAAGGATCTTCCCAAGACAATTTGCTCGGGATGTACCAATCGAAACGGTGTGTCGCTTGTAAACGTGTATCTACGACTTCAACTGGCATCTTGGACGAGTTTCTGAATGCTTGATGGACAGGCGTTTTCGGGAGGAAGCAACAGGGATTAAAGGACTCCCGATTTTAATGGGTTTTTCCCCCGGAAGATGATTTCTAAGGTTTTCCGCGAAACTTTTTGGCTTCTCAACTCGGGGTACATTTTTCGCCGAGCAAGACCCTGACGGATGTTTCTGTTTAGCGTTCTTTTTCACTATGTTTCCATCTTTTTCGCTATGTTTCCGATTCGCCAGACTTTGGCCGACCGGCCTCGACGATGCTGTCCCAACGTCCTGCCATCCAATCCGAGTAAGTCCTTAGATAAGCTTCGATTTCATAGGCATCTTTGTATGCTTCCTCAAAATCGTCATGCTTACGCCAATCCTCTTCCGCCATAAATAACTTTTCGGTTTGTTTTGTGGCAACTAGCAATTGCTTTATCCCATAGTTTTTCGCCTCTTCCAGTTTCACTTTGACTTGCCCCACGGCACTCAGCAAAGGGTTGCTCGTTATGGAGTTGCAATCGTTATTGGTTAGCGAAAATTCCGCCGTTGCTGCCATATCCTTCCGGAGGACATGACCCTCAAGAGAAGACCTCATCGCTATTCCAAAGGCAAGCGTGGCGCTTGGACCACTCAGGGCGTTCCAAAGACAAAGATGGCGAACAGATTCATCCTTGTGCTCGACCCAGTCGGTGGGGTGGTCTTCGTAAAGCTTAATCCTGGCTGCTACTTGCTCTTCGAAACTCCCATAGGACGTTTCCTCAGCGTCGGTGTAGTCGTAGGGAATGAAAGACCATCGGAAATCCGACGTCAAATCGACTTTCTGCCCGACCGTTGCTAACCAAGCATTGCGAATTGCTTCCTGAAAGTCATTATCAATCTGGAAAGACACCCCCAACCCAGGGTGTGGATAGAACGCGCCAACCGATTGGACCTCGGTTTGATTTTCTTGTGATTTGAAGCGCACAGCCTCGACCAGCAGTTTGAAGATCACACCTCGATCCTGCTTGGTCGCCACAGTCATGACCCAGGTATGACCGGCATCCCAATCCGAACAGATATTTTCTTGCTCGGATTTGAACGCCCGAATAAGGTGCTTGTTACCGGTGCACTCGAGAATTGTATCGATCAGAAACGCTACCGCTGGATCAAGGTACAACGCTTTAGTATCGCCTATGATCTCGACGATGGCACTAGCAACATCGGAATTCTCCGAATGGAGTGCATGCCAAGCAACAGTTCTGTGATTGCCTTTGGATGCTTGCGTTTCCGACCAACAGTTTCCCGAATCACCAAAGAAGTTCTGGTACTCTTTTATCAATGCTTTCAGACGCATTTTCAAACTAGGGCCGACTTCATACGCACAAAGAATGGTTGCAAGCCTCAGTTCCAATCCTCGAAGGAGTCGAAAATCCTTTGGGCTGAAGGCTTGCAGTTTCCCCAAGAGACTCGCGGGTTCGGCACCAACATCGGTCCCCTTAAATAGGTTTGCTCCTACAAGCGGCTTAAGAACTTCGTTGACGAATCGACTTTTGTCTCCGTTTACGAAACAGCTCAAAAAGCGGCACGAGTTCTCTTGCTCTGGTCTTGGCAGCAATTGACGTGAAAGCCATGGACCCGCAGCGCATCGGAACGCTTCGGAATCGCCAGGGAATTGTTCTCCTAGTTCCTCAATGAAGTATCCGAGGCGCTTTGTGAACTCTATCAGATCCTCTAGGGCGTTCATCTCAAATGGCTCTCGCTTGGGTTGCTCGATGGTTTTAAAGTACAGAATCGTAATGAAAATCGGCTTGAATGCAATCGACCGACGTTTCAGCTAATCCGCAGACGAATCTCGACCCAACTTGTGGAACAGATGAACCCAAAAAATGAGCCTGTTGGTGTTAGCAACAGGCTCTTGTAAATCGATAGTCCTATCCCAACCTACTTTCCAACTTTATGCGCAATTTCTCCCTCGCCCTATAAAGTAGACTTTTGAATGCTTCTATGCTTTTGCTCGTGGCTTTTGCGCATTGCTCGTAACTCATACCCTCCACGTAGTGAAGTTCGATAGCCTCTCGTTGTCCGTCTTCAAGCTGGGAAATCGCAACTCGGACTAATTCGATTTTTTCCTCTGGAAAGAAACTCTCCGCTGGATCGACCGATTGGGAATCCTCACGCTGATCGACGAGGCGTGAGTCATTCTCTTGGGATTCCGTACTCGGAGAATCAAGACTTAGTTGCTTCTTGGTCTTTTTGCGTCTTCGGTACACGTCACCACAAGCCCATTTTGCGTTCTGAAAGATCACGGTACTGATTCGAGTCTCGTAGGGATAGAGTTGCCACCAACATCTCCCCATTCGTATCCACGTATCCTGACTCGCATCTTCAGCATCTTGCTGAGTCATACCGAGGTCTTTGCACCTTTTCAAACAATAACGGTAAACCGCCAATGCATATCTTTTATACGCACTGTCTAGGTCATTACCCTCTTCCTGGCTATCCTCATCGGCCGAGGCTTGCTTACGCGAAGCGCGCGAGACACCTCGATGGGTGACCCGACCTTGAACCTTCGAATCCAGCGACTCGATAGCACCATCACAATCACTATCAGGGATAACGACCTCTCCAGTCCTCATCACCGGGGTGATAGGCTGGTCGTCGCTACCCTCTCTTTCGAACCGGATGTCTTGAAGCTCAAAACCCTCTGGAGCGTTTTGCACCGTTAATTCAAAAACGCCTTTAGAATCAAGTTCGCTTGGCTTAAAGTCCAAGTCGTCTTGATCCTCTGGTCGATCGCTCTTCTCCGCTCTTTTCTTCTCGGAATCGGGTTTCTTACCAGAGGCTGCAAGGCTACCGCTCGCACTGCGACGCCGTGCTTGCTCGGCCATCAAGTCACGGGGCTTTTCAACCTTGGGGTTCCATCTGACCGTCAGATCCACTGGCCCTTCTGGCGTTTCGAGCCGCGCGCTAACCGGGCTACCGGGCGATCCAAGGGCCAAGGCAAAGGGGTTTTCACCACTTGCCGTTACGATCGGGTAATAGCTTCCCAGATCGATCCTAGAAAGTCGTTCGAGGACACCCCAAGCCTCGATCAACCGTTCGAATTCCTCCAGCGATAGTTTTCTAGGCATATCCACGTTTCCTTCGAAAAAACCTTCGGACAACAAGTCTACAGCACACGCTATTTGTTTTCCCGTGACGAACCGCCCGTAGGTTTCGGAAAAAATCTCCAGATAGCCAAAAATCTTTTTTCGAGGGGGGATTCTTATAAAAAACCAGGGAAATCCCGGATTCCAACGCAACCAACGCACCTCCATCTACGGCTAACAGAAGTCCCCTGAACGAGAGATTTCGTTTCACGAAAGGAAGTTCCTATGTGCTTCGCTGCTTGTTTCCCCCCCTCCCAGCCACCAACGCGTTTGCAGGAAATGGTTTTTATTGCGCTTTGGATGTCATGTGCCTGCTATGTTCTCGCGAACGACGGCTGCAGCCAAACTCTCTTTTATGGTTTGTGGCCTCAAGTGAGCTATTTCCTGCTATCAATCGCAATGCTAGTGGTCCAAAGTCTCTGGAAAAAACTGGAAGAATAAGACCCTATTTGTTGGTGCAATAAGGGCAGCGAGAGTCTGCACCGACTGCCTCTTCGATTAGCTGAGGCGCTGGACCTTGCGAGATGTATCGGATCCACGTGCTGGTCGTGATCTCGCAGCGCAGATACCGGGCAAAAAGGTCTACCGCCAAACCGGCGGCGATCTGATTCAGAGCCAAGCTGCTGGCAACTCGCCCTCCATCGGTCCAATGCCTTCGACTTCCCCTGCGCAAAGCGCCCGCTGGTCGTTGCATCTCGTAGAGAGCTTCTTGGAATTGGGCCTCCGGCAAATTAGGAACGCATCGGACACATCCCCTAGTTGGTTCGAACAGCCGAACATCGACTTGCTGTGCTAACCGGTTCCGATTGGCAGATTGAATCAGTGTTCCCACAGCGATATGCGGAACGAGCAGGTAACTTGCCAAACGTGAACTCTGAAGATGCGCTGCTAGATCATCCACAAAACTGAAAACGGCCAACAAGTCCCGTCGCTTCAAGTAGTCAACTACCTTTGGGTCTTGGATCCGACCCGGTATCGACTGCACTAACAGATCCGGCGAGTTCCGGTGTAGATGCTTACCGAGCAAGTGAGACTTGTAGCGTTTTGCACGGACATCAGCGATGCTGGCGTGGGGCATGTTGGCCAAATTGTGTGCTTTGACAATGTCGGGGTCAACCAATACCAAACCTGCGGGATCCAAGGCAGCCAATTGGATCGCAAGGCTCGATCCCCCCGAACCACAACCGACGACCAAAATGGTGCCTTCCTTCCACGCACCTCGGCTTTGTCCAAGAAATCCTACGATTCGACTCGCCCTGGCAGAATCCGTTTGAATGTCTTGCGTTTCGGCTCTGGTTGGACGCATCGAGATCATCCCCGGGCCGACGAGTGTTATCTTCTCAAGGCCGTGAAGGGATTTACCACAATGGACGACGGCATGGACGCTATCGGTCCGTTCCCTCGAAACCACGAGGTTGATAATCGTCTGGCCGGGGAGGATCAGGTCAGCAAAGTCCGCCGGTCTAGAGTCGCTTAGAACTAAAACGCAGGCATAGATCGACTCGCTCTGTGGGGTTAGCAGCCTGTCGCGAACCTGCCAATCGCCACTTGGTACGAACGTGCGTCGGTCCCCTTCGACCTGCATCCGCATCGTGAGGGTAGGAAACCTTCCGGTCAGTACCGCTCGAACGGCTTGCTGAAAGCTTTCGAGATCAAGTTTCACGTAGTAGTTGGCCATAGCATCCTTCGAGACCGAATCGATAGTTGTAAACGAACAACATGCTTTGTTGCTCTCCACAAATAGCCGTTTCAAGGAACGCACTGGTTTCGTTGAATAATCGATTGCAGTCACGAAACTCATCGAAACTCTCTGCCTTGATCCAACGGTACTCCTCTGAGAGAAAGGAACCGTGGGTTCCTTCGAAGTTGTGAAAAATGCTTTTCAGAAGGAGCAGTACGATGAAAACGGATGTGGTTTTGCCGGCTAGCGAGGAAGTGCAACCGGCTACGAACAAGCTCAGCTCGAAAACGTTCGGTCAGGTGATGGAGACACAGATCGCTGCGGTCGATCGCGAAAAGCAACGGGCTTTGGAACAAAAAGCCAAAGACGTTGCCAACAAGGATTAGGCAGGGTGGCTCGAATCATTTCCTACCCAGCCACGGCAATCGTCGTGGCTGGTTTCATTTGCACTCGGAGCGTATTGAGTACTCGGATGAGCGACACGACAACCTTCGAATTCTTCGGCAAGTACGCTCAGATCATCCTGAAGTCCGATTGCTGGGGAGCACTGCTGATCATCTCACCAAAAAAACTGGGTCGGTATCGAGTTACGGCTCAGCTCATCGATGGCAGCAAACCGCTTATTGATAGGGTGCTCACCGTAGAGCATTCGGACGCAAGTTGCGTCGTCAGGTTTCCAGTTCGGTTGAAATCCAAGCAATTAGATCGCATCTGGATCAAGTTCCAACCACTCCAACCGATTCAAAAATAATCGCGATATCACCGAAACTTTTCGGCCTGATCCTTCGGCTTAGTCGTATCGGCCGGGCGAAGAGAGTCTGATGCATGGTGCATCCTTCTTGCCGGCAGGCAGCTTATTCAGAGGGACGCGAAAATGAAGAAGTCGACCCGGTTTTGGTTTGGCTCTTACGAAGATGCAATGGAATGGTTGCTGCTATTCCTAGCAGCGATCAACCTTGGGATCTACACAGCGTTGGTCTGGGGATGGCTATGGACAGGTACACTCGTCATGGCGATGGCATTGCTTGGCGTACTGCTTCTCAAGGTGCGGTCCCAGTATGCCTATGCTTAGACGCAGCATTGTTTTGATATTTAAAATCGAGCAGGGGGCACGGCCCCCTGCACCCCGGCTTGTTTTCTACTTGCCCTCGGCGGACCGTCGGCACTGCTCGGTCGCGGGGCATCCGCCCTGAGCGACCTCATGTGCCTACGTCCCGCCCCCCGCTCCGCTTGACTTATCCGCCTCCGGCGACTGGGGGATTCCGAAGGAACTCAGGGCAAGACGGAAGCCGATGGAGTCGTACCGGATCGACGGGACGTTCCTGAGACGGTAAGCCGACTGGCAATCCGCGGCAACGAGGTCCCAACTGCCGCCTCGGTCCACGCGACTCGAACCCTTCGGAGGGCCAACTGGGTCGGTGACAGGCCCCGACGGGTATGCTCCGTCCCAATCCCAACACCACTCCCATAAGTTACCATGCATGTCGTACATGCCCCATGCATTCGGTTTCTTCTCGCCAACCGGATGGCGACTCCCTCCGCTGTTATTGCTGTACCATGCATACTGATCCAATCCTCCTTCATCATCGCCATAACAGTAGTCTGTCGTGCTACCTGCGCGACACGCATACTCCCACTGAGCCTCCGTAGGAAACGTAAAGCTATACTCCCGGCCATCCGATAGCTTCACTCGCTCTCCGCTTAAACCCACCAGAAAAAAATAACTATCCCACCAACTAACTTCGTTTACCGGAATATTGGATCCGGCTGGGTCTGGTATGTTGTCCCATACCGAAAACTGCTCTTCTGTCAGCTGATACCTACAAATCCCAAAGCGCTGACTCAGCGTAACTGCAACCGTTCTACCATCGTCATCATTGTCATCATCGTCAGGGCCCATCAAAAATTTGCCGGTGTCTTTCTCTAGAGTTGGATCATCTCCGCATCGAAGCAATACGTACCTTGCCGGATCAAGCAACTCAGCTACAGCGGATCCGTACTCCAAATTCTGCTTGATCGACTGAAACTGATTCACGAGATGTTCATGAAGTCTTGGGACAAGTTCCTTTAGTCCGGCCTTCTCCCCAAGCCACTCCTGTGCCTCCCACATCAATTTCGTCGGCCGTCGCTGGTCTACTTGCGTCGGTCGCTCGAAGAGCAAACGCAACCCCTCTTCGTAGCATTCACGATTTACACCGTGGTCTTTCCCCCTTTTTAATACCGGCATCTTGATCGCACATCGCCAGGTGTTTGTCCAGGAATCCAGCCCGAGGCAGTCGATCGCGCTCTGTGCCCGTTTGGTCCCTTTCGATGCTTGCTTGGACTTACTCTTTTTTTCACCCCGAAGATCCGTTGAGCTCGCAAAATTCACAAGGTAGCGCCCAAGATTCAGTTCCTGAATTCGGACGTTTCGGAAGACCAACGACTCTGCGCCAAGATCCGCTTGCGCAGCCCCGCCGTTGAATTCGTACTGATTTAGGAACTTCTTGACCCACTTCCAGGACTCCTCAGAAACATCTTCACCCCCCTCCATGAACCGCTTTTTAGCCCATTTCCAGATATCCTGAATCTCCTCATTAAGCTCTGGAGTGGTTGGCTTGATCACTTCGCGCCAATGCCCCCGCAGCGCCATCTCGAGTGCGACGGCCCCAATGCCGCGTTGCACTAAACTTGCAGCCACGGTCGGCTTCAAGTCCAGCCCGTCCTCTGCAATCGCTTTGGCGTTTTTGTCCTTGCGAAGCTCCCTTAGGAGCATATGCTGCGAAATGAAACAGAAAAGATCGCTTGGACTCTCAAAGCGAGGTCCCTTGCCTTTTTTTCCGCTCGGCAAGGACAATGCTCGGATGAGTTCCCGAAGCGTAGCGGGGAGTCCAAGTAGTTCATCCCAATCCTCTTTGGGGCCGGATAAAACGCTTCTCCATTCAACACCTGGCAAGGCTTGGCTCATGTAGAGATCTTGTAGCTTGGTACTGAATGCTTTAATCCTCAAACGAAAAAACTCTTTCGGATCAAAGAGCTTTTGATCGGCAATTTCGCGGTTGATCGCCCAATCCCGTCCAGTAACAATCCACCGGATCTTATCCGGGGACTGTTCGAACAGCTTCACAACTTGTCGCTTCTGCTCCGCCGGCAGCTCGTCAAAAGCGTCCAGCACGATCACGAGTCGACCTTCGGCCATCGCGTAGCCGATTACCTTCTTGCGAACAGATTCGTCTGGGAATACATCGACTAGAGCTGTATCGGCCATCAAAACATCAACGATACTCGGATGGTGCTTCGATGTCTGAGGCAATCGACTCATCCAGTGCACAACGAGCCTAGGGTAGGAGTCCCCAAAAATTCGACTTCGTGATTCCGGCGTGCAAAGCAACTTCTGGATCTGTAGCGACAGGACGGTCTTTCCTTGTCCGGGATCGTCGCTGATTACCAAATGCCTTAAATGCTGAAATCGACCTCGTATCCACTGACGAAGGGCACGAACAAGTTGCGTCTGTCGATCCCCGGGCACCGGTCGAACCACCCAATGGATGAACTGCCCAACGGATCGTGGGTGACTACTTTCCGGGATTTGAATCTCGAGTTCTGGGTGGACAAACAGATCAAGCCTAAGGTCACTGGCTCGTTTGATCGCGGCGTCGAACATTCTTCTCACTCAGAGTCAACAGGCTTGTAGTGTTCTTGGTGGTTTGGTCATGATTTTAACCCGTTTTTTGCCCGGCAGGTTATGAGCAAGAGTCTTCGAAAATGATTTTTGCGCTCGAATCCACCGTAACGACCTATCGTGAACGACGACCCACCGTAGTGGATCTTGCGAAAGATCCCAGCGCGTAAGACCACCGTAACAACCCATCGGGGACGATGACCCACCGTAGTGGATCTTGCGAAAGATCCCAGAGCTTGAAACCACCGTCAATTTTCCAATAAGCCGAAAAAAGGAGTTCTGGTTCACGCGTTGGTTGTCCTTTGCGATTTGCTCAAGCGCAAGGATGTTTAGCAAGATCCACTACCCTTGCGGATCAAACCCAGCGCGGGCGCTACGCTCTGCACTGGGCTATCTCATGATGCCCCGTTGGGGCAAGCAGTTCCAACGTAGTGGATCTTGCGAAAGATCCCAGCGCTTGAAACCACCGTCAATTTTCCGATAAGCCGAAAAAAGGAGTTCCGGTTCATGCGTTGGTTGTGCTTTGAGGTTTGCTCAAGCGCAAGGATCTTTAGCAAGATCCACTACCCTTGCGGATCAAACCCAGGGCGGGCGCTACGCTCTGCCCTGGGCTATCTCATGATGCCCCGTTGGGGCAAGCAGTCCTACCGTAGTGGATCTTGCGAAAGATCCCAGCGATTGAAACCCCCGTCAATTTTACCATAAGCCGAAAAGAGGAGTTCGGGTTCACGGGCTGGTTGTGCTTAGAGGGTTGCTCGAGCGCAAGGAT
>JBEIGI010000050.1:0-41013 GCA_040381975.1 Pirellula sp.
CCAGGGCAGATTCCTATGTTGTCCTCTCCCTTTCGCCGCTTTCCTGTATTGCTACATTCTCGCGCGACTCGCATGCCTAATCCACGCCGCCAACGTTCATTCTGAGCCAGGATCAAACCCTTCACTTGTGTATGCTTAGACCAAACAAGAACCATCTTGCGATAGCCCTCAATCGGCCATGACCAACTAAGTTACGGTTTTGAAACCGGTTGGTGTTTTGCGGTCAACAAAACACCGATTTTAAATTTCACAAAACTCTCAATTGCAAGCCCGCTCTCGAAAGAGCGTCTTGCTCG
Source organism: Pirellula sp. (assembly GCA_040381975.1). GTDB lineage: Bacteria > Planctomycetota > Planctomycetia > Pirellulales > Pirellulaceae > JBKCUI01. Next base: position 297 of record JBEIGI010000050.1, read on the forward strand.
AAGGCTCGTCCACCGGATTGTCAAAGATCAAGTTGTCTCAAGGACGATTTCTCGTCTTTGAGGGCTCAACATGGTAACCGCTGTTGTCGGCAACCGTCAAGCCATTCTTCAAACTTTTTTCAACTTCGTTTCGCCATTTCTGACGCTCTGTTGAATCAAGTCCCCGGCCTCTTGCTTGCCCTGAGCGACTCGCATCGCCCAAGCTCAAATCAGCGAGGGACGAGAAAGATATGGACCTGGGCCCTTTCATGCAAGGGCTTTTCCGGAAAAAATTTCCAAACCCTAAAAATACCCAAAAAGCCCAACGTTTTCGCGTCTCGAAAACCCTATCGGCGGAAATCTTTATCGCTAACAACATCCCAAGTTTCCTCTACAATCAAAAAGCTCTACCCAACTGCTGCATCTTCCATCACGCACATCTCCAAGAACTATGCCTCCTCCCTCTTTTTCAAGCGTCTCACATGAAATCCTCGAAACACTCAGCCCTTGGTCTAAAACGCGAAACCTTTTGCCAAACCAAATGCTGTTTCGTGAATCCGACACGCAATCCTCCCTGTTCATCGTTCAATCAGGCCTGATCGAACTTGCAATGCACGTCCCAGGCCGCTCCATGGTTCCCATCCTCAGTGTCGCTTCCGGCGAACTGATCGCTTGGTCAGCCCTCCTTACCAAACAACCAATGACCTGCAGCGCAAAAGCCATCGAAGAAACGCAACTCCTGGAAATCCCCGTCGAAGCGATCGAACTACTCGCCTTGCAAAACCCAGCCTTCGGCAAAGATTTCTACCGCTGGATCGCCCTGGGTCTCTCGCATCGACTCATGGCCACACGCCTGCAACTGCTCGATCTTTTCCAACACCCAAACGCCTAAAGCACACTCGCTGAACCCAAAGCACCTATGCAACCTTCCAATCGTCCTACTCGATGGTTCGATCATACGAAACTGCAGTCCCTGATCGATCTGCTGCGATCCGAAGGGTTCTGCGTCGTAGGACCCACAATCGATCAGCAAGCGATCCTCTACGATGAAATCACATCCGTCTTGCAATTACCGCGAGGTTTTTCCGATAGCCAATCCCCCGCCCTCTACCAAATCTCCAAAACTCCAAGCGGTCCTGCAAGCCAAAAGTACTTTCACTTCAACCTCGGCCCCCACTCCTGGAAAAAATACCTTTATCCTCCTGATTCGATCCTTCCAGGCGAACACTCGACGGCAAAACCCTTGGCTATCCTCGGTGCCCGAGCTTGCGAACTGGCCGCCATCGCGATCCAAGACAGAGTCTTTCTCTCCGGACCTTTTGTCGACTCGGACTACGCGCTTCGGCGCAAGGACTTGTTAGTCATCGCGGTTCAATGCACCACCGCTGCAAACACTTGCTTCTGCGCATCGATGAACACCGGCCCGGCGCTACCTGACCCCGAAACTCACCCACAATCCTTCGACCTTGCACTGACCGAACTGGTCCTGAACGATCAACACGGATTTGTGATCCAATCCGGTTCGAATCGAGGTCAAGAACTTTTAGAAAAACTCGATACAACGCAAGCGACCCAAGAAATGCTCGAAATGCGTGATCAATCGATCAACCATCTTGCCGCTAGCATGAACCGATCGATGCCGAGTGGGAACCTGCGAGATCCACTCATGGCCCGACTCAATCACCCTCACTGGGAGGACGTCGCAAAACGATGTCTCTCCTGTGCCAACTGCACCATGGTCTGCCCAACATGCTTCTGCTCAAGCGTCGATGAAGTCCACGATTTGGTCGATGAAACGATCGTTCGACAACGCCGCTGGGATTCTTGCTTTAACCCAGACTTCAGTCACACCTCAGGCGCATCGGTCAGGAACACCATCCGATCGCGTTATCGCCAATGGCTCACGCACAAATTGGCCACGTGGCACGACCAGTTCGATACCAGCGGTTGTGTCGGTTGCGGGCGCTGCATCACTTGGTGCCCCGTTGGGATCGATCTGACCCAAGAAGTTGCAAAACTGCTGGAAAACTAAGCCCATGAGCACTTCGACGCAAAACCCCTGGCAACCCCATCGCGCTACGATAGAAAAAATTGTTCGCGAAATCGATTCTCCGGCTTGCTCGGTTTTTACGCTCACCCTGGCCCTCGACCCTGGCCCATTCGCTAGCTCTTATCGATTCAAGCCTGGTCAGTTCAACATGCTTCATCTGCCCGGATCCGGAGAGGTCGCAATCAGCCATTGCGGCCCCCCATCGGATATCCCTCAAGCCCCTCTGCCCATCGGCAGCTTTCTGCACACGATCCGAGCCGTCGGACGCGTCACCCGCGCGATCGAATCGCTTCGCGTGGGTGATCACCTGGGTGTCCGAGGCCCCTATGGAAATCCATGGCCCATCGATTCGCTTATCAATCAAGATGTCATGATTGTCTCTGGTGGACTGGGCATGGCTCCTTTGCGTCCAGTGATCTACACGATTGCAAACCATCGGTCCCGTTTCGGACAAGTCGATTTGCTCTATGGATCGCGCAGTCCCGATCTGATTCTTTATCAGTCGGAGTTGAAAGCTTGGGCGGCCTCAAGCATCCTTATCGAAACGACCGTCGATCGAACCCAAGCCACTGGCCAGCAAACTTGGACAGGCCCCATCGGCCCCGTCACGCTGCTGATGGATCGCCGGAGTTCCAAGTCGGCCTATCCTGATTTTGACCCATCGCGAACCCAAGTCCTCATCTGCGGACCGGAGGTGATGATGCACTTTTGCGCCCTGAGCGCCCTGAAACTTGGCATCCCGTCGAGCTCCATTTGGATCTCAATGGAACGCAACATGCAATGCGGTGTGGGTTACTGTGGTCACTGCCAATGGGGCCCGTTCTTTCTTTGCAAAGATGGCCCCGTGCTCCGTTATGACCAAGCGGAACCTTATTTGAGTATCAAGGATCTTTAAGCCATGATCGCAAGCGATAAACCCGAGCAAAAACTCGGCGAAAAACCCAGGATTGCCGTGGTGAAATTCGCTTCGTGCGACGGTTGCCAATTGACGCTCTTGGACTGTGAGGACGAACTGCTGGCCCTAGCCGATCGCGTCCATTTTGCGCACTTTGCAGAAGCCTCTAGCGACCTGCAACCGGGCCCTTATGATCTGACGATCGTCGAAGGCTCGATCAGTACTCCAGAGGACAAACACCGCATCGTAAAGCTTCGATCCCTAAGTAAAAAGCTCATCACCATCGGTGCTTGTGCGACCTCTGGGGGAGTGCAAGCTTTGCGAAACTTCGCAAGGCATGATGATTTCATGAAAGCAGTCTACGCGTCTCCTGAGATGATCGATTCGCTAGAGCGTTCGACTCCGATTGCAGAGCATGTCCAAGTCGACTTTGAGCTCAGGGGATGCCCGGTCGACAAACAGCAATTGATCGAAGTCGTTCTTGCTTTTGCTCATGGCAGGCAGCCGAAGACGTCCACCGAGTGTGTCTGTCAGCCCTGCAAACGACGCGGCACCGTGTGCGTCGTGGTCGCTCAAAAAAAGCCCTGCTTAGGACCGGTCACCCAAGCCGGTTGCGGCGCGATCTGCCCGGCCTACGACCGAGGTTGCTATGCATGCTTCGGACCTTCATCACAGCCAAACATGCAAGGGCTCTCGGATGGGATTCTTGAAGGTAAGTTGAGCAAGTCCCAAGCGGCCATGTACCTGCAATCGTTCCATGCGGCTAGCAAGGAGTTTGCCGACGAAAGCCGGCGATTGTGGCAAATCCAACCTCTAGCCCAAAGGGAATCAGTGCCATGAGTGACAAGACCGACCCAACCGAAGGCATGCAGCGGACGATCCGTGTTCCGGTTTTGACAAGAGTCGAAGGAGAGGGGGCTCTCCACATACGCCTGCGCGGTCCGAACATCGATCGAGTCGAGCTCAATATCTATGAACCTCCTCGATTCTTCGAAGCTCTTTTGCGGGGTCGACCTATCGAGGATGTCGCCGATATCACCTCGCGGATCTGCGGCATCTGCCCGATCGCGTATCAAATGACGGCAGTCCAAGCTCTCGAAGGGATTCTCGGAGTCAAGATCCACCCCCAAATCGCTTTGCTAAGGCGACTGGTTTACTGCGCAGAGTGGATTGAAAGCCACGTGCTTCATATCCATCTGCTCCATGCCCCTGACCTTTTCGATTGCCATAGTGCCGTGGAATTGGCTCAAAGATTTCCCCTCGAAGTCAAACGTGGACTGAGGCTCAAGCAAACCGGCAATCGAATTCTCGAAGTCCTCGGTGGCCGCGCGATCCATCCGATCAACATCGCGATCGGGGGCTTTTACAGACTTCCAAAACTCCAAGAGCTTCGCGACCTGATTCCGAAGGTCGAGCAGGGGCTTGCCGATGCGATCGATGCAGCGCGTTGGCTCGGTAGTTTAACGCTACCGAGTTTCACCGCACCCTACAATTACGTGTCGATGATCCATCCGGATAAGTACCCTATTGAATCAGGCGATATCGCCATCGATCCAGAGAACATCATTGGAGTCCACGACTACGAAACACACTTTCAAGAGATCCAAGTCTCCCATTCGACAGCTTTGCAATCGCGACGGCTGCCAAGTAAGGCTGAGTACTTTGTGGGGCCTATGGCACGGATGTTTTACAACCAAGAAAAGCTAACTCCTCAGGCAAAGCTCCTTGCCGATCAAATCGGCTTCGATGCTCGCCAAAACAATCCTCACCAAAGCATCCTTGCTAGAGCCATCGAGACGGTCTTCGCATTCGAAGAGGCGCTTGGGATTTTGAAAACTCTATCCGAATCGCCACTGCGCGATCTTGCTCCCCAAGCACCCTACAGCGTTAAAGCCGGCATGGGGCAAAGCGTTACCGAGGCGCCTCGAGGATTGATCTTTCATCGATACAGGATCGACGAGCAAGGCCATGTCGAGTTTGCCAAAATTGTACCACCGACATCGCAGAACCAAGCTCGAATCGAGGCTGACTTGCGATTGCTGCTGAGCCAGATCCACACGCAAAGCGATGGATCGATCGCACAAGCTTGCGAACGACTCGTCCGAACTTACGATCCTTGTATCAGTTGCTCGACGCACTTTCTCAAAGTCAAGATCGATCGACTATGACAAGGATCATGGTCGCCGGAATCGGCTCGCCACATGGCCAAGATATAGCCGGTTGGCTGGTGATCGACAAACTCGAAAAAAACTTCTCGCCTCGGCTGAGTTCGTTGGTCGAGTGTTTCAAGCTCCAGACACCGATGGATTTCATAGATCGAATTGAATTGAGCCCGAATGGCCTTGAATTAAAAGCGGAACGGCGCGAGCCGTCCGGTGAAAACTATGCGAATTCGCAGACATTCCATCACTTACCGGAGTGCTTGCGTACTTCCGCTTCCACTCATTCAACGCCATTCGAATTTAGCCCCGCTGCAAATTGCAACATGCAGCAAACGTGGATTCTCGTCGATGCGTGCTTGGGACTCGATGCGGGTGCAGTGCAACGCTGGACCTGGCCCGAGATTCCCAACGAGCCTGCGGCCAGGTCATCCACACATGCACTCGGTTTGATCGATACGATCCGATTGGCAGAATCGCTGGGAATTCTTTCAAAACAGGTCTGGATTTACGGGGTTTCCACAGAGGATTTGCAAGCTTCAGTCGATCGGTGTGCCGAGCTTATCCGTAGCGATCTTGCCGAGTTGCTTGCCTAATAGCGATCATACAGGCGAGCACTCCACGGCTTAGGCGACTGCACTTTAGCTTTTTGGATTTTTATGACCCTCGACCAATCACCTTCGAGCATCGATGCACCGACTTCGGTCATTTGGTTTAAACGGGATTTTCGTATTGAGGATCACTACCCACTGGCTGTCGGTGCGCAAGGAGGATTGGTACTCCCGATTTGGATCATCGAACCGCAGTGGTGGAAGTCTCCGGACATGGACCGCACTCATTTCGGCTTTGCCAAAACCTCTGCGTTGGAGTTGAGAGAAAAACTTCGCGCTCTAGGTGGAGACTTGATCATCCAAATCGCCGAAGTCGTCGAAGCCTTTGAAGTTCTCTCCAAGCGATTTACGATCCGCGAGATTCTCAGCCACGAGGAGACCGGTGGGATGTGGACGTATCAGCGCGACAAGAAGGTGCTAGCTTGGTGCAAATCCAAAAACATCCCTTGGCGAGAGTTTCGTCAAGATGGTGTCGTGCGAAGGCTCGCCACTCGCGATCAATGGGCCCTGCGATGGCAGCAGTGGGCCGAGGCCAAGCAGGCTCCGGTGATCCAAAGGATCGCCCTGCCAGGCACGCTCCAATCCTCTGACTCTAGGCAGAAAATCACTACATTGGACCAAGAGTTAAACGACTTCGAAAAAAGTCTACCTGATGTTGCCGTTACTAACTTGGCTCGGGAACTTCGACTGCAAGCCGCAGGGGAGGATCGCGCCGGCAAGTTGCTCGATTCGTTTCTTGATCATCGCGGGATCGATTATCGAACAAGTATGTCGAGCCCCATCAGTGCAGAGAGCAGTTGTTCGCGTCTAAGTCCCTACTTGGCTTGGGGGTGTATCAACGTACGCCAAGTCTATCAGCGCTTGGGCCAAGTGCGTCGAGGCCCGCCCTGGAGTGGTTCGCTCAGTTCATTTCGTTCGCGATTGAGCTGGCATTGCCATTTCATGCAGAAGCTTGAGGACGAACCCGACTTAGAGTTTCGTAATTTGTGCCGAGCCTACGATGGTCTTCGCGAAGAAGAGTTTTCCGAGGAACGCTTTGACGCATGGTGTCGAGGTCAAACGGGTTTTCCGATGATCGATGCTTGCATGAGATACTTGCACAAGACACGTTGGATCAATTTTCGCATGCGGGCCATGCTCGTTTCGTTTGCTTCCTACGATTTGTGGTTGCATTGGCGCAGGCCTGCAGAGTTTTTGGCAAGGAACTTTCTGGATTTCGAACCAGGGATCCATTACCCACAGGTTCAAATGCAATCGGGAGTGACCGGAATCAACACGATTCGGATTTACTCGCCTGAGAAGCAGGGTAAGGATCAAGATCCGCAAGGGATGTTCGTTCGAGAGCATCTCCCGGAACTGGGCCGAGTACCGTTGCATCTGCTGTGGACACCTTGGAAGATGAGTCTTGACGAGCAGGTTCGCTATGGTTGTCGATTGGGCAAGGACTATCCTTGCGCGATCGTGGATCATCAAGTCGCGGTACGTCAGGCCAAGGAAAAACTGTATGCGGTGAGAGGCTCCCAGGAGGCCCAGCAATTAGCTCTTCAGGTAGCCAAGAAGCATGCGAGTCGTAAACGCCGCGATCCTATTCCTACTCGGCGTCGAGTTGGCAAAAACAACCCTGATCAGCCCCTGCTACCGGGCTTCGAGGAAACCGAATAAAGATCTGTCCGATCTGTCCGATCTGTCCGATCTGTCCGATCCGTCTGATCCGTCCGCTAATCCAACTGAATTACGCTATAATAGAAATCACTTTACCGCTGACCCATTCCATCCCAACACTCTCTTGGCGATCATTATGCGCTCCATCGGATACTTAGCGTCAACCATCGGGTTGTTAGCGATCCTAATCACGCCAGGTTTGCAGGCCCAGGAATCGAGCGAACCGGTTTCTAAAGAACAGCTTTCTTACAATCGCGATGTTCGTCCTATCCTTGCTGCGGCCTGTTTTCGTTGCCATGGGCAGGACGCGAATGCTCGCCAAGCCGACTTGCGCTTAGATAATTCCCAGGATGCGACGGCCAAGCGGGAATCGGCCAAGCGGGAATCGGGAAGTGCGATTGTTCCGAGTCGACCCGAGGAGAGCCACTTAGTCGATCGAATCTCATCGAGTGATCCCGACTTGGTCATGCCCCCTCCGAACGCCCCTCGGCAACTAACGCAGCAAGAAAAGGAGGTGCTCCAAACGTGGATCGCTCAAGGTGCTCCTTACGAGAAGCACTGGTCTTTTGAACCGATCCGCCCCACCGATGCAATTGTTGTTGCCAGTAAGAACGCGTCAGCACAAGCAGCACCCTTGCGGATGTGGATCGACCGCTTGCTCGATCAACAAGCTACCGGAGTTGGACTTGCGATGCTCGGGCCAACCGACCCTCGGACTCTTGTGCGACGACTCTCGTTTACCCTCACGGGACTTCCCCCCGACATCCAGGATGTGGATCGATTTGTCCAAGACCCATCGCCGCAAGCCTACGAAAAACTTGTCGATCAGTATCTGGAGTCTTCGCATTACGGTGAGGAGATGGCCAAGCATTGGCTCGATGTGGCTCGATACGGAGACACTCACGGACTTCACCTTGACAATGATCGTCAGATTTGGCCCTACCGCGACTGGGTCACCAGTGCATTCAATTCGAACATGCCGATGGATCAGTTTATCATCGAGCAACTCGCAGGCGACATGTTAGACAGTCCGACTCAATCTCAGTTGGTCGCGACAGGATTCAATCGTTGCAACGTTACGACTTCCGAAGGTGGTGCGATCAGCGACGAGTTCCTTTTTCGATACGCAGTGGATCGAACCAGCACGACAATACAAGCCTTTCTAGGGCTTACCGGCGGCTGTGCTGTTTGTCACGATCACAAGTACGATCCGCTGAGCACCCGCGAGTTCTACTCCATGTACGCGTTTTTCTATAGCAACGCAGACCCGGCGATGGACGGAAACATCCAAACCACCGCTCCTTTCTTGAAACTAGCCACACCCGAGCAGCAATCCCAACTCGACAAACTCAGCGATCAGCGATCGAAAGCATTGAGCGAACTTTATTCTTTAGCAAACACATGGAGCTCTCAGTTTGACCATTCAACTAAGCCCACCTCGGATCAGCCTCAGAGCACGACGCATGTTTGGCTTGATGATGATTTGCCCTTGGGAGCAACTCAGCGAAACACCACTCGAAACGCCGATCGTTGGAGCATCGACGAAGTAACTCCGATCATGGGGCGTCGGGCTTTGGTTACCGAGTTCGGTCACAAGTTCGAACAGACGATCCAAGGTGGAGTCGAGCCGATGTGGATCCTCGACGATGCGCAATTGAGCGTTTGGGCTCAGACCGATCTGCAAGAACCTCCCAAAGCGATCTTCGTGGAAGTTAAAACGGACAAGGGTTCTAGACGTTGGGTTTGGGCAAACGATCCACAGGATGCGGACTTGGTCGACGCCAAGCCCGATCGGATTGTAGGAAAACTACCATCGCCGGGCGCTTGGCAACAGCTGACATTTCCCTCCGATGGACTTCCTGCAGGCGCGATCGTTAGCGAAATCAAACTAGGGCTTTATGGAGGCATTTGCTACTGGGATGGATTGTCGATAACCGGCAAGGTGCGGCCGGAGGACAAGCTTCGGAGCGATTATCAAGCATGGTGGAAGCATCATGGCAAAAAGCCTGTGCCCAACCTCGATACAGAGCTATTCAAGGGAAAGAATCTTTTGCATGTAATCCAAGAGGGAGAGGCCTCCGAGGCCGGTAAGCAGTTCGCAGCCTATGTCAAATCGTACTTTGTCGCATGGATCGACTCGAATGTGCCCAAGGAGATTCTTCAGGCCCGCGCTGCTTGGGCTTTGCTGCAAACACAAATTCAAATACTTGAGGATAGTATTCCTGGGACAATGATCTACCGCGATCTTGGAAAACCACGTCAATCGCACGTCATGCTCCGCGGGCAATACGATGCTAAGGGAGATGCGGTCGAACCTGGAACGCTTGCAGCATTGCCTCCAATCGCAACATGGGACAAAAATGATTCCAGACCACTGAACCGCATGGACCTTGCGCGTTGGCTTGTCGGCAAAGACAATCCGCTGACATCGCGAGTCACCGTCAATCGAATATGGCAACAGATATTCGGAGTGGGCATCGTCAAGTCGTCGGACGATTTTGGAACCCAAGGGTCACCACCGGTTCATCCGCAGCTTCTTGACGATTTGGCTTATCACTTTCAGGCTAGCGGATGGAATCTCAAAGCATTGATCAAGGAACTAGTCATGACCAAGGCGTTTCAAAGGGATTCGAGCATCAGCGAGCAAGCCTTGGCTCGCGACCCTGAGAACCGTTATTTGGCTCGGGGGCCCCGCATTCGGCTCGATGCCGAACAGATTCGCGACAATGCTCTAGCCGTCAGTGGCATTTTGAATCGGAAACTTGGAGGTCCAGGTTTCCGAGGTTATCAGCCACCGAATATTTGGGAGCCCGTTGGCTACGGCGACTCCAATACTCGCTTTTATATTCAGCAACACGGTTCGGATCTGTATCGTCGAAGCCTCTACGCTTATGTCAAACGAACTGCACCGGTTCCTTTCATGTCCAACTTTGATGCACCTAATCGGGAATCTTTTTGCACGCGTCGCGAACGGAGCAATACCCCGCTTCAAGCCTTGCAACTGATGAACGACGTGCAACAGATCGAGGCAGCTCGATGTTTGGCAGAACGATTGCTCAAGCAATCTCCTCAGGATGACAATTCGCACATCGATCACGTTTTCAGAGTCGTCTTGGCTCGATCCCCAGACGACTATGAGCGCGACCAGCTCCTCGGCTTTCTCCGGAAGACTCGTGATCGTTTGGCAACCAATCCTGAGGATGCCCTAAAGATCGCTTCGGCAGGCGAACGCTGGCGAGACACTTCCCTTGCGGTCGATCAAGTCGCCGCTTGGACGCTGGTTTGCAATCTTGTGCTCAACCTCGATGAAACCGTCACCCGAAATTAATGGCTAGATAGGATTATGTGGACATCCAACCAAAATCGTCGTTGTTTTTTTAGCCGTGCATCCTTGAGCATGGGGCCTGTGGCACTTGCTGCCATGGGTGCCTGTTTTGATTCAAAATCGACGCAGGCTGCACCCAGGAATCGAGGCACGATCCATCCACCTTTGGAAGGACTGCCTCATTTTCCTCCGAAAGCCAAATCGATTATCTACTTGCACATGAACGGTGGACCTTCGCAAATCGATTTGTGGGATTACAAACCAACGCTTGCCGAGCAGTACGACAAGGATCTGCCCGATTCGATCCGCAAAGGTCAACGGATCACGACGATGACCAGTGGACAAGCTCGCTTGCCAGTGGCTCCGAGCAAATTCAAATTTCAGCAACATGGTCAGTGCGGTCGTTGGGTCAGTGAGCTCTTACCCCACACGGCCGGAGTGGTCGATGAGCTTGCCGTGATCAAAACCGTTCATACCAATGCCATCAACCACGATCCAGCTTGCACGTTCGTCATGACAGGAAGCGAGGTCCCTGGCAAGGCGAGTTTAGGATCATGGCTGTCTTATGGTTTGGGAAGTGAAAGCGATGACCTTCCTGCATTTGTGGTTCTCACCCCGACATGGTCTGCCAATGCAATGGCGCAGGCCCTCTTTACACGGATGTGGTCAAGCGGATTTTTGCCAACCAAGTACACCGGCGTAGCGCTGCGAAGCGGTGCCGATCCGGTGCTCTACTTGCGGAACCCCAATGGAATTCTTGCACAAGATCGTCGGGCGATGCTCGATGCCCTTTCGAATCTCAATCAACACCGATTCGAACAGCTACGCGATCCGGAGATCCAAACTCGAATCGCCCAGTATGAAATGGCTTACCGAATGCAATCGAGCGTTCCGGAGCTGGTCGAGTTCAACGAGGAGCCAGCAAGTGTTTTGGAGATGTATGGGCCCGAGGTTTCCAAACCGGGGAGTTTTGCCGCCAGTGCGTTGCTTGCAAGAAGGATGGTTGAGCGTGGAGTACGGGTCGTTCAAATCCTCCATCGAGGCTGGGATCAACATGGAAACATCGCTGGAGACCTACCAGCTCAATGCAGGGATGTCGATCAAGCCTGTGCCGCGTTGGTCAAAGACTTAAAGCAACGAGGACTTTTGGACTCAACCTTGGTCGTTTGGGGAGGGGAATTCGGGCGTACCGTTTATTGCCAAGGTGGACTGACAAAGAACAATTACGGACGAGACCACCATCCGAAGTGCTTCAGCATGTGGATGGCTGGGGGTGGGATCAAAGGTGGGATCGAATATGGCATGACCGATGATTACAGTTACAACATCGCCGAGAATCCCGTCCATATCAACGACATCAACGCAACGATTCTCCAGTGCATGGGGATCGATCACGAAAGATTCACCTTCCCATTCCAAGGCCTCGATCAGCGACTGACCGGGGTTGAGCCACAGCGCGTGGTCAAAGAAGTGCTCGCCTGAAACTATTGCCTGACCTCCTTGGCTTCTTCATGCTATATTAACACTGTCTTCACATACACGTGTTAACATGTCCAGGGTTGGTAAAGGAAGATGTCATTGCACTTAAAACAGGATTTGGACGTAGCCCGAGTTTCGCTGCTGAAACTTTCCGGAATGGTTGAAGACATGATCGCCTTGGCGGTGAAGTCTTTGATGCTCCGGCAAGGAATTTTGGCCAGCGATGTCGTGCGCCGAGACTCCGAGGTCGACAGCGCCGAGGTCCGAATCGAAGAGGACTGCCTGAAAATGCTCGCGTTGCACCAACCGGTTGCAGCCGACCTCAGGCGAGTAACCACCATGATGAAAGTCAACAATGACCTCGAACGCATGGCCGATCTTGCTTGCAATATCGCTCAGCGAGCCGATAGCCTTTGCACCCACCCAGAATTTCCGATCCCAAACGGCATCAACGAAATGGCCACGATGGTCACGCGGATGGTCCGAGCTAGTCTCGATGCTTTCGTGAGCAACGACTCAGCCATGGCCCGTAGCGTTATCATCATGGACGATCCGTTGGATGCTAAAAACGTCCAGGTCATCGGTGTTCTGGCAGAGTCGATCCAGAAAGATCCGTTTCAAGTCGAAGCCGCACTGCATGCATTCTCCGCCTCGAGGCACCTCGAACAAATCGGGGATCTTGCAGTCAGTATCGCCGAGGACGTGATCTATATGGTCGAAGGGGTGATCATTCGGCATCGACAAGCAAGCTAGTGGCCGACAGGATGTCGCGAGCACCTTGGACGATGGAAAGACTATGCCTAAAAGTAAAATCTTGGTGATCGAGGACGATCGGGCTATCTCCGAAATTCTCGTCTACAATTTGGACAAAGCTGGATACGAGGTTTCACTGGCCATCGATGGTCGTGATGGAATCAATCAAGCTCAGTTGAAACTACCCGATGTCATCCTTCTGGATGTAATGCTCCCGATCATCGATGGGGTCGAAGTCTGCAGAAGACTCCGTAGCAAACCTGAAACCGCTTCGGCCATCATCATCATGCTCACGGCCAAAACCGAGGAAGCCGACCAGTTGATCGGATTCTCTGTGGGAGCCGATGATTATGTGACCAAGCCATTTAGCGTTCGAGTTCTGATGGAGCGCATTAAGGCTCTACAAAGACGCAAGACTGCCAAAGCAGATGACGAAGACGATGTCGTCACTCGAGCCGGGATTACTCTTGACCGTAGGCGCTATCGCGTGAGCGTCGACGGACAACCCGTCGAATTGACCAAGAGCGAATTCCGATTGCTCGATACATTGATTCGGCAACCCGGTCGGGCTTTTGATCGAACCGAACTGATCGACTCGGCGTTGGGTGAAGACACCTTGGTGCTCGAAAGAACCATCGATGTTCATATCCGTGCTTTGCGAAAGAAAATAGGCTCGAATGCCGATGCCATTGAAACCGTTCGAGGCGTAGGGTATCGCTTCAAAGAAGACTAAACCGGAATCAAAGCAAGCGGTTTTTCGCTTGTTTTTCTGGGGTTTTACTCAAAAAAACTCGCGCTTTTGTTGGGTTTTTTGGCGATTTTATCTAAATTCCTTGGGAAATACCCGTGATTTCGCCTTCTCCCGGTTGCATTTTGTTTATCTCAACCTTTAATTCAGCCTGATCGGAATTGTTCTGTGTCGAACATCCAATCTGTTTCGAGTCCATCACCGAATCAAGCACAAGGATCCTCTACATGGCGAAAGCAGCTGGCAAGGCAGAAAAGCCTCTTACCAAGGTTCAAATCTTCTCAAACATCGCAGAAACCACCGGCCTGTCCAAAAAACAAGTCGCTGAAGTCTTCGAAGCACTCAAGGTCGAAATCTCCAACGCAATTGGTAAGAAAGGCGTCGGCACCTTCGTGATTCCCGATCTTGCCAAAATCGTTCGGATCCAAAAGAAGGCTCTGCCAAAGCGACAAGTTCGCAACCCTCAGACCAACGAAATGAAGTGGGCTGACCCCAAACCAGCTTCGACCTCCGTCAAGGTTCGCCCTCTGAAGAAACTCAAGGACATGGTCTAAGCGACCAAGCTCTTTGAAACGATCAGAACCAACGATCAGCCGATTAGCATCCGATGCCAATCGGCTGATTTTTTTTGCGGAACGCTCAAAAGCCGATACCATAATCCTCTATGGAAAACCGCAAACTTAGACCAACTTCGTTCGACTATGCTTTGGCCGCACTATCGCCTGTGCTGATCATTCTAATGATCGGCTCGCTGGTCTATTTCCTGATCACAACCCTCTACCAAGGTGACTTCCACGCTCGATTGATGTGGATTCTGGGGCTCTTTACCATGGCCTCTGTTCTCATTACTCGTATCGCTATCGAGCAATCGCGAGCACAGTCGCTGACCTATCTGGGACTTCTGAGTGCTGCAACGTTGTTTGTAGCCCCAAGGTTCTTCGTTCTCGAAGGCATCCTTGCTCCACTGAGCATTCCAATCCTCATCGGATTCCTGGCTCTCATCGTGTTTCTTGCTGATCGCATCACCATGGACTGCACCAGTGTTGATGATGCCCAAGATAGCCACGGCTACGGTTTACTCCAGTCCTTAGGTCTCCTCAAAAGATCTGATTCGGTCAGTGCAAACCCCGAAAGTGCCGACAATAAAGGACGAAATCATAACCCTGGTGTCTGGATCCTCTATTTTGCACTCTTGGCACTCCCGATTTTTGGTCTTGGGCAATTCTTTCTACCAAGCGGCCAAGCCCAGAGAGTTGCACTCGGCTGCCTAGTGATCTATCTCTCAGCAGCCTTGGCTCTGCTCGTGATGATCTCGCTTTTGTCTCTTCGACAATATGTCAGGCAACGAGACGTCGAAATGCAAACGGGGATGTCCTGGAGTTGGCTCGCAAGCGGCGTCGGGTCTGTCTTGGGTCTCGTGGTTTTAATGGCCATTCTCCCTTTGCCCATGCTCAGCACCAGTAACTGGGAACTCCCTTTCAAGCTATCGAGTCGCGATGATATGACTTCAAGCAAATGGGGTTGGGGGAACGAAGGAGTAAAGCAACAGCAACCACAAGGTCAGCAACCACAAGGTCAGCAACCGCAAGGCCAACAACCACAGGGTCAGCAACCACAAGGCCAACAACCACAAGGCCAACAACCACAAGGTCAGCAACCGCAAGGCCAACAACCGCAAGGCCAGCAACCGCAAGGCCAGCAACTACAAGGCCAACAACCACAAGGCCAGCAACTACAAGGCCAACAACCACAAGGCCAGCAACCGCAAGGCCAGCAACTACAAGGCCAACAACCACAGGGCCAGCAACTACAGGGTCAACAACCACAAGGTCAGCAACCACAAGGCCAGCAACCACAAGGTCAGCAACCGCAAGGCCAGCAACCACAAGGCCAGCAACCACAAGGTCAGCAACCACAAGGCCAGCAACCGCAAGGCCAGCAACCGCAAGGCCAGCAACCGCAAGGCCAGCAACCGCAAGGCCAGCAACCGCAAGGCCAACAACCACAAGGCCAGCAACCAGCAACTCCGCCGCCTCAGCAAAACTGGAAGCCACCAACGATAGATTGGAACCTTGGAGCTACTCTTCGATGGCTGATCATCGCCACCCTAGCGCTAATCGCTTTGGTCTTCGGATTGAAGTACTTTCGACAGTGGCTCTCCTGGTTCGGCCAAATCCAACAGGAGGAGTCTGTAAGTACGCCTTCAACTGTTACCGATTCGACTCCATCGCTACGATTCTGTGAGATTGAAAACCCGTTTAGGGCTCATCGCAACGACCCCGATGCAATCGTTCGATCGTTGTTTCAAGCCGTATCGATCTGGGGTAAAGAGCACCGAGTCGCCCGATCTGAGGATGAGACACCTGACGAGTACTCTAGGCGTTTAGGCAGGAAGTATTCGGAGATTGCCGAGTCGCTTACGAGTTTGGGCATGATGGTCAGTCGGATGGCGTACGCCAAAAAATCGATCCCCAGGCAGGATGCGATGTCGTTGGAATCGCTTTGGGAGTGGCTCAAAGCCCACGATTCGTTGCCCTCGCAGCGCTAAACCGACACCGGGCTCGACTTATGCACCCCGCACTGAATAAGCCTAGCTTTTTCGCAAGAAGTCATGAAAAAAATCATGTAAGTGGTCGTTTCGCGGGATTTGGCTTATTGAAATTCAGTCTCAATTAAGATAAGCTTTAAAGACGTCGAAGTCATCGAAACTTGTTTTTTGCTTTGTGTCACCGACCCTTCCGAGTCTGGTTCGTCCCCATGACGCTTCCAAATAACCCTCAAGCAGTACCGGTTGAGTTTCTGGCTCCCGAAGCCGAAGGGGTTGTCGTCGATTTGTGTGGCGAAGAACGGAATGTTCATCGGCTCGAGGAGTTGGGTATCCGATGTGGTTGTAAGATTCGGATGCTCTGCCCGGGTGAGACATGCCTTCTGGCTATTGAGGGCAAGAAGATGTGCCTACGGCTGGGAACGACTGCAGAGATTCTTGTTCATCCACTGACTCTCTAAGCTCGACGATGTTGGGGATCAAAATCGGGAACCGTTTGCAAGCAAAGGGGATTTGATTCTCTATGGTTCCTACGACTCTGGATGATTTGAGAGAAGGTCAGCGGGGTATGGTTCTAGAGATTCAGGGAAGTGATTCCTTGTCAGCAAGGCTCATGGAGATGGGGCTCATTCCGGGTGAGTACGTCGAAATGGTGGGCCAAGCCCCCATGGGTGATCCGGTGGAGTATTTGGTCGTGGGCTATCGTTTGAGTTTGCGGCGTGCCGAGGCGCGTCGAGTCCGGATCGAAAGGGCCTAGGTGGATCGCATCGAATGGCAACCCGGGCTAAGGCGGACTTGCATGCAACTGTTGCGTTGATCGGAAATCCGAATACGGGAAAGAGTAGCCTGTTTAACGCGTTGTGCGGTGGTCAGGCCCGAGTCGGCAATTACCCCGGGGTCACCGTCGAGCACAAGTCTGCAAGGATGCTCCTTGGGAGCGACAAGCAAGACAAGCAAATAGTGATCGAGTTGGTAGATTTACCTGGGACTTATTCGCTCAGTGCCAGATCTGCAGACGAAGCCGTATCGGTTGAAGTTCTTTCAGGCGAGATGCCGGGTGTATCGCGACCTGATGCAGTGATTGTGATTCTCGATGCGACGAATCTCGAACGCAATCTCTATCTGTTAAGCCAAGTTCTGGAGTTGAAGATTCCGACGCTTGTGGCATTGAACATGTGGGATCGGACGCAATCCGAGGGGATTTCGATAGACGTAGGTTCTCTATCGAAATCGCTAGGCGTTCCGGTGGTCTGCACGAGTGCTTCGAAGCGTCAAGGAATCTCAGAGCTTCACTCGGCCCTCGAAAATCTATTGCAATCCCCTGCTTCTGGCATTCTTGCGAGCGACAAGCTTGCATCGGCATCCTTTCCCGAAGCGTTCCATCGAAGTGTAGAAGGGTTGTCGCAGTGGTTTGAGTCCCAAGGTGTTTGCTTACCCCGATTCCAGATCGAACGTTTGCTTATCGACGATGCGCAGGGCCATTCGTATCGCGTTATTCCCAAGGGGCGTGCGACTGAGGTTGCTGAGCGAATCTCGGAATCTCGCAAATCGCTTAGAGAGCAAGGTGTCGCAATCCCTCTATTTGAAACGCGAGCCCGATATGGGTGGATCAAGCAGCAGGTGGTTGGCGTCATCGAGCGTAAACCTCGCGAGCACAAGAAAACAATCAGCGATCGAATCGATCGATGGCTCACTCATCGCTGGATAGGTTTTCTTTTTTTCTTTGTCTTGATGTTTTTTATCTTCCAATCGATCACACGGCTTGCTGATTGGCCCATGAAGGGAATTGAGTTTGCAAGCGGTTGGTTAGGGGAGTTCATTCAGGGCGTGCTGCCTCCGGGACCTCTTCAGAGTCTTCTCAGCGATGGGATCGTGGCCGGTGTGGGTTCGGTATTGGTGTTTCTGCCCCAAATCGCAATCTTGTTTTTCTTTATCGCAATCCTTGAGGATTGTGGTTACATGTCTAGGGCCGCGTTCATGATGGATAAATTCATGTCGGCCATCGGAATGAGTGGTAAATCATTCTTGCCATTGATGTCTTCGTTTGCTTGTGCGATACCTGGGATCATGGCGACTCGCACGATCGAGAATCGACGAGACAGAATGGTAACACTGTTGATTGCTCCGCTGATGAGTTGTTCGGCTCGTTGGCCGGTGTATGTGCTGATGGTAAGCGCATTTGTGCCCGATAACACCTACCTGGGCGGATGGGTCGGTTTACAAGGTGCCGTCTTATTTGGAATGATGTGCGTAGGGGCTCTGGTTGCGATTCCTGTCGCTTGGTTGCTCAAGCGGTTTGTTTTTCCGGGAGAGCCATCCACATTTATCATGGAGCTATCGAGCTACAAATGGCCAAGTTTCCGAGTCGTTGCGATGCGTGTTTGGGAACGAGTCATCGCGTTCTTGGCGAGAGCCGGATCCTTGATCTTTTTAACTTCGGTACTGATTTGGGCGGCAGCATATTTCCCTGGAGACCATAGTCAACTGGAACGTACTGTGGCACAGTTGCGTGCAGAGGAGGCAAGCCCAAGTCCCGACGCGTCGAAGTTGGAGTCGCTGGAAATGCAAGTCAATAAGCAGCGTAGCGATTTGATTTCGCGGAGTTATCTTGGAATGGCAGGTCACTGGATCGAACCAATCGTCAGACCTTTGGGTTGGGATGGGAAAATTGGTATCGCTGTCTTAGCATCCTTCCCAGCTCGGGAGGTGATCGTCGCGACATTAGGAACCATTTACTCCTTAGGGGCAGATCAGGACGAGAACAGCCAAGGGTTGGTTCAACAGATGCGGAGTGAGACCTGGCCCGATGGCCGGCCGGTTTACTCGCTCGCCACGGCTTGCTCGATCATGGTGTTTTTTGCTCTTTGCGCGCAGTGTGTCTCGACACTTGTAACCATACGTCGCGAAACGAACTCCTGGCGTTGGCCTGTTTTTTCATTTGTGTACATGACCACCCTAGCCTACATCGGTGCTTGGATTGTTTACAACGTCATGAGCAAGTGGTGAAGCATCGATGGTTCATGCGACGGATTACCCTGAATTTCGATGGCTTCTGGGTGCGCACGGCTGCGCGACGGTCTGCACAAGGATCTTGTTCTTCTGGGCTCCCTTTGCGATAGCCAAGGCCTATCCGGAAGAACCTCTGTACCTGGGGCTTTTGGGATTGGTGCAAGCGATTCCGGCACTAAGCCTCGCACTATTGGGAGGCCACCTTGCGGACTTTCTCGACCGACGGAATCTTTTAAGATACTCCTATGCTCTACAGTGGTTGTGCGCTTTGGGAATGAGCGCATCGGTCTTCACCGATGGTTGGGTTAGGTTATCGGTTATCTTTGTTTGCATGTTTTTTTTAGGGGTTGCTAGGGGCTTTGCAGATCCGACGATGCCGAGTCTTGAAGCGCAGATTGTCCCACGTACGGCTGCCCTTAGCGCTGCGACTTGGACAACCATCGTTTGGCATGCTTGTGCTGTCATCGCCCCCTTGCTCGCAGGCGCACTGATTCAGCAGGTTGGCAACATCGCTCCGTTTGTGTTGGCGATTGTTTGTTCAAGTCTCTCGATCGCCTTGGTATCTTGGATTTCACCCAAACCAAGGCCACAGACAGGACCAAGCGAACCGTTTGGCCAAGCGATCACGGCAGGATGGCGATTTGTGATCAATCGCAGAATCCTTTGGAACTCGATGGCCTTGGATTTGTTTGCTGTGCTCTTCGGTGGAGCGATCGCGATGCTACCTTTGTATGCAGACCAAATCCTTCATACTGGTCCGATCGGATTGGGAGTGCTCAATGCCTCACCGATGCTTGGAGCTTTGATCTGTGCGATCATTTGTATTCGATTTCCCCCAAGAGCTCATGCAGGAAAAATACTACTGGCAAGTGTTTTTGGGTTTGGGCTGTGCATGATTGTTTTTGCCCTCTCGAAGAACCTAGTTTTGTCGGTGGTGGCTCTGTTTTTCAGCGGTGTACTCGATGGCGTTAGTGTGGTCATAAGAAAATCAATTTTAAGACTCTATTCGCCTGAGGGGATGCGTGGACGGATCGCCGCTGTGAACTCGATATTCATCGGTGCGTCGAACGAGCTCGGAGAGCTCGAAAGCGGACTTGCTGCTCACTGGCTTGGACTTGTGCGAAGCGTCGTTCTAGGTGGTGTTGCGACGCTGTGTATCGTCCTTGGGGTTACGATCTTTGGAAAAGAAGTCCGTGAGTTTGATATGCGGTCGGAGATGCAGCGCAAACCCAAGGACGAATAGACGACTAAAGGTCGACTTCGATCCTTGCTGGCCCTGCAACTCGCGTCGCGCATACCCATCCGTCCTCTTTTACTTCCGGACGGATCTTATCGACCAACCAACTAGCCTCGTCGGCATCTTGAACCATTACGAAAACCACTGGCCCCCAACTCGATTGTCCGACACCATCGAGTCCCATGCTGCGGAATCGATCGATCCAATGACGAATTCGCGGTGTTCGGTACGCATCACCAACGGCAGAAGAAAAAACGTTGCCTGCAAGCTCTCCGTACTGTCCTATTGCTCGAGTGGCTTGAGGAAAGTCCTCATCGCTAATCGCAGGGAGAATCTGTTGCTGGATGAGTTTGAGCATCCTTTCCCGATTAGGATTTTCGTATGCCGAGCAATGATCGAAGATCGCTTGTTCGCTAGCCCCTGAATCCCCCTGATAGATTGGCTCATGGAGCAAAACGACCTGCCACTGGATCGGAAAACTGTGCGATCGAGTTCGCTCAGGATCCAAATGCGAAAGTTCACTCGATTGCCCTAGATCGACGATCAATCCACCATGCAAGAAACCATGCAAACCGATGTGAGAACGTAGGCCGCGTCCGCTATCGATGGTCCAAAGATTAGATCCCCGATTCTCCGGAGCTTGTTTGCCATCCTGGAGCGAATTCAAAAGCGCAGATGCAGCACAGGCGAACTGAGTGCCTGATCCTAAACCAATATGAGGTGTCGGGGCTTGCCTGAGCGTGACCGGATGGATGGCAAAGCCGTTGTTTCTAGATTGAAAGTTCGAATAAACCCTATAGAACCTGTCTTTCCAGTAAGGATCCTCCCATGTTGCACAAGGATCGATCGATAGAGGTGGGGCGTTGATCGAACTGGCTGATGCCGACAAGCAAACCGAGGGCTTATCGACCATCAATCCAATGCCTCCGAAGCAGTGTGGAGCACCAAGATGGATTTCAAGCAGTCCAAAATGAAGCCTGCTGTAGGCTTCGACTAAGCGACCAGCATTGGGGCTGATGTCAGTTTTGTGTGGCACTGTCTTTGAGTCGAATAGGTGCCGCCGTGTCGACCTTCACGGGAGCTATGACTAATGCGTTCTCTTGGGAACCTCGCCAGCCGGGTAGTTCCAACGTTTTGGCGATCCAACCCGGGTGCATCAACCTACCTCGTTCGCTGGCAATGTCACCTACGAGATTCCACCGATTCGGAGAAGCAGCATCAGGGATGTCAATGAGTTCTCCTTCCTCCTGTTCGACGATGGTGGTGACTTGAAGGCACTCTTCGAGACACTGATGAGTTGCATCCAAAACGTTGCGGGCCATTTTCCCGATCTGCTCGTCGGTGAGTCCCTCAAGATCCTCGTAGATCAGGTCCATTAGTCCTGCGCGCCGCTGTAGTAACGCAAGGAGTGTGATGGCTTCGCTTCGACGAGTGCTCCTCAAAGAACTCTTTCCCTGCGGGTCAGAACCCGGTTCCATGGCTTCATCGGGTTCCCCCCTGCTACTGCTGTAATAGCCTTTGCCCAGCCCTGGAGTGGCCGGAATGGTCAGCGTCGACTTTTTGCCGCTCCGCTTGGATCGTCCCGACGAGTATTTCTTCGTCGAAGTTTCAAGGTTTAGAACGTCGCGGACACCTTGGGCAACGTGTCGATTGAACAGAATGCTAAAAAAGGCTCGGATTGCTAAAAACAGTCGCATGGTGGGCAAGCGGGGGGGATTTGGTGGGAATCTCGAATTGTCTCGTAGAGTTTACCAAGCCATCTGTTGGGTTGGAATCATTTTCTTTCCGATTCAAGAAATAATGAGGATCGGATAGCTTCGCCGCTGGGAAACTGGCCTGAAAGTCAACCTTTTTCCAATCGGTAAGACCTACTCTTTAACCCGCCAACCACTACTGAAAAACGGCTCGATCAAGTAAACTTGAGACGTCTAGAACCACACAGAAAGCTAAAGAATTCGTTCATGAGAAGCCTGACTACCATCGAGGGGAAATCCGACGCAGAGGCGTTTGTTGCCTACCTTCTGACACTAGGGATTTCCACCCATGTCGAACCCGCCTCGATACCTTCGATGGTTCCCGTAGGCACAAGCCAGCAAGCAGACACTTGGGAAGTTTGGATTAAGAGCGAAGACCGCCTTGCACAAGCCAAAGAAGAACTCAAAGCGTTTCAGGCCAACCCAAAGGACCCCAAGTATTCGTCGGCATTGCGTCAAGCCAAAGAGATACTCAAGGATCAACGCGAAGAAGCCCGGCTTCGTCAACGAAACATCCAAAGCCCAAGGCTCGATTCGAGCAGATCGTCGATGCTCAGCGGAAGACTTCCGCCTCTGACGCTCACATTGATCGTCCTTTGCTGCATCTTTGGCTTGCTGTCGAACTTCTCGAATCCTTCCAGAGAGAATCGATTGGGTGAATCGATTGTCAAGCAATTGAAGTTTGTTGATATGGACTTGTATGCTAAAGACAAGGACCCTGCGGCTTCTCTAAAAAAGGGGGAGTTCTGGCGAGTCCTCACTCCGGCGTTTCTGCATGGTTCCCCGATCCACCTTCTCATGAATATGTTTGCCCTAGCGTCCTTAGGCAGGCTCGTTGAGAGACTTGTCGGACTGCGACGTTATGCGATGCTCCTGGTTTTGATTGCACTAGGTTCGCATTTGCCCCAAGGACTCTTAGGAGAGAATCTCCTTGGGATCAAAGGGGTATCTGGAACTCCAAACTTTGTCGGTATCTCAGGGGTCGTCATGGGGCTATTTGGGTACATAGCGATCAAGACGAAAATGCATCCTGAGTTGGGTTTTTCCCTTTCACCTTCGTCCTACCTCATGGTGGGATTCCTTCTCGTTGTTGGATTCGCAGGGGATATTTTCGGAGGGCGCAACGACATGCCTATGGCCAATGTCGCTCACCTAGGTGGACTTGTGACTGGAGCGATCCTCGGGTTTCTCAACGAAGCAAGGCGTGGCTGATCGATTGGATCAAATCAGGAATCGAGAATGGTTTTGGTAAAACCGCTTGTGCCTCGAGTTGCCTCGCGCGAGCCAGAATGCTCTCGTCTAACTTGGCCGACATGAGGATGCAGGGCAATTTCGGTAATGCTCGACGAACCCGTTCCAAAGCACCCAGGCCATCGAGCCTCGGCATGTGGATATCGAAGAGGGCCAAGTGAATATTGCCGCACTCGATTGCCTCGATCGCTTCAATCCCATCGGACGCTTGGCAAGTCGAATAGCCTCGACGCTGGAGTATCTCATCGAGCGTCAGCCGAAAGGCTTCGTCGTCATCAGTAATCAGAACTCGATGTTCCATGTCTGCGCTATCGCGAGAATCAAATCGGGAAATGAACCCTTGATGAAATATCCGTTGAACGTTCCTGTTATCTTACATTATCGCTAATCCGCAATCCCGAATCAATTCCGCTTCGAGCCAGATTTAGACCATGTTGACCCCCAAGGACCTTTGGCACTCGCTTTCTGAGGATCTGCAAGAGCGGGAATCCAATGGCCTTTTTCGCACCCCTGTCGAGACCCAATCCCTAGGGCCGGCCTCCATTTTCCGGGGAGGAAAGCACTTGCTGCACTTTGCTTCGAATGACTATTTGGGGATGGCTTGGCACACCCAAGTTCGCGAAGAATATCAGAAAATGACTGGTCAAACCGGAGTTGGTTCAGGGGCAAGCCCGCTGATCCTGGGGGCCTCGGCCCCCTATTTTCGCTTGACGAAAACCTTGGCCCAGTGGCATCATTGCGAGTCGGCCGTCGTGTTTCCATCGGGCTACGCCGCCAATCTTGGAACCATCACTGCCCTTGCCGGCCCGGCGGATTTAATCCTCTCAGATGCCCTCAACCATGCCTGCCTGATCGATGCGTGCCGATTGTCCAAAGCGACCGTGAAAGTCTACCCCCACCGGGATATCGATGCCCTGGCCGGATTTCTCGCATCAAGCCGCCGCCAATTCCGCATGGCCTTTATCCTTACCGACACCGTTTTCAGCATGGATGGAGACATCGCACCCATTGGTCAAATCGACTCGCTATGCAAAGAGTACGACGCAATTGGAATTGCCGACGAAGCCCACGCCAGCGGAGTGGTCGGCACATGCGGCACCGGAGTGTTGGACCAAGCTCAAGTGGATCGATCCTTGTGGATTAAAACCGGAACGTTGAGCAAGGCGATCGGCTGCGTCGGCGGTTATGTTGTAGGAAGCAACATTCTTTGCCAGACCCTGCACCATCGAGCACGTTCCTTCATCTATTCCACTGCTCTTCCTCCAGCCCTATTGTCAGCCGCGTGCACTTCGATCGAGATTGTTCATAAGATGGATTCCCAAAGGCAAAAACTCATTGAGCTCAGTTCCTATCTCCGCAGACAACTTCTTGACGCTGGTTATCGTACCAGACGCGACGACACCACTCCAATCGTTCCGATCTACGTTCAGGATCCTCATGAAGCCATCAATCTATCAGCTAAACTTTACGAATCTGGAATCTATGTGCCCGCGATTCGCCCCCCAACGGTGCCTCCCGAAGGTTGCTTGCTACGCGTTAGCCTAAACGCTGCTCACACGATGGAAGACTGCCAGAAACTCTTAAAAGCTCTTTAAGCGGTTCTTCAGGAATCTTTGGGCCATCGGGAATGGTTCTGGGTTGACTAAATGGTAAGCGGAAGAGCGCAAGCACTCCGGTGCGTGATGGAATGTCTGTGGTTTCGCGTTGTTTTATCATCGGACGGCTCGCGCCGTTCCGCTTATATTCGACTGTGGAGCCCCCTGTAACCACAATAACTCGCAACGAGCCCTCCTATTTTTCTGTGAAAGTTTCTGTCGGTTTGCGGAGTGGCATGATCGCGATGAGCGACGCCGATATCATGCTTGTGGCCATTAAGAAGATCAGTCCGTACTCGTAGCTACCGAAGTTATCTTTGACATGCCCCATCACCGTAGGACCCAAAAACCCGCCGAGATTTCCGATCGAGTTGATCAAACCAACGCTGCCCGCCGCAGCCGTCGAGGTCAGAAAGTAGCTCGGAAGTGACCAGAATGCGGGCATGTAAGCTTTCATCCCAGCGGCTCCGATCGTAAAGCATATCATCGTCAGCCAAAGGTACTTGGGAAATAACGCCGCGCAGAGTAGACCCAACGAACCAAAAACCACAGGCAACACCGAGTGCCATCGACGCTCTTGGAATTGATCCGATGACCAACCGATCCCCAATTGGCCGATGATGACCAAGATCGATGGGATAATCACCAACCATGCAATCAGACTCGTATCGAGCTTGTACCAGTCTTTAAGGATACTTGGGAGGAAAAACTCAACACCGTAGTTTGCAGTGACAATCCCAAAGTAGATGACCGACAGGAGCCAAACGCGAGGATTCGCTAGACCAGCTAAAAGCGAGTGGTGATGGGCTTTGCCGATCTTAGCACGATCCGAGGCAAGCTCCTGCTCCAAAGCATCCTTTTCGGTCTGTGTAAGCCATTTGGCATCCCGGGGTTTATCAGGTAAGAGATAAAGCACCGCGATCCCTACTACGACTGCAGGAATCCCCCAAAAGACATAGATCCATTGCCAACCTTTGAGCCCCAGCAAATCCGGGTGCGTGATCGTTACCCCGTTCTCGGTCATGGTTCGACCAATGTTGATGAACAATCTAGAAACGTTCGGGCCGATCATCATGGCAATCGGTGAAGCGATCAAGAAATAGGACATCGCTCGAGCTCGATCCTTGCTCGGAAACCAATGAGTCATGTAGACCAACACACCTGGAAAAAAGCCGGCTTCGGCCACTCCTAGGAGAAATCGCACGGCGTAGAACTGAAAGGCCTCTACGGTCAAGTCGCTTTGAAAGAAGTAATTCCAAATGCCGACAAGCCACGAATTGCCTCCATCGCTTGAGGGTGGGATGAACATCGCGGCTCGAAACGGATTCCAAAGATCGACGACCCATTGGGAGAAATTCCAATTACCGATCCTAAGCGGGTGAGCAACGAAGGCAGTCAGCGCTGCCATGATGCCCCAAGTGACCATGATCCGGCAAATCCACTTGCGAGCACTCCATCGCTCGACAATCACCGATCCGGGTACTTCCAACAGAAAATATCCGATGAAAAAAACACCCGCTCCAAAACCGATGATCGCTTCGCTCAGCGCCGGCAAATCCTCCTGCATCGTCAATTTGGCATACCCCAAATTCGTTCGGTCAATGTATGCAATGACATAGCAGAGAAATAGAATCGGCAGGAGTCGCAGATAGGCTTTCAATCTTGCTGAATCCAATGGACTTCGAGATTTTAACTCACGCGATCCAGATTGATCTTGACTGGAAATGATAACACCCAAAAGGAGAACGGAAGAGGAAGGAAGGCGGGGAAAGGATTTTCGATTATAGGCTTCTTCGGGTAATTTTGTGGGGTATTGCTTTGCATTTTATTCAATGAGACTACCACTGGCTTTATGCCGAATGGCGTTGAATGAAAAGCGGAACGGCGCGAGCCGTCCGGTGAAGAACCTGCTTTTGTAGTAGCAATTCATGGCCCCACCGGCGTGAAACCGGGTGGTGGCCCACGAATTTTTGCCCACGATAATCCCTCAAAAACCCCATTAACCAATGATCTCGTGGATCACATGGCCATGGACATCCGTCAGCCGACGGTCGATGCCGTTTTGGCGAACCGTCAATTGCAAATGATCGATCCCCAACAAATGCAAAACCGTGGCGTGCAAATCATAGCACCAAGTCTTGTTCTCAACGGCCTGGTAACCCCAATCATCGCTTCGGCCATACGAAACCCCAGGCTTGATCCCTGCCCCCCAAAGCCATGTCACAAAACTCCCACCGTTATGATCACGCCCTAAACTACCTTGCGCAAATGGCGTTCGACCAAACTCGGTCGTCCAAATCACCAGCGTATCCGAATCCAAACCCCTAGCCTTCAAATCTCGAAGCAGTGTTGCAATCGGTCGATCCACACTCCTGGCCATCGGTGGCAACTCGGTCTGGATGTTGCCGTGGTTGTCCCAGTTGTTGGTCGCACCCTGAGGCCCACTCCATACCTGGACAAACCGAACCCCTCGCTCGACGAGCCTTCTTGCCAATAAACATCGCTTGCCAAAATCATCTGTCGAAGGATCTCCAAGCCCATAGTCTGTCTGGGTCTGAGAGGTCTCCTTGCTCAAATCAAAAGCTTCGGGCGCTGAAAGCTGCATCTTGGCCGCAAGCTCGTAACTGGCAATCCTCGCATCGAATCGTGTGTCTCCCGGATGCTCTCGAAGATGTTGCTCGTTGAGCATCCGCAAAAGTGCCTGACCATCGCGATCCGACTCACTGGTCGCAAACGTGTACTTGCTATCGGGCACTAAATCGGGAATCGGAACCTTGGCATTGGCTTGCAATACCACCCCTTCATGCACAGTAGGCAGAAAACCTGCGCTAAAACATCCCTGCTGGTTGTAGGGCAACCCGCGAGCATCGGGCAGCACGACAAACGTCGGTAAGTTGTCCGTCAAGTTGCCCAACGCATAGGAGATCCAAGCTCCCATGCAAGGAAAACCGGGCAAGAGAAAACCCGAGTTCATCATGTAAGTACCCGGGCCATGCACATTGGTCTTGGTCGTCATGGCCATCAGAAATGCCATCTGGTCGACCAGTTTCGCTTGCTCTGGAAAAAGCTCGCTGACCCATCGACCCGATTCTCCATGTTGGGCAAATTTATAAGGGCTCTTCATCAGTGCCCCTGCAGGTGCGGTGAACCCCTCGGGCTTCTCCTTTGGGCCTAGCATCTGTCCATCAAGACGTTCAAGTTCGGGTTTGTAATCGAACAAATCCATCGGACTTGCGCCACCGGTCATAAACAACTGAATGATCCGCTTGACCTTAGGGGCATGATGCTGAATCGGAAAACCTGCGGTCTGGCCACGCAACATATCGGCCAGTGCCAATGCAGCAAACCCTCCTCCAGATTGCAAAAGCATCCGGCGGCGACTCGACAAAGTATCAGTCTTTTGTGGATCAGTACTGCGCATAGCCGGTGCTAAGGGATGAATAAAAACTCGTTGGAATTAAAAACGATGCGACATAGGGCCGCCAATCCATGCTCGGTAGCATACGCCTTGAGTGCCCCAAGTTCCGTATCTCGAGGGGGCCTTTGATAAGCTAACTCAAGTAGCTGGCGGATTTGGTCTTCAAGCACTGAATGCTCTCGTTGCAGTCTTTCGGAGGTGGATTGCGATTGATGCAAAACGAACGGATTGTTCATTAGTGCAAGACTTTGCAAGGGCGACGCCGAAAAGGTTCGACTCGGTGCCAAAAGCCCTAGGTCCGGAAAATCCAACGCGGTCATCAGTGGGTCGGGGATCCCTCGCCAAACGCAACGGTAGATGCTGCGTCGATTCGAGCCCAGACTCGACCAATCGTAAGCGGTATAGTCAAGCTTGGGGGTCGACTGCGGACCTGGACTCTTTTTGAAATGCTCGATCGCAGGACCTCCCATCCCCGTGTCGAGTCGCCCGCTGATCGACAAGAGATAATCTCGAAATCCATCGGCATCGAGCCTTAATCGATTCTGCCTCCACAGCAAACGGTTCGTTCCATCGACCGCCGCAGCATCCGAGCGATCCTGCGAGGACTGCTGATACGTCTGACTCGTGACGATCAATCGATGCAACCTCTTGAGCGATCCAGATGCATCGTCTCGAAACCAAACCGCAAGCCAATCGATCAGCTCCGGATGCGATGGCAACCCACCCATGCGTCCAAAGTCGCTGGGGGTATCGCAAATCCCTTGACCAAAGTGGTAATGCCAAATTCGATTCACCACGCTACGCCATGTGAGCACATTGTCGCGATGCGCTAACCAATCGGCCAAGGCGGCACGTCGAAGCCCCTCGTTCTCTTGAACG
Organism: Pirellula sp.; assembly: GCA_040381975.1. Classification (GTDB taxonomy): domain Bacteria; phylum Planctomycetota; class Planctomycetia; order Pirellulales; family Pirellulaceae; genus JBKCUI01. The sequence goes on from JBEIGI010000050.1 coordinate 29,646, forward strand.
AGACCGTCAAAGCGTGAAGGTACATGACTCAACGCAGTGAGTGCTCCGGGAGGAACCTCCTGAAGCGGCTTGGAGATATCACCACGCTCTAACAGATGCACTTTCTTTGTAGATCCGATCGACGCTGCCTGATGGTTGCCATTGCCCGAGGGAATCGAAACCGACTTGCCCACCGCATAGACGGTTCCTTGCGTGGGCAATTTAGCCAGTTCTGCATCGGCGGCGAGATTTGCAAGATACGCATCAATGGTCAGTTGATCTTCCGCAGAACGCGCCGAAGGAGCGATACTCATCGCCCGCTCAAGAGCCATCGGAATCGCGACGGCTTGGCCTGCAGGAGCATCGGTTACACTGATGCGAAAAGCACCGATTAAGTGCGAGCCGCCATGAAGTTGTCTAAGAGTTACGCTCAGTATCGAACCTTCGCTCATCGCAATCGGCTCGGCGAATTCAAAGACCGCGTAGTGAGGCTTGCCAACCTCAGGGTGGATCCCCCAAGCCGTCTTGGGATCCTTGTCGATCGACCGTTCGATGCCCCATCCAGCCTGATTGAAATCGGCACTGGTTCGCGCGATCGAAATGTTCCTCCCCACATTATCTTCAGGATGAAACACCGAAATGAGTACCTCCGAAAGATGCAGATTTCCGTTCTGACAACGCCCAGGACCTTTCATAGGTAAAGAATCATGCGGCAGAACATCGAGACGTAGCGCCGTTATTTGTTGCAAGGGAGCCTTCGAGGTCAGCACATACGTGTCGGTCTCTGGGGAGCTGCCTGAGGCCAAGTACGCATACTCTTGATCCTTTGTCAGCGTGGCACCTTCGAGTGAGACAAAAGACTGCAACTCAAGCGGCTTAAACGTCGGGCGTTGATCGAGGGAACTCGCTTGAGTGCTAATCAGTGCTTGGGCCAATGGTGTCTTGAGCACCGACGCGTCGCGAGCTTGGGCCGCTTGCTTGATACCCGTTAGCTCCGCTCGCCGAAGGGCTGTTTGAGAGTCGGCATCGTATCGGATGTTCCCTTTGAGAATGCCGGCAAAGACGGCTTGCAAGGCATAGTAGTCCTCCTGAGAAATCGGATCAAACTTATGCGCATGGCATCGCGCGCAGTTGGCCGTGGTGCTCGTGAATGCCGCCATGGTTTGGGTGAGCATGTCGTCACGATCCAGATAATCGAACGTCACCGGACCGGTCGAATAGGTGCTCAAGTCGAATGTTCCTGCACCTAAAAAACCCAATGCTGGGATCAAGTCGGTTGCTTCGGGATCGATCACATCGACGGCGAGCTGCTCCTTGATGAAACGATCCCAAGGCGTGTCGCTGTTGAAAGCACGGATCACGTAATCGCGATAGGGCCAAGCTCGATCGCGACCGACGTCGTGCTCATAGCCGTGAGAATCAGCAAAGTGGATCGTATCGAGCCAATGCCGAGCCCATCGTTCCCCATACCGAGGTGACTCCAAAAGCTTATCGGCCAGTGCCTCATACGCGGCCTGACTCGGGTCATCCAGAAAGGCTCGGGTCTCCTCTGGGCTCGGTGGCAAGCCGATCAAATCGAAATAGAGTCGGCGAATCCGCTCTCTGGGGGTGGCCAACGAGGAACGTTCAAGCTGCTCTTGCTTGAGCTTAGAATCGATGAAGGCATCGATTGGATTGACTCGACTCGAAGCGGTATTTGCATTGGTTGGTATATCTATCGCGACCAAAGGCCTAAGCGACCACCAATCGTTCGGATCGCTCAGTTTCGGCGCTGCGACTCGGTCGTCAAAGGCACCTTGCTTGATCCATTCCCGCAGGGTCTCGATCTGGGGATCCGTCAGTTTTTCATCGGGCATCTGCAACTGAGCATCGGTGTGCTCGATAGCCCGGATCAAGAGACTTTGCTGGGGCTCAAACGGAACGATGGCCGGCCCGCGAGAACCTCCTGTCACCCATCCACTTTTCCAGTCGAGTGCAAGGCCGCTTTCCATCTGACCAGACGCATGCGAATGGCACGTATAGCAATGCTTCTTGAGCACAGGCAAGACCTGTTCATAGAAGAACTCTTTGCTCTTGTCCTGCGTAGATTCCTGTGAACGCGAGTATCGCGCTGTGACAACCATGATAAAGATCGCAAATAGGATGCGGATCATGGCTTCGAAGTGGTTAGGGCTTGGAGAATCGGCCTGATAAAGTCGTCGTTTTGGAATTTTGCCCCTTGGGCACTGGGTTCGGCGAATCGCACGACAACCAATTCGTATTTCGGAATGATATACAATCGCTGCTTGCCCAGCCCCGCAGCCATGTAGACCTCTAGCTTTTTGCCGTTATCTTGCACGTTCACATCGGCTTCATTATTAAGCACTTCTTGACGCAATCGCTCGCGGACAGCACCTTCAGTTGCCGGCAGATCGTCTCGAAGTCCACTATCGGCTTGACTATCGACACCGTTTAACCACCAAGTCAAACCGTAGCTTTTGTTAGTTCTTGAAGGTTTGAAACATTGCATTAGAAGCTCTTCCTTCAAAAGGTTCACAGGGATTCCTTGAGACTCTACAGAGGGCTCTTTTTTAATCGATCCTTTATCTAAAACAAACTGCCCGAATTTGGCCCAGTTCCTGGCCGTAAGCATCATGCCGCCAGGAATGTTGACATTGCCTTGGGAATCTTTACCCCATCGACCTACTTGGATGCCTAAAGGATCCAAGATCCGGAGTTTCGCGTAAGCTTCAAAAGTCTTGGAATCAATCTGCGATTGGGATTTGAGCTTTCGGTTGATCAATTCCCCAAAGACATAGAAATGACTCGGTCCATAATCAAACTTCTCTCCAGGCTGGTACTTCATCGGAACCTTCAGAGAATCTGCAAACCAATTGCCAGTAGCGAGTTTGCTTAAGCCTTTGTCTTGATCCTGGCGAGCGATTCGGTTTTGACGTTGCGAAAGGATTGGATTGCGAGTCAGCATCGCTGCATTGCGATTAGGGAAAGCTGCATCGGCGGGCTCTAAACCTGACGAAAGCGTAAGCAGATGCCTAATGGTGATCTTACTTTTTTGAGGATCCTCTTTCCATTCGGTAACCGTATCGCAGACCAATTCGTCGAGCTCGAGCAATCCATCCTGAACGGCAAACATTGCCAGCACACCGGAAAAGCTTTTCGTACCGCTAGCGAGCATATGCGGGGTTTCTTTCCCCCAGTTGTCGTAACGCTCGTAGAGGATTTTGCCTCGATGCTGAACCAAAACTCCATGACCACTGAATTCCTTGGAGTAATCAGCCGCTAGTTCGAATAAAGTTCGCTGCGCATCGGTACTCGTCGGATCCTGGGCTGTGCAAGGCGAATCAGCCAGCAACAAGCCCAAGACGATGGCAAATAACAACCAAACAGGGAACCGCATTTCGATGTGCCTCAGGCAATTGAATCTTCGGTGGAACGCCAACGTGAACTTTCCGCTTTCTATTCTAACTTAATCCACCGAAGTCCTCCTGGAATAAGACTCGAAAATAGACCTTTGGCGGTGAACCTGGGAATCTGGGTTGAGTTGACGCTTTGCGAGCAAGATTCCAAATACTCCGCATGGGGGGTGCCGATAAACTACGAGGGTCAAGGAAGGCTTATGATCGCTCAGAATTTCGATGCAATTGCCAAAAGAGTCTCTGACTCGCATGTGTTGCGAGCCCGTAGCCGCATCGGAAAATACCGAATCGAGAAAAAAATAGCCCAAGGCGGTTTTGCAACCGTCTACCAAGCGTGGGATACGATCGAGGGGATTCATGTCGCCCTGAAAATGCCCCATAGCTATATCGTCACAGCAAGTATGCTCGATGCCTTCCAGCGGGAGGCTCGATTGATTGCCAAGTTGGATCATCCAAACATCCTAGGGCTCAAGGATGCTAGCTTTATCGATGGCCGCTTCGTCATCGCCAGTCGGCTTGGAGCTCAGACCCTAGCAACGCGACTCAAGCATCGAGTGGGACTTGCCACAGCCCTTTCGTATATCGAGCAATTGATCCAAGCGGTTGCCTACGCGCACCGCAACCGCATCATCCACTGCGATATCAAACCTGAGAATTTGATCTTGCTGTCCGATGGCCGTTTGCAGTTGACCGACTTTGGGATTGCCAAAGTTGCATCTCGGACGATCGCGCACACGATGGTCGCATCGGGTTCAGGAACCGTCGGATACATGGCACCCGAGCAAGCGATGGGTCGACCGAGTGCTAGGTCGGACGTGTTTGCAATCGGTGTTCTGGCATATAGGATCCTCACGGGCACACTTCCAGAGTGGCCTTATGACTGGCCACCTAAGGGTGTAGCCACATTGAAACGCAAAGTGCATCCGGAGCTTACCGAGATGCTTCGCAAGGCGATGTACCCAAGACCTTCGCAGCGCTATCAAGATGCCAACGTGCTCCTGCGAGTTTTCTTACCGGCCAAGCGAAAGACGCTCCGTATGCGGTCCGAGAACTGCCGTGGCTGACATGAACTTTCAAGCTGCATTGCTTGACGATGTGATTCCCTTTTGGATCCGCCACGGTTGGGATCGCCAGCACGGAGGGATGATCACCTCGCTGGATCGCGACGGAAACATTGTCGATAGCGATAAATCGATTTGGTTTCAGGGCCGTGCGGCTTGGATGTTCGCAACCCTTTACAACACCGTAAGCAAAGACCCACAATGGCTTGAGGTGGCAACCAGCTGCATCGACTTTCTGGATCGCTTCGGCTTGAGTAAAGATCCTACCGCAAAGCTCTATTTCACAGTCACTCGCGAAGGCAAACCGCTTAGGATGCGGAGGTATTACTACAGTGAGTCGTTTGCAGCGATTGCGTACGCTGCACTTTACCGAGCCGTTGGGCTCGAACGCTATCGAATCGCTGCCATTGGGATGTTCGAAGCCTTTCTCATCGGATGCATCGAACCAGGAAACATACCTCCAAAGTCCGATCCTGCGACACGTCCGATGCAGGGAATCGGTCCTTGGATGATCGCTATGGTGACTGCCCAAGAGCTGCGATTGAACCTTGGGGATATCGAGGTTCTAGGTCGAAGTTGCACACAATGGATCGACCGATGCATCGATCAAATCGAGAAGATTTTCTACAAACCAGAGCTTGCAGTATTGATGGAGGTTGTTGGAGCCCAAGGGGAGATCCTCGATCATTTCGACGGTCGGCAGCTCAATCCCGGTCATGCGATCGAATGCGCATGGTTTATTCTCCACGAGAGTCAGTTACGCCAGGATCTGCGACTCAGAGATCTTGGGCTATCGATCCTCGATGCAATGTGGACTCGCGGCTGGGATTCGGAGTATGGAGGGCTATTTTATTTTCGCGATGTCTATAACAAACCGGTGCAGGAATACTGGCACGACATGAAATTCTGGTGGCCCCACTGCGAAGCGATCATCGCCACCGATATCGCACGACGCGTCTCAAACGAGCCTCGTTATCAGAAGTGGTTCGATCAAGTCACCCGATGGAGTTTCGACCACTTTGCAGACCCTGACCAGGGAGAATGGTTCGGTTACTTGCGTCGCGATGGAAAGCCTTCCAACACGCTCAAGGGGAGTTTGTGGAAGGGCCCTTTCCATCTGCCGCGAATGCTTTGGTACTGCATGCAACTTGAGCGATCCGGAACTTAGGGTTTCTCAATCTGGCTGGTTTGTTCTTGCGTAGTTATCTGGGATCTTTGAGCAAGATCGAAAAACTGTCCTTGGGTACCGACGAATTCTTGGATGTCTGCCTGGGGAGAATCCTTCCAATTGAAGGTGACAGTTCCTGGGCCGAGAATTTCGGCTGTCGATTTTTTGACAACGATTGCTGTCGTTTCGTCGAGCCCGATTCCAAGCATCTGAGGATAGGTTTCGACCAAGGATCGCAAGTCTTTTTGTCGTCTTCGTTGGGTGAAATGCTGATCGATCGCCACACCGAGGATGAATCCCAAGCCGCCTCGTTCGTAGCCTGGTGCCATGATCCTAAAGTTTTCGATCGGAGTCGCACGCGCTAAATAGTTCGCTTGAATCGAAGCACCTGCGGAGGATCCTCCGATCACTCCGCCACGATCGAGGCACTGCTTCATAAGTCTGTGGGCCTGGGTGCCGTAATAGGAGTCAGCAAGGTTCCATTGTCGGCCTCCACCGAACCAAATACCCGTCGCATTTTTAAGCGGTTCTAAAAACGCTTCATCCCGATCTGCGATGCGTCGGTCTTTGGTGTGAATAAGCGAACAAGTCTTTGCACCCATTTTTTCCCAAGCCCTGAGCAACTGGGTGTCCTTGGACATGTCCTCTTCTTCGGCACATGGGACATAGACAATCCTCGCATCGGACCCGCCGGCGAGTTCGACAAACTTTTGCATCAGACCACTAGGCATCCCACCACCACCGACGATGATCAGCGAGCCGTTTGGAACGCTTGGAACTTGTTTTTCGGTCGGGGGAAAGGGCTCGAGCGTCCGCTCGATGGCTTGGCGTCGCCACTGAGTCCAGTCGATCAGGAAACTCTCTGGCTCTCTTGCGCTGGCTCGACTTACGTTTTTGATTTCTTGATTGGCTATGGGTAGATGTTTGTTTGCAGCAACCGATACCGTTGCGAATCGATCGCCGAAGAGAACTGCTTTGCGTCCTTGCAATAGAACAGCATTGCCTTTCGCAATGCTCAGCATCACGATGCGATCCTCGGGCGTGATGGATTCGAGGAGTAGTGGGTCTGGACGCCCCTCATCGTTAAAGTCGATCAGGGCGTTTGGAAAAAGAGAAATCCCTGTTTCGAATTCCTTCTTTGAATCTTTCTTAGGATATTTGGTCCCCAATGCGACCGCGGCCGGCCCGACAAAGCCCACAGGCGAGCCGCTTGCGAGATAACTTCGCATCGATTCGGCGAACTTTTGCCACTGTTCGTAGGAGATTTCATCAGGGAGTCTTGAGTCGCAGACAAATAGCCACGAGCGTGGATTGGGTTCAGGCAGTCGCGATAGATCCTTGACCCAGGTGACTTTTTCGATTCTTTTTGAGATCGAATCCAACGAGGAGCTTGCGAGAATCGGTTGGCAGTCTTGGTAAGAGCCAACAAGGTGAATCTCGTTGACTTTCGGATTTTGTTTATCGATGGCGGCAAAGAGTTCACCGAGGGCTGCATGCGAGTCAGCGATTAGAATCGAACCAGGGGTTTTTAGATCTTCGGGCCAATCGTCATAGCGTTCAAAGAACACGCACGAAGATCGCTCGGATGGCTCTTGAGCGACGAGGATCGAGTATTCGCTCGATCGAAGTAATATCGCAAGTGCAAAGGCAAAGCCAAGAGCCCAATGTTTCATGTATGGATCGCTTGTGAATCCTGAAAGGTCGCCTCAGAGTTCAACCACCTTACTTCTTGATATCCGAGAAGACTTCCTCGAATTTCTTGAGTTTCGGTACAATCACAGCTCGGCAGTAACCTTGGTTGTTGTTGAGATTAAAGTAGTTCTGATGGTAATCCTCGGCTGGATAAAATACATCCAACGCGGTGATTTCGGTGACAATCTTGCCGTCAAAGACTTCCTTGTTGAGCTTGTCCTTGTACTGCTGCGCAACTTTCTTTTGTTCTTCATTCTCATAGAAAATCGCCGAGCGGTACTGCGTCCCTTCGTCATACCCCTGACGATTCAGAGTCGTCGGATCATGCGTCTTCCAATGGATTTCTAACAACTTGGCAAACGAAACGACAGACGGATCAAACTCGACTTGGATCACTTCGGCATGACCCGTTGTACCCGTGCAAACCTGCTTATAAGTAGGATTCTTGACCTTGCCCCCGGTATACCCAGAGACAACCTTTTCCACCCCTTTGACGCGCTGAAACACCGCTTCGGTACACCAAAAACAGCCTCCACCAAACGTCGCTTTTTCCAATTTCTTTTCCTTGGCCTCTCCCGCGGGTGTACTTTGAGCCCCCACCATCGGGGACAAAAACACGACCAGCGTTAAACAAACTAGTGTTCTTCGGGTTACTTCCATCGGTTTCCTCAATTGGTTGATAGCTTAGGTTTCTCTTGGTGACCCCTTGCCGACTATTGTATTCGATCCGCAAGTACCGAAAACAGCTCTCTGAGAATCCCTCGCGATCCATTTTTGTTCGTACTCGGCGGATTTGTTGGGTAAACTAAACAATATGCCAATCCGACTTGCACCTTGCACTTGCAACCAAATCCCTACAGAAACCGCATATCCAGGTTCCCGAAGGGATTTTCTGCGCTCCTTGGGCGGTGGATTCGGAATGCTCGCCTGCGGTGCTCTTGAAAACTCTTTACGAGCCCAATCTCCCTCCGCCCCCCACAAACGACGCATCGGAGATATCGATCCTCTCGAGCCCCACGCTTCTCGATCCCCCCATTTTGCACCCCGCGCAAAGTCCGTCATTTTCCTTTTTATGGTCGGTGGTCCCTCCCAGATCGATACCTTCGATTACAAACCCCTACTCGTAGAGCTCGACGGTAAACCTGTCCCGACTTCGTTCCGCGACGCACTCAATGCCACACACCATTCGAACGTCTTCCACGGTTGCGATGACCTGATCCTCAAAAGCCCCTTTTCCTTCAATCAATATGGCCAGTCTGGCATGTGGGTCAGCGAACTCATGCCCCACACGGCACAGCATGTCGATGAAATGTGCTTCATCCACTCGATGCAAGCCGATAGCAATAACCATGCACCCGCGAGCTACCAACTCCACACAGGCGATGTCCGCGCGGGAAAAGCAAGCCTCGGCTCATGGGTCACCTACGGACTAGGCAGCGAGTCGCAAGACCTGCCAGGCTACGTCGTTCTCTTCGACGCTGGCCCCTTGGGCGGCTCGGCCAACTACACCAACGGATTTCTTCCCCCTGCCTTCCAGCCGACCCGTTTCCGATCCACGAATCCACCCTTGCATCACCTGGTTCCTGATCCGGAATTCGCAAGAGGTCAGACGCAATCCCTCGAACTGCTCGATCAACTCAATCGCATCCACCGCAACCAATATGCCGATATTCCCTCCGAAGCCTCCCTGCTCGATGCTCGCATCGCTTCCTACGAACTGGCTTATCGCATGCAAGCATCCGCCATGCAAGTCGGTCGAATCGAAGACGAACCAAAGCACATCCATCAGCTCTACGGGATCGATGATCCCGATGCTCGTACTCAGAGTTTCTCTCGCAAATGCTTGCTGGCCCGCAGACTCGTCGAACAAGGTGTCCGATTCGTGCAACTTTATGACATGCCAGACAAAGATGGCTGGGACGCGCATGCGAAATTGGTTGAGAACCATCGACCCCGCGCTAAATGGACAGACATCGGAGTTGCAGGACTCCTGGCAGACCTTCGCCAACGTGGACTCTTGGACTCGACGCTAGTGATCTGGGCCAGCGAATTCGGACGCACTCCGATGAAACAAGGTGACTTAGGGCGTCAACACAATGCCGCCGGCTTTACCGTTTGGATGGCCGGTGGCGGTATCCGAAAAGGACTCCGCATCGGGTCAACCGACGAGATCGGTTTGATGGCTACCGAGCGGCCTGTCCAATTCCGCGACTTGCACGCCACAATTCTTACAGCCCTGGGGATCGACTTCGAAAGACTCTCGTATGAAGTCAGCGGTCGCGACGAACGAATCACCGGTGTGGCAGGCTCGGCAAAACCTTTAATGGATATTTTCGCATGAGCCTTTGCCAAACAATCAACCCGGTTATCACGGCTAAAAAACTACTCGCATGCACTTCAATGGCAATCGTTTGCTCGATCGGTTTATTCGCACAAGACGATCAAGGCAAAAACATCGGATCGGCACTGCAAGACCCCGCTAATCCGATCGCTCAATTGTTTCAAGGAGAGCGGCTCGATCTGTGGTCTTTGCAACCAATCCAAGACCACTCGATCGAGGCTCAATCCGCCCAAGCTTTCAAGCACCCCATCGATCTACTTTTGGCCAATGGTTCCCCGACCCACAATGCCCAGGGTTCACTGCAAGTCTCCAAAGATCGGCTCCTTCAACGCCTGAGCTTAGATCTCATCGGGCTACGTGCCCCCTTCGAACAGGTGGCAAGTTTCCTCAATGATCAATCTCCAGACGCAATCGAAAAACAGATCGATAAGCTCCTTGGCGATCCGCGATTCGGAGAGCACTGGGCAAGGTTGTGGCTCGATACAGTACGCTACAGCGATAGCAATGGCTTTGACTGGGATGAGTATCGAAAAGAAGCTTGGCGATATAGAGATTTTGTAATAAGAGCCTTTAACGAAGACCTACCTTACGATCAGTTTGTCCTTTGGCAATTAGCCGGCGATGAGCTGCTTGAAGATTCGCCGCAAACCCCAACTCAAATCGATCAATTGATCGCGACGGGTTACCTAAGACTTGGCCCTTTCGACAACGCGGCCAAACTATTTAACGAGCAGGATCGAGCTCGCTCCGAGGTTTTGACGGATCTAACGGAGACCACTGGAGCCGCCTTTTTGGGGCTGACCCTATCGTGCTGCCGATGCCATCATCACAAAACCGATCCGTTGAGCCAAGAAGACCATTATCGCTTTAGGGCTTTTTTCGCAGCCACCGCATTCGATGAATCGACGTCGATCTTGCTTGAACCCCAGCAGAGACTTATCGAAGAGCACAACCAAAAAATCGATCGAATGATCGAGCCGATTCAGGCAAGTATCGATGCAATGGACCGAGAAACTAAGGAAAAGGCCAACGCCGATGCAAGCGAGAATGTCAAAGATCTAAAAAAGCAGATCGAGCAACTCCGGACCCAGAAACGAACAAAGCTTACCGGGTTATTGGCCTGCGATGACACCAAGCATATCGACACGATCTGCGTGCTCGAACAAGGAAACCATCAAAAGCCACTCGAAGAGGTTCAACCTGGATTCCCAAGTGTTCTGTTTCCAAACCCACCTGTGATTCAGACTCCAAACGGGGGCAAGTCCACAGGCCGCAGACTAGCTTTGGCCAAGTGGATCGTCGGCCAGCAGAACCCATGGGCGGCACGTGTGATCGTCAATCGCGTGTGGCAAAATTTGTTTGGGCAAGGCTTGGTGGCTACGCCCAACGATTTTGGAATCACTGGGTCGGCACCATTATCAAGAGAACTGCTCGATCATCTTGCGGTCTATCTGGTCAAAAAGCAATGGTCTATTAAATCCTTGATACGCTACATCCTCAGCTCTCATGCTTACAGAGCCGAAATCGGATCTTGGAGAAAACTCCGGCGACTCAGTGCCGAACAGATGAGGGATGTGGTTTTGCAAGTCACTGGTCAGTTGCAGCATCGCAATGGAGGACCGCCAGTCTGGCCACCGGTGAGCGAAGATGTTCTGCAAGCCAACCCGGCAGTCTTGGACGATAACGAGACGAAAACCAAAGGATGGTATCC
>JBEIGI010000051.1:0-40403 GCA_040381975.1 Pirellula sp.
AGAAAGTCTCTCGTGGGTCGCTACTGTTCACACTGGGGTGTTCCGTTCGACCCTTCAAAGAGGGACCCGTTGGAGCTCGATGGCTTGGTTTCCTCGTACGAGGTGACGGCCACCATGGTATCCAGCAGCACTTGGTGATCGGATCATGCGTTCGGGGGATTGTGTCCAAATTGAGTATTTACTCAACTAGGTCAGTAAATCCGGTGTTTTTCCAATGTTTTTTGATTCGCTCATACTCGCACTTGCTAACGGGTAAAGCATAGGCTATACCAGTGAAAAGACAGATAACAAAGCGATTTACAAAGCACGTTTTAAGGCGACTCATAATCCCTTGGTTCTCGGTTCGAATCCGGGCGGTCCTATTAGGGTTCCACTTAGCGAATCGTAGGTACTTTTCACAATCTGGATCATAATCTTCTATCCTAAACTTCTATCCGGAGCGAACCCATGCAGACTCATCGGACAACCCAAATTGAGCGCAAGACCGCTGAGACCCAAATCGAATTGAAAATCAATCTCGATGGCACCGGTAAGCATTCAATCCAAACCGGTGTCGGATTCCTAGACCACATGCTTGTTCTGTTCTCCAAACACGCTCTGATCGATCTAGAAATCCACGCCGCCGGCGATCTGCATATCGATGCTCACCATACCACCGAAGATGTCGGTATCTGCCTGGGCCAAGCTCTTCGCGATTGCTTAGGCGATAAGTCTGGTATTCGACGCTACGGTCATATCGTCTTGCCGATGGAAGAAACCCTCGTTTCAACCGCCGTGGATTTCAGTGGGCGTAGTTATTTGGTCTTCAATGCACCTATGGCTTCCGCAAAAATCGGTGATTTTGATAGTGAACTCGTCGAAGACTTTTGGCAAGCCTTTGCCAACAACGCACAATGCAACCTCCACGTCCTTTTGCATTACGGACGAAATACGCACCATATCGCCGAAGCGATCTTCAAGTCGACGGCGCGTGCGATCCGAAACGCTATCGAGATCGATCCGCGTCAACAGGGTATCCCGAGCTCCAAAGGAGTCCTATGAATGTTTCGATGCACTCAATACCTATTGATCGCTCTTGCACTTGCCGCCTTCTGTGTTTTTTCGAACGCTCCAATCCTCGCACAAGATACGGCACAAGCCGACGCGAAACTCGCGACTCGGTTCCAGGATTGGCTCGACGATCAATGCAAACGACATCCAATGTTTGCAACCTATCTCGGAAATCATGATTTCGATCATGAACTCGACGATCTTTCGCCCCAAGCCCGGGCAGAGGATCTCCAAAACGACAAAAAAGTATTGGCCGAATTGCAACAGCAAGTCGACCTCAAGAGCCTTTCACGAAACGCTCAAATCGACTTAGAGATATGGCAACACTTTCTCGAATACCGCATTTGGCAAGCGACCAATAGCAACGACTTTGCCAACGATCCACGAGTCTATCTGACTTATGCCTCAGACAGCGTCTTTACCCTGCTGACTCAATCGACGCTCCCAAAACACCGCAATGTAGAAAATGCATCCAAGCGGATTGCGAAAATCCCAAGCATTGTCCAAGCGGCCAAGCAATCGATAGGAAAACCGCCAAAAATCCTCACGGAAATCGCAATCAAGCGCACCGATGGGGCCATCGCCTTCTACGAAAGCGACATCTTCAAACTCGCTCAGGAATCGCCTCAACTGAGCCCACTCCAAGCCCCCAGCCGCAGCGCCGTTGCGAGTCTAAAAGACTATAAAAAGTTCCTCGAAGAAGAAGTCTTGCCTCGTTCCTCAGGAGACTGGCGGATCGGCAAGGACAAGTTCGCTAAAAAACTCGAGCTCGAGCTTGATGCTGGACTTTCGGCCGCTGAAGTCATCCAAGCAGCCAATGCCGAAGCCGATCGAGTCGAACAAGAAATGTACTATGTTGCAAAACAAATTTGGCATACTCTGTTTGCCGGCCAGACCCTGCCACCAGATGATCAACAAGGCCGCCGCGATACGATTCGATTGGTATTAGGCGAACTCGGCAAAGAGCATGGTAAGCCAGAGACGTTGGTCAAAGATGCTCAGCAGACCGTCGCTGCGATCAAGACGATGATCGCTCAAAAGAAAATTCTTACACTGCCTGATCCGGATCAATGCGACATCATCGAGATGCCCGAGTTTCAGCGTGGCTTTTCGGCAGCTTATTTGAACCCTGCACCTGCTCTGGATCCAAACGCCAAGAGCTTGTACGCAATCTCGCCACCACCGACCGACTGGCCAGCCGAACGCCAAGAAGCGTTCTTTAAAGAGTACAACAAATACATGCTTCAGATCCTGACGATCCATGAGGCTTATCCAGGCCACTACGTCCAACTCGATTACTCGAACCGCGTCCGATCTCCGATTCGAAAGATCCTCTCGTCGGGCGTTTTTGCCGAAGGCTGGGCGGTGTACACCGAGCAGATGATGCTCGATCAAGGCTATGGGCAAGGCGATCTAGCTTTGCGACTTCACCAGTTGAAGTTCTATCTCAGAGCGGTGCTTAATGCGATTTTGGACTATTCGATGCATTGCACCGAAATGACCGACCAGCAGGCCATGGAGTTGCTCGTCGGAAGGGGGTATCAGACCGAAGGGGAAGCTTACGGCAAAGTCCAGCGTGCCAAGCAGAGTTCTTGCCAGTTGTCGACCTACTTCGTGGGTAGAACTGCGTTTTACAGGCTTCGTCAAAACGTTCAGAGGGCAAAGGGTGAGAATTTCAATTTGCAGGAATTCCACGAACAAGTCCTCAATTGCGGAACAATTCCGGTGAAGTATTTGCCCGAGCTTGTTCGATGATCCCCCTTGACTAAACCGCCAAGAAATCTAAACTTTCAGGCTCTCTTGGGGACTGGTTCCAAGCAACTAGTCATCCCAATCGATTGCGGTCGTGGCGAAACTGGCAGACGCGCTAGCTTGAGGGGCTAGTGGTAGAAATACCTTGGAGGTTCGAGCCCTCTCGACCGCACTGTCAACCAACACTCTTGAGAATCTCTTCTTCTCGCGTTGGGCTTGGCAGAAAGATGTGACGGCAAAAAGATGCGACGGCAAAAAGATGTGAACGTGCGTGGTCGAGGAGCCTTATCAAAACCCCGTGCTCTCTACTTACTGCGTTTCAAAAAAGGGGTTATTCAGTTATTTTTGTGGGTGGCTCGGAGTGTATTTTATTCAATGAGCCTACCACTGGCTTTATGCCGAATGGCATTGAATTAAAAGCGGAACGGCGCGAGCCGTCCGGTGAAAACCATACGATTTTTCCGACATATCATCACTCACCGGAGTACTTGCGCACTTCCGCTTTTACCTTAATTCATCGCCCCACCGGCGTGAAGCCGAATGGTGGCCCGTGAAGTTTTACCCACAATAATCCCTTAAGAACCAAATCATCGAGCCATCGCGTTAGCGATTCTTTCGATCGGGCGAGGTTCGTTGGCCGAAGACTCGTACCAGTAGACGGCGTATCTGAGTTGTAGCGTGCCGTTGGCTTCGATGACGATCGCGCTGGGCTCGCCTTGGGTGAAGGATTTGTTCCCAAAGCTATTGGCGACCATCAATCCATAGTCGCGGTTGTGAAACCAACTCGGTTTGAAGTTTGCTGGGTCGGGCATCAGAACCACGCCGACACGCTTTGTATCGAAGGTCTTGAAATAATCGACCCAAGCGGCCGTTTTACCCCAGGTTGCTTTCGCCGTCGTCTTGCCATCGC
Source organism: Pirellula sp. (assembly GCA_040381975.1). Classification (GTDB taxonomy): domain Bacteria; phylum Planctomycetota; class Planctomycetia; order Pirellulales; family Pirellulaceae; genus JBKCUI01. The sequence goes on from JBEIGI010000051.1 coordinate 3,713, forward strand.
TACTTAGGATCTGCCCACCATTTTTCTCGGTCATATTCGTTGCAACGCGGACACCTAAGCCCATCTCTTCTTGATCACCAAGGATCAGAGGCTTGGATCCTGCTTTGATGAGCGAATTCCAAACCAGGCAATACCCAAGATCGATACGACTCAGGTAGTACGACTGCTCGATCGTGCCGATGGTCGTTCCCTTTGAATCGATTAGAGCATCGTCGCTCGTAAATGAGATTCCATTTGCGCTGGCTGTCGGTGGCTTGGAGAATCGCTTGTGCTCGATGCGTCCCTTGTTACGCCAAAAGTCCTCACCGTTGATGTCTCCAAAGGCAAGCCAGATTCCGCCGTGCATGTTAGCATGGTCGTCTGGATCGACTCCCGCGACGGGTGGGAAGTTGCGCGTCGCAGCCAGGCCCGTTACTGTTCTCGCATGGGAGAAAAAAGGACGCAGGCACTGGTCGTTTTGATAGTGAAAAATTGCGATCGGTTGATCCCTTTCCTTGAGCATCAATCGTCCAGGTTGCTCTTGGATCGACCAAGCGATAGGTATCGAATTGCCAGTACCGGGGGCTTGTCCAAGTCCTTGCATGATCGACCCCAATATACAAAGAGCGAGGACGAATACGTGTCGTGCATTGATGCAAAAGGTGCTGTAAAAGTGGCTCATGAGTGTCTCCTTGAATTGCTTGGTAGTTTATCATACAACGCGTTTCGAGGGATGCACCCTGCTCAGGTGAGCAACACAAGAGAACAGATAGGATCACGCAGAGGTTTCCAATGAGTCTTCCAAAGGTACGCTTGGCGTTACTAGTTCTGATCGTTTCAATCTGGCTGGTACCAAGTCTAGGGTTATCACAAGAGCAATCGGCGACGATTTTGGTTCAGTCGCCCAGTTCGTGGCGGTGGGTACCCCAGCAAGCTGATTTCTTCTGGGGGGTACACCATGTCGACAAGCAGATTCAAGCGACTCAAGACAGCGAGCTTGCCGCAAGGATTCTAGAAACAGCGTTATGGAAGAAGACCAACGAGCTGTTTTTCAAGGAATGGAAGGATCGCAAAAGCGATTTGGCGATTTGGAAAGCCAGATTGGATAATCCCGCAGCGAGGGAGATTCGAGCGTTTCTCTACGATGTGATTTCCCAGGATGTTTTTCTCTACGCCGACGAGAACCTGTCCCGCACTCTCGATCAATGGAATTCGATCGTGCCGCAGGTCGAGAGGTTATCGAGTCGACAAACAGCAACAGAGGAGAAAGCCGATATTGTCGCTCGTTGGGTGAATGAAATCGTTCCAAAGATCCAGTTGCCTACGTTGATGCTCGGGGGAAGGTGTACCAACACCGATCGGGCATTGGCCAGGATTGACGAAATCGAAGGCGCGATTCGTTTGGGGATCAATTTTGTTCCTGACATCGCCAGCTTGTTCAATAACCTCCGGAGAATCGAGGACAAGCGAGGCAACCGACTCGAATGGCGTATTACCGCAGATAGGATTCCTTGGAACCAGATTCCCGAAACGGATCTACTCGATCGCGAAACCCTCCAGGATCTGCGTAGTGCATGCAAAGACAAGTCGCTGACGTTCTCGCTTGGACTACTCGATGAGTACTTCTGTGTGGTGATCAGCGGAGACAAGGAATGGGAGTCGCGGTTTGGTCAAGCCTCTCATGTGGACGAGCATCCTGAGATCCAATCGCTGGTATCGAACTATTTGACCCAACACGTTCGCGAAAGAGGATTAGATAGAGTGCTCGTCACGAGTACTTATCACACATCCGATCGGGTGGTCTCGGCCTTTCAGACGTTTTTGCTAGACGGGTTTTTTCGCAAGATCGCACGAACGGTTTTGCTCCCGATCATCGATCAGCAACCTGCGGAGTCCGACACGGCCGCTTGGTTGGTATCGGTTCTAGATGATGCAAGCTGGCTCGATGATCGTATCGGACAGCATGTGGTCCGTTATCGTGGTGCGACACGGTTAGCTTGGTTGTCCGAGCTGGGGCTTGAAAGTGTCCAAATCGATCGTACGCCGATGCACCTGATGGATAGCACTCAGGTGCTCGAGGGGATACGACGGATTGGAGACGATCCCTTGTTGGTACTCAACTTGCGGTTGGGTTCGCATCAAGAATATTTCCAAACAGCCCGAGAAATTGTCCGCAGGATCAAAAGCAGTTTTGAAGAGCTAATGCTCATCAGGGATCCTGAGGCTGATCTTGGCCCTTTGAGGCCGATTCATCGGCAGTTGCAGGCAGTTTGGCCGATGGTCGTGACGATCACCGAGGAGTGGCAAAAGAGAATCCTACCGAACCTAAACGGCGAGCATATGGTGTTGGCTCAATCCGACGGGTTGGGAAGTCTGCTGCCTTTACCCGAAGTCGCATTGATAAGTCGCATAAGCAATCCGGATGAGTTGGGAGCCGGGACGATCTCGATTGCCGACGCGGTTGGTAGCATGCTTGGTACTCTGGGTGTTTCAACTCCGCTGTCTCCGAGCCTTCATCAAACCCCGCGGTGGAACTGGCTTGGGAATTCAAAGACGCAGTGGCAATCGTTCGTAGAGGCTGATAAGCGACCTTTGGATCAAGCCGAGCGATTGCTTGGTTTTGAGGAGGCTAAGGGGCCGCTAGCCAGCGCGGCCATGATCGATTTTGGACGATTGTCCCGACTTGAGAATCTTTGGATCGCAGGCGTCCTGGATCAGGCTCCAGTCGATACAGAGGGGAACTTGAGTATCCCGACTACGGCAAGTGGACGCCGCTTGTCAATCACACCCGCAGAGGTCAAGGAGTTTCTTGCATGCATGGAAGCCTTGGGGCGGTTGACAAGTTTTTCGAAATCGGATGACCAAGGCAGGACACTCTCGCGATCACGCTATGATTGGAAAGCCAGATAAACATCGTACTGTTCCGTTTTTACGTCAAGCCCCTCGTGACATTCGCGGCAGGAACTCAGTATTGGATTAGCCCAATGAGCTTTCCCGGAACGCGTCGGACTTGGACGTGAGCGAGCACTCCGCGATGGGTGTATTTAGATAGATTCGGAATTGAGTTCTGCCTGAATTCGCATGGGAATCGACCAAGATAGCTAGGGTTTTCTGGCGCATTAAAGTCGCATAGATGATGTTCGATTTCATCATAAAGCAGGTCGCCTTCGAGGACCCGGTAGAACAAAGACTCAGGCTGCACAATTTGTCCGCAGGAAATCTTTGTCGAGCGAATGTTCACCTGGGTTGAATCATGTGCGTTGGAGGATTGTTCGTCAGCTTGTAACCAATGGGCATAAGCGGCGGCATTGGGAATCGTTTTTTGAATCGCAAGCGGGTTGTCGGCCAATTCGATGTAGACCATCGGTGTGGGCGATAGTCGCATGCAGGCAAAGAGCGTCGCTTGGAAACTCGCTTCGGGAAATACTCTTTGGATGATCGATTCGATCATCTCGAAGGTTAGCCAATTCTCATTGGCCAGAGCGTCCCTCAATGCCGGCCCGAGAAACGGTTCGTAGAAACCCAGTTCTGAAGCGACCGCATCCATGAGAGTTTCGATAGGATCCTCGTCATCGGAGCGATAAGCAAGATCGTCTGGATATCGGTGGGTGGTCATCCTGTGAGCGATCTCGTGCCACTTAGTAAAGTAGCGTCGGGCGAATTTTTCGCCCGATAGCTCTTCGCGGCAGTCGACTACGGCGACGAAGCGATCCGGATCTTTTTCAACGGATGAGCGACGTTGAATGAGCACACCAAAAACGGGTGTTTCCGGGTCATCGAATTTGGCCCGTAAACCAGCAAAGACATACTCACCCATGCCCCGAGCGTATTTATCAGTGAGTCGCTCGAGGTCGTCTTCGGTGAGTATCTCCTCGACGACCAAGGAGAGGTGGCGTTTGATGAGCGTCTCAAGGGCATTGATATCGGAGATTGCCTCAGGGCCGATACCACCGGCCTGGGCGACCCAGTCGTCTACCAATTGTCTGCAATGAACAACAATATCGACCGCTGGGTCTTTGGACTCAATACCAAGAGAGTTTGCTAGCTCGTGAACCTCGGGCGAGGAACTCGGACGGATCATTCCTTGTCCATGAATTCCTTGACGCCGTTGTAGAACTTCTTCCAATCGAATTTTTCGCCGAGATCCTTTGTGCGACCTGCGCGATTGGCGACGATTTGTCGGTACATGTTCAAAAGAGTCAGAGTCTTTCTAAATGAGAGTTGCTCTTTCTCAGCGAACTTCGCCAGAGAATTTGGAATCGGAACTTGGAAGCTCGGATCGCGGCTCTCTTTGCTCGCTTTTCCTGCCATGAGATAGTCCAAGGATACACCGAATACTTGTGCAATGTTGTACAGGTTTTCGGCGCTGACGTTACGCTTGCCGCTCTCTAGTTCTGAGAGAAAGCTCTTGCTGAGTCCAACTTTGCCACAAAGAATTTCTTGGGTCCAGCCCAGGTCTTGACGCTTCTTACGGATTCGCTCGCCAACTGTCATGATTATTCGCCGCTTCAAAAAGGAATGAAAGGTTTATACCGACCAAGTCCGCTTGATTCTAAAGTGAAACTTCGCCGATTTCAATCGATCCAGTCTTTTTTCTCCTATTTAGCGAACCCTTAAGATTCTAAAAAACAAGGACTTTCCCGGGGTTCGAGTGCAACCCCCCTAGTCTCCGGCCATAAATTTCTGCTACTGAGGCTGTTTCAGAAGTCCATTTTCACAGGAAAAACACGAGGAGAAACTCATGAATAGCCCCGCACGATCTACAACGATTCGACGGCTCCAGTCCGTTGCCTGCCTGCTGGTGACGGCAGCCTTGGCGTCCCTTTTCCCAACGACCCTCATGGGGCAAATGCGGCCCGATGAAGTGATCGCCCAATCAAGCCAGCTTCTGACCGAGACGATGTCCCAGCCGTTGGCGAAAGTCCCGCGTGCGATGATCGAAAACGCACACGGAGTGGCGATCATCCCAAACGTGGTCAAAGGTAGCTTTATCGTAGGTGCCAGGCACGGCAAAGGGGTGCTGTTTGTCCGCGAGCCCAACGGGACTTGGCACGCCCCAGTCTTTATCACCCTCACTGGCGGTAATATCGGATGGCAAGTCGGTGTTCAGTCCTCGGATATTATTCTTGTGTTCAAAACAGATCGGAGCATTCAAGGTGTTCTCAACGGCAAGTTAACTCTCGGGGCCGATGTGGCTGCCGCAGCAGGGCCAGTCGGACGCTCCGGCGGGGTGGGGACCGACGGCCAGTTGCAAGCCGAAATCTATACTTATTCCCGCAGTCGGGGGCTTTTTGCAGGTGTTTCGATCGATGGCTCAGCCTTGCAAGTCGATCGAATTGCCACGGGTGCTTATTACCAGATCTCGTCGATTAATCAGACGCCAGTTGTTCCACCCGCAGCTCAGCAGTTGACCGAAACGGTGGCCAAGTATGCCGAACAAATCGTGCAAGGCAACGCAACACCTGCATCTGCCAAGGCCGTGGGAGCCACGGAATCCGAAGTCGTTCGGGGGCAGATCGTTCAACTAGCACCCGCGCTCTTCGACCTTCTCGATCCGCAGTGGAAGGAATATCTCGGCCTGCCCGCTTGGATGTTCCTAGGTGGGGCCGCTCCCAATCCTGAAGAAGTCAAGGTGATTCTTGGTCATTATGAATCGGTCAGCAAAGATCCACGCTTCGCAGCCTTGGCAGCACGACCAGAGTTTCAATCGGTATTGAGCTTGCTCAAACACTACAACGAGACGCTAGCTCCTACGCGACAAGCCTTGCAATTGCCACCCCCCCCTCCAGGCGGCAATCAACCTGTTTTGCCAAACTAATCTCATGCTCGAAAAGAATCATGGGGGTTCCGGGGCTACTCGAAGCCCCTAAATCCCAACGGTTCTTTTCGAGTACGAGTACCATGTCATTGAGTACGAGTCGCCACAATAATTCCTGAAGAACCGAATATCTCACCCCCCTGCTGAGGGGGTATTGGTGTTGACCTGTAAGTCGAATTTTTTCTAAGCTTCGCGACCAAGCAGATGGGACAAAGGGTGCCATGGCTTTGGCTGATTGCCTCGAAATCACCTTGAGTAAGTTGATGCGAAACACACACACGCAAGCCGCTTGGTTTTGTCTATTGCTACTGTTGGCGGCCTGTGATTGGCTTACCCAAGTCGGTTTCGCTCAGGCTCTGGCACAGCAAGCCGTCAAAGAATCGAATCTGGTTCGCAATGAAATCCCAGCCTCTGCGAATCAATGGCTTAGTCTTCGTCAAACCTTGGCATTGCATTACCCCAAGCAGGTTTTTGCGCATCCCGCAAAGCCCGAGGCGGTCATCCTGCAAGTTGGAAAAGAATCGTTGTTGGTCGAGTTTGATTCCCAAGGGCGAATGCTGCGCATTGAAGGAGCTTCGAAAGAGGTTCAGGCGGTTTCGAGGCTAACGGTAGCTCACACGACGGAATCGCAAGTTTCTAAGGATCGAGCGTTTCGTTTTCAGAAGCTTGGCAAACAGGGGCAGGTCGCAATGGCGGCCTTCTCTCAAAATCTAGCGACTTGGAAAAATGATTCTGTAACGCCCTCGGGGGTTCGTCTTGCTAGCGGCACTCAAGAACCCGCTGGTGCTCCGCAAATCGATTCGACTCAAAAAAGCGATCAAAAGAACCCAGCTTCCAATGTCCCTCAGTCGCCTCCAGACCGATTGCCATTGCCTCAGTTTGAGGGGGTGCAAATTGAAATGCTACCCGAGCTCGATGCAGTGATTCTCCGAGGGCGAGATCAGCAGTTGACGGATCTTTCGGAGATTATCAAACGACTCGACGACGCGAGCCGAGAGAGCAAGCCTACGATTGAGGTCGTTCCATTGCAGCATGTCAATTCGCAATCGATGTCCGAGTTGATTGAGGATGTTCAGGAGAAGTTCATCGGTACGCGGCAAGGTCGTGTGACGGTATCCCCATTGGTCTCGCCGAACGCTTTACTGGTCATAGGTTGGGGAGAGTCGATGGACTTGATGAAGCAACTGATTCAACAGCTCGATCAGCCGACCAAAAATGAATCCACCTTAGCTGTCATCCCGCTTAAGCATGCGGCAGCATCCGATGTGCAAACCCAACTCCAGTCGTTTTACAAAGGCAAAGAGGGTTTAGCGCCTGTGGTGAATTCCTTTGCTGACAGTCGAAGCAATGCGATAATTGTCAACGGTTCCCCTCGTGACATCGCAGAGATCAAAAAACTTCTTGAGCAAATCGATGTGCCTCGGAATGGGATGGTGCAAGCGGCGAGAGTTTTTCAGATTCGTCACAACTTAGCTGCCGACATCGCTGAGGCTTTGCAGGATGCCTTGGCCACAACCACCGCAGATCGCAATAAGACGCTGCAATTGGTCGATGAGAACGGAGAGCCGATTGCGACTGGGGGTGTCTTGGGGACGACGAAAATCACCGTCAATGACCGGAATAACACCATCATCGTTGCGAGCACTCCTGAAACGTTGCCTTTGATCGAACAGTTCATACAACAACTTGATACTCCAGGAGCAGTAGCGAAGATCAAGATATTTGCGATCAAGAATGGGGATGCCAGCAGTTTGGTCGAAACCTTGCGAGCTTTGATCCCATCGTCGAGTTCGACGGCAGGGGCCGCTCCTGGTCCTCAATTGTCGAGCAATCCTGACGACAATTCATTATTGCCTTTACGTTTTACCGTCGATACTCGAGGCAACAATATCATCGCGATCGGCTCGGAAGGGGATTTGAAGATTGTCGAGGCGTTGATCTTAAGGCTCGATGAAGGTGAGGCTTCGAAGCGCAAGAGCACGGTGTATCAATTGAAGAATTCTCCAGCGATCGATGTCGCTACGGCCATCAATCAGTTTCTTCAGAGCAAGCGGATTGTTGAGCTTGCCGCACCAGGGGTCAACAATCCCTTTGACCAACTTGAACGCGAAGTCGTCGTGGTTCCCGAACCTGTTCAAAACAAACTAATTCTCAGTGCGACGCCTCGCTACTACGATGAGATCGCACAACTGATTCAAAGGCTCGATGAGCAACCTCCGCAGGTGATGATTCAAGTCATGATCGCAGAGATTCTGCTCGGTAACACCGATGAATTTGGGATCGAGATGGGGATCCAAGACTCCGTGCTCTTTGACCGAAGTCTTCTCGGCAACCTAGTAACAACCACCGCCACGACGAACACATCGACCCCAGCAGGGGTTGTTACCGAGACAACCCAAGATATTGTCGCCGCAGGCAATAACCCGGGTTTCAATTTCAACAACGGAGATCCTTTGGGGAATAGCGGTTCGTCTAAGGCGTTGCAGAACTCGAAGCTTGTCGGTGGCCAAGGTCTTTCAAATTTCGCGGTGGGCCGCACCAACGACGAGTTGGGTTTCGGCGGATTGGTTTTGTCGGCAAGCAGTGAGAATGTTAGCTTCCTGCTCAGGGCTTTGCAGGAAACTCGTCGCTTAGAGATCCTTTCTAGACCCCAGGTTTTAACCCTCGACAACCAACAAGCCTTCATACAAGTCGGCCAGCGAGTTCCACGGATCGCTGCTACGAGTGTCAACCAATTCGGTGTTCAAAATCAATTGGCATTAGAGAACGTAGGTTTGATCATCGGGGTCACACCTCGGATTAGCCCTGAGGGTAATGTGGTTATGGAAATCGATGCGGAGAAATCTAAACTGGGTCCCGAAGCCGAAGGAATTCCTATTTTCATCGCACAAGATGGCACCGTGGTACGATCTCCTCGAATCGATACGATTACCGCACAGGCAACCGTCAGCGCAGCCGATGGTGAAACAATTATCCTCGGTGGTTTAATCTCAAGATCAACTAGGACACGGCACCGCCAAGTCCCCTGGCTTGGGGATATCCCGATCCTCAAGTATCTATTTAGCTATGATTATTTCGATGAAAATCGAACAGAACTGTTGATCATTATGACACCCCATGTCGTGCGTAATCCAGGCGATATGGAACGACTCAAGCAGGCGGAGTTTGCGAGGATGAGTTGGTGCGAAGCCGATATCTTTGCGATGCATGGCGACGTCTTTCCACGCACAGGCATGATCCAGGAGTGGCAAGAAGAGGACGACTCGGTCCCAGTCATTTATCCTGACATCGATCCGCGGGGTAGCCTGCAACCAAACTCAAACACCGAAAGCTTGCTTCGTCGCATGGCAGGCCCAGAGTATTTCCAAGGACAGCCGATTCCCGATGCGTCTGGCCTCAGTGTAGGTGGGCAAGCGGCTCAGGTTTACACGAGCGATTTGCCTGCTCCTGTCGTCATCTCTAACCCGCAAAAAGAAAGTTCCAAGGAGCCTGCCAAAAAAGCTTCAGCAGGCCTGCTGCGAATGCCTCGTACGATCAAACCGGGTTCTTGATGAGCAAGCCAACACACACACACCAAACCAAAGAAGCTCCGATGAAGGCCCGTTTTTTTGCCCAAACTACAAGCAGTCTGATTGGGGTTGTTCTGGCGACCACCCTTCTCATCGGTTGTCAGTTTGCCCCGAAAAACATACCCAAGAGCTGGAACTGGAGCGAAGAGGAAAAGCCCGTCGTTCCTGATCGTATACTCGCGATTTGGACCGATACTGTTTTGCGACAACCCAACCAACCCGGTGTACGAGGTTTCGGTGGACGCGTGTTCTTTTATGAGAAGGATCAGAATGATCCGATCGAAGTCGACGGAAAGCTCGTCGTGTTTGTCTTCGATGCCGACGATCATGATCCGGAAAACCAAAAGCCTCTTCGCAAGTACGTGATCGAAGCCGATGATTTCGCAAAACACATGAGCAAGACATCCATCGGGCCTGCTTACAGTGTTTGGCTACCCTGGGGGGATGTCAAAGGCCCAACGATGAAACTCAGTATCATCGCGCGTTACGAGGGGCGTAAGGGTGGGACGACTATTTCAGATCCCACGATGAAATTACTCCCTGGGGTCGAGGGCAAAACGCAAAAAGTGAGCAGTCCATCGAACAGCGGGAGCGTCAAGCGAGCGAGTTTCGAAGATCCTGTTCAATCCGAAACTTCCGATGCGGTCGAAAGTTCGCCTAAAAAGAATACCAGCGAACCAAATAGGCTACCTGAGTCTCCTCGCGCTCCACAGACCATTGAACTCCCACCTTCCTTTCAACGGCATTTCCAACGTCCCGAGACGTCTTTCAATAACCAACAAACAAACACAGTGATACCTGAAATCACCCGCTCTCAGGTAACCACCGAAGTCATCGATGCACGAAGTCAGAACTTAGGCACCTTCAAAAAGGCTTATTCAGAGACCACTCAAGCACCACGACCGCTCAGAAGATCACCTACGAGCCGGATCGAATCCTTGCGAAGCGGTAAGTCGATTAGTAAAAAGCCCGACGAGCATGCGATGTTCCCAGAAAACACATCAAAAGATAGCCAGCAGGGTGACACCTCCCTGCCCCAGGATGATTCGAGACGTTGATCAAGGTGATTTAACCGTTGTTTTTTCACCGGACGGATTGAGCCGTTCCGCTTCTAAGTCAAAGACATTCGTGATAAAGTCCGCGGTATGCTCACTGCTTTCCGAGTTCGGCTTGCAGGAGCTCGATCGCTTTCGATAGTTGAAGATCGTTTTTGAGTTGCTCGTCTTCTGGGTCTTCGTTTGTTGATAGGGGGCTTTGAGGTTGGGTACCATTTCTCAATGGATCCCCACGCCTTCGCATCCTCTGGGTAGCTTGTTCGAGTTGCTCTTCTGTAAGCGCCACCTCGGCACCTGGGCTTGGCAACACCCCCCATTGGTCGGCATCGGTATCTTTTGGACGTTTGTGAATTCGTTGTCCGCTAGGTGGGAAATAGTATGCGGTGGTGAATCGGATGGCCGCTGTTCCACCTTCGACAGGTATGACGCTTTGGACATTCCCTTTCCCGAATGAGCGTTGTCCGACGATGATCGCACGCTTACGATCTTTCAGGCATGCGGCCACGACTTCGCTTGCGCTTGCAGAGTTCTGATTGACGATCAGAGCGATCGGTGCGTTCATAGGAACAACGGTTCCGGGCATTGCATCGAGAGACTCTAATGTAATTTTTCCACGGCCTTGAGTCGATACGATCGGTCCATCTTCAAGAAACAGGTCGCAAATTTCGACGGCGGATTGCAGCAATCCGCCCCCGTTGTCTCGCAGATCGAGGATCACCGCATCGATTTTACCCTTCAAGGACTCCAATGCTCTTTCGATCTCTTGAGCGGTCTTCTCACCGAAGATATTTGCATGCAGGTACGCGATCCTCGGGTCTATTTGTAGTTGAAAATCCCAACTGCCATCGGCTCTGCGTCGGTCGCCTGTGACACTTTCGACGTCGATGAACTCTCTGGTTGCACAGATCTCTAGCGGCATTCCTGATCTCTCGATCCCCAAGCGGACTTGTGTGCCGACCGCTCCAGAGATCCGTTTGGAAACCTCGGCCGTCTCCATGTTTCGGATATCAACGCCATCAATCTGGAGGATTGAGTCCCCGGGTAACAGTCCTGCTCTGTATGCAGGAGAATTAAAAAGCGTCGCAATAACGGTAATCACAGGGTGGCTCGGTGGACCCTCTACCTGCACGCCTAGTCCTGCAAAGCGTTGTTCAAAGACTGAGTTGAAGCGTTGGAGTTTTTCTTCGGAGACGTAGGACGAATAGGGATCCAGGGACTCGAGCATCCCTTCAAAAGCCGCATTCTTCAAGTCCGAATTGGAAACAGGATCGACGTAAGTCTCACCGATGGTAGCCAGGGCATAAGCCATATCGCGAACCGGTCGATAGCGAGCGGCATTGATGTAGCATGCGGTACATACCAGCAGTCCGATAATCAAGTGTTTAAGGCTTTTTTCGCTCATTTTGAATCGTTGTTTTCGTCTCCATCGCCGATCGGATTTGTGTTACGATGCTCAGCATGAATTCAAGTGACCCAATCGATCGAGATGCCATTGTATCGGAATATTTCGAGCGATTGCCCTATGCACCCTATCCGGTTCAAGAAGATGCGCTGATCGCTTGGTTTTCCTCGGATCAAGGGGTTTTGGTGTGTGCTCCGACCGGGACCGGTAAGACACTCATCGCCGAGGGGGCGATTTACGAAGCCCTTCGGACCGGGCGAAAATGTTTCTATACAACACCGCTTATCGCACTGACGGATCAAAAGCTCCAAGAGTTGCAAGCTTCTGCGGTGCGTTGGGGGTATCCGGCAAGTTCCATCGGATTGGTGACTGGGAATCGCAAAGTCAATCCAAACGCCCCTGTGCTCGTCGTCGTAGCTGAGATCCTCCTAAATCGACTCCTGCATCACGATCAAGCCTGGGTCGAGGGAGTCGATTCGGTGATCATGGACGAGTTCCATAGCTTCAACGATCCAGAGCGCGGAATCGTATGGGAACTGAGTATCGGGATGTTGCCCAAGCATGTGCGACTGATGCTCCTGTCTGCAACGATTGGCAATAGTGTCGAATTTTGTTCCTGGCTCAACCGAGCCCATGGACGCAATTTGGAGCTCGTGCAAGGAACCGAGCGCAAAGTTCCCTTGCAATTCGAATGGGTCGAAGATCTTTATCTCGATGAACAGCTAGAAAAGATTGCCGAGGGTGATGAGACTCGGCGCCGAACACCCGGACTTGTCTTCTGTTTTAACCGAGATCAATGTTGGCAAGTCGCCGAGTTGCTCAAGGGTAGGCGGTTGATTGACAAGGAGCGTCAAGCGATCATCACCAAAAGGCTCGATGGCATCCCGCTTGGTGAAGGAGCCGGTCCGAAGATCAAGCAGATCTTGATTCGAGGCGTTGGGATCCATCATGCAGGGATCATGCCCAAGTACCGTCGATTGGTCGAGCAACTCTTCCAAGAGAAACTATTGAGCGTGTGCGTATGCACCGAGACGCTATCAGCCGGGATTAACTTGCCAGCACGGAGTGTGATTCTGCCCAGCTTGGTCAAAGGTCCATTTGGAAAAAAGAAGCTTATCGATTCGGCCTCGGCGCAGCAAATCTTTGGTCGGGCAGGTAGACCACAGTACGACCGAGAGGGGTTTGTCTATGCGATCGCGCACGAGGATGATGTCAAGTATTATCGATGGAAGTTGCAGTACGATCAGATTCCTGAAGACACCAAAGACCCGAATTTGATTCGGGCAAAAAAGCAACTGAAGAAAAAGATGCCAACGCATCGGCAAGGGGAAACGTACTGGAACAAAGAGCAATTCCAAAAACTGGTGATCGCACCTGCGGCGAATCTTGCCAGCCGAGGACCGCTCCCCTGGCGACTCCTGGCGACAATGCTCCTGGAAGATCCCCAGGTACAACCACTCAGGAACTTGGTCGGAAGACGATTGCTCTCTCCGGTCGATTTAGCAAAGGGGCAGAAAGATCTCAACGCCATGCTTGTAACTCTATGGACTGCGGGCTTTTTGGATCTGATCCCTAAACCGACAGTAGCATCCGAGCCACCGAAAGTCGTTCCGGGCAAAGGCAAGCAGTCCTTCGAGAAGGAATTCTTTGCAGGTTGGCTCAAATCCGCCTTGCCCGAGACCGCCCAGACCGATGGTCAAAGCGATTCGGACGATGACGATCAAGAGGGCTCTATTGAGACCATCGATGATGCCGCAACACGAGGATACGACCTTGAGAATTATCGTCCGGAGCGAATCGAAGCCCGACCGAGGCTTGAACTGCTGTGCGAACTGCGAAGCGTCAATCCGATCTACGGGTTGTACTTGATCCAGCAAATGCAGTTTGCCGACCCCATCGAGCGCATTCAGGCGCTTGAAAGCGTACTGGAATTGCCTGCGAATATCAGCAAACTCGTGCCGGTTCCTGGCCCCGATCAGTTACCCTTTGGCCCACTGGCTCAGCAGCATTTGCACCCAAGGTTGCTCGAGCTCGGATTGGCAGGCGTTCAAGAACTCACAGGGCAATCACCTGACGAAGAGGATTCCGAAGAGGCCAAGGAGTCAGCTACTTCAAGGCACACCGGATGGCAGGATCGACCTACCCCTAAGCCCTTGGCCCTGGGCGAAAAACTCAGACGCATGTTCGATTACGATTTCCCCGGCGTACACGACGTGTACACCCGAAGCGTCTGGGTTGTAGGAGAACTCTTGTCGTTCGAATGCGATTTCAATAAGTACATCGTCACTCGAGGATTGCAGAAACACGAAGGGATGCTTTTTCGCCACGTTCTGAGATTTCTGCTTTTGGTCAACGAGATCAGTTGTATTGCTCCCGAAGATTCGACGCCTGAGGATTGGGAGCAACCGTTTGATCAATTAGCCGAGAGACTCATGGCGTGTTGTCGCAAGGTTGATCCCGAGAGCACCGATGAATTAGTCCAAGATCTTACTGATCGGCAGAATCGGATCGTGCATGGCCGTACAAACGCGAGCGAGTCTTAAAGATGGCGGTTGATCCAACATCGCTATCCATTGGTGCTTGGTTGCTTTTAGCGTTAGCCGCATTTGGGATCGGGGTCACCAAGAGCGGATTCTCTGGGGTTAGTTTGGTCCATGTCTTGATCTTCGCTTACGTTTTTGGAGCCAAGGCATCGACTGGTATTGTTCTGCCGATGCTTATCGCAGGGGACACGTTCGCCATGCTCATGTTTGGACAACATGCAGACTGGAGTTACGTCCGGAGGATGTTACCACCGGCTATCGTTGGGGTCCTGGGTGCTTGGTTGCTCATGGATGGGATGAGCGAGGTTTACTATCGACCGACGATCGGTTGTATCATACTTGGGTTAGCCGTTTTGCAGATCCTGCGAATGTTTCGAGAGCAGTGGTTTATCCATGTTCCTCATAGCCGCTGGTTTGCTTGGACGATGGGTATCCTTGTCGGTGTAACCACCATGCTTGCCAACGCCGCAGGACCGGTCTTCGGTCTTTTTCTGCTTGCAATCGGCTTGCCCAAGAAGGAGTTTGTTGGGACCGCAGCTTGGTTTTTTCTATTGCTCAACGTGATCAAGATTCCGTTTAGCTGGAATCTTGGCCTGATTCGAAGTGATACTCTGGCGTTGAATATGCTTTTGTTGCCAGGTATTTATCTTGGTCTTGTCGCCGGAACGGCTGTAGCAAAGCGTATCCGGCAGAGAGATTTCGAAGCCGCGATCATCGTGCTTGCAGCGCTCGCAGGAATGAATCTATTGCTGTTCTAAAGATGCAAATGCAAATACAGCCTCGGAAGTGTGCGAGTGATTAGCAATGGTATAGAATATTTTCTACTTCGAATACTACTGTGCATCCAAAACTAAAACAGGTTTGAATAAAGACTATAAACAAGCAGATCATTCGTTTAACTTTCTGACTTCTGACTCGAATGGAATCACTTTTCAATCAATATTAAATATGCTTGCTACCTCGTTTCAACACCTCTTGTTGTGAGGCGGTGAAATTCATGAAGTACTACACTCGACCTTCCAGGATTTTATAGAACACAGAGCATTAACTCTTTTATGGAAGGTGTTCTAATCAATCGTTTTTCTTTTGAGGATTTTTTCGATTCATTCGCAACTCTAGCCTACACAATTGCCTAAAGTTTAAATGGCACTTATTCCTAATAATCAACGGACGTATTGGCAGGAAAGGACGCCCAACTCGGAGTCGCCCTCCCTGGAAGTTTAGCTTTGCAAAGAGGATAAGTCGATGACCAACAAACTGATGTCTACAATTTTCGCAACACTACTTGCCATGGTGTTTGCTAGCCCGACTCGTGGAGCAGTTATCATCACTAGTTACTCAAACTGGAAATTACAGGCGACGGTCAATCTTAGCACGATCACTTTCGAGGACAGGTCTGTCGGCTCCATCCTCGACGGATTTGAGTATGTTCAGTCTGGACTCACCATTCGGCAACGAGATGGGCATGCGATTCGCGTAACAGCAGGCGGTGACGGGTCGTATGCCCAATCCGGTAACTTTCAATCGTCGACGCGAGGAATTTCGTCAAATGCCGTGCCTGGGTATCCTTATGGGTATGATGATTCCAAGTCTGATAACTATGACTTCGAGTTCGTCAATTCCCCATATTCTGCCGGTTTGTGGGTAGGCAATCTAAATCCCGGGAACAACAGCGTCACTGTTCAATTCCTCGACAGTAATTCAGCAATCATTGACTCGCTGGTGCTTTCCACGAGCAATTCGAACTTGGTGGGCTTACTTCCATACAACAACAGGCTTTTTGTAGGCCTGCACAGTCCGACTCCGATTGATAGGATCCGCGTGTTAGGGGGCCGCTTCGATGATGACGGTAATACGTTCGATGATATCACGTTCAGTTCGCCCGATTCAGCTGTCCCTGAACCATCAGCACTCTTAATTGCATTAACGGAAGGAATTGGCTTATTGCTCTTGAGGCGGAGAAATAAGCTTAAACTCAGCGACTCGATCTCCAATTTTTGAAATCGGGTCCAAAAATTGGCATGAAGAAAATCGGAATCTATTCCGCGAAGTCTTGGACTCCATCTCGAATCCCGCCCAAGGTATACCAGAGCCTCGGTTCGAGCGAGTAGGACACAAGTCGAACGGAATTGTCCACATAAGACATGTGCACGCCCGTTCCATGTCTGCTATGGAATTTCGCCGCATGGCCAACGGCAGGACTGCTCCTCCAAGCTGCTCCTGATGGATCTGCAATCATGTACCTAGTGAATTGTCCGCTATTGGAAACCCACCAGAAGGAAGAGTATCTAGAGCCAATGGCGACCGGGTCGCGGTAACCACCGGTGACCTCGCCAAAAAAGAACGTATTCGATGCACCATCCTTGATTTCAGCTATCGTTGTCTTGCTTCGCACGAAGAAAACGCCAACCAAGTCATCGCATTTAATGGCTTGTTTGCCAAGATCTGCTCCGTTAGGCATCGGAGGATCAAGGGCCAATGAACCTGTCATACCAGAACGTCCGGAACAGCCAAGGTAGTTTGTTTTACCGAGCAAAATATGATGGTTCGAACTGGTGTTCGCATCCAAGAGCACCACGACCTCTGGAGGTTGATTCTGAGTATCGCTGTAAGCAAGGGTGTAGGGATTGGACATAGTCGTCGCCTCGTCGGCGACATCCGAGGGGCATAAAAACAAAGAGATTTTGTTCTGTGCAGCTTGGTAAACCTCTGGAATGTTTCGCCAGTGCCGGTTGATCAAGGTTTGAGGCGTGTTCGCGGCTGCTCCAACTCCAGAGGTGTCTGGGTTGAGATTTGCATTTGCCTGGAAGACTGAATACAACTGCTGCATTTCAATAAAGGGCAACAGGTGGGCAAGGTGTCCGATACCCGTGTGCCTGTTGGCTTCTGTTCCTTCTGGAGATCTTGGGTAAGCTCCCGGGAACGGCGTGTTCCGAGGCCCTGGAAAAAGCACTCCTGGAGGAAATCGTCTGTTGGCGGTCTCAAAATTCAGAGCCGCAAGTCCTACCTGCCTTAGGTTGTTCGTGCAACTCATCCGCCTGGCCGCTTCGCGTGCAGCTTGCACCGCAGGCAGTAGCAGACCTACAAGCACTCCGATAATCGCGATGACTACAAGCAGTTCCACCAGTGTGAATCCGCGCTTCGCTAATGCAAACGAACTTTTCATGAGCCCACCGTCGTTCTTTTCTTGGAGATCTTTTCCGGCATTATTTGTTGGAATAACCGATAGGAACGATCCTTCGAACCCTACATCAGCACACTCTCTAAATCCCGTGCATGGGAATCGTCTTATTGGAAACTCTAGGTTAACTGTGGGCGTAAGGCAAAACATTCCGTTATTTTTCCATATCTTTAGCTCGATACAATCAGAGCAAACGGAAAAAGAGCCCGTTTATTTGAGCCTAGTGTGACTAAATGTCGGTGTTGTTAAGGGTGGGATTTCGGGGCTAAGTCAACAAAAAAGCGGGAGCCTTTTCAGAGCTCCCGCTTTGGAGTTCGTAATGTGGGTTTGGATCACCCCATCTGAAGGGGGGAGTTACTTTTTAGCCTCGCCAGCACCGGACATTTCCAAGCCGGAGTCGCGGTGCTCTCCTTTGAACTCCAATCGGGTGATTTTCCCCGCCTCGTCCTTAAAGGCATCGATCAAAATGGTGTTCTTGCCCTCAAAGCTACCGCGAAGGAGTTCCTCCGAAAGGGGATCTTCGATTCTCTGCTCGATGGCTCGTCGCAAAGGTCGAGCTCCATAGTCCAGGTTTGAACCTTGCTTGATGATGAAGTCCTTTGCCTCATCGGTTAGCTCGATCTCAAAGCCTCGTTCTCTCAATCGTTCTCGCACCTTAGCCAATTCGTAATCGATGACCTTCTTGAGATCCTCGTTGTTCAGGTGCCTAAAGATGATCACATCATCGAGTCGGTTTAGGAATTCAGGCCGGAAAACTCGTTCGATCGAATCCATCACCCGGGCCTTCATGCTCTCATACGAAGCATCATCGGATGGCTTTTGGAATCCGAAGGCTTGTTCGTTCTTGATGGCTTCGGCTCCCGCATTGGTTGTCAAAATCAAGATCGTGTTCCTGAAGTCGATGTTTCGACCAAAGCTATCTGTGAGACGGCCTTCTTCCATCACCTGCAAGAGCATGTTGAATACATCAGGGTGGGCCTTTTCGATCTCATCCAAAAGGACGACCGAGTAGGGGCGTCGGCGGATTTTCTCGGTCAACTGCCCACCTTCTTCGTACCCAACGTACCCTGGAGGGGCACCGATCAATCGGCTTACATTGTGCTTCTCCATGTACTCGCTCATGTCGATATGAACTAGAGCATCCGAGTCACCGAAGAGGCATTCAGCGAGAGCTTTGGCAAGCAATGTTTTGCCGACACCCGTTGGGCCTGCGAATACAAAGCAACCTGTCGGTCGCTTGGGATCCTTCAGTCCGCTGCGGCTGCGTCTTACGGCACGAGCAACGGCGGCAACTGCTTGCTCTTGGCTAACAACGCGCTTGTGAAGTTCGCCTTCCATGTTCATCAGACGCAAGGAGTCTTCGGTCGAAAGCCGCGTCAGGGGAATTCCAGTCATCTTCGAGACGACTTCTGCGATGACTTCTTCATCGACGACGCCATCGGTTTCCCGGCTCTTCTCCCGCCACTCACGGGTGATTTGCTCCTTTTTACGACGCAGCTTGTCTGCTTGATCGCGAAGTGCCGCAGCCTTTTCAAAGTCTTGGTTGGCAACAGCCTCTTCCTTCTCTTTGTTGAGTCGCTCGACATCTTCATCGATGTCCTTCAAGTCTGGCGGCTTGGTCATGGTTCGCAATCGGACCCTGGCTCCAGCTTCGTCGATCACATCGATGGCCTTATCAGGCAAACACCTAGCGGTGATATAGCGTTCGCTCATTTCAACCGCAGATGCAATCGCATCGTCGGTGATCTGTACGCGGTGGTGCTCTTCATATCGCTCCTTGAGTCCTTTAAGGATCTGAATCGTCTCATCTTTGGATGTCGGTTCGACGATGATTTCTTGAAATCGGCGTGCAAGAGCATTGTCTTTTTCAATGTACTTGCGGTACTCATCGAGAGTGGTTGCACCGATGCACTGGATCTCTCCACGGGCTAATGCCGGTTTGAGAACATTCGCCGCATCGATCGCACCTTCAGCACCACCGGCACCGACCAAGGTGTGCAATTCATCGATGAAGAGAATCGTATTTCGGGCTCGGCGAACTTCATTCATCACCGCTTTGATGCGCTCTTCAAATTGACCACGGTACTTCGTGCCGGCAACCATCATGGCCAAGTCCAAAACGACGATGCGCTTCTCAGCCAAAATCTCGGGTACCTCTCCGTTGACAACCCTTTGTGCAAATCCTTCGACAATCGCTGTCTTGCCAACTCCAGCCTCTCCCAAGAGAACTGGGTTGTTCTTGGTGCGGCGGCACAAGACCTGAGTGGCGCGCTCGATCTCTCGCTCACGTCCGATCACCGGATCGAGTTTGCCTTGTCGTGCAAGTTCCGTTAGATCCCGACCGAAACTATCAAGTGCCGGCGTCTTGCTCTTTCCACCCTTAGGAGTGCTGCCGGTTTCACTGCCGCTACTCGATCCGCTTCCCTCGCGGCTACCTCGCTCACTGTCGCCCGAATCGATGCCATGGCCTAATAGGCTCAAGACCTCTTCACGGACATCCTCAAGCTTCATACCCAAGTTCATGAGCACCTGTGCGGCTACACCGTCTTGTTCACGAAGCAAACCAAGCAGGATGTGTTCGGTACCTACATAGTTGTGGTTCAGGTTCCGCGCCTCTTCCATCGAATACTCGATGACCTTCTTGGCCCGCGGAGTGTGAGGTAGCTTACCAATCGTTACCATCTCGGGGCCACTTTGCACGAGCTTCTCGACCTCGAGGCGAATCTTCCGCAGATCGATGTCGAGATTCTTGAGCACATTGGCTGCGACACCACTCCCCTCCTTGACTAGTCCGAGGAGGATATGCTCGGTGCCGATGTATTCGTGGTTGAAACGCTGTGCCTCTTGATTCGCTAGCTGCATCACCTTGCGGGCACGGTCAGTAAATCGTTCAAACATGACTATCCTTCCTTTTAGGTTGGCGGACAAACATCGGTCCACCCTCGATTTTTTTTCGGCTCGTCTCGCCTGCGAAGTTTGCCTCGAAACAACGACGCATTTCGGCAGTGCCAAGTTCCCTTCACCGGGACAATTCGTCCAAATGAGCAAAACATGTACCGAAATGTTCGAAGATGATCTTAGGGCTCGGAGGAGTCCTGGACCTTCTCGAACAAACCGTCGAGAAAATTATAGAGTTTCGCACAGGATAGCAAACCGCAGTTAGCGGGCTTTAAAGACTTTCAAGCCGTTTGTTTCTCTTGCTTTCTTTGATTTTTCGATGCTCTTGGGCGATCTCCGCGGCCCACCATTGTGCCCGTTCCAGCGATTCGAGGGTCTGCAACACCAAAATGGCCGCCTCGAACCTCCCGGTACGACGGTAAATCGAAGCCATCCAAAGGGCAGCTTCAACGTCCCACTCCATGTGCGACACGTGGGGAGATAACAACTCTTCGGCTTCGAAATAACTGCCCTGTAAATAAAGCGATTGAGCCTCGGTTAGCACCCGATCCGAACATCGAGTCAAATCGCTATTTCCAAATTTCGCCATGTAATAAGTTTGGTAGATGATCGATCCAAGAACCGATGCAGCCAGCGTCCACCATAACAACTGAGCCTCCCACGCGCTGAGCAAGGAAGGCCACACGAATGTACCAATCCAAGCTGTCTGCAACCCGACGACAAATATCAATGCGACCACTAAACCACGAAAACTCCCTGATCTCCAAGTAGCCGACAACCCCGGCCAAAAAATCATGCACCACCCAAGCGATCCTGCCGCAGTGAGCCCAAGTCGCATTCTGCCACTCCCTTCGAATCTTCAACAACTGCCAATTCGGCAACCAAGACAGTAGCAAATCTGGCCGCTTGATCGCAATCGCCAATTCTTCAGTTCCTCTCTAGGTACCTCAATGGCATAAAGCCAAATGGCATTAAATCATTGTGCGCGGAAGTGCGCAAGCAAGCCGGTTGGTGATGGAATGGCCACTATTTCGCAGGCTTTTCACCGGACGGCTCGCGCCGTTCCGCTCTTATTTCAATGCCATTCGGCATAACGCCAGTGGTAGGCTTACTGCCTAGTATGCAGGCCAAATCCCACAGAAAAATTCCTGTGGATCTAAACAAGCATGAAATTGATATAGACACAGTCAACGGAAACTCAGAATATCGCTTTCGATAGCAAACGTTCGGTTTGCGCATGACCCTTTGCATATCCACAGGCTGCATCATGATGAAACAAGATCAAACCGTTGTCTGCTTCGCATTCTTGCTCTTGTCAACGACATTTCTCTCTGGCTGCGCTGGTACTGGTTGCACTCAACCTCAGAACCCCGGCATGACTCCTTATCCAAGCTATCCAGGATACCCCGCCTACCCTCAGCCTTACCCAACCACAGGTGCCGCGCCAGCCCCAACAACCATGGCGCCAACAGGAGTTGCCCCACCCCCGGCTGCTGGACTGCCAACTTACGGACAGCCCGCCTACGGGCAACCGACCTACGGGCAACCCGCTTACGGCCAACCAGCCTACGGGCAACCTCCCGTCTACGGCCAACCAATCCCCGGTACTACCTCAGCAGGCTATCCACCGGGGTACGCTCAGCCTATGTTCGGTAAATGAGAAACCTCAAGAACCCTATTTCTTGGACTTGCCAAGCGCCACGTTTAAAAACTTATCTATCGGCCCAATCGACTTGGCAAAGGCGTCATCAAAGGATGAGCCACTACTAATTGCTCGGACGATCGAGTCGTACTGCTTTTTCATCGCACTGCCTTGCATATTTCTGACCAACGCAAAGCCAACAATCGCCTCGTCTTCGTCGTTAAGCTTCCCTTCCATCAGCGGTTTGACATCCTTGATCTCGCCAACGACCATGGGTACTTTTTGAATCCAAGGCTTTACTCGCTCGTCGTTGGGGCCAACGGCTTGGGCCAAAGCAGCCCTTCCTGCTCCATCTGCAAACCATTTCGGTACCCCTTCGTGAGAAGCCATCCAAACGCTCGTGATCTGCTGAACCAACGCGGATTCGTTGAGCTTTGCATTGGACTTATCGGGTACGATCGCGATGTACATATCGAGCACATCGCGTTTCCAGTGCGATGACCACTCCTGGGGCAGTGAGCGCTTCTCAAGCATCTTTCCCAGTTCGCTATAATCATACCTGGACTTGAGTGCGTAAATCGTAATCCCCCCTCGCACGATGGGATCCTTCGGACTCAAGCGATACTGCTTGCGAACCGATTTGGCCGCCGACTCTGCCGCTGCCATCACCTGCTCTAAAACAGCCGGCCCTGCATTGCCCAACACATGGAATTCATCGCTGGATTTTTCTTCAGCCACCACCGTCGGTGAAACGATCTTCCAACGATCTCTGGCCCTCGACATACGCTTGTCCATCAACTCTGTATGGCTCGCCTTGGCTGCCCACGACTTGGCAATGACGCTTTCGAGTTGACTCTCGCGCTCTGACCCATCAAAAGTCGCCCCCTCATCAATCCACTTGGTGATCTTCTCGATCTCCTCGGGCTTAAGTGCCGGACGCCCGCCAGCCGGCATGCGTTGGCCTGCCTCGCCCAAGATTTTTTTCACAAGCAAGCTTTCTTTACCCTTCTTAGGCTCAATTGCCGCTCCAGTCGTTCCACCTCGTAGCAACCCTGCAAAGTTGGTGAAGTTCAATCCCCCCGAAGGACGATTCCCACCGTAGTGACATCCATTGCAGTTGGCTACCAAGATCGGTGCAATGTCGTTTGCAAAACTGACTGTCTCCTTGCCCGTGCTCTCCATGACTTCGACCGGCTTGGGCGGTTCCGGTGGCTTGGCATCCGGTCCGCCGACGAGCACACGCAGGTTGGCCTTTGGATCCTCGCCGTCAAACTTCGCACCCGCTTTAACCCATGCCTTAATCGCATTGAGTTGTTCCTCGGGGACCTTGTTGCCACTCGGAGGCATCGTGCCGCTGGCCATCGCTTCAACCAACGGGCTTCCATCAGGATCCCCTGCAAAGAGCACAACACCTGCACGGGAACCCTTCATGAGCCCTTCATAGGTTGGCATCGTGAAACCACCGGTGGTTTTATCAACATGGCACCGGCCACAGTGCTGAACCAAAACCGGAGCTACATCCTTACTAAAACTAACCCCCTCGGCCTTGGCCTTAGGGTCCTTAGGCGTCTCCTTGCCCGCAGGATTCTTCGCCCCCTCTTTCATCTCTTTGAGCTTGGCAGTGATCTCCCCCCAAGCCGGTAGCGGGCTGAGCTCCGCTCCCTCGATCGCTAAAACTTCAGCAGCCTTCGATAGCTTTCGATGAATACGTTCCCACTCAGCGATGTCTTTTCTTTCTCCAGCAAGAACCAATTCGAGGAAGTTCGTACTGCAGATGTCAATATACTTCGCACTCTGCTCAAAGTTCTTCTCTTTGAACAAATCTTCGGCCCGCTTGACGGCGACTCGAACCGAATCGATATCCGTAGGTTTCTGCAAATCCTGAGAATGAGCCAAGCTGCTACTAACGACCCACCCAAGAACAGCAATAATCAGCGACCTGAGCCGAAACGTTGAACTATGCATCGAACGATCCTTGAAACCATCGACTACGTGGTAGACAGTGGACAACCCAACTGATGTTTATTGTCCTCTAGAGCAACCCTGCGGAAAAGAGCCCAAACAATACCTTAGGTGAGTTTTCAGGCCAATGGATCCATCAAAACCATCATAACTCAGAACTTCTGTCGCCCCGACAAAGCATCCGAAAGGATTTCTTTATTGGTGAATTCCAAGACGCTTCCGCTAGTAACGCCCCTGGCTAATCGGGTCAGTTGCACCGGAAAGGGTGCCAGTTGATTCGAGATGAACATCGCCGTACCATCCCCCTCGACATTCGGATTGGTCGCCAAAACCACCTCCTTGAAGTTCCCTGTCCTGACTCGATCGACAAGCGCTTCAATGGTTAACTGATCAGGCCCTATGCCATCAAGGGGTGCAATGCGTCCCAAAAGCACGTGGTACATCCCCTTGTACACGCCGGTCTGCTCCAGGGCGATCAGATCCCTTGGCTGCTCGACAATACACAGCAGTGTCGAGTCTCGCTGAGGATTTAAGCAGATCCCACACAAGGGATCTTCAGACAAATTAAAACACGTCGAACAGTAACGAACATTCTCTCGCACCTTGCGAATCGCATCGGCAAGGGCGATCGCCTCGGAGACATGCACTCGCAGAATATGGTAAGCCAGCCGTTCGGCTGTCTTTTTTCCAATCCCAGGCAAACGGCCCAACTGCTGGATGAGCTCCGTGACCGACTGCGATATCTCTGCCATCGATGGTCTGATCCCCGCGTCCAAACGCCTTTCCCAACCCAAACCTGCCCCTTTGGGGTTGATAACATACCAAAGATGGATGAAATTTTCAGGGGCTCTACCGTTCTATTTCTAAGTCACCTTGGTGTATTCATGACCGTTCTGCTACAGATCCGAAACGCACATAAGCGTTACGGCGATCAAATTCTTCTCGACGGTGCCGAATGTACCTTGGGAGGAAACAACAAAGTCGGCTTCATCGGTCGCAACGGTGCTGGAAAATCCACCCTCCTCAAATGCATCCTCGGCGATGACGAACTCGACACCGGAGAAATCATCCGACACCCAAAACTTCGGATCGGATACCTTCGCCAGCATGACCCATTTCTCCCCGGCGAAACGGCGTTAGAGTTCCTCATGCGTGACAGCAACCAGCCTGACTGGAAATGCGGAGAAGTCTCTGGGGAATTCGAAATCAAAGGCAAGATGCTCGAAACCCCTATGCAAAACCTCTCGGGAGGTTGGCAAACACGCGTTAAACTCGCGGCCCTTCTTCTGCACGAACCGAACTTGCTGCTCCTGGACGAACCTACAAACTTCCTCGATCTTCGAACCCAAATCCTTTTGGAACATTTTCTTCGCTCGTTCCAAGAAGCCTGCTTGATCGTCTCTCACGACAGAGCATTCCTCAATGCGACTTGCGATTCGACCCTCGATCTGTCTATGGGTGAACTAACCCTGTTTCCTGGCAAAGTCGACGAATACCTTGAATACCAACAAGGTCTACGCGAACACGACGAGAGAACCAACGCCTCGATCGCCGCCAAGCGAAAACAACTTCAAGACTTCATCGACCGAAACCGCGCTCGTGCTAGCACTGCCACCCGCGCAAAATCCAAAAGCAAAATGCTCGAACGTCTCGAAGTCAAAGAGTCCGCCGCCGATCATGCGAATGCTGTGATCCGAGCACCCGCAGTCGAGCGGCGACAAGGCCCAGCACTTCGCACACGAGATCTGTCGATCGGATATACCGATAGAACCATCGCCACCAACGTCGGCTTGGAAATCGACCACGGTACCCGCGCTGCAATCGTGGGCGATAACGGCCAAGGGAAAACAACTCTCCTTCGAACGCTCGTAAACTCACTTCAACCCGTAAGCGGTGAAGTTAAATGGGGGTACGGCTGCGAACTTGGAACCTACGCGCAGCACGTCTATACAAGCCTTCCCGAAAACAGAACCGTGCTCGAACACCTTGAATATGAAGCCATCCCGGGCACGAAGAACCAAACGATCCTTGATACCGCCGGTGCCATGCTCTTTCGAGGAACAGCCGTCAACAAAAAGGTTCGAGTCCTAAGCGGTGGCGAACGGGCTCGGTTGTGCATGGCCTCACTTCTGCTCGGGAAAGCCAATATCCTGATCCTCGACGAGCCAGGCAACCACCTCGATGTCGAAACGGTCGAAGCTCTCGCCGATGCCCTGATCGATTACCAAGGCACCGTTATCTTCACTTCTCACGATCGGCACTTCCTCAAGCGTGTCGCGACTACCTACATCGAAGTCCGCGACGGAAAAGTTACCCAATATCGCGGTGACTATGACGCTTACATGTACATGGTTCAAAAGGAAATCGATGAAGCCGAATCCACACGGCACGGCGGGGCACCCAAAAAATCCTCGTCAGCCAACAACGCTTCGAAATCAGCCACAAAAAACCAATCCACCAAAGCTACCCCTCAAAGCGATCCGCGAACCGTCCGTAAACAAATCGGAAACTTGGAAAAAACAATCGCTAAACTGGATCTGCAAAAAAAAGAACTCAATCAGCAATTGATGGAAACCAGCGACCCTCAGACCGCTTTAAAAATCCATCAAGAATTGACGAAAGTCTCCGACGAACTCGATGCTGCAGAAACCCGATGGGCCGAGCTCCAAGAGCAATTGGAAGATGAATAAATCGACACTCCAATACGAATTCTTCAACGATGACACTTGCCGAGTAACTCTCGAAACCCTCGATGATTGCAAATCGTTTGCCCATACCATCGCTCAGATTCTCACCCAAAAAATACCTCGTACCGTTGGACTCGTCGGTACCCTGGGTGCCGGAAAAACACAATTCGTCAAATTTCTTGCAGAGTCTCTCGGGGCTAACACCCAAGACGTCATCAGCCCAACCTTTGTACTGATCCATCCGATCGATACCAAACCCCAAATCTTTCATATCGATGCCTACCGTATCCACGACAGCGATGAGTTCCTAGAACTAGGGATTGAAGAACTCTTCGAGCAACCAGCAATCACCATCATCGAATGGGCTGATAGGTTCATCGAATGCATGCCTAAAAATACACTCTGGATCGAACTTCTGTGCGAAGATCCACTGTCACAAAAACGAACCCTCGTTTTGCGTAATTTAACCAAGCTACCGGGTTTCAAAGACCAATTAAGCAAATCATGACAAGTGACGCTGACAAACCACCAAGCAAAAAAATTCTTGTGTGCGGATCGATCAACATGGATCTAGTGGTCCGAACACCAACGCTCCCAACGCCAGGGCAAACTCTCACGGCTCACGGACTCGAATATGTATCAGGCGGCAAAGGAGCCAATCAAGCTGTCGCGGTCGCAAGACTAGGCGGGAAAGTCGCAATGCTCGGTGCTGTCGGCTCCGATGCTTTCGCTGCAACCCTACGGGCTAATCTCTTGCAAGAAGGAATCGATCTTGAATGGGTCACGACCAAGGAAGGATCCAGCGGATTAGCCATCGTTGCAGTGGATGATGAAAGCGAGAATTCAATCATCGTCGTTCCTGGTGCAAACGGCCAACTCTCTATCGATGATGTTCAACAAGCCGAATCGGCCATCGCCCAAGCGGGCTTGGTAATGCTGCAACTTGAAATCCCTATCGATACCGTCCTGCATACCGTTAGGCTATGCCGCAAGCACCATGTTCCCGTGATCCTTAACACAGCTCCTGCACCTAAGGACTTCCCAGAAGAACTTTTCGATGTCGATCTAATTTGCCCGAATCAAACCGAAACGGCCGCCTTGCTCAAGACATCGCCCCCCTCGGATATCGAAGCAGCCTTCGATGCAGCCCTAGAACTTTTAGCCAAAGGAGCCAAACAAGCGGTCATTACTCTAGGCTCGCTCGGCGCGGTTGCCGCAATCAAAATGCCAGGAGGAAAACCTCTCATCAAAACCGTTGACGCCCACCGGGTCACCGCTGTCGACACCGTGGCCGCCGGGGATGCCTTCCTGGGTGCACTTGCATTTCAAATCGCCCATGGCACAGCACTCATGGAATCTTGCCTGTTTGCATCTGCTGCTGCAGCGCATTCGGTGACCATCCGCGGTGCCCAACCCTCACTGCCGAATTTAGACCAAGTTCGAGCACGTCTGTAGGTCCCCGTACCATGACGCCTTGGTATGATAAATTCAAATGTATTTCGTACACTCAGGATTCTTAGGGTAATTTTCTGGGGCATTGCAACTCGTACTCCAAGCCCCTGAATCCGAATGATCCCTTTCGAGACTTACAACCATCATGACCAAAGTGCTACAGATCGCTTGTTTTTCCTTCCTCGCTGCGGTGTCCCTATCGCTCGTCGGTTGCGATAATCGTCAAACCACCAGTCCAACCGTTGGCAGTCCAGGAACCAATCCAGTCAATCAAACCGAGAAGCCCAAAGTGGCCTTGGTGATGAAATCTTTAGCCAACGAGTTCTTTTCGACCATGGCCGATGGGGCCAAAAAGCATCAAGCCCAAGACTCGCAAAAGTATGAGCTGATCGTCAACGGGATCAAAGACGAACGTGACCTCGCTCGACAAGCGGCAATCATCGATGAAATGATCGCGGCCAAGGTGCAAGCGATTGTCATCGCACCTGCAGATTCCAAAGCCCTCGTGCCAGCGCTCAGGCGGGCAAAACAAGCCGGAGTGGTTGTCGTCAATATCGACAACAAACTCGATGACGAGATTCTCAAAGCAGAAGGCCTCGCAGTCCCTTTCGTAGGCCCGAACAATTTCCTGGGCGCTAAAGTCGTCGGCGATCATCTGGCCAAGTCACTCAAAGCCGGTGACAAGGTGACTGTCCTCGAAGGAATCCGCACAAGCTTCAATGGAACCCAACGAAGACTGGGCTTCGAACAAGCCATGAAGGATGCTGGTATCCAAATCGTCGACAGCCAAAGCGCCAACTGGGAAACCAATCAAGCCAACACGATCGCAGCCTCGATGCTCAATGCCCACCCCGATCTCAAAGCCATCCTCGCCGCTAACGATTCCATGGCCCTCGGAGCACTCGCAGCAATCAAAGCCGCAAACAAAACCTCGGATGTCCAAGTCGTCGGATTCGATAACATCTCAGCCGCCCAAGAAGCAATTCGCGAAGGGAAAATGCTGGCCACCGCAGACCAACACGGTGATCAACTTGCCGTCTACGGAATCGAAGTTGCATTGAAGCTCATTGAAGACCCAACGGCGGAACTCCAAGACAAAGAAACCCCAGTCGATCTGATCACTGCAGACAGTCTCAAGTAAAGCGTCGGCCATAAGGTTCCAGCAAGCGTGCTAGTACTCGACTCACTCACCAAACACTTTGCATCGCGAGCGGTCGACTCGGTGAGCCTGGAGTTTCAAGCAGGCCAAGTCCACGCTCTAGTCGGTGCAAACGGTGCAGGCAAAAGCACCCTTTGCAAAATGATCGCTGGCATGGTCAGGCCAACCCAAGGTGCAATGCTCCTTGCAGGATCGAAGTATTCGCCAACCACGAAGCGCCGAGCTCAACAACTCGGTGTTCAAATCGTACAGCAAGAACTCAACGTTTTGCCAACGCTGAGTCTTGCCGAAAACCTATTCTTTTCCAAACTCCCCAGTCGCTTCGGTATTCTCGATCGACGCGCGATGCACCAACGTGCCTCGGATATTCTTGCCGATTTTGGATTGCAAGATCTCTCGCCAGATAACCCTGCTTCGATGCTCGGTGTCGGCCAGCAGCAAATGCTCGAGATCGCCGCCAACACCTGGCAACCTACCCAAGTCCTCATCCTCGATGAACCGACCGCCGCCCTTAGCCTCCCAGAGTCGGAGATCCTCTTTCGAAAAATTCAGCAATGGAAACAAGATGGCGTCGCCATCATCTACATCAGCCACAGGCTCGCTGAAGTCCAAGCCATCGCCGATCAAATCTCGATCCTTCGCGACGGCAAACTCCAAGGCACCTGGAACCGAGGGGAACTCGGAAAGGACGATATCGTTGATCGTATGACAGATCAGACAGATCAGACGGATCAGACAGATCAGACAGATCAGACGGATCAGACGGATCAGACGGATCAGACGGATCAGACGGATCACGTTTTGAAAGTTTGCCAAATCGATTTGCCGCCACGCGTAAGGAGTGTTTCACTGAGCGTTCGCTCTGGCGAAATTTTAGGTGTAGCGGGACTCGTCGGGTCAGGCCGCACCGAACTCCTACGAGCGATCTTCGGGGCAGATCGAGCAAAGAGCGGTCGCTTGGAATTCCCACCCGGTAATCATCGCCCGCTTTTTGCGAGCCCTCACGAAGCTGTCTGCAACGGAGTGGTCATGATCAGCGAAGATCGAAAAGCCGATGGACTCTTGCTCAGTGAATCCATCTCCGCCAATATCCAACTCCCCAATCTCGGGCTTGGTCAATTCGGATCATGGAGTTCCTACAACGCCAGCAAGGCACGCGAGGTTGCTGAGAGTTATCGCAGCCAACTACGGATCCGTTGCGAGTCAGTCGACCAACCGGTCGGAAAACTCAGTGGTGGGAATCAACAAAAAGTGGTGCTAGCCAAGTGGTTGCATCGCGGAGGTAAGGTTTTTCTGTTTGACGAGCCAACACGCGGGATCGATATTGGAGCCCGAGAATTGGTTTACCAAGTCATCCGGCAACTGGCCGCCAACGGCAAAGGGATCCTTGTCGTCAGCAGCGATTTAGAAGAACTTCTCGACTTGTGCCACCGTATCGGTGTGATGTCCAATGGCAAATGGGTTGCGACCTTCCAGGGGCCATCCTTCGACGCACAGCAAATCGTTCGATCCATGTTCCTAGGGTACGATTATCCCGAAACGTCTCACCAGGGTTCCACTTAAAGCCTGATCAACTCTGTTTGTCCGAATCAACTTATGAATCCCATCCGTCCTATTGCTACCGTCCGGCACTTTGGTCATGTTGCTGGGTTGCTCTGCGCGATCGCAGTACTCGTGGGCTTTTTTGGATTTTTCGCTAAGAATTTCCTCTCGACTACGACCCTTTTGACCATCGCCAATAGCATCCCTGACATTACTGTCATCGCCGTCGGTATGACCTTGGTGCTCATCGCCGGAGGGATCGATTTGTCGGTCGGATCGGTGATGGCTCTATCGGCTTCGCTGTTAGGGCTCTTGATGGTCGATGGCAGAAACCCACTGTGGCTAGCTGCCCTTGGTGCAATCTTAATCGGTGCTTGCTGTGGCGGACTCAATGGTTGGATCAGTGCCTATTTTCGCATCCCTGCGTTCATCGTCACTCTAGGTATGCTCGAGATCGCCCGCGGGGGGGCTTATTTGCTGACCAACTCGACGACCAAGTACGTTGGATCCTCGTTAGGCTGGTTCTCTGATCCAATCGCAGGCCTGGGCGTTTCGGTTTCGTTCCTCATCGCCATCGGAATTGTTTTGCTCGGCCAATGGATCTTGCACAAAACGGTTCTAGGACGCACCGCTGTTGCCATTGGTACGAATGCCGAATCGGTTCGCATGGCAGGCGTACGAACCACACCGACACTGGTTTATCTTTATGCGATCTGTGGAGGATTGTGTGGACTTGCTGGCATGATGCAATCCTCGCGACTCTCGACGGTCGACCCAAACTCTGGCATCGGAATCGAACTCAGCGCGATCGCTGCCTGTGTCATCGGGGGAACGAGTTTAAGAGGTGGCCAAGGCTCCGTGTTCAGGACCTTCATCGGTGTCCTGATCATTTCGATACTACAAACAGGCCTAGCTCAAATGGGAGCGACCGATCCAATCAAACGTGTGGTGACCGGGAGTGTGATTATATTGGCTGTGTTGCTCGATTCGCTCCGCAAGCGATCTGCTGATCGATAAACTGAACGATCCGATTTAAAACATCCTGTTTCTCAGGTTCGCAGTGCATGTCGTGATACAGGCCACTCCAAGAAACCCAAGTGCAGTTTTGATTCGATCGGCTCGCAAACTCTTGACTCGCTGCATGGGAAGTGATCCGATCCTCGGTTCCATGCATCAAGAGCATCGGAGTTTGGAGCTCCCCCGCGTGTTCGACTGCCCACTGACCCGCATCGAGCATCGACAATCCGAGCACCGCAGATACCCGCTGGTGTACCATCGTATCCTTGATATACGCCTCGACTGCCCCCGGATCCCGCGATAGCTCCTTGGGTTTGATCGCCGTCGAGAGTGTCAAGTTCGGCCACCATTTACCGAGCGCTTTGGCAACGGCGAGTTTCCATGCAGGTGGAGGAAAGGTGGTTCTAAAAAGGGGACTCATGGAAATGGCACCGGCCAAGCGATTTTTCTTGCGGAGCACATAATTCGCTACGATGCTCCCACCTAGGCTTTGACCGTAAAGGAACACCGGCACGCTTGGATAAGCCTCGTGAAGATAATTCTCAAGTCGCCCGATGTCCTCGACGAGAATATCAAAATGGGGCAGCGAACCTCCTGTCCGTCCATGCCCACGTTGGTCGATCGCTAGTGCTGTTGCCCCTTGGGAAACAAAATACTCGGCCACATGCTTGTATCGATCGGCATGCTCCCCCATACCATGGACGATGCCAACAACAAATCGAGGAGCCGTGTCGCCACACCAACGTCTGCTCACGAGCGCAGGGGCTTGACTCACTCTACCCGAAGCTTCTCGCCCAGGAATGAATAGATCGTGGACATGCATGCGATGAGGACTCCAACGATCTGGATAGATCGATCAAGGAAGATTGATGGCATCGATCAGTTGCCTGAGTCGGCCCAGATTTCTTCGATTAAAATGTAGCTTGATCCGAGGTAGCTCAGCCAGTTCCGTTTCACCGGCTTCGTCTGCAAGCATCCCGACCTGCTCGATCGAGCCTGAGACAAGGATGTCCGCAAAATCGACATTGAGCTTATCGAGTTTCTCCGGTGTCAAGCGACTTGTAAGCCGCATGATCAGTGCATCATCGACATATCGCATGCTATGGTAGACACGATAGAACTGCAAAACCTCGCGGATCGCTTCGTCGTTGTTATCGGTGACTTTGTATAAATGAACATCCTCCTCACTGATCCATTTGTCACCTAGGAGTTGTTTGCGAAAGAACTCTTCGACGTTCTTCCAGTAGGTCCCCCCTGGCTGGTCAACTAGGACCATTGGAACAAGAGTCTGTTTGCCTGTTTGCAGAAGGGTCAGGACTTCAAAGGTCTCATCGAGAGTCCCAAAGCCACCGGGATAACAGACCACAGCGCTGCACTCTTTGACGAACATCAACTTGCGAGTGAAGAAGTATTTCAAAGTAACAAGTTTTGGGTCACCGTCGATCACCGGGTTGGCCGACTGTTCGAACGGGAGCATGATATTCAGGCCCATGGATAATTCGCGGCCGGCACCACGGTGACCGGCTTCCATGATGCCGCCTCCGGCTCCGGTAATGACCATCCATCCGTGCTGGGCCATCCGCTTGGCAAAGGACTCCGCTTGGACATAAGCTGGATGATCGGGTTTGGTTCTTGCTGAACCGAAGATGGTGACTTTGCGGCGGCGTTGATAGGGTGCAAAGACTTTGAATGCGTAGCGGAGTTCTCGCAGGGACCGCGAGAGAATTTTCAGATCGCCGCGAGCGACATCGCTGTTGTCCAATTGTTCGACCGTGCGCCTCATCATCTCAATGAGGTCGTCGTTAGCCAAAAATGAGCTGGGCTCATCGGCAGGAGTTGGACGATCCTTCTCTCTCTCCCCGAGGGCCTCGGGGAGAATCGATTTAAGATCTGTCTCGGATGGTTTGGTCTCGTCCATGATCTTCAAGATCCAACCACGTGTCAGATGACGACTAGGTCGGCTTTACAGGGCTCTTGTCGTCGGCACCGTCTTCGGGACGCTCGTCGTACTTGGCCTCTGGAAGTGATTGAGTGACCGGAGCGACGAGGAATTCCACTGCGAATTCCTTGGGCTCTTTCTTGAGGATCGATTCGCCCTCGACCGTGGTAACTTTGGCGGCGGCAACGATCTTGTCGATCACATCGCGTTCGAGGATTTGATTGCGGATCGCATCCATTTGCCCGCTTCGATCGAGTTTTGTACGAACTTGGCGAACCGTTGCATCGCTTTGTTCGGCGATGAGTTTGATTTCTTCGTCGTACTGTGCTTCGGTCGGTTCGATACCGAGGTCTTCAGCGAGCTTTTCGAGAACGAAGTGTTCTCGGAGAGCTTCGCGTGTCATTTCTTCGATGTTGCGGCGCATCGAGTTGACTACGGTTTTGATTTGGTCGTCTTCGAATCCATTTCGGCGTAGTTCGAGCACTCGTCGTTGGAGTTCGCGTTCCGCTTGGCGTCGAACGAGTTTCGCTGGGAGTTCCCAATCGGCACCGGCTGTCAGTTGCTTGGTGATTTGTTCTCGAAGCAATTGGGTTTGGTGGTATTGGCTTTGGCGTTTGAGTTCCGAGCGAACGAATTCGCGAAGTTCATCGGTGTCATCGAACCCGATTTGCTCGAGGACTTGGGGACCGAGAGACTCGACGTTCACACGACGAATTTCGATGACCTTAAAGACCACGTCAACTTCTTTACCACGTAAGGATTCGTTGAGCGAGGTTTCAAGAATCTTGACTTTGGTTGCGACCTTGTCACCTTCTTTGACACCGGTCATCAGTTCACCGAAATTCTCGATGATGCAGTCGGCCAAGCTGAGTTCATCGCGAAGTGTAACGGAGACTTCGTCGAACGAGCTAATGCGACGTCCCTCGTGAGTGAATTCGGCTTCGAGCAATAGGCGATCCCCTTTGCTCGCTTCGCCGTCCCAAGGTTCGCCGGGTACGAAACGTTCGAGGGTGCGAACGAGTTGTTTTTCAACGTCGTTTTCAGTGAGGGTGTATTCGGTTTTGGTCAGTTTGAGACCTTGCCAGTTTGGACTATTGAATTCAGGGCGAACTTCGATGTTGAATTCGAAGGTAAAGTCGCCGGAATCAGGAAGGTCGACAGCACCGTAGTCCATATCGGGCTCGGCGATTGCGGAGATATCGCCACCTTCGGTGATTTGCTGAAGGCTATCCATGACCAGGCTGCTTTTGACTTGATCTGCGACTGTTTTTTTGAATCGGGATTCGAGAAGTTTGCGAGGAATTTTACCTTGGCGAAAGCCTGGAAGATCGGCACGGGGTGCGATTTCGCTGTAGGCTTCGCGGAAGTAACGATCGACTTCAGCGCGAGGAACCGTCACGACGATGTGCCGTTGGCAAGCGGCCGTTTGCTCGATTTTGACTTGGATATCTAACTTGGTTTTGACGTCGGAATCGACTGCAGACATTCGTAACTCGCCAAATGTAAAAAGGGGACGCAGGGAATAAAAAAAGGGTTTTTGCAGGCAAAAAAGCGGGCGATGGGATTCGAACCCACGACAACAACGTTGGCAACGTTGTGCTCTACCAACTGAGCTACGCCCGCACGAACAGTGCCTGAACAAAACCCTTCGTACTATTTTTTCGGATCGTCAAGCAGTCGAGGTCCGTTTTAGGACTCGCCTATCTTGTCGACCAGGGAAAAATTAACCGAAAACCGTTTCCCGATCAAGCCTACTTTCGCAAGCCAATCGCAAAACGACTGTCACTAGCCGTCCCCAGTGTAAAACGGCTGTCCTCAGCCGTTTGGAAGTGGTAGTCCCATTGTAAAACGGCTGTCCTCAGCCGTTTGGAAGTAGTACCCCGATTGTAAAACGGCTGTCCTCAGCCGTTTGGAAGTGGTAGCCCCGTCCCAATCGCAAGACGGCCGATTATCCGACGAGATACCGCCCTAGGCGCGGCCAGTGTTTTTGTGGTAAACCGCTAAGGAAACCCTGCGTTTTTGCGACAAAATTTTCTATAGGACTCTATTTCAGCATGGAGGCTTTGAATGAGAATTACAACAAAAAACCGATGCTTTGGATTGATTGCGAGTTGTCTAGGTCTGGCTTGTGTGCTCTTTACGGGCCCGACAACACTTGGGCAAACGAACCTGGATCAGGCGATGCGAGGGGGGGAGTTGGAGCGTTCGGCCGGCCAAGTTGCGTCGGTATTTGAGCAGCAGCCTGAGTGGTTAGAGTGGATCGCCAGCAAGTCCAAGCCGATGGGCAAGAGCAAGTCTAACGGAGGTAGTTGGGGGTCATGGTGGGGAGGGATGAGCAAATCCAAGTCGCGTGGGCCTGTGAGCAGTTATCGAAGGGACAACAAGACATTTTCGCAGCGGATGTGGATTTCGACCAAGCGGGCATGGAGCACGACAGCATCTTGGTTGGATCCTTATCCGGATCCCAAGCCGGAGTCGCCGATGCGACCGGCCAAGAAGAGTTGGTTTTCGGGTTGGGGAGATAGTTGGGGTGGTGACAGCAAAAAGCCAACTCAGTCAGTATCGGATTTTATTGGCCAGGAGCACCCGAAGTAGGCAGGGCCTGAATGGGGCTTGGTGAAAACAAGGCTTGTCATAGTTGGTTGGTAAGTTTATTTTTACAGTAGTGCGTTTGGCGAAGTAGCTCAGTCGGTTAGAGCAACGGCTTCATAAGCCGTGTGTCGCCGGTTCGAGTCCGGCCTTCGCTACTTTCTTTTGAGGCGTTCTTGCCTCCACGTAGGGTGCGGTGAAGCGGTCGGCCGATCTTCACCGCGAAATAATCAACCATCAACGCACCTTCATCATTC
>JBEIGI010000052.1:0-40080 GCA_040381975.1 Pirellula sp.
AAGCGGCCCGTAACCCAATGCTAGCATTCAGAACTTTGCAAGTCTCCAGGGGACAGGCACACGGCGAACCGTCAGCGCATTTTGCTAGCATTCAAAAACCGCCTCTACATGTGCCTGTCCCCAGAAGTATCGTTTCTCGATCGCTAGCATTTCTAGATGCATGCTCGCTGGGGACAGGCACGCGGCGATTCGATGTGGATGGACTGATTGCTAGCATTGCGAGTAGCCGAGCTTGCTTGACACTGCAACCATTCTGGATTCGATTTTACAAGCATTTTTCAGGATGCCACCAAAAAACTCATGGGGTTCAGCAGAACTTCTATTGAACCCTGCAACCTGTGAGCAAGCTTCACACAGCGGCCTGAATTGACGCGAAACTAGCCAATCGCTACCCTCTAACACTCTTTGATCTTCGGAAAAACCGTAAGAATGCTTACAATCCGACCAATCTCTGAGTGCCCAAAATCCTCGACCGGTCTTTACCTCGGCTGCTGAAAACATGGAATTTATCGAAAAACTCTGGGAAGGGACTACCAACGCCGTCAACGGGGTTTTGACCGGGGTTGACCGCGGTCTAACCGTCCTTTTCGGCTCCGCAAACTCCCGCCAACTCAAACGTTACGGCGAACTTGCCCGACGCGTTGGGGAACTCGAACCCCGAATGGTTGCTCTCTCCGATGCTGAACTCAAAGAGCAAACCCTTGCCCTGCGCCAAAGACTCAAGGATGGACAAACCATCGAGGATATCCTAGTCGAAGCCTTTGCCGCATGCCGCGAATCCGGTCGACGCTTCCTCAAAATGCGTCACTACGACGTTCAACTCATCGGTGGAATGGTGCTTAACGGCGGAAACATCGCCGAAATGATCACCGGTGAAGGTAAGACACTCGTCGCTACACTGCCTGCTTATTTGAATGCTCTCGAAGGCAAAGGGGTCCATGTCGTAACGGTCAATGATTACTTAGCTCGCCGCGATATGGAATGGATGGCACCCCTCTACATGGGGCTTGGATTGACCGTTGGCAACATCCAAAGCGGTATGGACAACGATAGTCGCCAAAAAGCCTACGCCGCTGATATTACTTACGCAACAAACAACGAACTAGGTTTCGACTACCTTCGCGACAATATGCGTATGGCTGCTCGTGGCGATGATCGTTTCCCAAGCTACCTTCAACAGGTTCAAGGCCCTCTGCATTACGCAATCATCGACGAAGTCGATAATATCCTAATCGACGAAGCACGCACTCCATTGATCATTTCCGGGCCAGCTATGCGTGACTCGGCCAAGTACACCGAAGCCGATCGAGTCGCTCGCGGTCTAAAACGTGAAGAACATTTCATCGTCAACGAAAAAGATCATACCGTCAATTTGACCGATTCAGGTGTCCGCGAAGCCGAACGTATCGCCGGCGTCGAAAGCTTCTACACCGTCGGAAACATGGAATGGCCTCACCTGATCGATAACGCTCTGAAGGCCCACCATTTGTACCGTCGAGATGTAAATTACGTGAATCGCGATGGTGAGATCATCATCGTCGATGAGTTCACAGGCCGACTCATGGAAGGTCGCCAATGGTCCGACGGACTCCATCAAGCCGTCGAAGCCAAAGAAGGTGTGAAGATCAAGGAAGAGACTCAAACCCTCGCAACAATCACCCTCCAGAACTTTTTTAAACTCTACAAAAAACTCTCGGGTATGACCGGTACTGCAATGACCGAAGCCCAAGAGTTTAGCAAGATCTATAAGCTCGGTGTGGTAGAAGTCCCCTCCAACCGTCGACTGCAACGTATCGAATTTCCCGACGCAATTTACTTGTCCGAAAAAGAAAAATACGATGCCGTTGCAGAAGAAATCGACAGGGTCAATAAGTACGATACGATCGAATTCAAAGATCGTAATAAAGGTTCATTGATCGGCAACATCACCGCCCAGTCTGAAACAACCATCTCGATCAAAAAAGCGGATTCGAAGGAAGTCGTTGAAATACAAAAGTCCGAGGTTGCTGATGTCGAGCACGCCGGTAGACCTATCCTCGTCGGTACTGTCTCTATCGAGAAAAGTGAGAAACTCTCTCACTTGCTCGAACAGCGAGGTGTCAAACACCAAGTCCTCAACGCGAAAGCTCATAAACGCGAAGCGGAAATTATCGCTCAAGCAGGACGTGTCAACGCTGTTACCATCGCAACAAACATGGCTGGTCGTGGTACAGACATCCTCTTAGGCGGCAATCCAGAAACCATGGCTTGGGCCCAACTACAACACAAGTACCAAACACGCTTGGATGTCCCCAAAGAAGAATGGGATGGGCTTGTCGAGCAAATCAAACAGAACGAGAAAATGGAGCAAGAAGGTGAATACGTCCGCAACCTTGGCGGACTGTATGTCATCGGAACCGAACGCCACGAGTCGCGACGGATCGACCTTCAACTTCGAGGTCGTTGCGGTCGCCAAGGTGATCCGGGCTCGAGCCGATTTTTCTTGTCACTCGAAGATGACCTAATGCGAATCTTCGCAGGCGATTGGGTCCGCAATATGATGCAACGCATGGGGATGGGAAACGGCGAGGCTATCGAAAGCCCTTATGTTTCCAAGCGGATCTCTGGAGCTCAAAAGAAGGTCGAAGAAAGACACTTCGAAGCTCGCAAAAACCTACTCGAGTACGACGAGGTGATGGATCACCAACGCAAGCGTGTCTACACCTATAGGCAACAAATACTCGAAGGGAAGAGTTGTCGCGAACTGGTCAT
Organism: Pirellula sp.; assembly: GCA_040381975.1. Taxonomy (GTDB): domain Bacteria; phylum Planctomycetota; class Planctomycetia; order Pirellulales; family Pirellulaceae; genus JBKCUI01. The sequence continues at coordinate 2,752 of JBEIGI010000052.1, forward strand.
GCACCAACTCAGGGAACAAATCGAGTCGAATGTCGATCAGTTCTCGGATCCTATGTTCGGCCCAGAATCCTACGCCCGTTGGGCCGGCCCACGATTGGGCGTCCAACTTGAACCTAAAGATTTCCGAGGTATCGAACCTCAAACGGCAATTCTCTACGCGAAGGAACAAGCCGAACGTTTTGCCGAAACGCAAATCCTCGATGCCATCGACGAAAATCTCCCAAGCGAAGAAGATCAGTCGGAGTGGAATTGGGAAGCGATGGTCAAATGGGTCAACAACCGCTTCAACACAAACTATACCGTCAGCATGCTCAAAAAGATCGATCGAGATCGCATGGACGAGGAGTTCATCGGTAAAGCCAATACCTACATCGACGGAATCGATCTTAGCCAAGGAGAGATGTTCCTGGATCCAGAGTACGGTAATAAAATGCTCTCGACTTGGATGAAAAACAAATTTGGAATCAACGTTAATCCCGACGAACTCAAAGGGGCCGAACCAGAAACCGTCAAGAAGATCATGCTCGATGCGGCCGAGCAAGCTTACTTCGACCGCGAAATTCAATTTCCCGTCTTGGTCGGTTTCCATCGCTTCCGAACCCAAACCGGTCCCAACAACTTCACCATCGATGGTGCAGCACTTTCGGAGTGGGCCTCGGCTCGATTCCAGGACCCTGATGTTTTTGAAAAGCTCCGGGCAAATCCTGATAAACCTTTCGAAGTCCTCTTGGAAGTCAGCCGCGCTCAAGCAATCCGATCTCGCGAAGTCTGGGATCAAGCCCACTTGAAACTCGACTCTGTCTTCGGAAAAAACACAGACAAAAAAATGTCGGAGTTTGCCACCGGCAAAAGCTCAGCTGAATCGCTCGCCCAGTGGATGCAAAAAGAGCTTGGATGGAAGGGATCATCCGAGGAATTACTCATCAGCGATCGCCAAGAATGCTTCGCTAAACTCAGCCAAGCCTACGACGATCGCTATCATCCGGAAATCCGACGCATGGAACGAACCGTATTATTGCAAACACTCGACTCGAGCTGGAAAGACCACCTTCTGGCCATGGATCATGTCCGATCAAGCGTCGGCTTCCGAAGCATGGGTCAAATGGATCCGAAGGTCGAGTTCAAACGTGAAGGGATGCGACTGTTCGATCAAATGTGGCTCTCGATCGGCGAGCAAATCACCGACGTGATCTTTCGTATGGAAGCGATCGAAGAAGGCATGGTCGAAAGTTCCTTTGTCGAAACAAGCGCCCGTCACGATGCCTTCGAGGATTCGAACTTTCTGTCCGAAGAAAAAACTGAGGATCTTAAAGCAGCCGACCAAGCCGGCGCTGCTCCAGCCGAAGCCAAAACCATCCGCAACCGAGGCGAAAAAGCGGGACGCAATGATCCGTGCCCCTGCGGCTCGGGTAAAAAGTTCAAGAACTGCTGCATGAGAAAGCAAGTCTGATGCCAAACGATAAAACTATGCGAAACACGCTTCAAACGAACTTGTGGCTCGCACGGTTGATGGCTCTGATTCTCTTGTCTCTATGCACCAGATGCGCCCTGGCAGATAATTCGCAAAAGCCTAATATCGTTTTGATCGTGTCGGACGATCAAGCTTGGACCGACTATGGATTCATGGGGCATCCACATCTAAAAACCCCACACCTCGATCGCCTCGCATCCGAAAGCTTGATATTCCGCCGAGGTTATGTCCCCTCAAGTCTCTGCTGTCCAAGCCTAGCAACGATCCTCACTGGCCGCTTCCCTCACCAGCACAAAATAACCTCCAACGATCCACCCATCGTTGCTGGTATAACCGGTAAGAATTTTCACGATTCGGAGGCCTTTAAATCCGGTCGAGAGCGGATGAATCAACACATGCAAGCCGTAGCTACCTTGCCCCGGGTACTAAAAGACAACGGCTATCTAACTTTGCAAACCGGCAAGTTTTGGCAGGGACATTACTCCCACGGAGGCTTTACGCATGGAATGACCCAAGGCGCCCGACATGGCGACGATGGACTGCAGATCGGTCGCAAAACCATGAAGCCCATCGAGGAGTTTATCGATACGGCAAACCAGGAAAACAAGCCTTGGATGATCTGGTATGCTCCGATGCTTCCTCACGATCCACATAACGCACCGGAAAAATATCTCCAGCGCACCCGCCCTCTTGCGCCTAGCGAAACGGTTGCCAAGTATTGGGCAAACGTCGAATGGTTCGATGACACCATCGGGCAACTGATACAAATTTTAAACGCCAAGGATCCGGCCAAAAATACGATCGTTGTGTATGTCACCGACAACGGCTGGATTCAAGACCCCCAGAGCCCTAAGTATGCACCCAAGTCAAAGCAATCCCCCTACGAGGGTGGTCTTCGCACACCGATCATGATTCGCTGGCCAGGCAAAGTCACTCCTCGAGAGTCAAGTGATTTAGCACACAGCATCGACTTGATGCCTACGATACTCCAATGCGTCGATGTGGATCTTCCCGAAGCATTGCCGGGTATAGACCTACTTGATGATAAGGCCACCGAGGCCCGAAAGATCATCTTCGGCGAATGCTTCACCCACAACGCTAACAACCTGGATGTCCCCAAGGAGAATCTTCGCTGGCGGTGGGCGATTCGTGAGAAATGGAAATTGATCATACCAAACCCATCGATCGAGAAAGAGGGAGTCCTAGAACTCTACGACCTAGAAGCTGACCCAACCGAAGAACACAATCTCGCCGACTCGAATCGCGAATTGGTTGAGCAGTTAGGGGATGAAATAGACCATTGGTGGCCCGAATGTTCGCGATCGCGCTAAAGATGCTCTTCCACGACCGAGCGAAAAACCTCGATACGATCTTTCCCTTGCGAGACACTGAACTGGGCCGAGTTCGAGGGGTACCAGGTGTCGATTGGGCTGTTCCACTCTACAAATCGAATGTGACAATTCGGACTGGAAACGGGGAGCTCGAAGCTTCATTGCTCATCGGTGTCGACGATAGTACGTTTATCGGATTGCCGCCCGAAGTGGTGATGGGAAGTATCGATGATCTAAGGCGTCCGGATGCGGTTGCTGTGAGTGTTGATGGCTTTCGCAAGGTATGTGGGGATCGCGGTCGTTGGTCTGATGTTCAATTTGTTTGTGCTTGAGAACCTCAAGCAGTTCGCGGTGCTCAAAGCGATCGGTACGAGCAATCTGCGGCTCATCGGAATGGTCTTTTTGCAAGCAGCAGTCGTTGGTTTTGTCGGTTTCAGCGTGGGGCTTTTTGGAGCGACGATGTTCTTTGAAACAGCGGGCAAGAGCCCCACGTTTCAAGGGTTTTATCTACCCTGGTATGTCGCTGCGGCATCCGGTACGGTGGCTGCTGCGATCATTGTCTTGGCGGCTCTGCTAGCCATGCGACGAGTCCTGTTTGTCGATCCTGCGATCGTATTTCGAGGCTGATCGTGAGCAAGGAACATGTCGTCCAAGGCGATATTGCCGTCGAATGCAAGGGTGTGATCAAGGACTTCGGTTCTGGGAGCGTCAAACAACGAGTACTGCACGGAATCGATTGGCAGATCCCTATCGGCGCGACCACCTTTTTGGTCGGGCCAAGTGGATGTGGTAAGACGACCCTCATTTCGATCATCGCCGGTCTTCTGACGCCAACCGAGGGTTCAGTAAGGATTCTCGATCAAGAGATCACCGAGATGCGGCGCAGTCGTGTGGTAAAATTTCGCGCCCATCGACTGGGGTTTATCTTTCAGCAATTCAACCTCCTACCGAGTCTTAGGGCCGTTGAGAATGCCGCTGTTTCCCTGGTCGTTCAAGGATCGACTTTGGCTGCTGCCAAGAGGCAAGCATCTGTGCTGTTGGATAAACTCGGCATGGAACAAAACAAGCTCAACACCGGCACGGTCTCCGAAAGGGTCGATACGCGTGTTATACAGGTGATATATTCGGTCAGCCCCAAATCGCTACGTGCGATTGTCGGCCAGCAGGTCGATGTCTATATCGAAGACAATTCAGCAAAGAACTAGGGGAGTACGAGTACGACAAAAATCAGTGGTCTGTATCGTTACCCACAATAATTTCTCAAGAACCCCATTTTAATGGTATAATTGGGGTCGTTGTCTTCATCCTTCCTCCTACGAGCTAAGCCTCTACGATGATACTTCGACCTCATTTGATTGTTGCTTGGTTTTCTTTTGCGACTTTTGCTCTTTGGGGTGTCTCCAACACCCATGCTCAGACGATGGTGCAAGTGGTACCAGAGCAAATTCAGCTTCATGCGTTCCAGCCTGAGCAGATCGTCTCGGTTCGCGAGCTCTTTACAGACAAGTCCTTTTCTAAACCACTTACGAGGGACTCGGGGCTGACGCTCACGCTCGATGATCCGCAGATCGCTGAACTCATCGAGTCTGCCGATGGGACATGGATCCTTCGAGCCAAGGGGAGTGGGTCTACGATCCTCAAGGCGAACGTCAAGAATGCTCAAGGTGTTGAGGTACAGGGGCAAGCCCGAGTATTTGTTGAATCGACTCAAGGAGTTGTCGATTGGGAATTTGGAAATCACGTTCAACCGATCCTTTCTCGAAACGGTTGCAATATGGGTGCCTGCCACGGAGCCTTGGCGGGCAAAGGCGGATTCCGACTCTCCTTGAGGGGATACGATTCGATCAACGACCACTTCAATATGGTCAAACAAGACAATGGCCGACGCGTCGAGCTGGCCCAACCCGAGAGCTCATTGATCCTGCTCAAGCCGACCGGTCTGGTTGAACACAAAGGTGGGGTTCGATTGCAGCCTGATTCAACCGATTATCGGATTTTGCTCGAATGGATTTCCTCAGGTGCTCAAGCGGTTGAATCTACAGATCCTAAACTCGAATCGATCGAGCTTCTTCCAGCTGCGGTGGCTTTAAGACCAGCCGATCGAGATCAATTGACTCTGATTGCTCATTATTCGAATGGACGCAAAGAGGATGTCACGAGGTGGGCTAAGTTCTCGTCGAGCGACGAATCCGTAGCGCTGGTGGATGGTCAGGGGCGAGTGCAAATCGTAGGACCTGGCGAAGGCACGATCGTTGCGTGGTTCTCTAGCCGTATCGCTTCATCGCGAGTCCAAGTTCCTTTCGCTCCCGAAGCGACAGCAGCTCTGTCGCTTGGGGCGATCCAAGAGAGACTCGGAATGGCCAATCCAATCGACCAGCATGTCGCAGCGCAGCTTGCGGCACTGCGCATCTGGCCTTCTGACCGTTGTACCGACGAAGAGTTTCTTCGCCGCTCGAGTTTGGATGCCACCGGGGCGATTCCTACGGTAGAGCAGATTGAGCAGTTTCTCGCCGATCATTCACCAGACAAGCGTTCTCGCTGGATCGAATCATTGCTTAATAGTCCTCAATTCGTCGATTATTGGGCTTATCGATGGTCCGATGTCTTGATGCTCAACAGCAATCTTTTGCGCACCGACGGCGTGAAAGCTTATTATCAGTGGATTCGACGCTCGGTGGAGCAGAACAAGCCATGGGATGTGATGGTGCGAGAGGTACTCACGGCCACCGGAAATTCTCTCGACAACGGTGCAACGAATTTTTATGGGATTAATCAAGATCCCGAAACGATGACCGAGAACGCATGCCAGGCATTCCTTGGGCTTTCGATTGGTTGTGCCAAATGCCATAACCACCCGCTGGAGAAGTGGACCAATGACCAGTACTATGCGATGGCCAATCTTTTTGCAAGAGTTCGGGCGAAAGGTTGGGGGGGCGAGGTGCGCAACGGGGAATCAGCCCGAACGGTCTTTGTGGTTGAACGAGGAGATCTCATCCAACCTCTGAGAGGAAAACCGCAAGCACCCGCGCCGCTGGATGCACCACCGATCGATTCGGAATCGACCGAGGACAGACGGATTGTGCTTTCAGAATGGATGACCTCACCAAGCAATCCGTATTTCACGCGTGCGATTGTCAATCGCATCTGGGCTGCCTATTTTGGCATCGGGATCGTCAATGCGGTGGATGATCTGCGAGCAAGCAATCCGGAGAGCAATCCAGAATTAATGGCATATTTGAGTCAATACCTCATCGAGAACCGATACGACTTAAAGACTCTCATGCGGCAGATCATGAACTCGGAGACTTATCAGCGGTCGAGCATTCCTAGAGAAGGAAACCAAGCCGATCGCAAATATTTTTCGCATTACTATCCCAAACGACTCATGGCAGAAGTGATCCATGATGCGATCGCAAGTGTCACGGCAGTACCGAGCGAGTTCAACAAGATCGTTTTTCTCGGCGGAGACAGAAACGACACGAAGCTCTATCCGAAAGGGACCAAGGCGATTCAGCTTTTTGATTCGAGCGTTGAGAGCAATTTTCTCAAGACCTTTGGACGCAACCAAAGGCGTATCACGTGCGAATGCGAACGAAGCGATGAGCCCAGTATCGTCCAAGCCTTGCATCTTGCCAACGGTGAAACGCTCAACAATAAACTTGCAGAGAAAGGTGGGGTTGTCGATCAGTTGCTCGATAAGTTTGCGCAGGACAATGCGGCCTTGGTGCGCGCCGCTTATCTCAGAACGCTATGCAGAGAGCCCACTGCCGATGAGCAGCAAGCGATTGTTGAAGAACTGGAAAGAAACACTCAGGAGCGGCACTTGGCGATCGAAGATCTCCTTTGGAGTCTGATGAGTTCTCGCGAATTTTTATTCAATTACTGAGTTCGGAAACTTGATTCAAACCGATGAATCGGGCCGTTCCGGGGCTAGTGTTTCCAATCTTTGAATCTCTATTTTACTTCGAACCTCTTCGATCAACTGCTTATGTGGCGAAGAGAAAATTGTTTCACCAGGGCTTTTTCATCGATAGCGTCTTGGTCGTCGATACCCCTGCTGCTGTAGCGGGGCTTGCGGTTTCCGTGGGAAGGTCGATCGTGATGGTCGTGCCTTGTCCGAGCTCGCTTTCGAGTTGAAAAGCCCCTTTGAGCGACTCGATGATGTTGAGCACGATGCTCAGTCCCAAGCCAGACCCACGAGGTGTGGTGGCCGGATTGCGCCCAGTGTTGCTTCGGAAAAATCGATTCCCGATCTTCTTTTGATCGGCCTTCGATATGCCTATACCGGTGTCTTTGACCACTAAGCTGCATTTGTTTTTTGAGGAGTTGTTGGTAAGGCTCACCCAAATATGCCCACCTGATTCGGTGTACTTGATGGCATTCTCGATCAAGTTTTGGACGATGAATCGCAAGTGTACAGGATTGGCCGTGACCACCGCAGGATCGCACTGAGTCAACTCGATTTGAATCCCTTTTTCGCTTGCCAAGGCTTCGAAAAGCTCCATCGCCTGCTGGACTTGGCGGTCCCAAGCCACCGATTGCTTGGCTGCCGAATTGTGTTCGGAACTGACTTCACCGAGCAGAAGCAGTTGGTTGACGATCTTGTTGAGATAGTTGCACTCGATGACCACTTTTTCGAGCATCTCTCCGGTCTTGCCATCGCTGATGCGATTCGAGACGACCTCGACATTACTCATGATGGCCGCAAGGGGACCACGAAGTTGGTGGGCGGAGTTTGCGATCCAGTCTTCATTGCTACGGACATGGTTTCGGGTTCTTTCCAAGAGCCCGTTGATGGTTGATGCGAGCCGATCGATTTCATCGCGGTTACCATTGCGTTGGATTGTTCCATCCTCGGTAACTTGGATTTGATCGGTCTGCTTGGCCAAACTCTGAAGCGGTGCAAGCAGCCATCTTGCGACCAGCCAAGCAAGTGGGGGGACAAGTACGACGATCGCTCCGGCGAGTGGTAGAAGCCAACGATCCAGTTCTCGCATGGCAAGTGAAAGCAGATCGGTCGGACAACCAACTTGCAAGATCGCGGGTTTCGCGATGAGTTTATTTTCGTTTGGACTGGCTGGATCTTGAACGAGAAGATCCAAATTGCGGTGAACGGTCCTGAATCCTCCAACCTCTTGGATGCTCTGATCGCTACGATCAACGCCTTGGATGGGTGAAGGAGAACTAATCGTACTCCAGAGGTTGTTTCCTTCGGTATCAAACAGGTTAAAGAAGTGCCTGTAAACCGGATGAATAGAAACACGGCGATTCCACCGCGCGGTCCTCATTTCATCGAACGGATAAGGTTCGTTGCGGAGGACCGCTTGAAAATCCTTTGCTACGTCGTTGAGTTCACGATCGATTTGGTCTAACACGAGCCACTTAAATGCAGCGCGGCTTGCCAAACCGATCGATGCAGCAGACAGCCAGGTCGCAAGGACCAGGATGAAAGCTGCTTTGGTTGTCATCTTGAGTTTCGACCAGGCGAACATTCTCTAAAAGCGATCAAGAGGCGATCGAATCTTGGGGCTCGGAATTGAGTTCATCGGCAGATCTAGCACCTTGCGGAGGGTTCTCTGAGAGCATGTAGCCGCGACCGCGAACGGTGTGGATCAATGCTCTAGCGAAGCCTCGGTCAACCTTGCTCCGGAGCCTGTTGATGTGGACTTCGATGACATTCGTTTCACTTTCCCAGTTGCTCTCCCAAAGCTGGTGGTAAAGCATCTTGCGCGAAAGAACTTGATTCTCATGCCGAATAAAGAGTTCCAGTAGTGAAATCTCGGTGGGCGAGAGCCTGAGCTCTTTCCCTTCTCGAAACGCTCTACGTGTGGTGAGTTCTAAGCGTACTGGACCATAGGTCAGCACCGGCCCTTCCTGTTGCTGATTGCGTCGGATATTAGCCACGATTCGGGCGTGGAGTTCTTTGAGTTCGAAGGGTTTGACCAGGTAGTCGTCGGCTCCAGCCATGAGGCCGTTGACGCGATGCTCGGTTGTGCCCAAGGCACTGATGATCAGAATCGGTGTTTGATCTCTTTGCGAGCGGACGGTACGAAGCAGGTCAAAACCTGATTCACCGGCAAGCATTAGATCGAGCACGACTGCATCGGGCCTTTGAGTACGAATCTGCTCCAAACCATCCTTGACGTTCGATACAACCACCATATCGATATGTTCATCAGTGAGCCCTTCGCGTACAGCGTCAGAGAGAGCTGGATCGTCTTCAACCAATAATACCTTAGTAGGCATGCTGAGCCCTTAAACCCTGTTGTAAGAGAAACCTTGTTGACCGATCAATACAAGGCAGCAAGGATTGGGTTTTGGGGTAAAGCTCAGTTGGACGGAGATTGGTAATGACTTTGCAACACAGCGGCTGCAAATCCGATCAAATCACCTCGCTCGAGTGCATGGTCTTTCATCGACTGAAACTCACCCGATGCGCTCGAAAGTTCGATCAGCGATGGAGCTACACCAAATGGGCGCATCCCCTCAGGCATCGAACGTATCAAGTATTTGACGGCCTCACTTGGCCGCCCAATCCTCGCGAGCAAATCGGCATAAGTCTCGATCCCAATCGAGCCATGCTCCTGCAAATCCAACGATTCCGCTTTTTGCCGGAAGACTCGAAGCGCCGCATCGACATGCTCACCCAGTAGTGCGCGGAACCAAGCAAGACTCATTGGATACAAGTCTGCGAATGGCTCTTCGCTCGAATACTGGTACTGTGCATGCAACTGACGACCATATTCGGCCAAATCGGCCGCGAGTCTCAAGGTGTGCGGATCATCCAAAACGCGAGCGAATCGCACTGTCGATGCCAAGTGAGTGGTGTCCAAGTGGTACGTCCCGTCTCGAAGCAAACCGGGCATGAGCCCCAGCCAAGCTACGATGGTCGGTTCGGATGGTTCTTGGACATCGGGCTTACGCCGCTTGATATCTGCAATCAAATTCGCAAGTAGTTCTTGATGAACATGCTTTACCAATGCCTCCACCGCCGATTGCTGATCGACTCTTCCTCGCATAGCGACGATCGAGTCGAGCATCGTGATGGTGTTGCAAGTCCCTCTCATCTTCAAACACAGTTCGGTACCTCGACCGATATTGACTCCCTCGTGCACATAGAGATTCAGAAGCATGTCTAGATTGTCTTGCGTCGGCTCGATGGCTGCCATCGCTTCGGATGCAAACGCATCGTCTCCGACAGCACGCAGATACATCCAGCCTTCTTGCAAACGACCTTCACGCATCAAACCTCCTCCGACCTCTCGGCAAGCATCCAAAAGACGCTTATCCAATTCGTCTTGCACTTGGGGATCCAATTTGATCGATCCCGATTTGTTTCCGTGTGTGGCGATGGTATCGACCTGCACTGGAGGCAAACCCAGCTCCACACGATGCAACATCTTACGGGCTTCGAACAACTCCGCATACGATTTCTGTAGCCTCATTCGCTCGACAAGCTCTTGCGCTGCTGCGACAAGACCTTGCTCTCCTGCGATTTTCTCTAGCACCATGAACTCGTCGTTAGCTTTCAATTCCGTAGGCTTATGCATCGTGTAAACTGCCGTTCTTTAAACTACAAAATGGCCAAAGGGTTTCGCGGATGTTCCAAAGTTCCTCGAATTATTCCTAAACGATTCTCTGCCTTGAGCGATTTCCAAACAGTCGATCCATCAATTCGACCTTGCAAAAGATTGCTATAAAGCTCCCAGAGCCTGTGCAACTGTTGCACTGGTGCATCGCGTAAAATTTCTATGCGAAATTTTGTTATGTTGCTACTAAGCAATTGAGCAACGACCTCTGCACCGCTCTGCGCATTACCGTTGTATAATGTATTGCGACATCCAATGTCTGCATGAAGCACATGCTCGACTCCAATACGATCCTGCAACTTCACTTCATGACGATCGCATGGCCGACCGCAATTGGATTTATTTGTGCCTGGCGAAAGCACCGTACAAAAAACACAGTGCTCCATATGAAACATCGGCATGTGCTGATGGATGACCACTTCGACCCACTGCGGAGGGGTGTCGGAAATAAACTCCATCAATTGATCGCGGTTCATGTCATACGAAGCTGTCACGCATGACGCTCCTTGCTGTATCAACCACTGGGCCGTTAAAGGATTGGTGACGTTTAGCGAAAAATCCGCATCAGCACGAATCCCATGCTCGCGAGCGTACTTCAAGGCTGCAAGATTTCTTACTAACCATCCATCTGCCGGATGCTTGTGCAAGGCCTTGAAAAGTCCAGATTCACCCTCCTTCAATATTCGCAAAGTCGTTAGATAGATCTTGGCCCCGACGCTGTGGGCTCGTTCGACAGCTTGTCGGTACTCGCGAATATCATGAAACTCAACTGCGAGATCTTGGGCACCCGCCTCGAGCAAAGTGTCAAGCTGCAACAAACTTCGGCATAGCACTCGAAGCCTCGGTGTGTCAACCGAAGTTTGCACTGGAAACTCATCAACCTTTGAATCCGTGATCGATTCTTTCACACTCGCAAGCATCCGTTTGCTGACTCCATGCGGCTGGATCTGCCTGTGGGTCGTTCGACTTCGGACCGCATCGAGTGCCTCAACCATCTGCTTTCGCAACTCACCCAAGACCGACAGCGGAAGCATCGTTCGATTTTGGATATCGAGTTTGCAATCGATGATTTCGTAAGGTGTATTTCCTAGTCTGTTGAGTTGTTCAAAAACGCCTTCTTGGGTTGCCGAATGCTTGAGAGCTTCGACACAGATATGCTCATGATGTATCTGGATCGACCAATCGCTTTGCTTTAGTCCTTCGCGATTTTCTTGCCATGTCACTGACAATTCGATCGGCTTTCCAATGGCGATACTACCCGAGATTTTCAATGGCAACTTGCGATGAAAGTACTCCTTGGCGAACGTTTGTCGCCAACGCTTCGAGAGCTTGGGCGCATCGGTTTGCCATATCTCTTGTCCTTCGCCGATGATCGCGTCGCGAAGAAGCCCCTTTTGAAATTCTAGTTCGACGCGCCCCGAGGGAGCTTCGTCGACACTTTGGTGATTAACGAAGATTTGAAAAATTCGCCCACCGATCTCTGTGCCGGCAGCTCGATCTCCCTGGAAGACCACGCCGTCCCCTTTGGACAATGGAGCTGTAAGTTCGGCGACGACTCGGTCTGCTTTTTTGCGGATCACTCGCCCGACCAATACTCCTTGCTTGGCGCTGGTGAGTCCTGGAACCAATCGCTTGTGGTTACAGCCTTCGAGCCAACCCGGGGAGAAACCGCGAGAGAAACTCAGTTCCATCTCCCGCTTGCTCGTCTCATCGAAACATGCTCGTCGCCCTTGCATCGCTTCATCGATGGCACGTCGATAATGACTCACGATATTGGCAACGTACTCAGGCGACTTGAGTCGGCCTTCGATCTTTAATGACGACACCCCTGCCTCGATCAAATCGGGAACATGTTCGTAGGCCGCAAGATCCTGCGGAGAGAGCAGGTACTTCATATCGCCAAGTTCCGTCGGCTGACCATCGCGGATAAGCTGGTAGTCTAGGCGGCAAGCTTGTGCACACTGACCGCGATTGGCTGAGCGACCCCCAAGCGATTCACTCGTTAAGCACTGGCCAGAATAAGCCACACACAAGGCGCCATGGACGAAGGTCTCGACGGGCATCGAGGTTTGCGAGGTGATCTTGCGAATCTCCGCGAGCGAGCATTCGCGGGCCAGTACGACTCGATCGACACCAAGCGACTCGATCGCAGCGATCGTTTGCGCGCAAGTCATCGTCATTTGGGTGCTGGCATGAACACTCAGTTCTGGACAGATCTCGTGAATCAATCGCACTGCACCAAGGTCTTGTACCAAAACCGCGTCGACCCCTGAGGCGGCGATCGTGCGCACGTGATGCTCGAAGGCATCGAGCTCGTCGGTGAAGACCAACGTGTTTAGGGTCACAAAGCCCGACACACCTCGACGATGCAGATGCGTCATCAAACGGGGCAAGTCTTCGACATCAAAGTTCACAGCGCGTGCGCGTGCGTTGAAGCCGGCAGCTAGGCCGAAATAAATTGCATCAGCTCCGTTTTCGACGGCTGCATGCACACAGTCCCAATTTCCCGCAGGTGCCAGCAGCTCGGGCGCCGGCCTCCTCTGGGAGGTATTTCTTGTCATTTTCGTTCGCCTTGGAGTTTGCATAGCAACCGGAACCCAACAGGTTGCCCCAACTAGAAACGCGATTTCATTTCGATTATTGTAGTTATAGAACTGATTTTGAAAACGACAAAAAAAGGTCGAGAAAGTAGTGATCACTGCACAGATGGCTTACAGCCGCCTGATTGAAATGAAACTTGCAAGCGGGCTAGGAAGTATGCGTCGCACTCACAAAGACTTTGCTGATGTGGTTGAGCTGATCGCTATACGACGACTCGATGGATCGTTTGCCAAATACCTGCACCCATCGCTTCGATCGACATTTAGAGAATTGGTTCGGTGCGCTGGATCTAGCGATTAAGTCGCTAGATCACACTTGCGGTCGCCTGGGGTTTAGGCAACTCGCCGATAAGCCTAGCGACAATCGCGTCGGCATCGATTCCTTCGGCTTGAGCGCCAAACGTAGGAACAATCCGATGGCGAAGCACCGGGGCGGCCAAGGCTTGGATGTCTTCGGTCGTCACATGCAATCGACCATGCAACAGTGCCCGTGCCTTGCTTGCAACGACAATCTGCTGGCAAGCTCTAGGTCCTGGTCCCCACTGAACCCACGGAGCGACCCACTTGGGTGCCGAAGCCTCTTTGGGCCGGAGTGAGCGGACCAGGTCGAGTACATATTGCTTGACATGCTCAGGCAATGGAACAACGCGCACGATCCGTTGATACTCGATGATCTCTTGGCCTGTGATCACCGGTTGGATGCTTCCAGAAAAACTTCCTGTGGTGCGCTCGATGATCTCCCCTTCTTGCTCTCGACTCGGATAGTCCACGAGGGTCTGAAACAGAAAGCGATCTCGCTGTGCCTCTGGGAGTGGGTAAGTCCCTTCCTGTTCGATTGGGTTTTGCGTTGCAAGAACGAAGAAGGGTTCGGAGAGCTTGTAGGTCTTACCTCCGATCGTTACGGCATGTTCCTGCATCGCTTCGAGCAACGCAGCTTGTGTCTTCGGTGGTGTTCGGTTGATTTCATCGGCCAGCAGGATTTGAGTAAACACCGGGCCTTTGACAAAACTCAATTGCCGAGCTCCCGATTCGGACTGCTGAATGATGTCTGTACCGGTAATGTCCGCAGGCATCAGGTCGGGTGTAAATTGAATGCGGTGAAAGTCCAAGTCCATGGCTTGAGCAAGCGAACGAACCATAAGAGTCTTGGCAAGCCCTGGAACACCTTCGAGCAAGCAGTGTCCACCTGCGAGCATCGCGATGAGCAGTTGTTCGATCGTTGCGTCTTGGCCAACGATCACCTGGGAGACTTGCGTTTTGATTTTGCTGAAAGATTCACGCAGAGATTTTGCGCGGGCGAGTTCTTCCGAGGAAGGTGGGGGTGGGACAATGCTCATGATGAGTTTGAGGTGGGAAGTTTGAAGTTTGAAGTTCAGAAACCGAAGATCAGTGTACTCCAATTCGGAGCCTGAGGTGGTTTTCGATTCTTGGATTTCAGGGCACTTCCTGGATTTGAGCAACTAATGCTATGTGGCTTCTTAGAAGGCCTCAGGCTTTGGGGCGAACCAAACCGGGCTGGACATCCAGGTCGAGTGCATCGAATTGGCCTCGGCGGATCTTTTCCCAGGCCAAGGCACCCATGGCGGCATTGTCGGTACACCACTGTGGTTTAGCGATCAGGAGTTGGACCTCCTGCGATTGGCAGGCTTGTGCAAGTTGCTCTCGGAATTGGCGGTTGGCAGCGACCCCACCTCCGACGCATAGTCGTTTCAGTTTGGTTTTCTTAAGTGCTAGGATCGCTTTTGCGACCAAGCAGTCGATGACGGCTTGCTCGAATCCCGCAGCGATATCGGCTCGTTCTGTGTCATCTAGCGATCGATTCAGAGCCGCTGGGCTAGCCGAACCGGCAATGCGATATCGAACGGCGGTCTTGAGTCCCGAGAAACTAAAGTCCAAGCGTTTAGGGTCGTCGATTAGGGGCCTTGGGAATCGGATCGCCTTGGGGTCACCTTGGGTTGCGAGCTTCGACAGAGCTGGTCCACCAGGGAAGGGTAGTCCTAGCATCACAGCGACTTTGTCAAAGGCTTCTCCTGCCGCGTCATCGATCGTGCCTCCGAGATAGTCCCATCCCATCGGATCATCGCAACGGTACAAAGACGTATGTCCACCGCTAACAATGAGTCCAACGCAAGGATAAATCGACTCTGAAGCTTCCAAGCCACAAGCGTAGATGTGGGCTTGGATATGATTGATTCCTACGATCGGTTTGTTCCAAGCAAGCGCAAGGGCTTTGGCTGCACAGAGGCCAACGATCAGCGATCCGGGGAGTCCTGGATAGGTAGCCACGGCTATCGCGCAGAGATCGGTTGGTGATTTTCCCGATTGCTTCAGTGCCGAATCGATCACAGGGAGGATTCGTTCGAGGTGCGCGCGGGCAGCGATCTCCGGAACCACTCCTGCGAATTTTTCATGGAAGGATTCCTGGGTGGCCACGCATTCGGCAAGGACGTTTCCCGAAGAGTCGATCAAGGCTGCGGCGGTTTCGTCGCAGGTGGACTCGATGGCCAAAAGAACATCTTTATCCATGGGTCAACTACTCCAGGTCAAAGGCCGATCCGAGTCGCATCTTCAGGAGTTGTTTTATCCTAGGCCAATCGACAGGAACCTCTTCGATCGCCAAGGGGTGTGAGATCGGAATAGCATAAACAAGTCGTTGCACCGAAGCATCTTCCATTAGCAGGAAGGCTTCGAGCCACTCTTCGAGAGACTCGAAGTCAAAGAGCATGACTTGAGCGACCCTTGCTCCGTTTTGGACAGTAGCATCGCTCCCTTGGGGCAGAAGAAAACGGATCAGTTTTGATGACTCCGGAAGCCTCATTCGGCGGATGATGTCCAAGCATCGCAATTGGCCGGAGCGGCTCATCGAAGCAAATCGATCCGCGATGATGGACTGGGTAAGCGAGTTTCTACCTCGAACTAGTGCGATGGTTGCAAGATCGGCGATGGAGGCTTCGTCGCGATCGACCAAGGCCAAGAGTTTCTCTTCGTAGCCGCGGATCGGGTGACGCGAGACGAGTTCCAATGCGGTGACGGCGAGTTTTCCGGGTTGGGGTTCCTCCCAGGCTTCGATCCCTTCTCGAATCCATCGATTGGCCAATCCTCGTTCCCAAAGGCTCTCAAGTGCGATGGCGTAATCGTCAGAGGTGCCGTCTTCAAAGTCCATTTCAAGTGAACTGGGCTCACGCTTAAGAGCTTCGGCACGCTGCATCATGACATCGATCGGAACCCGGAAGAAGATCTTCGACGAAGCCTTCAACTCCTTGAGATCATCCAGATAAGGTGCAAAGCTGGATGCTCTTTCGACTGAGATGGCTTCAGCAAGTTTTCCGGCGCATCGACAGACGCGATCGGTGATCTTGCGTCCTTGGGAAAATTCGCGGGCTCTGCCGAGGGCTATGGGCATCTGCTCGGGACTGATTGCCAAGTGGGATATAAGCGGGAAGTCGCTGAATGCTTCTTGGACTCCGAAATGATCCCAAGCCGAGACGACCGCAGTGAGTATTTCTGGTTGGGAAGTGTAGCTATTTGAGAGCAGGTCTAGCGATGCGTTTCGGACTCGTGGGTCGGAGTGTCCGAGCCACCGGATCAGTTGGTTGTCAGGTACGGCCATTGGGTTCTCGAATGTAGGATCGGAAAATCCTTAGTGCCGGAAATGTCGCTGGCCGGTAAAGAGCATTGGAATGCGATGTTCATTGCAAGCTGCGATGACATCTTGATCCTTTTTGGATCCACCCGGTTGGATGATCGCCACCACCCCGGCTTGGGCCGCTCGATGGATCGAGTCTGGGAAAGGGAAAAAAGCATCTGAAGCAAGGATGCTTCCTCGCGAGCGATCGCCCGCTTTGGAAATCGCGATCTCGACGCTGTCAACACGACTCATTTGGCCGGCTCCAACGCCGACCAATGCAGCATCGCGGGCTAGCACGATCGCGTTGCTCTTTACGTGCCTGACCATCTCCCAACCAAAGGCGATATCATCCCAAAGTTCGTCGGCTACAGGAACCGATGTGACGGTCTTCCAAGTCAAGTTCGCCGGTGGCAACGTGTCGGCTTGCTGGACAAGAACTCCACCTCGGACGAAGCGATAATCCAAGAGTTGCTCTTGCTGGCTCTCTTTGCCCATCGCAATGAGCCTGACATTGTCCTTCCACTTGGGCTTGGTCGAAAGAATCGCAATAGCCTCTTGCGAAAACTCAGGAGCCACGATCGCTTCGATGAAAAGTCCCGGTTGGCACAGAACCTCAGCCGTCTCGGCATCGACGCCCTGATTGAACCCGAGGATCCCGCCAAAGGCGCTTTGGGGATCCCCTTCGAGTGCTTTTTGGCAAGCAAAGGAAAGTTTGTGCGCCGAAGCAGCCCCACAAGGATTATTGTGCTTGATCACCACCGCCGATGCTCTCGCGAAACATCGAACGATGTTGTAGGCGCTATCGGCATCAAGCAGGTTGTTGTAGGACAACTCCTTGCCGTGGAGTTGTTTGGCGGTTACCAGCGAGGTTCCCTCCCAAGGCCTCGAATACAAGGCTGCTTTTTGATGCGGATTTTCGCCATATCGAAGATCGATCACCTTGGTGAGATTCATCTGCAAGCGATTAGGCAAGATTTCAGCGGGCTTTTCGCTTTGGATGACTTGCTTGGCAAGATACTCACTGATCGCAAGATCATAACTGGCCGTCGAGCGAAAACATTCCAGAGCCAACTGCACTCGAAGCGCATCGGAGGTGCCACCGTGCGTTTGAAACTCTTCGAGGATCGAGCGATATTGATTGGGGTTGGTCGCAACGGTAACAAACGCGTGATTCTTCGATGCAGCCCGGATCAGGCTCGGTCCACCGATATCAATCTGCTCGATCGCTTCGGCAAAGGAAACTCCCGGTTTGGCAACCGTCGCTTCGAATGGATACAGATTCACAACCACCAAATCGATCTGATCGATGGCATGCTCGTGAAGCGATGCAAGATCCTCATTGCGGTTGCGACGTGCAAGAATTCCACCAAAGATCTTCGGATGCAGGGTCTTGACCCGCCCGTCCATGACCTCAGGAAAGCCGGTGTAGTGGGAAACCTCCCTTGCAGAAATACCGTTTTCAGCCAAGAACTTGTGAGTACCCCCGGTACTCAAGATCTCGACCCCCTTAGCAGCGAGCCCCTTGGCAAACTCGGCCAACCCCGTCTTGTCGCTGACGCTGATCAAGGCCCGTCGAATAGGTATGTACTGGGTCGTTGGGTCTTGGGTCACAATGGATGGTTACCCTTTGGCTAAAATGCCGCTTAAAGTCGTTGCCGGATTTTCTGACTCTCGATGAACGCGTTCCAGCCGAAATCATGCCGAATGTATGGAAAATCGCAAGCCGTCTATGGCTGAAATCGATCCGTCTTATTTATCAATAGCAGATTCGTTGCTCAGGGGTTGCGACTTGACTCGATGGATCTTACAACAAAGTCCCATAAATGGGGTGCAAAGAGGTTGGATCTGCCCATAAAGCACTCTAATTCCACTCAACCTGCTCTAGCAATACAGAGAGATTCCATGTCTGGCACCGGTTTAGATGATGGCCTGATTAAGTCGGATAACGTCGCGCGCGTTTTGGAACAAGCACTCGAAGCCGGGGACGGAATCCTTAGACTCACACCGACGTGGGTCCCCCGGAGTTTCTTGCATCCAGGTCGTCGTATTAAACTTCATCCAGATGATCTGTACGCATTTGGTGCCAACCGAGGTGGAATCGACGAACGTTGGTTTGCAAGCACCACCGAAGCTGCCAACGAAGGTCGTGTATGGCACGAAGGACTCAGCTTCTGTCTC
Organism: Pirellula sp.; assembly: GCA_040381975.1. Lineage (GTDB taxonomy): Bacteria > Planctomycetota > Planctomycetia > Pirellulales > Pirellulaceae > JBKCUI01. The sequence continues at coordinate 21,549 of JBEIGI010000052.1, forward strand.
TTCGAAGGGAAGAAGTTTCTTCTCAAGGACGCGATCGCTGAACAGGGTAACAAGCTCGTCGGGTCGGCCATCTTCGGTAAATACAACCGTTGGCCTGTGTACTCGAAGTTTTTCGACAACATGGGGCCAATACCGCATCATATGCACCAATCCCAGGAAGATGCGGCGCTGGTTGGACAAGAGGGCAAGCCCGAGAGCTACTACTTCCCCCCTCAATACAACAACGTCGATAACAACTTCTCCTACACCTTCATGGGACTCGAACCAGGGACCACCAAAGATCAGCTTCGACGCTGCTTGGAAAACTGGAACAAAGGCGACAACGGAATCATCGATCTGTCGCGAGCCTATCGCCTCAAGCGAGGCACCGGTTGGCTCATCCCGCCAGGTGTTTTGCACGCGCCAGGTTCACTATGCACTTACGAACCCCAGTGGGGATCGGATGTCTTTGGCATGTTCCAATCGATCGTCGAAGGCCGTTATGTACCATGGTCGCTGCTCGTCAAAGATATGCCCAAGGACAAGCATCAGGACCTTGATTTCATCATCGGCCAGCTCGACTGGGACAAGAACGTCGACACCCACTTCAAAGACTCCAACTACATCGAGCCTATCGTCGATACGGCCAAGAGTACCGCAGGAGTGACCGACAAGTGGATCGTCTATGGAAGCATCGATGGCAAGCAACTCTTTAGCGCCAAAGAGCTCACTCTCGAGCCCGGTGCCAAGACCGTTCTCAAAGACGGTGCTGCCAGCGGTTGGACGACAGTACAAGGCAAGGGTCGCATCGGCAAACTCGCTTTGCAAACCCCAGCCATGATCCGCTTTGGCCAAAACACCGAGGACGAAGTCTTCATCAGCCACGATGCATCCACCCGTGGAATCGAGATCGAGAACACCGGTAGCGAGCCGCTCGTCGGTCTTCGATACTTCGGCCCCGATGCTCATTCGAACATGCCTGCCAATGGTGCTTGGCAAAAACATCGTTAATCCATCTGATCTTCAAACTCTCCTAACAAGCAGTCACTTCTTTTTCGAGTAAGGAATCCCCATGAATCAACTTCCCAAACTCCACAATGCCATGTGGCCCGGCCTGGTGGGTAAAGGGGACGGCCCCGATCAAGAACCACCGATTTCTCTTGAACGCATGCTCCAACTGACCGCTGCGGCAAACGTCAACGGGCAAAAGTTCGAAGGGATCGATTACTTCTTGTTCTTCCCGCACACCGATCCAAACTCTAGTGATACTCAGATCCGAACGATTGCCGATCAAATCGCCGGCTATGGATTCTCCGTTGGGTCGCTCGTCGCGCCGGTTTGGCCCGGAACCGTTGGCGATTCGGCCATGGGTGATGACGCTCAGCAAACCAAGTTCCTCTCGGCAGTCGAAACCGCTTGCCGTATCGCTCGGGTTTTTGAAGACCATGGAATTCGAAAGTACGGCGTGATTCGCGTCGACAGCGCCGAGTTTGGAGTCGAGAAATGGCGATCGAATGCCAAAGCCAACACGGCTCGCATTGTCGATACGTTTAAGAAGGCAGCCAAGATCGCTAAAGACCACGGTCAGCGACTCGCAGCCGAAGGAGAAATCTGCTGGGCCGGCATGCACTCCTGGCGAGACATGCTCGATGTGCTCGAAGGGGTTGGTATGCCCGAGGCCTTCGGCTTCCAAGCCGACTTGGCACACACCTATCTGTACCTGCTTGGATACAACGCCCCAGAGCATGCTCTTCTTCATGACGGCTACTCGCAAGAAGAGTTCTACGACAAGTACAAGGTCATGACCGATAGACTACGACCTTGGACGATCGACTTCCACGTCGCTCAAAACGACGGCCAAGTCCACGGTGCAGGATCGCACGATAAGACCGGTAAGCATTGCCGAGCCGATGACCCCAACGGCAAGCTCGACATTGTCAAGTGCTCGGGTTATTGGCTCAAGGATGCCGCAGCACGCGGGATCGAACACATCTGCTGGGACGGCTGCATGTTCCCGAACAAGACGCTCGAAGATGTTCATACTTGGAACACGATTCTTTCGACGATGATCGCCGTCCGAGAAGCCCACGGATGGAACGCAGGATCGAAGGCTTAATCTATTTCGCCGAGTCCACAACCAACACACCACAACCATCTACTGAAACGAGAAACTGCAATGAAAGAATTACGCATCGGCATGATCGGCTATGGCTTTATGGGTAAAGCCCACTCGAATGCCTATCTCCAAGCGAGTCGCTTCTTTAAGAGTTCCTACAAGCCGGTGCTCAAAGCACTGTGCGCACGGAATGCGGAAAAGGCAAAGTCCTTCGCGGATAACTGGGGTTACGAGTCGATCGAAACAGATTGGAGGCAGTTGCTCAAGCGGTCGGATATCGATGCTGTCGATATCTGCACACCCAACAATTTGCACAAAGAGATTGCAATCGAAGCGGCCAAGGCTGGCAAGATGATCCTCTGCGAAAAGCCTTTGGCGATGAATACCGCCGAAGGTTTGGAGATGGTCGCTGCAGTGGAAAAAGCTGGTGTAGCGAACATGGTTTGGTACAACTACCGACGTGTTCCTGCCGTGACGCTTGCCAAGCAAATTGTCGAGTCAGGCAAACTCGGAAGGATCTTCCACTACCGAGCAAACTTTCTCCAAGACTGGACGATCAACGCCGATGTGCCCCAAGGTGGTGCAGCCACCTGGAGACTCGATGCCGAGGCAGCAGGTAGCGGGGTGACAGGGGACTTGTTAGCCCACTGCATCGATACGGCCCTTTGGATCAACGGATCGATCAATGATGTTTGCGCAGTGACCGAGACCTTTGTCAAGGAACGGACTCACGTCGAGACGGGCAAAAAATCACCCGTGAACATTGATGATGCTTGTTCATTCTTCTGCCATTTCCAAAACGGCTCTCTAGGACTCTTCGAATCGACCCGTTATGCACGTGGTCACAAGGCGCTCTATACGCTTGAAATCAACGGTGAAAATGCGAGTATCGCTTGGGATTTGCACGATCTGCATCGTTTGAAGTACTTCGATTACAACGACGACTCGGTCGTCCGTGGATGGAGAAGCGTTCACGTATCGGATGGCAATCAACCCTACATGGGAAACTGGTGGGTACCTGGCTTGCAGATCGGATACGAGCATTCCTTCACTCACCAAGTCGCCGACTTCTTAAAGAGTCTCGACACCGGTGAGTCAGCCCACCCGACATTCAAAGATGCGCTTGAAACCCAGCGGGTTTGCGATGCGGTCTTGGCTAGCGCCGCAGACCGCCAGTGGAAGAACGTCTAACCGCAAGTTCAATTCTACTTGCGGAATTGTTCGAGCAATCGACCTGGGCTACCCATGATGTTGTAGCCCGAGTCGACGTGGAGAATTTCGCCTGTGATGCCATTGCTGTAGGAACTTAGCAGATAAGCCCCTGAGCGACCGACTTCTTCGTGCGTGACGCATCGTCCCAACGGTGCGACGTAATCGTAGTACTCTTGCATCTCGCCTACGCCGGCAGCAACACCCGCGAGCGTCTTGAGCGGGCCGGCGCTGACTCCATTGACCCGGATCCCCTTGGGTCCAAGATCGTAGGCTAGGTATCTGACCGTTGCATCCAAAGCAGCTTTGCAGATACCCATCACGTTGTACCCTGGGACGCACTTCTCACCGCCGAAATAGGTCATGGTCAAAACCGACGCATCGGGTTTGAGCATTGATCGGGCGGCATTGGTCACGGCGATCAAGCTGTAGACGCTCACATCCATCGCGAGTTTGAAACCGGCTCGGCTCGTCTCGACCGTATCTCGTGAGAGATCGTCTCGGTCGGCAAAGGCGATCGAGTGGAGCAGAAAGTCGATTTGACCGAAGTCTTTAGCTGCCGCTTCCATGAAGTCCTTGACCTGCGCGTCGTCTTGGACATCCAGTGGTCTTAAGAAAGCGGTTTGGGCGGGATACTTCTCGACGCATTTGCTGACCCGTAGGTGGTTTTTCTTTTTGTCGTCGTCGGGTTTATCTGGCAAGTGCGAGAAGCCGCAGATGCCTCCTTGTTCCATGATTTCTTGAGCGATAGCCCAAGCGATCGAGCGATCGTTGGCCACCCCGAGAATCAGTCCTTTTTTTCCTTCAAATAACTTCATGGGACGAGTGCCTTTCGTTGAGATACTCGAGGGCATCGATTTCCGATTGCTTCGGAAAATACTCCTCGACGACTTGATAAAACTGGTCTTGGTTTTCGACCTTGGAAATGTGAGCGCGGAAATGCCGTGCACCGGGCTTGTTCTGTGCATAGCAACAAGCGAACTTTCGCATGAGCATGGTGCCTCGGTCGACGCCAAAGCGTTCGACGACCAGGTCGTAATGATGCAACATGATCTTGCGCTGCTGCTCGATCGAAGGGTCCGGAGGGATTGGTTTGCCTTCGAGGGCAGCGGCCGCCTGAGCAAAGAGCCAGGGTTTACCGAGGCTTGCTCGAGCGATCATTACCCCATCGACGTTGTAGTTTTGATAAGCGAATCGGACTTGCTCGGGCGTATCTAGATCGCCGTTGCCAATGATTGGCATGCGCTCGAGGTGCTCTTTGATTTCTGAAATACGATCCCAATCGGCTGAGCCTTTAAAAAAGTCTTCGGCGGTTCGTCCGTGGACGGTTAAGGCTGCCGCACCGGCCCGCTCGACGGTTTGGGCCACATGGATGTAGTTCATCGAGTCACGGGTGCATCCGAGCCGCATCTTTGCCGTCACGGGTGTAGGCCAGCAAGCTTTCACGAGCCGCGAGATGATCGCGTACATTCGATCCGGGTCACGTAGCAAGTACGATCCGCTGTGGGCTTTTTCAGTGACCTGTTTGACCGGGCAGCCAAAATTGATATCGACGACACTCACGCGGTACTCCTCGACGAGCCTTCGTCCGACCTTGGCCATCGTCTCGGGATCATTGTCCCAGATTTGGACTGCCAGAGGTCGGGGTTCATCACCGACCCCCCAGAGCCGATCGGGATGTTCGCAGTCGTGCTCGTCGAGCCAAACAAATCCTCGGGCGTTTACCATTTCGGTGGCTTGGAGCCCGGCTCCCCCAAATTCCCGCACGATCTGACGGAATGCATAATTGGTATAGCCGGCCATCGGAGCTTGAAAAATGGGGGGGTAAACCTCCATCGGGCCGATTTGGACCGGTTTTGGGATCCGAGAAGTGTTGCTTTGGGATGAGCCTTGTTCGATTTCCATGCGTAATACTGTACCGACTGCCGCTAAGTTCGCCGAGCCCAACCCAGATAGGATTCCCCGATGGGGCTGATCAAAAAGCCACCCCCTTGCGTTCGATTCGCCGCAGCCTTTTCTCACGAGGATCGGATCCTCAAGCTCGTCTGGGAACGCTTGGAATCGCGTTGGGGAAAAATCGCGGCATTGGGCCAAGCTTTCGATTTCATCGAATCACCCTATTACCACAAAACAATGTATTTAGCCCCTGAAATCGACAGCCCCCCCGTTCTGCGAAAACAAATGGCTGTCTTTGCCGATCCATACGACCCAGAGTGCCTTCCAAACGACAAAGTCGAGTCGAACCGATGGGAGGAGGCTTGGACCACAGAACTGCTCTCCCAAGAGAGTCCAACGACCAAACGACTCGTCAATATCGACCCAGGTTACTTGAGCATGACCAAACTCGTTTTGGCATCGACCAAGAATCGCGAGCATCGAATCTATTTGCGTGAGGGAATCTATGCCGAAGTGACCCTGGCGTTTCGTGACCAAAGTTGGATGGCGATGCCTTGGACCTACGCCGACTACCAACGCAGCGATGTGCTTGAGTTTCTCAATCTAGCACGCAGGGGTTTTATACAATCGCTACGAGGAGCAAATCAATGAGCAGCGGTTTGATCCTGAGCTTGGTGTTAGTCAGCATCGTTATTCTCGCGTCGGTCGTTTCGCTTTGGGTCGTCTCTTGGGTGAAGTTCCACGCGCAGGGACTGAGACTCATCGATATGCCCAACGAGCGAAAAGTTCATACCCAACCGATTCCGCGAGGAGGCGGGCTTGGGATATGGCTCGGAGTCCTTTCAGTCTTTTCGATTGGAACGTTGGCCGTGGCACTTGCGAGCTACTCTCCGAGTATGCTACCGGAATCTATCCCTGAGAGTCTTCGGCTGATGGTTCCGGGCTTGTGGTCCAAACTCGGTTCGATATGGTTGCTTCTCGCAGGTGGTTCGGTCGTAGCGATCCTGGGTTTGATGGACGATCGGTTCGGGCTCGATTGGAGAGTTCGAATCGCTGTCGAGTTTGCTGTCGCTGCAGCGATCGTCTACGGATTGCAATTGCAACTGACAGCCTACATCGATCTGCCTTGGTTGACTCCGATCCTGAGTGTGATTTGGATCGTCATGCTCATCAACTCATTCAACATGCTCGACAACATGGACGCACTGAGTGCGGGCGTTGCAGCAATCATCTCTGGGATGTTGGCCCTGATGCTTTTAACGACCAGCGAACCGTCTCAAAGGGAGCCCCAGTTGTTCGTCGCTGTGATGGCCTTGGCACTGCTAGGTGGATTGATCGGTTTCCTTAAACACAATTGGCCACCGGCCTCGATTTTCATGGGGGATTCGGGTAGCTATTTCGTGGGCTATTGGATTGCGGTGACAACTTTGTTATCTACCTATTCAGGGTCGTCGGGTCAGGCCCCTCATGCGGTGTTTGCTCCGCTATGTTTGTTAGCCATCCCGATCTATGATACCCTCAGCGTTATTGCGATTCGATTGCGGGAGGGTCGCAGTCCATTCCAAGCGGACAAAAAACACTTCTCCCATCGACTCGTCGAATTGGGAATGACGAAGAGACAAGCTGTCGGAACGATTTACCTTGCGACATTGACTTGCTCATTGGGAGCCTTGCTCCTGCCGCGTACGGATTGGATCGGTGCTGGGCTTGTGCTCCTGATCGTTCTTGCGATGCTAGGTCTGATTGCACTGCTAGAGAGTTTAACGAGCAAAAAGTCTAGTGCATGATGGTCTACTCGTACTCGAAGCGGTCCAGTATAGCGATTCACCCAAGTAGTCAGCAAATTACTGTGAACCGCTTCGATCAACCATCGGTATCGCAGCAGTTCAAACAGCCATCGAGTAGCCACAGGAATTCCTGAAGAACAACTTTTATCGGTATTGCCTCATCCTTTTACCATTCATTTCGCATGTCCTCTTTACCAATCTCGTCCGACACGACTTTGACCGATATTGTCCCGCCTGAGCAGTCGACAAGGCGAAATGCAGGGAGCTACCTAGCCGAATCGATTGCTTGGTGCGCTTTGACGCTCTTGTGCGTGCTGTCGCTTTGGATGCCTTGCGATACTCCTGTAGCCATCGGCATTGGGGATTCGATTTGGCATATCGGTTTATCGCTAGCGGCTTTCTACTTTGCTGCTCTATGCGTCAGCTCTCTAGGGCAAGTCCGCTCTTGGCCGCGAATGTCTTTAGTCTGGTTGCTGATCGCGATGGTGGTGCTTTGGCATGTGCTTGCGACAAGCTATTCACTAGGCAGAACGAATCTGAGAAACTCGATCTATGGTTTTTGGCAATCGACCGCAACATGGCTGCTTTTGCCGACCATGGTTTGGTTGGTTCGCACACCGCAAACGGCTTCGCGGGTTCTCAAGCTCTGGTGGATCCTTGCTGTCTTTGCACTGCTATGGGGCTTTTGGGAATACGGCGTGATTCAACCCATGCAAAGGGCCGATTTTGCGCAAGACCGCATCGGTTTCCTTCTTAGGAATCAGATCGATCCGGATTCATCTCAAGCGGTGCTGATTGCTAATCGAATTGAAAGCACTGAAGTGCTAAGTCTCTTTGCGCTGGCAAACTCCTACGCTGGTTTTCTTGTGGCGATCTGGCCGATTTGGCTCGGCTGGATGCTTGTGAGCTTCAAGCAACGGAGATCTCTTGGTTGGATCCCGTTGATCTTGGTTCTGGCCACAGGCCTATCGCTATTACTGACCAAGAGCCGAACGGCCTGGGTGGCCACAGCCATGACCACATGCCTTGCAATGCTTCTGGATCCTATTCTTCGCCGAGAACTGGGACAAACGATGCGCAAGCATCCGATGCTCGTTGCGGGTGTTATCATCGCGCTGCTTGCGATCTTCGGCGGAGTCTATGCATTGGATCCACTGATCTTCCAGGAGGCTGGTAAATCGCTCGCTTATCGGATGGATTATTGGACGGGAGCTTTGGAATTGATCGCCCAGCAACCTATCTACGGCTACGGCTCGCTGAATTTCCAGCCAACGTACTTGCAGGTCAAAAAGATCACCGCCGCAGAGACTCCCGCTGACCCTCACAACTTCGTCCTGGAACTTGCTCACAGCGGTGGTTGGTTCCTACTGGGGCTGACCTTATTTTTGATGCTGATTCTATGCTTTTGGGGTTTCCGGAGGCGCGTTTTTCCCAAGGACACCCTCGATGACCCTTTTGCAAGACATGCAGATAAAGAACACCTATCCCAATCACGCTCGGTTTGGATGACGCTGATCGTATCAGCCGTCGGTATTTTCCTTTACTCGTTCTTGAGGATCCCGAGCGACTTGGAAGTCATAGGTACGGGCCTGTCGCTTGCCATCGCAGGCCTGTTTGGATATTGGCTAAGCCGGCCACAGCCTAGCGCCTCGGTGCAACTGTTTGTTAAGAATCATCCGGTTTTGTTGCTGGTTTCCTTTTTGGGCGTGATGATTCACTTCCTGGCCTCAGGAGGTTGGATGCTGCCTGGGACGATGATCGCTCCGATGATCGCCTTGGGCCTGTGGCTCGCAGGAACCAATTGTAGCGAAAATTCGCAAAAAAGAAACTTTGCTGGCGGGCCGTCGAGATGGAAATCTCCCTTGGTCGCTACGGCCATCTTGGGCCTTTGGGGCCTGACGATGGCTTGGCCCTATCTGCAAGTGCAAAGAATCACCAGTACATTTAGCAAGGATTCTCAGGGTAGATTGCAGATCGATGGCCCGATCGCAGACAAAGTCTTCCCCAGTGGAACCGAAATCGCAAATGCGATCGCTTCGGTTCCCCACGATCCCGATTTGGCACGATGGGGCATGGAATTAGGGGCCACGGCTTTGGATTCAAAGCTTCCGGCAGACAAGAAAATCAGTTGGCTACCGATGTTTCGGCAGGCCTGCCGACAACTGGTTCAAAGGGATCCGAACCACTCGGTGGCTTGTGCCGAAGCCGGCAGTCAATCGCTACGGGCTTCGATCGCTCAAATGCTTGACCCATCTCTAAACCAGGAGATGATCGCCCGTCGTGTCCCCGTCGGAGAGGTCCTTACTCGACCCGCCGCCCGAGGTAGAAACCAGAGACGTGGCGGCGGTGCTACGGTCAGACCCAGTGGGGGTGCTCCAGCGACTTTGACGGTGGCTTCAGCCCTTTTGCAGGAGTCCTTGGTCTACTATCAGGATGCGGCTAAGTTTGCACCCTCGAGCGCTGAACTGCATCTGCAATCCTCCGCGGTAGCCGCCATGCTAGGAAACTGGCGGGTGTGCGAATCGATGCTCGATCAAGCCGAAGAGATCGATCGACAGACTCCCCACCTGGATCGTAAAATCGAGGCCTCAAAGATTTGGATACCTCGTGAAATGGTCAAAGTCATCCAGGAGCGAGCCAAATCCGGTGGTAAACTCTCGGAGGATGCTACGGCAGCTTGGAATAAACTCAAAATATTGCTCGAACGGAGCGAATCGGTTCCGGGTGAACCAGTTCGCCAAGCGATGCGTAGCTTTTTCAAGACTTCCTAATCTTTCTCGGCTCATTTTTTATTTTGGCCATCATGCGCAGTATTCTTCTTTTGCTCTCGTGCATTGCCCTGGGGTTTGGGCTTGCGAAACTCGATCATGATCGGCGTTTTGCCGGGGTCGAAAACCTCATGGGGAGCGAAAAAGGGGTCTCGACCGAGTCTTCAGGAGAAGCGATTCGCTCCGAGGTCGAAAAGCTGGCGACTCAGAAAGTTGGCAAGATCTCCGTCGTCAACGGGGCCGAACTGGACTTCGGACTCATGATGAAGGGAACCAAGCGTTCCCATAAATTCATCTTCAAGAACGTCGGCCAAGCCGACGCGAAGATTTGGTTCAAAGCCAGCACCTGCAAGTGTACCGTAGGGAAATTCACCGAAGCGACGCTCAAGCCCGATGAGCAAACCGAGGTCGAACTCGAATGGAAAGCCGAGAACATTCTCGAACAGTTCTCACAAACGGCCACCATCGGTAGCAACTGCCCCAGCCAAGAAGAGATCAAACTGGTCATCCGTGGCCGTATCGGCCAAGCTTACACGTTCGATCCACCCTCACAAAACCTTGGCGATTTGCTTTCCATGTTTGAGAACGAGGTGAAGTTCCGCATTTATTCGTTCCAGGAAGCGCCGATCAACATCGGTGGAGGCCAAGTCAAGGATCAGATTTTGTCCAAAAAAGTTCGCTTTGAGGCCCAAGAAGAGCAAACTCTCAAGCCTGGCGAAATGCCTGAGATGGCCGATGCCCGTCGCTATGTCGATTGCAAAGTCACTTTGCTTCCAGGTTTACCCGCAGGCCCACTGAATCTAGAGCTTCAAATCGTTAGGAAAAATGATTCAGCCGGCCCAGAGGAAGAGTTCTTGTTCTACAACATTCGGGCTCGCGTTGTGACTCCGATCCGAGTCATCGCCGGGGACGACTACAACGAAACGCGGAACATCCTGACGATGGGTGCAGCCAAGTCGTCGCAGGGTCTCAAGAAAAGTTTCATGCTTTCGATCCGCACAGAGGATTTTAAAGGGGATCCGAATGTAAGGATTGGAAAGCTTATTCCGGAGCAACTCAAGGCGACGATCGGCACACCCAAGATTTCGGCCACGCAGAGAATCTATCCAATCTTGCTCGAAATCCCGCCTGGAAGTGATCCAGTCGAATTCGATGGCACCTTCAGCAAGGATTTCGGGAAAATCGTGATCGAAACGGATATGGAAACTTCGCCTACGATTCCGATGTACTTGAAAATCAGAGTGACTGAGGATTGATCGCCAAGTAGCATAGGCATTGAAGGACTCAAGGTTTCATGAAACGCAAGATCCGTACTCTTCGTTGGTTTGGATCTGAAACAACTCAAAATGGATCGGGCTATCGAACGATCAAGTTTGGGTTAATCTTTGCCGCTGTTAGCGTTTGTAGCGGTTTGCTCTTTGCACAGCCACCCAGGCTTAGGCTCGGTCAACGCCAGACGAAGCCCTCTCAGAATGTTCCCGCCCAAAACCTGCCCGGACAGAATGTACCGGTGAAGACCAAACAACCGTCTGATCCGCCCTCGACGGGACTCCAAGCCAATCCCTCCCAACCCCCAAGCGATCCTCCGATCACCGTCGCGACCGAAGAAGAGAAGAACCAAAAGATCGCCGCAGATTGGCAGAATCCTTGGCTGGTTTTCTACATCACGGGGAATCAATATGGATACCTTGAGCCGTGCGGATGTACTGGTCTAGCGAACCAAAAAGGGGGAATCAACCGCAAAGACACACTCCTCAAAAGCTTAAAGAACAGAGGCTGGCAAGTCATCGCGTTGGATGCTGGCGATCAAGTCCGCCGCGATGGGGTTCAATCGGAAATCAAATTCAACTGGACGACCCAAGCCCTGCGACTCATGGGCTACGAGGCGACCACCTACGGTGCCAAGGATCTGATGCTATCGGATAACATCCTCATCTCGGTTCTGAATGAAAACGCCCAGAACGACTTGTTCGTCTCGGCCAATGTCAGCATGTTGCCCGATCATGATGTGCGTTACAAGATCCTAACGGTAGATGGTCCTGACAAGAAATCTCGCAAGATCGGTATCACAGGAGTTTTGGGTGAGGAAAGCCTCAAAGCCCATGCCGGGATCAACCAAGGTTTTTTCTCCGCATCGCCTCCAGTCCCTGCCCTAAAGGAAGTCTTAACCAAACTGACTGAGGAGAAATGCGATTATCTGATTCTCTTGGCCAATGCCAGCTTGGAAGAGACGCGAAAGATCGTTCAGGCAGTACCGGATTTTCAATTGGTGATCACCTCCGGGGGCTATGGCGAGCCGACGTATCGACCCGAGGTTCTCCCCGGAAGCACTTCGGAGATCGTTCAAGCAGGAACCAAGGGGATGTATGCGGGAATCGTTGGTCTGTTCAATGATCCAGCCGTTCCAATGCGTTATCAACGCATCGCACTGAGTTCGCAATTCGAAGACTCTCCTCGAATGCTTGATCTTTTCGGAAAGTACCAAGACGAACTGCGCAACAAGGCCGACGATAACTTCTCAGCCCTGGGACTCCGGCCAACCTCCCATCCCTCAGGCCGGAGCTTCACAGGGACAAGCAAGTGCGGAGAGTGCCACACGACAGCCCATGAGATTTGGACTAAGACACCGCATGCGCATGCGACCGATTCGATCGTCAAGCCACCCGAGCGATCCATGGCAAGGCACTTTGATCCCGAGTGCATTTCCTGCCATGTGACGGGCTGGAACCCTCAGAAGTTCTCTCCCTACAAGACTGGATACGAGACCTTAGAAGGCTCGATCGATCTGCACGGCAATGGTTGTGAGAACTGCCATGGACCGGGACTCGAGCATGTTCAAGCCGAAGAGGATGCCGCGAGCGACAAAAAGCGAATTGAAGAACTCAGAGCATCGATGCGACTCACCTTAGCCAACGCACAAGAGAAGTGCCTTGAGTGTCACGACATCGACAACAGCCCCGACTTCCACAAAGAAGGGGCTTTTGAAAAGTACTGGGAGCAAGTCAAGCACTACGGCAAAGACTAGTTGCTAGGGCTTCGCACCAGTGACTGAGCGGATGTACTCGACTTCCGATGCTCGGTAGGGGGTTCCATCGCGGCGGAAGATGTCGTGGAACCATAGATCGGGTTCTTTGTCATAGGGTTTCTGCCACGAGTCCCACGGATAGATCGTCTGGCTCTTGCCATCGACGAATCCCCAATTCTGAGCACCGACCATTTCTTCTTTGAAGATCTTGAGGTTGGGATCGAAGTAACTATTGTTTCCACGGGCCATGTACTCGGTGCAAACGATGGGTCGGTTGTAGCGTTTTAAAGATCGAATAGCCCGTCGCATGGCATCTCCATCGCCATAGTGATGGAAAGTGATGATGTCGGACTTTTCAAGACAAAGTTTATCGACTGGACTGAGCTTTGATTCGTCCTCCCAAAGACTGATCCAAACCCCGCAGGTCAGGGGTTGCGAGGGGTTGATTTCGCGAGCCCACTCAAAGCAACGCTCTGCAAACAGGAGTCCCATTTGAGCTTTGTTGGGGAGCTCGGTCTTGGTTCCGTTACGTCCATACGAATTGGCATTGTCGTTATCGAGCTCATTGACCAAGTCCCAAGCTTGAATACGAGGATCATCTTTGAATCGCTTGAGGATCCCTTGAAGGTAGGGTTTCACGAGCGCATGCTTGCTGGGGTCTCCTAGAATTGCTGCACCGGGGCTTTGGACCCATCCGCTGTTATGGACACCTTTTTTCGGTTCGCGTTGTTTCCCTGCGTTGGGCTGAGGATCCCACACCGAATCGAATGGCACAAAGATGATCCCGATTTTGTGCTTCTCGGCGATGCTCAAGAATTGCTCCATACGATCGAGCAAATCTTTACCATCTCCGGTCCATAGTAGATCGTGGAGAAACACTCGCATCGAGTTAAAGCCTAGGCTTTGGGCCCAGCCGAGCTCGGTATCGATCCTCTCCAAATCAAAAGTGCCGATTTGCCACATCTCAAGCTGATTGATCGCATAGGCAGGAATGTAGTTTGCGCCGACGAGCCAACCATGCTTGTCTTGCCAAGCTTTGGCTTGCTCCTCAGTCCATCGCTTTTGTGCGCTAGGCGTCTGGGCCCGTACGTCGGTGTTGGCGATGAGTCCGAAAAATGCAAGTACCAGAGGAATCCAACGCAGGATCCAGCGTGAAAGACAACCGTGGGTTCGACGTAGCATCATTGCCTACTTAGAGAAAAAAGGTTTCCTAGGGGAGGGCGGACCGGAGTCTAAGTATAGCAAACCATGCGCATCCAAAGGAACATCCTTTAATGCGCAATCAAGCCCAGGATCAGCCTCAACGGATTCACATTGGTCGGATCCAAGCTGGCTCGACGCGCCATCCCAAGAGACGCCATGGCTCGCACCCGAACGTTACGCAGCCGAAGCAACGCGAACGCAGCTACCAGTCCCCAACGAATCGGTGCCGATCGGATCGCGCGTTCCGACCAAGAACCCCGGAGCCGCTTGGCGGCTAGAGAGTAGATTTGAGAGAGTTGAAAGTAGACTATGTGATTGTCCATTAGCGTTCATCAGCGTCCATTAGCGGTCCGGTTTCTTGAACCGCTGATAGACGCTGACAGCAGAGCCCGACCAATCCACTTGGGCCAAGCTGTCGATCACGGTCGAACGCAGCGATGGCGGCATCGTCGACGCCGAGATCATTCGGCCCTGTTCGTGGATTCTGGCAAGCGGCCTTTGCGCCGGACGGATGCTTCCGCTAAATCTGCCAGAACTGGAAGTCTCCGGGATAGCGTTAGTCACTGCCATCGACGATTGCCCACCGATTGCCGGTGGCGAAGGCTCATAGTAGCAGGCGCATTCCATGTGCCGTCCGCAGTATTCAATGAAGTGCACCTCGTACCCTGGCGGACGGCACAGCGGAGTGTGCCTGTTACTATGTGCTAGGTGCCGACGGCACTGTCGAGATCATCACCGGGACGACAATCACCCTGTGTGGTCAGTCGATCCGCGAGAGGCTTTGTTGCGGTACTGAGTCTTTCGGATTGGTTTTTCCCTCTAGCCTCTCGACTAAAGCCTCCGGCATGGTTCTGAGTGTGTCCCTTTCGCGGGTCTCCCAGCCGGTCTACAATATCGAAGTCCACGGCGAGCACGTCTACCAAGTCGGCGAGCTGGGATTGGTGGTGCATAATGTTTGCGACCCCGAACTTCTTGCGCGATGGGGAGCTGGAAGTTTCGATGATGTTACAAAAAATGTGATGTACCATTTTAGAGAACACGCCGCAGAGGTCAAAGCAACCGATTTAAACGACTATATGCGTAACGCTATTCAAGCGATGGAGTCACGGCGAGGACGAGGTGAACTTGTAGAGGGATTCACCCAGGGTGTTCGTAGATTTCGTGTGCATGGAGTTGATCGATATGTAGATGTTGACACGATTTTAGAAAAAGTAATCTCATTTGGGGCTCGTTAATGCTTGAATCGGGATGGATTAAGACGCGTCGTCGGCAAGTAAAGATTGAAAAAGTTGTCGGCTGGTATGATGTTTGGACCGGAGATTTGCCTTTCGCGAAATTTACACTTCGTGTTGTAGAAAACGAAAGCGGAAGCTTCCAAGCGACCCCAAACGTATTTGTAAAGAGTAGCGACGGAATCGAATATACATGCGGTATTGGTTCAACGGTTTCCGAAGCTGTGGCAGATGGGATTGACCGGTTCTACGATGAAATCGAGAAGGTCACAGCGATTGATCAAGTAACCGAAGATCGTTTCGCATGGCTCTGTTGGACTCCGTTTGGAGCGACTCCGTTCGAACCGGAATCAGATGTCTAAATCAAGTTCCTATATTTCCGTAGCGTATCCGAAGCAAGAGGCAGTCCCTGCTGCGACAAGCAATTCAGATACTCGTCAACATTCTTTGGTGGATTGCGAAGACTAACTCTTTGTCGCTTAGCGGCTGAGCAAACGACACTTGGAGCACGACACACTTGGGACAACACGAATTCGTCAGGATGGAATGCTTCAATACCAAAGGGTTCGAGACTTTTCTTCGATCCGGCATTGCAAGACATTCTGGAAAAAAGCGTTCGAGAACTCGCCTGCATTAGACACGCTGCTTCTTCTGGCGTTTCGATTCAAACGAATGATCGTGTTTCCCAAAGCGAGGACACGAGCTAAAGCATTCCCAAAGCATTCCTCGGAAAGCTGTTAACTCACCAGTTCGAACCTGGAATTTCAAAACGGGACCGAACGGGTCTCGAACTCCGTAAGTCATTTCTGCTAATAGCGTTAGGGATTTCCGGCAAAGAGAGTATTGTTACGAAGAGGGTTGCGCCCCTGAGTGCGAAAAATCGGTCTGGAACTCTCTGCCCCTGTCTTTTTGGGAGCCTCTGCGGGCCAGAATGGGTACAATTGTCCAGATTGGTTGAACTTCTAGCTGACTATGGATAACTTACTTACGAGGCGACCGTGGTTATAAGTATCAATATTCCCGATGGAACTCAGCGGATTCTTGCAGAGCAAGCTGCCTTGCGCGGGCAATCGGTAGAGTCCTATGCCGCAGAATTGATTCGTAAAGGCGTCATCGGAGGCCGGACTTTTGCAGAAATCTTGGCTCCGTTCCGTGAGCAAGTTGCCAGTTCGGATATACCCGATGCTGAGCTTGATGAGCTTTTCGAAGCAGCACGAAACGAAGTGCACGATGCCAATCAAGGGCGACAATAATTGGGTAGGCCAAGAGTCGTTTTTGACTGCATGATCTTTCTTCAAGCGGCAGCGAGGCCTACGGGACCCGCAGCCGCGCTGCTTGAACTTGCCGAAATAGGCGCACTTGAGCTTTTGGTTTCGGATGCTTGTATTGAAGAGTTACGAGAAGTCTTAACTCGCCCAAGTCTTCAACGCAGGTTTCCATCGCTCACGATTTCTGCTGTTCGCGATTTTCTTGACCGAATTCAGGCTTGCTCAATGTACTCAGTCAACATTGCCAATGTCTTTGTGCTTGATCGCGATCCTAAGGATAGTAAGTACATAGATCTGGCGATTGCAACGAAGGCTGACTTTCTCGTGACTCGTGACAATGACCTACTTGACTTGAGAGAGAAAGAGAGCCCGCTATCCGAGATTTTTGAAAAGCTAGACTGGCAATTCAAAATCGTCGACCCTTTCGAGATGCTGTTTTTTTTGCGACAAAAGTAATGGACCTGTGCGACCGCAAACCGCCTGCTACGCGATTTTTCTGCAAAGTCGATTCATCGGGGGAGGATTGGAATCGAACGGATGAGTTGAAGATATAGGTGGCATGCCGTGGTTGGTTGATAATTCGCTATGCTGAAACTCGCGTTGTGCTTGGAGATCTAACATTTTTGGTACTCCGAAGCCGCCTCCATTGGCCACAAGGCCAATAGAGAGTAGACAAGAGAAAGTGGAAAGTAGAGCATGAAGCGACCGGAGACTTATCCAGGGACAAAGGATTGCGAAATCCCCACTTTCTCTTGGCTACTCGGTCTACTCTCTACTTTCTACTCTCTTGGCCCACTGCTCTCTTGGCTGTTTTGGTTCTTGCCTGACGCTCGATGACCATGACGCGTCCAAAAGGGCTCTAAACCGCCAAAAGGCTCTAAATCGCTTCACTCACCCCAAACGAGTCACGCGACTGTCTACCCAATAAAAACATAGGTTTTCGCGATTCTTACACTCATCGAATTTTTAGCGAAAATGGCCTATGGCAGAGGTATGAAAACCTAAGGGCTAGCGCGTCACATGATTGACTGTTACACCAACAACATTCCGTCGTACAGGTACACTCTTTTTCAGCCTTACGAAGCGAAACGCCCCAAGAGCTCGATGGCCTCGCAGTCGTTCTGTCGGTTACGCTTTCGCGAGTCACCCAGCCGGTCTACAATATCGAAGTCCACGGCGAGCACGTCTACCAAGTCGGCGAGCTGGGATTGGTGGTGCATAATGAGTGTCCTTCTTTCGCTTCTTTAAAGCGAGCACTGGGCCCAGCCGGTGAGCGACGTCACCGGCACCATATTGTTGAGCAATCTAAGCTTGCACAGTTTGGTGCGAACGCCATTCACAATACAGACAACGTTGTTTCTGTAGCCGACGATGTTCACTATAAAATCACAGGTTTTTACAACTCGATCCAAGACTTCACCGATGGGCAGACTGTTCGTCAATGGCTAAATGGGAGAACTTTTGAGTTTCAATATGAATTTGGAATGGATATCTTGAGAAAGTTCGGTGCAAAATGACCACGAACGGAGGGAAGGAATTGAAGAATACTACTTCTTTGATCGAACGGTATGCAGCTCTTGCGGAATCGCATGGTAAAGCAACCGAAGACGGAAATTCCATCGAAGCAAATGTATACTACAAGGACTTAACGGACACCTTTAGCGAAATCATTAAGGCTAACGAACGAGAGCGTTTGGTGACACTCTTAGACCATCCGAATGCCCGTGTGCGGGCTGCGGCTGCATTTCACACTTACAAGCTAAACGCTGAGCGATCAGCAGCTACCTTAGAACAGATATCGCAGGGTGACGGACTTGTCGCGTTTAGTGCTGCAATGACCCTTAAGCAGTTGAGAAATGGTGGCTTGAAACCTCCTTAACTAAAGATCTTTGAGGCCCCCCAACCGCTTCGAGGTCGACCCGCAACCTGAGCCCGACCAAGCTACCTGGGCCAAGTTGTCGATCACCGCAGAGGGAAGCGACGGCGGCATTGTCGACGCCGAGATCATTCGTCCACGCTCGTGGATTCTACGTAACGGCATCTGCGCAG
>JBEIGI010000053.1:0-39778 GCA_040381975.1 Pirellula sp.
CACCCCTCCACCATCACCTTCGCCACACCAGCCGCCTTGGCAAAATCATCCCCGGTGACCAGCAGGTAACTCTGCTGGGCGATCCGTGGCGAGTTGCCAAGCCAAGAGCAGACCACGTGCAGTGGGAACTCGCGCTGGAGTTCTGTTTGCCGGCTGGCGCGCATCGAGTGGAACAATCGTGTCCAACCCGAGACGCCGTCATGGGACATCGCCAGCGACCTACAAACTCTCTCCTTTGCACGCAATTCCCTAGAGAATCTCTGGGTAATAAGCCTCCGGTGATAACCCGTAAAATCCCGATGAGCTAGAGCGGAGTTTGGATCTGGCAACTGATCCGCTGGGTAGCGAACAAAAAATACCCAGAACTTATAAATGCAGGCCGAAGTCGAAAAACGTCGGCCTGTTTGCTTTTACCGACACTTTTACCAGTGTTTTTCGAGGTTTCAGACTCTCGAACTCTCCCCGGATCGGGACCACTCTTGGCCAAGTTCCGATGATCTGCCGACAGTCTTGCCGGATCCTGGCCCCAAACTCTCGCCCGACTCGGAGTCTCTTGGGAATCGGGGTTATAGGAAGGTTGCGATCGGTTGCGGAGCGAGAAACGAACAACGAAATTCCATTTCCCCAGTGCGGTTAAACGTGGGAACAAGCTCTTTGACGGGCCAGGATGATGTCGGGCAGATTAGACCGAAACAGCTTATCACTCCGCAAAATTCTTGATCCGCTCGCAAGTGCCTGATATCATCCAACTTCGGATCGAGGCTAGCTTGCGTGGTAGGCTGCATTGGCGCGGTCTACAGAGTTTAGGCTGATCCGTATAAAAACAAGTTCGTGGAAAGAAATATGAGCGCTCATCGGGAAGAATACATGGCACTTCGAGCGGAGATTTGCCAGTCGATCCATCAGCAGCATCAGATTCTGCTCGGTGGCTACGGCGCATCTGCTGCCGCACTAGGCTTGATTTTTGGTTCCGACGCTGACAACCCAATCGGAGGAAAGGCATTGTTTGTCGTTCCTGTTATTCTGACGGCCATGGTTGCGCTCTGGGCTGTTGAATGCAACCGAATGGTTAGAGCTAGTTTCTACATTGCCACTGAGCTGTGGGATCGCATTCGCAACGATGAATCGAAAGATGATGGGTGGGAAACCTGGATTCGCCGTTCAGAGGGAATTGAGGGCAGATTCCGAAAACGACAGCACCACCTCCAAAGAATTGTTACACTCTACTTACCGTGTGGCCTAACTGCAGTCGGTTTTTTATTATCTTTGAAAAGCACTTCGACGGATTTTGCTTGGTTTCTACCTATACTCGTTCTCGCTGTGCTTGTGTCTGTGATTTGGGGATACTTGTTCCTAGAGATACCAAAGATATCAGATCTCGGTTCCGAATGGACGCATAAGGAACCCGACTGCATTGAATTGACGAACAATCCAATGGACCGAAGCGAGTAATCGACTTTTCCCTGATGTATGAATAGCTCCCGCTCAATCATCGAGGGCGTTCGCCAATTAAGGATCATTGTGACCAAAAAACTGCCTCGTCAGCAGAATTTGTGGGTCTGAATTGGCTCGGGTAAGTCGCCAAGCTGATGGTATAGTGTGGTAGAAATGGTTTCTACCTCCTTAAAATCCGTACGATTTTCTCACGGTCAATTTCGCTTTGTTGTTGAATCCCTCAAAGATTCCCGACGAAAGCCCTCTGGCCTCGAACCAATTCAGTAGCAATGACTCGTGACGCTCGAGCATCTTGGCCATTCTCTTCATAGGTTCGATCCCTGATCGATTCGCCCTTGTGCACCAATCGCGCAGGAACTTCGATGCCCATGCTGGGGAACTGTAGGTCCAGAGTCGATTGAAGTCCTCACGCATCAAGTAGGCTTTGGTCGTTCTGAGATTGTACTTTAGCAACTCGTTTAATCGGACTGTCTGAGTCTCAGTCAGGTTCTCTCGCTTCTTCAAAATGCACCAACAGGATTTCGTGAGTACAGGCTCGTATCCGTCTCTGAGCAATTGCCGCGTCTCATCGGCTCGAACCCTGTCCAATGCTTCTGAGAATTTCTTCATGATGTGAAACCGATCGAGAATGTTCATCGTACCCTTGGCTCGTTCTCGAAGAACCTTCAGGTACGCCGGCCACATGGCAGTGCACGCGTACTTAATCCCCTGGATCGTTTCTGCATCTAGCAGGCTGAAAGGCCCCGTGTGTGGATACTTGGTGCTGGGTTCAGCCGACATGTCGGAGGACCGCTTTTGAATGATTTGTTCAGCGAAACAGCGGAGTATTACTCCGAAGATGCACAACCAACGCATCAGGCCGCGTTGAAGAGGATCGGTCGATTGTTTAGGGAAAAACTGCCCAAGCCTAACACCCAAGAAACTGGTCGGTTTTGGGCTCACGCCGAAGAATTCCTCGAAAAGATTGACCAGCTTGCTGAAATGGGCGAACCGAAAGCTTTGGTTGAGATGTTTGTTGACCATTGTCGTGACGATTCCCTCAAGACTCCCGAACAACTCAGGTATTACGCTCGTTCCAGAATCTGTAAAGAGGTTGACGATTATATCTATTACCAGATTTGTGATAGATGCCTTACGATCACAACCTTCAACACGTCTGACTGAACCAACCGGTGGCCGCTCGCTCGAACTGCGTTGGTAGGAGCTGGATGTAGTCCAATGGTAGACCTCTGTTGTCCTTAAGTTCGGTCAAGCGCTTCCTGCGATAAACATGGATAGTCCCGAGTCGTCATGGCAACAGTATCGGTATCGGAAGCGGCTCCTGTGGGGGGGCCTTCTTCTGTACCTGCCCGTTGTGGGAGCGGTGGGCTTGGTTCTCACTTGGTTCCGCTTGTCTGGGATCGCTGCAACTGTTGCGGTTGTTTGGCTAGTGCTCTGGGCAATCAATGGGTACCGGCTCTCTCGATTTCGTTGCCCAGGGTGCGAGAAGCATTTCTTCATGAAACATATCGGACAGATCAGGATCGGCAACGTCTGGTCGACCAAGTGTTGCCATTGCGGGTTACACGCCCCGTCTTCAAGAATGTCCGACTGAGCTATCGTCTAAGTCGCCACCATCACCTTCTCCACTCCAGCCGCCTTGGCAAAATCATCTTCGGTGACCAGCAGATAACTCTGCTGCGCGATCCGTGGTGAGTTGCCAAGCCAAGAGCAAACCAAGTGCAACGGGAACTCGTGTTGGAGTTCTGTTTTCGAGAGCAAAGTCGCTGCGCTCGCGGGCATCCGCCCTGGCTCGCTCCGTGCCTACGATCGCTCGCTGCGCTCTACTTGTCCGCCTCCGGCGACTGGGGGATTCCGGAGGAACTCAGGGCAACACGAAAGCCGAAGAAGTAACTGTGTATCGACGGGTCGAGCCCGTATCGGTACGCCGACCGACAATCCGCGGCCTCGTAGAACCAACCGCCGCCACGGACCACGCGGCGCGAGCCCTCTTTTGGGCCCCTGGGATCACTGACTGTACCCTTGGGATAATCACCGTACCAGTCGCTGCACCATTCCCAGACGTTCCCGTACATATCACATAAGCCCCAAGCATTTGTCTTCTTCTCACCGACAGGGTGCGTCTGACTGTTGACGTCAAACCAAGCATAGTCGCCAAGTGATTTTGAACTCTCTCCAAAGCTGTATGCGGTTTTACTACCGGCCCGACAAGCGTATTCCCACTCCGCCTCCGTCGGCAATCGATACACGCGACCTGCTTTCTTCTCCTCGGGCAACTCCGAAAGCTTCTTGCAGAACTCAACAGCATCTTCCAACGAAACCTGTTCGACCGGGTGATTGGAACTGCTTCCGTTAATCTTGCCACCTCGGAAGTAACTCGGCTTGGCACCCATCACCTTCTCATATTGCCCTTGCGTGACTTCCGTCACGCCTAGGTAATAGTCTTTGCTGATTGTCACTTCGTGCTGGGTTTCGTCCTTCCGACGCCCTTCCTCGCTCTCAGGCGAGCCCATCATGAATGTTCCCTTGGGGATCAGCACCAGTTTCATCCCGATGCTGTTGGTGATCTCTTTGGGCGACTGGGCTTGCAATTGATCCACGAAAACTACCAGCATCAAAACGAGAACTTTGGAAATAATTGATGGCGTGTTTGGCATGGATCATCCTCTCGTGGAAAACTCAGAGTGTGCTGGTCGTGAGCTATCGACGCGCGATCCAGTGTACCATCTGCGGTGGAGTAGGGGTTTGGACGGTATTGACCCTATTGACGGCATTGAAGGCATTGACAGGGGACATTGTTGACGAGGTTGACCTCGTTGGTGCTTGGCCTCATTGGGGCTTGGCCGTCAACAATGTCAATGTGGTCAATTCAGTCCGCTGTCAATGCAGTCAATCTTGTCAACACCGTCAATGCCGTCAGTAAAAACGCTGCCGTCAGGCGGCGTTGATGTTTGCTTTTGGCGAAACATCGCACGAGATCTCAATGTCTCTTTGCACGCAATTCCATCACTCACCGGAGTGCTTGCGCACTTCCTCTACCATTCCGTGATCCCACAATAATTCCCGAAGTTCCCTACTTTTTGGTCGCCTCTGGCGAACCAGGTATTAATCGTAGTGCATCGAGAGCTATACCTACAATCATCACCGCCAAGACTAACCATGCTACATACCACCACCAAGGCTTGAGTTTACCAGGTGTTTTTTGACCGAACTCACGTTCGAGAAACTCTTGGTAATCAAAGTCCTCTTCATGCTGGTCGTACTCTTTGTAGTCCGTCCGATAGGGTTGCTCTTGCGCCGCAGCAACAAGCTCCCTGCCACAGCGATGGCAACGCACGGCTGTGGTTCGAACCCGTTTACCACAACCAATGCAATCCATGAATTCGATGGAATCGGACATCTAGTCACCAAAAAACAAATCGGTTCAAGGGTAGTTGTACGCTGGATTATCAGGATCGAAGTCTTGGTCGTCTAGTTCCGTATTAATCTCCAAGTTCTCGTAGAGGAACTCTTCATCGAGTACCGGCTGGCCATCCGAATTTTCGGGCCACATGTAACTGGCGTATCGAATCGGAACCCCGTGCTGGTTATCGATGTCAATAATCGCTTTATAGAACTCATGCTCGATCGTCTTGTCGCCGACGGTCACTTCTCGCTGTGGATGGCAAACCTCGATCCGTTTGCAGTCGCGACCAGCCACATCGACCGAGTCGATCAGATTCACTTGGCAATACCCAAGTTGACGATCCCGATTCCCCTTGGCGAGCAGTTTGGTCAAGAGTCGTTCGATCCCGATATCACTGACCGGATAACGATTCCCGAGCATGGCCAAACGGCTCGTCGGTGAAAGCTCGATCTTCGTAATGTTCAAAAAACCTGCTTCATGAACGACCATCAATCCATCATTGAAACCTTCCTTCCAAATCAGCTCCCGTCCAGCCTGTGACTTGGGCTCTAGGAACCTCAGATAGACGTCCATTTGACGCAGTCCACTTTGAGAATCCTCTTGGCGATAACGCAGCTTAAGCTCCATCTTTGACTCGGGGCCTAGATCCTTGCCGAAACGCTCCCGTTTGTGCACCGTTGCTCGGTAAGTGCGGTGCGAACGCTTATGCGTCTCCATCGCATCTTTCGCAAGACGCAAAACCGCATCCAAGGGGTGTGAATCGACTGGTGTTACCTCGGTGGGCAGGTTCCCGCTAGGTATCCCTTGGCCAATCGAACCCTCAGGGCGGTCTGCCGGAGGCTTCGATGCCGAAGGGTTCGATAGCCACTGGTTGGCTAACTGTTTGGTAACAAGCACTCCGGCCAATACCAAGCAGACCAGCACAATGAGCAATCGAACTAGTCGTGCAGGCCAAATTCCGAACCTTTGTCCAACCATGGCTGCACCTCCTGCTTTGAAATCGTTCTTGCTACTTCAAATCCCAACGCGGTCAAAGAGAAGTCTCGATGCAGATGATGCATCACTAACCCTAATTCGCAAAGTTGGCGAAATCCTTCCAAAAATAAAACGGTTGTTTCCGGTCGCTCTGGATCTCGAAACGCGATGGTTTGCGATTCATCCAACTCGACATAAACGGCAAGCAATCTGGCTGCTGGGTCGAATGCGGTGTTGACTCCGCGCACTTCGACCACCCCGCGATCGCGGGCCGCAACTAGGATCGCTTTGGCTTCGGGTAGCAATCCCTCCGCAGTCATCGGTTTAGGGGATGCTCTTTCTACCATTGCTTGGCTGCACAGTTGTGCCAAAGCTACCAGCACAGGTGCCCCTGCGCCGAGAGCTTCCCAGCTACCGCTCAAAAAATTGTCAACTGGGTTCAGTCCGGTCACCGATTTTTTGACCGGTTGATACTCATCCATCCCGAGTCCCTTTTCTCAAAACGATCCGTCTTGCTGCTTATTGATGAAACTCCGCCAAATCAACATAATCCTATCCGATCTGGTACGATAGTCCTAGAATCGCTAGGTTGATACGTCAGTCGTTTTGATTTTTGTTTTCGAACACCGATTTCCTTTCCTCGGGAGCCCCGATATGGCTTTGGTACCCCTCCGTAAAGTCCTCGACCACGCTGCTGAAAACAACTATGGCGTTGCCGCCTTCAACGTCAACAACATGGAGCAGATCCAAGCCATCATGGAGGCGGCCAAGGAGACGAACTCTCCGGTGATCATCCAAGCATCCCGAGGAGCAAGGGCTTATTCCCAAGACGCGTACCTCCGTCATTTGATGCTCGCAGCAGTTGAACTGTATCCAAACATTCCAATCGTGATGCACCAAGATCACGGCAACTCGCCGGATACTTGTTTGTCCGCGATTCAAAACGGATTCACTTCGGTCATGATGGACGGCTCGCTCAAGGAAGACGGAAAAACCCCTGCTTCCTACGAATACAACGTCGATGTCACTCGACGCGTCGTCCAGTTGGCACATGCCAAAGGTGTTTCGGTCGAAGGCGAATTGGGATGCTTAGGTTCCCTCGAGTCAGGTCATGGAGAAGCCGAAGATGGCCATGGTGCCGAAGGGCAACTCAGTCACGATCAACTCCTGACTGATCCCGAAGAAGCAAAGCGCTTCGTCGAAGAAACCGGAGTGGATGCCTTGGCCGTAGCCATCGGTACTAGCCACGGAGCTTATAAGTTCACTCGCAAACCAGACGGCGAAGTTCTGGCGATGACGCGTATCGAAGAAATTCACAAGAAGATTCCCAACACCCACCTTGTCATGCACGGTAGCTCCTCGGTTCCTCAAGAACTGCAAGACATCATCAACAAGTACGGTGGCAAGATCAAGCAGACCTGGGGGGTTCCCGTCGAAGAGATCCAACGTGGCATCAAGAGCGGTGTTCGCAAGATCAACGTCGATACCGACTGCCGACTAGCGATCACCGGTGCGATTCGAAAGGTTCTTGCAGAGGGACCGGAGAAATTTGATCCTCGGGATTATCTCAAGCCCGCTCGCACGGCCATGAAAGAGGTATGTGTGGCTCGCATGGTTTCGTTTGGTCAAGCTGGCCATGGCGACAAGATCCGGTAGTTTACCCTTCGAGCTCGTAGAGTTCCGGATCGATGTTGGGAGCTTGTAAAATCCGCCGAATGCTCGAACGTTTGGAGGTCGAGGAGGCTGGCGAGAACGGATCGGCTTGTTCGTCGATCGCGGAACCGAGATCCTCATCGATCGCATCGGGATCTTCGCCAGCTTCCATCCGCTTCATCGCTTCGAGCATCGCTCCGGTAGGCTCGCTTCCTGAAAGCTCGAACATACGCTTCATCAACCGAGCCATCTGTTTGGGATCCTCTTGCGATGAATCGTCCTGCATGCTCGGGGCCATTTCGCTCATGAGTTCCTCGAGCTTTGATTCGTCAAGATTCGCGAAGGGATCTGCATCGCCCGAAGCGGCGTTTTCAACCAAACCCTTAGAGATAGCGAACCTGGATACTTTTTTCTCGAGCTTTTTGCAGCCACACTTTGGGCAAGTCGCATTGCCGGGAACTTGCATGCGCCGGGAAAGAAAACTGTACACGGTGTGACACGGACGGCAGTAGAATTCGTAGATTGGCATTGCACTGCACCAAGGATGCTAAGATTGTTGGGAGTCGCAGCAAGGATTCTTGACCAAGACCCGCCAGCGGCTATCATGCCTACCAGTTTTACTATGAAATTCCTCAATGGGCGAGCCGTGTTGACGACCTCGCATCGAGTGCCTTAGGCATGGACAGCAAGGACGAACAAAAACTGCCGACCCCCGAATTGCTCGCCGAACTCGAGCAATTGAGCAACTCGTTCGAGCAAGCCGAACCAGAGGCGATCTTGGCATGGGCTCTGGAAAAGTACCAGGACAGGTTCACCATGGCCACAGCCTTTGGGCCTGAAGGGATGGTCATCCTCGAAATGCTTTCAAGGATCGATCCGAAATGCCACGTTTTTAATTTGGATACAGGCTATCAATTTCCTGAAACGCTCCGATTGCGAGACCAAGTTGCCGAACTCTATGGAATCGAAGTCGAGTTGATGCGACCGACTCTTTCGGTTGTGGATTACGAAACGCTCCATGGAGGGCCTGTCTACAAGACTGACCCTGGGAAATGTTGCGGTGATCGCAAGCTCGATGTTCTTAAGCGAGTTGCTCATGGCAAGCTCGCTTGGGCCAGCGCCATCCGTCGCGACCAATCTCCCGATCGTGCCAAAGCTTCGATCATCGGCTGGGACAAAAAATTCCAGCTGGTCAAAGTTAGTCCGCTTGCAAATTGGACCAAAAAACAGGTCTGGGATCGAATCCTTTCTAAAAAGATCCCTTACAATCCCCTCCACGACCAAGGCTACAGCAGCATCGGCTGCTGGCCTTGTACCCGCGCGGTGACTTTCGGTGAAGACGAAAGAGCAGGGCGTTGGAGCGGGACGGGCAAGACCGAGTGTGGATTGCACACCCAAGACTGATCACACCCATTATCGATTTGTAACTCAGATTTCAAAAACTCTCCGAAAGGTACCACGATGAGCAACGCAACCAAGGTCGTTATGAAAACAAGCAAGGGCAGTATTACCATTGAGCTCGATGCACAGGCCGCCCCAAAGACCGTTGAGAACTTCTTGAGCTATGCTCGCTCAGGCCACTACAACGGCACGATCTTCCATCGCGTCATCTCGAACTTCATGATCCAAGGTGGTGGATTCACTCCGGACATGAAACAAAAGACTACCAATTCCCCGATCGTCAACGAGTCGACCAATGGACTGAGCAACAAAAAGTACACGCTTGCCATGGCTCGCACCTCCGTTCCCGATAGCGCCACGAGCCAGTTCTTTATCAATGTCACCGATAATGATTTTCTGGATAAAGCCAACTCACGCGATCGCGTCGGCTACTGCGTTTTTGGCAAGGTGACTTCGGGGAGCGAAGTGGTCGAAGCGATCAAGGGTGTCGCTACCACAACCAAGCAAGGACATGAAAATGTTCCTGTCGAGGCCGTTGTGATCGAGTCGGTCGAGATCGCTCCCTAATTGGACTCGGCTTGGCCAACCCTCGATGAAATTTGCCTAAAGGCCCAAAGGCCAGCAAGCACTATGATCACAGGGTAATACAGCAACATCGCTCCGATCATCAGAGCAAAGACAACGGCAGCGGCCAAGTTCCCATTGGCCGCGCACCAAGGCAGTATGAAAAGGTAGTGGACGGCAAAGAGCAATCCCGGTAACAATAGCAACGCAAGCCATCGCCAAGAATCTTTGGGTATGGCAAGCGCCGAGAGGATGGAAAAAGGAATGCCCAAGATGGGCCAGACTGTTCCTACGAGAATAAGCATCGGATCGACTCCGCTTGAAGTTTCTACGCGAGCGAGTTTTCGGAGCCCATCAAGAAAGCCCCTGGGAATCGTACGCAACCTGATTCGCTGGGGCAAGCGACGGCTTTAGCCTCGGTCGCATTCTAGAAACCTTGAACCGGAATGGCTTGGGCAAAGCCTCGCACCCATACGCCTTGGCCTGGAACCAATCGCACTAGTCGAAAGTCGGGCAGGCTCACAAGCATATTAATGGTTGGTCCAAACCGCTCTTGCATCTTCTCAAAGACAACGTTGGCCGTACTTTCCTGACGCTCGATAATCGATACCTCACAAGTGTAACTTACCCGCTTGCGAGCAAACACATTGACCGAGTCTTTTTCGTCGGCGATGAACATCACGTGGCATTGTCCGGTCGTGAGCAAATTTGAGGTGTGCTTGGCAAGTCCGCTGATCAGCACATAGAACGCACCTGCATGTTCGACAAAAGGTGCGTAGCTAGCGTTCGGTTCACCTTGCTCCGAGACGGTCGAAAGAATCACGGTCTTTGCGTGACCTACAAACTCACGAACCTCAAGTGCGATGTCATTGGATTCTGTCATGTCGGCTTGGCCTTTCTTATTTCGTCTTCTCCGAAATTCTTGTGGATATCAATTTCATTCCTCACCTGACCTACGAATTGAGTGAGCCATTGCACAGTCAAATTCTCAGGACAATCTCGATGAGCAAGGGCGTGATTCAAAAGGTCAAACCGTTCGTACATTTCTCAGTTCCTTTGTGCTCACATGCAGAACGACCGAATTCAGCCAGTGCGAGCGGTCAACTCAACGCAAGTCAATACGGCCGATAAAGGGCGTCGTGTGCATGCCATTGGTACGCCCGTCATGGGCATCGGTTTGTGGGGGTTAAGCCCCGTGTGCGAGATAGGTATCTCTAGGAGATCAGTATACCAAATGACCACTTCAAGGGAACAAGCACGAGGTGAAGGCAACTGCGCGAGGGCCAACGTCCCGCGATCCGGCACGGTAAGAGTCGCAAAGGACCTTGGCAACATGGCCAAGACGATCGCAAGTGGTGTCGGGATGACGAATGATTGGTTAGCTTCGCAGGGTGTCTTGAGTCTGAAAACCCTCTGGGCAGAACTCGCTCATATTCATGGAACCGCCGCCGGACTCCTGTGCGTTGAAGCAACGCGGCCGGACCAGCATGCTTGGTGGAGTAGGGAGGGTACCCGGAAACGGGCAAGCTTACCCGATTTATCCCGAGCTGGTGGACGTGGGATTGCGAAACATCAATTCAATTTTTCCAGTGCTGCGATCAATGTTGAACACCGCCTCAGACCGACTGTAGCCTTTGCCGTTCGCAAGTCCTCCCAACTCAATAGATCGCGGCTGTTCGTACCAACCAACGACTTTTCCATTCTGAACAAAGACGACCAGCACGACTGACTCAGAGGACTCAATCTGGGTACTGCTGAAGTCAGGCCACGAAAAGCCCAACGCATTCTCTACCGACGCGCGGCTGGAATAGCAATCGAAGATGTAGACCCGGTCCCACGCGAACGAAGTATCGGCCGCGAAATCGAAGAATGCCGCGTTAGATGTCACAGCCGTTTCTAGTCGAGATCGGGTCGAAGGTCCCACCCCCCGGCCACCGTCACATCCGGTGAGTGTGAGAAGTATCGCAATGGAGGCAATCGATCGCACTAGCATGGCGGTATAACAACCTGATTCAGCCAGCCCGGACACTGACCAAGTTGCCGATCTACTTTTAACTTGGAATTCGTCTTCTGCCATGATGCGCGCTTTATCGACGAACGCCTGGCATCAGCGATGCCGACGGATAGAGCTACCATCAGAAGTCGGCTGATCGTCGGCTTCGGTGCAATCCTTGGTTCGTCCATACGGTCCTTGATCTGCCAGGTTGATCGTCCGCGACCGAACCGACTTCTGTATTTTTGAGTAATACTCTTGCAGTCGTTTCGGATCGTGTCCGACTTCTGCGGAAATCTCGTGCCGAACCCTTCGCACTTCTTCGAGTATTGGCGGAGTCGTCATGGTATTAGGTTCCCCCGAGCAATTCCATTGGAGTTACTAGTTCTGGAGTGAAGAATCCAAGTATACCATTGACTCGGCGAATTTGCCCAAATTTGTTTGCATTTGCCAAGTGTTGGCAGTTCCAAGTTACGAGGAAGTCGCAACGGTGGTAGTAGGCTAGTGCCAAATGCAACGCGTCTCCGAAGGGGTCGGCTGGCATCAGTTTGTTTGCCAAGTAGGCCTCGACGATTTCAAAGACAGGGGCATTCAATTCCAACATCTCAATCGTGTTCAGCATTTCCAAGCAATCATCACGGCCAGTCTCGTCTTGCCACCATCTCCGGCTCAACTCGCACCTCATGGTAGAAACTCGGAATTGTCGTCTCAATGTAGTAGATTGCCATCAAGCACTCTTTGTTCCGATAACGACCACGATCACCCAGTCGCCGCAATAACAATAATGATTCAAATTCACGGCCGACCGGCAACTTGGGTGCATCGCTTGGGGTACGCCCGTCATGGGCATTGGTTTGTGGCGTTTAAGTCCCCTGTACGAGATAGAAATCACGATGAGGTTATTATACCAAATGGCAGCTTCAAAGAGAACAAGCACGCTGCTACCAACACTCTGCAGGAATCTCTGCCGGGGCCGGGATTGAATCAAGTCTGAAAAGCGAGTCTACAAACAGTTAGCAAAGCAACCAAAGTGCAAAGCGCGATTTGCATGCCACCGGTTACATAGTTTGACCATGTAAGACTCGGAGTGACCTCAGAGTACCAGCCAATAAAGATTTCGCGAAGCTCAAAGGCAGCGACAATCAACGCAACCGTGGCCAGAGCAATCATCGATAAAGTTTGCATGTTCCGTTTTGTCATAATCTCTGAGTCGACAAACCAAGGATTCTTCTGCGACTAGCGAGGCGGAAACAAAAGTCACACGTGAGGTTATCATAACGCAACGCTCAGGTCGACTGAACCGAGCATAACATTCCGGCAAAAAGCACTGTACGTTGAACCTGACCGAACCTGCTGCTGCACGCTCCGTATTCGCGCCTCACTCGCGCCGGCCATAACCCGAGGGTCAGTTGTCTTTCATGCGTTTCGCGGGTTATGGAGTAGAGAAAAAGCGACTCTCGCGCACCGTGACGATGCGAAACGCCAATGAAATCGTTGACCTAGGGGAATCGAACTGCCCAAGAGTTTGCGGGCGTGACCTGCCGATTATGAAAAAGAGGCTCCAAAACTCGCGATTTTGTCGCGCGTGGCATAACAGGGAGGTCATTTTGGTTTTCCAGTTTTCGTCCGGGTTATGAAGTTCGAGACTTTTCTATAACCCCCCCATCTAACATTCCAGCTCGCGCGACTTTGAGACTCCCGAGAGTCGGGGTGCCAAAGGCAGAAAAAGCACCCAAGCCGATTCGCGCTTGGGTTGGTAGAGACATCGTACCAGGGAGAGTTTGAGACTGGGCCAGTGCGTGCAAACCCTGGAAAATACTGCCTAGAAACGCAAACAGGCCGACGTTTTGAGGCGTCGGCCTGTTGTTATAACCGGAGGGTCGAACTGAGTTCGATTTCCCTTATTCAGTTGCCAGATCCGAACTCCGCTCTAGTTCACCGGGATTTTACGGGTTATCACCCGAGGCTTATTACCCAGAGATTCTCGCGCTTTTGTCGCGCGAGGCATAACCTTGCAATTATTCGCCAAAATAAAACAGCAACGCCGCCTGACGGCGGCGTTCTCTTTGACGGCATGGACGGTGTTGACAAGATTGACTGCATTGACAGCGGACCGAATTGACCACATTGACATTGTTGACGGCCAAGCCCCAATGAGGCCAAGCACCAATGAGGCCAAGCACCAACGAGGTCAACCTCGTCAACAATGTCCGCTGTCAATACCGTCAATACCGTCAATGCCGTCAATATGGTCAATACCGTCCAAACTCACTCGCGTCCGCCGCAGGCGGCGGACAACTCGTACTTGCTCCGGTATTAAATCGAGGCGACCTTTTCCGCCGCGACGCGAGCGACTCAGCGGTAATGACTAAGCTTGCTTAGCTTTGGCTTTGGCTTTACGTCGAGCGCGATAAGCCATGCCTAGCGCACCGAGCCCAAAGATCGCCATCGAAGTTGGCTCGGGGACTTCACCGCCACCGCCACCGCCACCGCCACCGCCACCGCCACCAAATGTAGTTATTGTTGCAACACGAAAACCTACGAAATCGGGTCCATTTTCGGCGTTGAGGAATCCCCGAACAGAATTTTTTATAAACTGCGCATCGAAGCGATAGCCACCACCGCGGTACCCCCGACCCAATACACCGCTACTGTTGGTTTGGTCTTCCGAAGTTTCTTCCCATTCAATGACGTTTCCGCTAAGAGCCATGACGCCGTAGGCGCTCAAACCGCCAGCCTCGTAAACATTTGCTGGGCCCTGTTGGAGCGAATGACCGTAGACAGCTGTGTTCTGTTGAGTGCCGCTAAAAACCGACGTCGGGACGGTATTGCTCGCTGTGCCGTAATCCCAATAACCTCCCGTTCCTCCATTTAAGCTAGGATCGTAGAACGCAGCTTTGTACCATTCGTTCATGCTCGGCAGGAAGTACTTTGCTAAGCTATTTCTATATGGATTACTGGGATCGAAACCCGGATCAGATGCGGACCACGTCGTTATATTTGCTAGCACATTGATATTGTTCATAAACGTATACTTGTACGCAGCGGAATACCCTGAGCTTGTGTTGAGCCAATTGACAAATCTTGCTGCTTCATTCCAGGTTACACTTGTAGCCGGTTTATCCAGTCCGCGATTGTCCTTTGTGATTTGCAGGAATTGAGAAGCGTTGAACTTATTGATCATGTCTTCACTTACTTCGTACTTTCCGATCGCATAGGTGTATGCCACGCTTCCTGCAGGATTTGGAAAGCCAGAGGTATCCGCTGCGTTTCCAGGATTGCCAATTGTGACAAATTCCATATTGAACGCGTTAGCTCCCGCGCCGAACGTTACTGTTCCGGCATAGCTCGATGTGCTCATCGAAATCGAAGAAATAATCATCCCTGCAACGACTCCAAGCCCGGAGAGTAGTTGCATCCCATCTTTAAAAGAAAAAAACCGTCTCATCTTGTCCCTGCCTTTTGAAAATAGATTACATCCATCCTCCTTGGTTCCACAGCGCATCCCTACAACCATAAGAACCCGTTCTATCCGACCCTCGGTTCCCAAAAAAGGGGCGCAAATAATCTCTCGGCGTGCAATTAAAATTCTGGGAACCGGTCAATTAAAAATAGGGTTACGGATCAATTTCTCAGGAGTTCCCGTCCTTAGTTGCCACCGGAGGCACTCAAAAAGCAGCGGTTAAAAAATTTCGAGAATATTTTTTATTTTGTAACCAGCTAAACCCCGTCAAGCAGTCACTGCGCCCATGGCTTGAGTCAATCATCAGCCTTCGATCAGACCGTCTCCGGTCTGTAGGCAGTAGTGAATTGAGTATCCAGTAAACGTCGCAAAAAATCTGGGAACCAGTTTTCTTCAAATGGGTTTCTCTGGAGTTCTTCCCCAGATTTGTTAGTCTCAGAAAAGCGACTGGCCTAGAAGTACCGCAGCAAGATCTTAGCGAGAATGGAACAACAAAAATCGGACGACGAGAACGGATCGGTCTCCCATTGGCTGAAAGAGCTTATAACTTGGTAAAACGATGCATAATTTATCAGGCGGTGAAATCGCCAAGATACTCAAGAAACGAAAGTCCTTCGTTCCAAAAAAGATTCGACTTATGCGGTTACATTGGTAGGATTGTGAAACATGAAGAGAAGCCCATCGGATGTGATTTTAACTTATCAGTGCGATCAACTATCCATTGACCAATGGCGCAGAGTGATCGCGGCTTGCCAATCCTACGAACAGCTCCTGCTCGAAGGCCTAACTACGACCGTAGATAACTTCGCAACCCAATTTCCAGATCTCGCAAAAGAGATCCTGTCGCTGGAATTGGAGAAGGTGAAAAACGAGTTGCAAGAGGAACTTATGTACTTGTTGAATTGAGCCACAGCAGGCTTGATTCACGAACTTGAAACTGATGATCCAACGATAACACAGAGGGTCGAGCGAAGTGGGGGGCTTTGTAAACTACTTGATACTGCTCGGGATCTTGGACTCCCGTTTGGCTAAGTTGGCTTCTAATTCCGCTGTCGCTTCTTCTGGCGACAGCTCTACGATTTGCCCCTCACGCCATGAGTCTCGAGCATTGCTTCTAATCATTGGATGTGTCCTTACGATGCAGTTGAATACGTTCACAGCGATCGAAGTCTAAGACCAGTTCATTTTCACCGTCAATCGCAGCGATTGGAATTGGCGGGAAGGAAGCGCCGTCATAAACGCAGGTTGTGTCGACAATCGGAATGTACAGGTCTGAGAGATTAGCCAAACCACGAGCATAAACACTCGCTAAGCAAATGCTGAGAGATATTAGCGGTTTTCAACCGAACCAGCCTGACAACACTCCACGAATGGTTGCTACATCGCCAGCTTGCCATTTCGTACCGAGCTCTAGAACAACAGGGATCGGGTTGTCTGCGAAGTCGTTCCGCCAGCACTGCTTCGCTGCTTCGAATGCGTCAGTTCGGTTAAGAGACTCGACTACTTCACTTGCACGATCACGCTCTTCCATCGTCATCATGGCAATCACCCGGTACACATCTTGAGCATGCTTGGCGGCTTGAAAACGACTGAACTCCCGAAATTCTTCATCACGCGCTAGATCCTGCGATAAGACCCAACGATCGCGGGTCGCAGTCAGCTTCATCACACTCCAAGTGACAGGGTTCGGGACGACCAACTTGACTTCATCGAATGAAAACTGAAATGGATGCAGCTCTGATCCAACTGCTTCTGGATTGGTCCGGCCGTGAACTCCTTGTTCCCCCAGCGATGGTTTGTGCTTGACGCGTTTGTCTGTCGAACAAGCAGCAACGAGATCTCGCCAAAGCGGCTGAAAGTGCGGCCACAATAGATCATCCATGATTACAACTACGCCTTCATTGCTTTGATGATGGACTGATACAGATCCTTGGCTGTTTCGCGTTGACGGGCGTCGCCTGCATTAAGCTCAAGCCAAGTCTGAATTCGACTAGCGTAGCGAACCCCATCTTCGTCTTGCTGGTTGGCAAAGAACGCTGCGTCGTCTTGCGTTTCGATCAGTACGATATCCGCGAAGCTGGGGACGCTCTCAGGCGTCAACGAAAGTAGCGATTCAGCCAACTTCAAGTCGCTAACAGCCACTTTCAATGGTCCGCCTTGAGCGATGGTGCAATAGCGAGTCGCCGAGGACTCGCCGGTTAACGCCCACGCAAGTTTTGTTGAGTTGGATAGTCCGCTTAACTTCAGCGTGCCCTTTGAACTGCGATAGAAGCGATTTCGACCAGATGGGTTCAATCGCCAATACTCGCCCAGTTGATCCAGCATCCGAATGGGATCTGCGAGTCGGTTAACCCAGCAGCGTCGGTGTCCCGAGTCCAACAAAAGCAATGACCAAGCGATCCAATGGTTCGATGGATGTCTGAATGTATGGAGTGAAGTTTAAGATTGACCACAAACAATGAGAAAACGAGGCCATGCTATTGCGGTTTTTCTCCTGAATCGCCCTAAGATTACCCTTGGATTCCTGGCCAATTACCCAGGAACGCCAATACGTGAATCAATCGGCCTAATAGCGCCGAGTTCCCGAACGCACTTTTTCAAAATGTCCTGCAGCGCCGGACTGCGAAATATCTAATCTTGTAAATCAGCGATCCAAGCCTCGACATCGGCATCGCTAGGCATTCGCCAGTCCCCTCGCGGCGAAAGCGATACACTCCCGACCTTGGGCCCGTCGGGCACGCAAGACCGTTTGTATTGCGAAGCAAAAAAACGACGCAGAAACACCTTCAGTGTCTGGCGAATCTCGGCTGGTTCGTACTTGCGATCGAAACTGGCATGTTCTGCCAATAGCAAAATCTTCGACGGGCTCGAACCCCCTCGCACCATATGGTATAGAAAGAAGTCGTGCAACTCGTAAGGGCCGATCGTATCCTCAGTCGTCTGCATGATGCTCTGATCCGAGTTCAACGGTAGCAATTCAGGAGTGATCGGAGTTTCGACGATATCGAGGAGTATTTTGCGGACCGGCGATGTCGCAACGTGCTCGGCCACGTATCGCACCAGAAATCGAACCAGCGTTTTGGGTACCGAACCGTTGACGTTGTACATGGACATGTGGTCGGCATTGTACGTGCACCAACCCAGCGCCAATTCCGACATATCGCCTGTACCGAGCACAAACCCTCGGTTCATCAAGAGCATCGTACGCATTCGAGCTTGGACGTTCTCGAAGACCAAATCATGGCGTTTGTCCGCAGGCAACTTTTCCAGTTTTGATTGCAAGGCCGCCGAATCGAGATTGTCGAGCGAGACACCGAAAGGCTTGTGACTTAGAGACCGAAAGGTTTCCAAGCAATTTTCACGAATGTCGATTTCTTGTGAGGTGACCCCCAGATGCTTCATCAGTTCGATCGCATTGGATTTGGACGCTTTGGTGGTTCCAAAACCGGGCATGGTCATGCCGATGATCCGGGCTGCTGGCCAACCCATCTTTTGGCACGTCTGGACGGCAACCATTAAAGCCAGGGTGCTATCGAGGCCTCCAGAGACTCCGATACTCAGCGGTGTATTTTCGGGCATGAGCCCGACTCGTTTGGCCAACGCCGCGCATTGGATCTCGAAGATCTCCGCGCAGCGCTCATGAAGATGCTCTTTGGAGGCCGGAACGAACGGATGAGGATCCACTTGCCGCAAGAGAGGTCCCGAGGACTCTGCAAGCTCGAAGGCCACGATGCGATAATCCAGGGAACTGCGATCGGCTCGCTGATGCATGGTCTGAAATGCGCGACGATCCCGATCAAGTTTCTCCAAATCGATATCCGCACTGATCGAGCTAACCGTTGCAGTGCTGGTCTTATTTGAGTCGATCGGCAGTCCCGTTCCAACCCGTTTGGACTCGCCGAGCAGCGATCCATTTTCTGCGATCAAACAGTGCCCACCGAAGACCAAGTCGGTTGTGCTTTCGGTCGGGCCTGCGCTGCTGTAGGCATACGCAGCGATGCATTTACCAGACTGCATGGTCACCAACTGCTTGCGATAATTCGCCTTGGCAATCGTCTCGTTGCTTGCTGAAAGATTTACAAGGACGTTGGCACCGGCAAGCGCTTGCTCGCTGCTAGGTGGGATCGGTACCCAAAGATCTTCGCAGATTTCAACCCCAACGGTCGCCTTACCGCACCGGAAAAGCAAATCCGTCCCAAAGGGTATTTGGCCGATCCCATCGAGTTCGACGGAGTCGAAATCGGCTTCAGCCCCGGAGGTAAACCAGCGTGCTTCGTAAAACTCGCTGTAGTTTGGAAGATGTGTTTTAGGAACGAATCCCAAAACAGTGCCACTACCAAGCACCGCTGCGACGTTGTAGAGACGCCCGCCAACGGCCAGCGGCAATCCAAGAACCACCAACTGCTGGCCTACTTTAGCAGTCAACTCTTTAAGAGATTCCAAGCAGCTTGCAAGCAACCGGTCCTGTAAAAACAATTCACCGCAGGTGTAACCACTTAAACACAACTCAGGCAAAAGCACGATATCCGACGACTCGACAGACGCGATCGCTCGCTGGATTTTCGCAGCATTGCGATGGGGATTCCCGACGTGCGTCGTTGTCGAGAGGGCACTGATTCGAAGAAAGCCGTGTGGATGCATGATGCCTCGGGGGTTGCTCGATCAACGTGTCGGACTGCGGTGAAAGTGGACATGCTTCCACTTGCCACTTTGCTTATGCCAAACTCGGGTCTCCTCCATAGCAACGGTCGTCGGTTTGCCATCAGCGATTTTTTGAGTCAAGCGAACATAAGCAATCACAGCCACGTCGCCCATAACGCGAATATGAGGGGCTACGATGGTAGATTGCACGGGGTTCGAACCGCTTGGGAGATTAAAATAGTATTGATGGAAATCCAAACCATCCACCAAGTTGCCCATCGCCTCGGGCTCAAAACAAGTCAGGCTCGGACAGCAAAGGTCTTGGTAGGTATCCCAATCCCCGCGGGTAATTGAGACCAAGAGTCGTTGGGTCAAATCTAAGATCGTATCCCGATCGGCAGGTGTAGCCATCGCGGCAGCTTCCTCAATCTTCAATGCAAAATGCTAGCAGCTCACCCTGGTCGACCGTTCAACCTGGGATTCTCGCTTGGATTCTGCTAATATGATAACCCAGCAAACGAGCTTGCCGTAGCCACACGATAGCTGGCGAAGCGATATTCTGGACTGTTATCCCTGCAGATAGCCGAACAATAGTTCTTCGGTCGTTACAACTGACACAACCGGTAGGAGTTTTCCCTTTTTGTTCCTCGCACAAGAACCGCCAAGACTGGGCCTCGATGCTGGTACGTTGCTTTTGAATCTTGGTGCAAATGACCCTGGATGCAAGCGGCAATTGGAAGCTTGGTTTGGCCCTGGCGTGTGGACTTGGGATCACCGAGTCTTGCAATGGCGAGCCGATGCTTATCACTACAGAACCGTCCGAAGCGTTCTTGCGAACAACCAAACGGGGATCATCGATCAGGTTCCCCCAATCGACTCGACTTCTCCGAGCGTCGTAGTTTGTTTCGCCTCAGAGAACAAGCTACCGACGCTCCGTCCAGAGCAACAACAAGCCCTCGATGCTTGGTCGGTTCCAAGAAACGGCATCGTCGTTATGCCCACGGGTACGGGCAAGACCGAGGTGGCCCTCTCGATCATTGCCAAGCGATGCTTGCCGACGCTGGTCGTCGCACCGGTTCGGGATCTGATGTACCAGTGGCATCGCAGGATCCTTCGGGGACTCGGCATCGATGCGGGCATCCTCGGTGACCAACGTCATAACCTTCGTCCCGTAACGGTCACTACCTATGCCAGCGCCTGCATCCATGCGGCCGAGTTGGGATCTCGCTTCGGGCTGTTGGTCTTTGACGAATGCCATCACTTGACCGGCCCCATTCGCGCTGATGCTGCACGATGTTCAATTGCCCAAGAGCGATTAGGTTTAACAGCGACCTTGAACACCAACTCGCGCGAGCTCGAGACGCTCATCGGTCCGGTGGTCTATGAACTGGGCCTGCAAGATGTTAAAGGAAGTACGCTGGCTGATTACGATGTGGTTCGTATTCCAGTTTCACTCGGCAGTAGCGAGCGAGTTCGCTACAAAGACCTTTCGCGGCAAATCGCTCAGTATGTGCACGAACGTAGGGAGCAGGAGCCTGGATTCCAGTGGAAGGACCTCTGTAGCGAAGCAGCTACGGGAAGCCAAGCGGCTCGGATCATGCGTTTGTATCGCGAGAAAGAATCGATCGAGGATCGAGCTATCGAGAAACTCAGTGTCCTGGAGGATCTTTTTCGACTCCATCTCGGAGAGCCGATGATCATCTTCACCGGTTCGAATGCGATGGCTCGCCAGGTTTCGCTGCGATTCCTCGTTCCCTGTTTGCTAAGCCACTGCGGGAAATCCGAACGGCTCGACTACCTCGAAGGCCTCCGAGACGGGGTCTATCGAGCTCTCGTTGCGAACCAAGTTCTCGATGAGGGAGTCGATCTACCAGAAGTCAAAGTCGCTGTTGTGCTCGGTGGAAAAAGCTCGACGCGACAGTCCAAACAACGCTTAGGGAGAATCTTAAGAAAACGCGGGGCTGCTAGGGCTATCCTTTACGAGGTCGTCGCAACAGAAACCAAAGAAGTCCAACGCTCACGCAACAGGAGACGCAACGATGCTTACCAAGGAACTCGGCATCGCAAGGCTCGTCGACGGCCAGATCCTTCCTGATCGACTCAGCCGTACCAAGCACTCACAGTACGTCGCGATGGCCAAACAAATGTGCGATGCGTATCGCGATGGGGTCGGCTCGATGCGTAAGCAGCTTCATGGACAGATCCATAAAATCCTCGAAGCCGATCCGAACTGCCCGATCCGTCGCTCAGGAGCCTTCTGCAAACTCTTGGATGACCTTTCGGAGTTCGATGCAGGAAAACCTAAAAAAACGGCACAACTCAGACAAAGAGTCTTTCGGCAAGCCGCCATGCTACACCCCTTGGTCGCTAACGTCGAATCGATCCTCGATCACTCCGAGCAAGCGGCCAAAGAAAAAATCGCAGCATCGGAAAACATGACTTGGCCCGAACTCGAACGCGCTTTG
The DNA here is from genome assembly GCA_040381975.1 of Pirellula sp. GTDB lineage: Bacteria > Planctomycetota > Planctomycetia > Pirellulales > Pirellulaceae > JBKCUI01. Next base: position 22,017 of record JBEIGI010000053.1, read on the forward strand.
TTTTCCGACATCATCGATCATCACCGACTCGTCAAGTTCGACTATCCTCAAGACACCAACGAACTGCTCGCAAGATACAACGTCGCCCAGACGCAAGTTGCAATGCTCGATGCAAGACAACTGATCATCGATGCAACAGGCGACTGGAAAGGCATCCTGCGGTACGCCAAACTTGCCCATTTGATGCATCGTATCGAGCCTATCGAAGGCGGTTATCGAATTACCCTCGATGGACCCGCATCGGTCCTGCGAGGCACCCATCGCTACGGCATTCAAATGGCCAAGTTCCTACCCGGCTTATTGGCCTGCTCGGATTGGACGCTCCGAGCCACCGTGATCCCAAAAGGGCTGACCAAGTATGCCGACTCGAATTGGGGACGATCCCAGCGCTGGCTCTTGATACTCGACGATCGCTCAGGACTCCAATCAACCGCAGTGACTCCCTCAAAAATCGATTCCGGGGTCGAAGAGCAACTGGTCGAAAGCTGGAAACTCATGCAATTGCTCGCCGATGGAAATCCCGAGTTGGCCGGTTGGCAATTGATCCGCGAGGGGGAACTCTTGGTTCGGGGCCAACGCGTCTTCTTCCCCGACTTTACGGTCATTACACCCAGCCAAAATCGCGTTTTGGTGGAGATTGTCGGGTTTTGGACCCCAGAATATCGGCGGCACAAATCCCAGGTTCTAGAGGCCTTCGCCGACACCCCGTTGTTACTTGCCATCCCCCAGTCGTTAAAATCCCACTGGATGAAACATACTTTTTCGCCCAACCATCGGGTGATTTATTACGCACAAGAAGTTTTCCCAGGCGAAATCATTCGGGCGATCGAAGAAAACAGTTAATTTAATGACACGTGATTCCTACCTTGAGACTTGGCTAAAGGCTTGTTTTGTAACATAATATTGGGGCTTCTTTCCCTCCGTTTCACGCATCCTGCCGACCTGACTGGACTCGTTCCATGCTCTTTAAAAAAGCCAAGTTAACCCTTCCGGCCATCGTCTTCCTGGTGCTGTTGCGTCTAGCGATAGGGTGGCATTTCTTTCAAGAAGGGGCGGTGAAGGTTAAGGATCCTGAGAGCTTTTCGTCCACTGGATTTTTGGCATCTGCCAAAGGGCCGTTTGCTCCGATGTTCCAATCGATGATTCCCGATCACGATGGGATGATCCGAATCGATGCAAAAAAAATGTCCGATGCCTGTGAGGCATACGGCGAGAAAGTCAAAACGGAGTTTGGGCTCAACGAAGATCAACGCAAAGAAGTCGATGCGATTTTGGCCGAGTACAAAACCAAACGCAAGGAGACTTACGATGAGTGGAAGCCACAAATCGAAGAGTACAAGAATGGTTTCGAGCGGATTGAAAAACTCCAAACCGATCGCTCCCGATCGAAAGTCGATTCCTTGCGTCGACAACAAGACGACATCGAGGGAAAATGGCGGGCCCTTGGTCGTCCGATCCTCTCTGAAATCGAAAATACGATCCCCGAAATGGTCAATCGGCTCAATGCGATTGCAACAGACGACCAAGCCAACCCGAAGCCTGAAAAACCACCGGCGAAGGATGCCAACGGAAAACCGATTCGCAAGCGAGTCGATTTTAAGTTTGAGGGGGAAGGCCCGATTTCGGTGAAGATGGTCGACAAGATCATCCCCTACTTCGATATGTCGATCGGAATTCTGCTGATTCTCGGACTGCTAACTCCCTTGGCGGGACTTGCCGCCGGTTTGTTTTTAGCGTCGGTCGTTGTTAGCCAATTCCCCGGTTATCCGGGTACATTGCCGACGTACTACCAAGCGATCGAAATGCTCGGTTGTTTCGTCGTGGCCTTTGCCGACGCCGGGCGTTATGCAGGGTTGGACTTTTTTCCCTGGAGTTTTTGGAACCGAAAATCCAAAGTTCCCGCGTAACATCATAAAACCAGTTTAAACCTTATTTGTTTCGAGGTCATCGAATGCGTACTTTGAGTGCAGAAGACAAGGCGGTCGGTCAGGACAATTATCACGAAGCGGTCGGATTTACCCGTCGCGAATTTTTGCAAGGAGTCATTGCTGCCGGTGCCGTTAGCGGCGCGGGCCTAGGTGCGATGTATTTCGGATATGAGAAATTCGCCAATCCGGTTCGCGTTGGTGTCATCGGAACGGGCGATGAAGGAAACGTGCTCATCGGTGGTTGCACCCCTGAGTATGTCCAGGTCACCGCGATCGCAGATATTCGTCCCTACAGTATCTACCGCGCCTTCCACGGCGACTGGACCACGCCAACTAGGCCCGGGCTGATCAAGCAGTACAAGTACGCCAACGAGGACGAAGCCAAAAAGAACGTCAAAGTCTATGACGCCTCCAACGGCGGGGTCGATGCACTGCTTAAGGACGATAGCGTCGAAGCGATCATCATCGCTTTGCCGTTGCACCTTCATGCTCCCATCGCCATCAAAGCCATGATGGCCGGCAAGCACGTACTGACCGAAAAACTCATGGCCCACAACGTCGCGCAGTGCAAGGTCATGGCTCGTCTTTCGGAAAAGCTCAAAGGCAAGTCAGGTGAATCTCTCTACTTGGCAACCGGCCACCAAAGGCACTACAGTGTCCTGTATGACAATGCTGTCCACTTGATCCGTTGGGGTATGCTCGGCCAACTCCACCACATCCGCGCTCAGTGGCATCGAGGAAACCTGCCTGGGAACGATTCGTGGCAACCCCCAATGGTCGGTGGTGATCCAGATTCCAAGACCGATCGCATCAAATCGGAATTGGACAAGTATGTCAAGGATTTGGAGAAGGCCAAGAGTCCAGCCGAAATCGAACAGCTCGAGCGAAAGGTCGCTCAACAAAAAGCATGGCTTGCCGATGCGGTCGATGCAGCCCGGTTTGGCTACCAAGAAAAGACGATTGGAAACCGAACGATTTCCGCGATGGAAGAGCTCGTCCGTTGGCGGCTTTTTGATCGAACCAGCGCAGGCCTAATGGGTGAGCTCGGTAGTCACCAACTCGATGCAGCCACCATTTTCTGCAGCGCCTTGCGAACCGATGGAAAGAAAGCCCATCCGCTGACAGTCCATGCCGTAGGCGGACGCCATATCTTCCCAGCCGACCGAGATGCAGACGACCACGTCTATTGCACCTACGAATTCCCTGGCCCAGAGTACAGCGAAAAGTTCGATCTGGGATATCGCCAACCTGGTGGCCTCAAGGGAGTTCCAAGTTATGACCAAGACCCGAACAAGAAGATCGTCGTGACCTACTCGTCGATCAATGGGAACGGGTACGGTGGCTATGGAGAAGTCGTCATGGGCACCAAGGGGACGTTGGTTCTAGAAAAGGAACAGGAAGTGATGCTCTATGCCAAGTCCGATACAAGTGCCGCAGCCGGGGTCAAAGCTGCCGGTAGCGGATACGCCTTGGACACCCAAGCAAGCGGTGGTGCTTCCTCGCCGGTTTCAAAGGCTGCTGCCGCTGCAGGTCCGGTTAGCCGCGGTTACACCGAGGAAATCGAGCATTGGGCCTACTGCATCCGAAACAATTCTCCCGAGAATACGCCTCGCTGCTATCCAAAGGTAGCCATGGCCGACGCGATTATCTCCCTAACGACCAATGTTGCCCTGAGGAAAGCCGCCCGAGGCGAACCGGGATTCATTAAGTTCGAAGAGTCCTGGTTCGACGTCAACAGCGACGATACACCCGATGGAAGCAGCGTCGAAGAGGAAATGAAACGCCTTCAAGAGTACCAAATCCCAACGTGAGAAACTTTGACGAAATCGTCGATGTCGAAGCGGTAGCCAAAGTCGCCGGCAAAGGTCCAGAGCCAGAGCAAGAGCAAAGCGATAGGATATCCGGTAAGGTGGCGCTGATCGCCTTCTCCCTGATACTCCTTATTGGACTCGTTGCCATTCTGTCGATCGGCCTGAAGTTTCAAGGGATCATGCAGCGTCTCAACGCCTCCCGCTCGGCCTGGGGGAGAGCGTCGGGGGAATTGGTGCAAAGATTCGGCGAAGCGGAACAGTTTCTAAGCAGCGTCGATTATCTCGGGAACTCTCCAACATTGACCGACTGGAAGTACTACTACGCTAAATTTGGTGAAAGCCAACAATTCGACAGGCAAGTCGAACCGGCCCAGAAGCTTGAGCAAATGCTCGAAGCATTAGTATCTCAGCAATCCTTGCCCCCCACTGCACCCTTTGGGCACCTGAAACCGGGTAAGGATCTCTTGGATCTGCTCGATAAGGAAAAGACCCGCAAGGATTCTGAAATGAGTTTTCTTGGAAGTTGGACCAAGACGATTCTGAGGCTCAAAACCCCATCGTATTTCGAATCGGTTAGCAGATAATGGACTGGACAAATTTCCTTGGTCATCAGCGTCAACGCAAGTGGTTCTCCAATGCCCTTGCCAATAATAAACTTGCTAGCACGTTTCTGCTCGTTGGCCCAAATGGTATCGGAAAACGGACTTTCGCCAAACTCTTTGCAAAGTCCTTGCTTTGCACCCAGACTGACCCAAAAGAACTGAACTTCTGCAACACCTGCGAGACCTGCGTCCAAGTCGAGTCGCAAACGCATCCGGATTTTCTTTACCTTTGTCGCGAAAAGGACAAGTCTGTCATCGCATTGGATCAACTCATCGGTCCCAAAGATGCCCGCATGAGAGAAGGCTTTTGCTATGAGCTTCGGATTCGTCCTTACTCGGGGCGGCGAAAGATCGGAATTATCGACGATGCCGATACCCTTGAAGAGGAAACCTCCAACTGCCTCTTGAAGACCCTCGAAGAACCTCCACCAGGTGCTGTCATTTTTCTCTTGGGAATCTCCGAAAAACGGCAGATAAGCACGATTAGGTCCCGATCACAAATCGTAAGGTTTTCACCTCTTACCACGGCGGAAATCGAGGAACTGATCTTAAGAAACAACTACGTCAAGGATCCGGCGATCGCACGCCAACTCGCCGAGCGCTCAGGAGGTTCGATTCAATACGCTCAGGAGCTCAATGACCCGAGCCTCATGGAATTTCGAAACCAAATCCAGGCCTTCTTAACCCAAAGACCGCTGGAGTTTATCGCAATGACCAAAGCCATCACCGATCACCTCAACAATTCGACTCGCGAAGGCCAACCCAGACGCGACCGGCTCAATTGGTGCTTCGACGAAGTCATCGATGCAATCCGAAATTCATTATGGATTCAGATTGGAGGCACCGTGCCGGGCTCTTCTGACCCATCGAGGGTGTTTGCTCCATTGAAAAATTTGCCAGTTCGAACATTGGTCAAACTCATCGAGATCACTCAAGAGACCCGTGGAAATGTGGGTCGCTTCATTGCTCCTGCAGCCCTACTGGAAGCTTGGACGGCCAATTTCGTGCGTATCGCCCGCTTATAGTACAAGATATCCCGATGACGAAAACTCCACAAAATCCATCCAGCGACGAGCGATTGACCGAGGTCGAGTGCCTTCTGATGCATTTGCAAAAAACGATGGCGGATCTCGATCAAGTTGTCATTGAGCAAGGAAAGTCGATTGCCAAGCTGCAACGAGAATTAAGGCAATTGGCGAGTGACTTTAAACAGGTGCGTGAATCGAACAGTCCTACACGCACAGCACAAGACGAGATACCACCCCACTACTAGCCGTTACTTGCTCCAGCTAAGACGACTCAACGCAGGGACGAAAGCCTTCGCAAAGAGGCTAAATCCGATTGTAAACAGAACGTCACTCGATAGCGTTGATCTCCAAAACGGGAGACCCGCATAGTAGCATTGCATCAGACCTGAAGGACTTTTCTCGTACTGCATAAGCGGGTCGAGCCATGCACCAAAGTTGCTCATCAGAAAAAAGCAAGCCGAGGCGAAGAAAGCTACAATCGCGGTTGCCGCGAGTCCTTGGGCTCGAGCTCCGCTTGAGGACTGGACCCAACGGCTAAGGCCCGCAGAGACGAGGATCATCGCAGCCAATCCGGTGTAGTTGAGCACCATCGACGGCAGGTGATAAAATCCCATGCCAGCAATTCCAGCGAAATGACCGATGCAGTCGGCCAGAAACAGCGCTGCTAAGGGCAACCACCAACGCACGACACCGGTCGTATAAAGTCCACAGAAAATCGCCAATGCTCCAAATGCAGAAAAGTTCTCTGGCAATGGAGCGAATCTCAAAGCCATAGTCAGCCCCAGCAGCAGAAAGGCCACGTAAGCGCAATGCTTGCTTGGTGTTGAATCGCAAGAGCGATGACCCGAACTTAAAAGCGTCGGCATGACGAGCAACCTCTGAAACAAATATGAAAAAAGTAAATCCTTGAGTTCAATCGATAGCTTATGGGAAAACCTATCGCTTGCAAGTCGCAGATTATAGCAATCCGGGAATTCCCGGGCTCTGGCTAATTCGATTTTCTGAATCCATCTTGGGCGATTTGTCGAACCGAGTAAAAAACGCTACGATGGGTTTTTCGATGTGAGAACCTCAACCATTAGGGCCGGGCAGGGGAATTTGGAGCCATGACCAAGCATATTTTCGTTACCGGTGGGGTGGTCAGTTCAATCGGCAAGGGACTCACAAGCGCATCGATTGGGATGCTTCTGGAGGCCCGTGGCTTGAGGGTCAAAATGCAGAAACTCGACCCCTACATCAACGTCGATCCCGGAACGATGAGCCCCTATCAGCACGGAGAAGTTTATGTGCTCGATGACGGAAGCGAAACCGACCTGGATCTTGGTCATTACGAACGCTTTACCAGCGGCACCCTGACGCGTGATTCGAACTACACCACCGGCCAGATCTACTTGCGAGTCATCGAAAAGGAGCGACAAGGTTTTTTTCTTGGGAAGACCGTTCAGGTCATTCCGCACATCACCAACGAGATCCGCGATGCGATTCTCCGGATGGCAGATCCTTCGACCGATGTAGTGATCACCGAGATCGGTGGTACCGTGGGCGATATCGAAGGTCTGCCATTCCTCGAAGCCATTCGTCAATTTCCGTTGGCCGTCGGACGTGAAAACTGTTTGTTCATCCACCTGACGCTTGTACCTTACCTCAAAGCTGCTGCCGAGATCAAAACCAAACCGACCCAGCACTCGGTCGGCCAATTGCGTCAGATCGGTATTCAACCCGACATGCTCATCTGCCGGTGCGAGCAAAGCATCTCTCGCGAAGAGCGCGAAAAGATCGCTCTGTTCTGCAATGTACCTCTCGAAGCGGTCATCGAAGAGAAAGACCGCGATTTCTCAATCTACGAGGTGCCCCTTTCGCTCCGCGATCACCGATTGGACGAATTCATCACCAAGCGATTTGGGTTCGTCACTCCGCCACCGAAGCTCGATGCTTGGGATAGCCTGATGTTTTCACTTCGGAACCCAAAGCACGAAGTCAGCATCGCAGTCGTCGGAAAATACGCCGAGCATAAGGACGCTTACAAGTCGATCTACGAATCGATCGATCACGCCGGGATCCACCATCAAACCAGTGTGCGAGTGGCCCGGATCCTAAGCAGCGACATCGAGCAAGAGGGCCCCGAGCGACTCCTCTCAGGCTACGACGGAATCCTGATCCCAGGCGGATTCGGAGAGCGAGGTATCGAGGGCAAACTCCAAGCCATTCGCTATGCAAGAGAACGAGAAATCCCCTTCTTCGGAATCTGCTTAGGTATGCAATGCGCGGCGATTGAATTTGGACGCTCCATCGTCGGACTGACCGATGCCCATTCTACCGAATTCAATAAAGATACTCCTCACCCTGTGATCTGCTTGCTCGACGAACAACGGAATGTCACCGAACTGGGTGGAACGATGCGACTCGGAGCACAGCCCTGCAAACTCATACCTAACTCGCTTGCCCACCAAGCCTACATGCTCGATGCGATCTCCGAGCGCCATCGACACCGTTATGAATTCAACAACGTCTACCGGAATCAGTTCGAAGCCCACGGCATGCGATTCTCCGGGCTGAGCCCAGACGGGAGTCTTGTCGAAATCCTGGAACTTCCCAGTCATCCGTTCTTCTTGGCCGTGCAATTTCACCCAGAGTTCAAGAGCAAGCCGACGAAGGCTCATCCTCTGTTTGCCAAATTCGTAGGAGCTGCCATCGAGCGACGTACGGGCCGCAAGTCGAAACACCCTACGGAATCCGATACTTCAAAAACCAATCCGGTTGTCAGCTAAGCTTCGAGGAAGTATCGGCGGAAACAAAGATGATCGATCTTCAAGGCACAACGGCTTTGGTAACCGGTAGCACCCAAGGTGTCGGTGCCTCGATCGCTCGATGGTTAGCCAAGGCAGGTTCTAAAGTGATCTTGCATGGCGTTGTCCTCGATGAACAAGCCCATGAAGCCCTCGAAGCTTGTAAGAAATTCAACCCGGATTGCAAGCTCGTTTCGTTCGACCTATCGGTTCAGATCTCCGAGGTTCTCGATCGATTCGTGCAACCGCTGATTGATGAAAATCCAGAGCTATCGATCGTCGTGTCGAATGCCGGAATTTACATCGACCCACCGTTTACCCAGGTGAGTGAAGCCGGCTATGACCGAACGATGCATTTGAACGTGAAGGTCGGGTACTTCATCGCCCAAGCGTTTGCTAAGCATTGGATCGCCAATGAGATTCCTGGGCGGTTGCTCTTTACAGGTTCGATCAATGGATTGCTTGCCGAACCAGATCACTCGGTTTACGACACCTCCAAGGGGGCATTGGCTGCGATGGTGCGAAGCATGTGCGTGGCGCTTGCTCCCCACAACATCCGAGTCAATTCGATCGCGCCAGGTTTAGTCCGAACGCCATTGACCAATCAAATCCTATCGAGCGATTCGACGGCGCTGGATTGGATGAAACTCCACACGCCCAACCATCAGGTTCCGCCATCCGATGTTTGTGGCCCCATGGCCGCTTTTTTGGTAAGCGATCTAGCCGAGCACATCCAAGGGCAAACGATCTATATCGATGGAGGCATGAGTGCTTGGCAACAACCCGACGTTCCGAGCGAGTTTCGCTCCTGGCGAAAAAGCGTCTCCGAAGAACAATCGAATCGTTACACACGATGAAACCTCGCATTTTGGTAGTCGAAGACGAAACGCACTTAGCACAGGGCTTGAAGTACAACCTTGAGGCAGAGGGGTACAAAGTTTCGTTGGTCGACACCGGAACGGTTGCGATGAAACTCCTCGAGAACGATCCGCAAGCTTACGATTTGCTGATCCTGGATTTGATGTTGCCGGGGATGAGTGGCTATGCGATTTGCGAAAGGCTCAGGCAGATCGATCAATCGCTCCCGATTCTGATACTCAGCGCTAGGAGTTTGGCCGAGGATCGAGCAAGAGGTTTCGATGTTGGAGCGAACCAGTATTTGACCAAGCCTTTTGATTTAGACGAACTGCTCGCACGCGTGCGGAACCTACTGAGACTGCATCCTAAACGCGACAATGTTGCTAAGCCCAAACCGTTGAGTACCAAAGTCACCGAGATCCAATTTGGGCGTGCCACGGTCAATTTTGAAACCTATCAGGTCAGTGTCGATGGCCGCGATGTAAAGCTGACTCATAAAGAGCTCTCGCTATTGCGGTATTTTGTAGAAAATCAAGGACGAGTGATCTCGCGGCAGGAGTTGCTAACAGAGGTTTGGGATCTCAGTGGAGAGATGCAAACACGAAGCGTCGATCAGTTTCTCCTGAGGCTTCGCAAGACCTTTGAAGTCGACCCGGCCAATCCAAAACACTTTCTGACCATTCGAGACGCAGGCTATCGATTCGTTCCGAACCCTAGTGACGCCGAAGACACTTGTGCTATAGAGAATTAGCTGACTGGAAAACCCATGCTGAAAAACGCCTTGGAGGCACGATTAAGATGGACCAGCCGCAAGTTCAGGTTGGAGGTTCGCTGGGCGTGATCAGCGGGATTGAGATTGGCGATAATATTGTTGATGGTAAGCCGCAGCAATATCCCGCTTGAGCTTCTGCGTTCCGACGTCCTTCCCCGGAATCGTAGATAGTCTCAGTTAGCCCCACTACAGTCAAGTTCGCCTCGGAATGGTCTTCGGCCAAAGAATACCGGGCCTTTCATCAGGCCATTTTCAAGTACCTTTCGAACTCTTCAAAAACATTGGCAAAACATCGAAAAGTTCGGTTCCTGTCCTGTCCGCAGGACAGCTCTACTCTCTACTTTCCACTGTCTTAGTTTTCCCAGGGTTTTTCGCATATCGGCTAAGTTCATTTGGAGTTCTGGTGCGCCCATGCTGGTTCGGTGCATGGCGTCGTGCACCGAAAATCGAGTCGTTTTTCCAGTTGCGCAGGGTTGCCAAAACACTGGGGTTTTGCATCGCGCCGAATGGTACCGAGCAAAGTCAGTGAAGGCGGTAGGATTCGAACAATGCGTTCCGTGTTCTGACGACCCTCTGGATTCCCGTTCCCACGAAATCGATGGGCTCCTAACTATTTTGAAGATTATTCGATTTTTAATGGTTAATCGGTTGATTAAGGGGGGGGGGGGGATATGCTCTCCCCTGGCTCAAGGACAGGGTACGGATTTGCGAAGGATTCTGAAGTTTTTCTTTGTTTTCAGAACTAGAGGGTCTTCCCTCTGCACTACTAGCTGGGAGTTTTAATGCGTAATCTCATCCTGTCGACCTTCACATTTTTCGGTCTTGTTTTGTCATCGACTTGTTCTTCACACGCGGGAGTTATCCTGGTGGATACACGCCATTCAGTCTCAACTGGTGAACCCACGATCGATAACACCGGCACATTGATCGCAGCATTCAATTTTGGTAACGCCGACTTTACCACACAGGGGATTTCTTTTGTTGGTACCAATAATTCGATTGGACCATTTACGGTAGGCGCACAAACCTACACATTCGGCGGAGCTGGTTTATTCGTAGCTCCGAACATCGGGCCAAATCCACTGTTCCACTCTGAAGTCTGGACCGCTGGCGGGGTTGCAATGTCACTAACTATCTCGGGACTGGTTGCATCCAAATCCTATCGAGTTCAGTTCCTCCATGGGGATTCCAGAAATCTGGCTTATGTGGCTTCTATGACATACACCGATAGCAGCAATAACACGATCACCCCCACGCTGAATTTCGGCACCAATGATTCTTTTGCAAATGTCAATCAGATAATCGAGGTCTCAGGATCAACAAGTCTTTTTGCCTCCATGCCCAACAGCGCTGGACGTGGACCAAGTTTTTCCGGTTTGGTCGTTAGCGAAGTCAACAGCCAAGTACCAGAACCCACCAGTCTTGCGATCTTTGCATTTGGGATAACCTGCAGTTCGATAGTTGCGAAGTGCCGCAAAAAGAATGTCAGCTAACCCTTGAGTAATTCATCGATGGTTTCGGAGAAATCGTCGGCAAAGGTCATTGGATTATTAACGATTTCGGAAGCGGCCGGCGGCCTTGGCAAAATCATCTTCAGTGACCAGCAAGTAGCTCTGCTGTGCGATGCGCGGTGAGTTGCCAAGCCAAGAGCAAACCACGTGGAGCGGTAACTCGCGTTGGAGCTCTGTTTTTAAGAGCAAGGTTGCAACCTGCGGTCTACGGCATCTCCGGTCGCTGCTCCGCCGCGCTCCCTCCGTGCCTGCGACCATCGGCTCCGCTCGTGCTGAACCTGTCTAGGCTCCGCCTACTTGGGGATTTCGGACGGGGAACTCAGGGCAAGACGGAAGCCGACGTAGCGGAACCGGAGCGACGGGTCGCCCCCGTTACGGTACGCCGACTGGCAATCCGCGGCATCGATGAACCAACTGCCGCCCCGGTACACGCGAAACGAGCCCTCTTTTGGGCCAGTCGGATCGCTGACGGCACCCTTGGGGTATTCACCGTGCCTGTCGCTGCACCACTCCCAAACATTCCCGTGCATGTCGTATAGGCCCCAGGCGTTCGGCTCCAAAAGTCCAACCGTATGTGTTCGACGCGAACTGTTGCGATTAAACCAACCGTACTCGGGCAGCAAACCCTCTTCATCATCAAATGAATAAGCCGTCTTGCTACCAGCGCGACACGCGTACTCCCATTCTGCTTCGGTTGGCAAACGATACTCGCGACCAGCTTTCTTCTCCTCAGGCAGGTCCGATAGCTTTTTGCAAAACTTGACCGCTTCGTCCCACGAAACCATCTCTACAGGAAGATCTGCGTTCTCGTTTCCAACTTTGGCCCCTTGAAAGTGACTCGGATTCTTACCCATCACCTTCTCATACTGAGCCTGAGTTACCTCGTACACACCGAGGTAGTAGTCCTTACTGATCGTCACTTCGTGCTGGGTTTCGTTCTCATTACGGCCTTGCTCGCTCTCGGGCGAGCCCATCATGAATGTCCCTTTGGGGATCAGCACCAGCTTCACCCCAATGCTGTTGGTGATCTCTTTGGGCGACTGGGCTTGCAATTGATCTGCGAAAACTAACAGCATCAAAAAGATGCCTTTGGAGATAATTGATGGCGTGATTGGCATGGATCATCCTCTCAAGGAAAACTCAGAGTGTGCTGGTCGTGAGCTATCGACGCACGATCCAGTGTACCATCTAAGGTGGAGTAGGGGTTTGGACGGTATTGACCCTATTGAAGGTGGTGACTGGATTGACTGCGGACCGCTTTGACGAGATTGCCCCAATGGGGGTTAGTTGATAACAACGTCAACTTGGACAATCTTGCCCACTGACAAAACCGTCAATGATGTCACAGTGCGCCCGCCGTCAGGCGGCTTGGCCGTTTGCTCTGGGCGAATGATCGCCAGACGTCTGAAAATCTCTCCTTTGCATGCAATTCCCGAGAGAATGTCTGGGTAATAAGCCTCGGGTGATAACCCGAAAAATCCCGATGAGCTAGAGCGGAGTTTGGATCTGGCAACTGAATAAGGGAAATCAAACTCAGTTCGACCCTCCGGTTAGAGCCCTTAACAGACCTTGGGCATATCAGCAAGCCTGAGCTTCAGCAAATCCAACGGAGGTGCCTGTACGCTTACCGTGCAGTTGTTGCCTGACCTAGGTGAAACACTGCGTCTCTGAGGCGATGGTCGTAGGAGTTTTGTCTGCGCTTCGGAGCACTCAAAATGGATGCGATGCTTTCTGTATGGATGCCCTGAACGGACCGAGCCCTCTGGCGTGGGCAACAATTACGTACCGTTGCGGCCCCCAGATTCCTACCGAGCAGCGAGTTGGACAAGCCATTGGAGTTGGGGAAGCCATGCCTAGCTCGTTCATCCGCCTTAGCGGATTCCGGCTGTTTTGGACCGATTCACTGCTTGGGTTCCGTCCTCGTTCTAAATGGATGCAAAAGTGTAGCGCAGTGAGAAAAAATTGATTTTCCCCTGCTCGGCGTTGTTTCGTGATCCAAATGGGTAATAATGTACCCATGACAACAGCAACAGCACTGGATGAAATCTTCAACTCGGTAGGAAGTTGCCTTTCTGTAGAGGCGGCGTCCAAACTACGAGACCTACGAATTTCCGAAGCATTACAGTCTCAACTCGATTCCTGGGCAGTCAAAAACTCCGAGGGCAAACTCGGGAATGAGGAGCGTCAGCAGTATGAATCCATTCTTCGGACACTGAACTTCGTCGCCGTTTTGCAAGCCAAGGCCAGGAAAATCGCTGAACAATCCAGTGGCTCATGACGATTTCAGCAGTATTGCGAAGGCATGTTATTGAACGAGCAGGTGAAAGCTGCGAATACTGCAATTTACAACAGTCAAGCTTCCCAATGGTATCTTTCCACGTTGAGCACGTGGTCGCCAAACAGCATGGTGGATCCGATCAACTGGAAAACCTTTGCCTGGCTTGCCACTGGTGTAATTTGTTCAAGGGGCCAAATCTATCCACTTTGGTGGATGGGAAGTTGACTCGGTTGTTCAATCCCCGAAAGGATAACTGGCCAGATCATTTCGCTGAGAAAGAGGGTCAAATTCTTGGGACTACCATGATTGGGATTGCAACCGTAAGCCTACTCAACATGAATGACCCAGACCGAGTTGAACTCAGACGTTTGTCAACGTAAACGCCCCGACAAGTTTGACAATAAACGTTCAGGACTGACTACGAGTTGTTGAAGTCTGCGACCACAGCCCCAATGGATTAAGGATGCATCCAATGACTAAAAGCAATGCTCCAGACTCATGGATCGCCAAGGCAAATTTGGCATTCGAGGCAGCTTGTCGAAAAGTCATCGATCGAGCTCGCCAATCGGGAGTCCAAGATCCCGAGCAATACTAAGTAGCATACAAAGCTCCCCACTTCACTCGATCCTCTGCGTTATTCCCCACTCATGGAGCAATCAACGCTCAGGGTTGGCTTCGCATGATCGAGTCCAACCCTGGGCATCGATGATGGTGTCAGGGGAGAGGTCTCGGTTGGTTTTCGATGAGAGTTTGTCTCCCGCAACTGAATAAGGGAAATCGAACCTAGTTTTACCCTCCGGTTATATCAACAGGCCGACGCCTCAAAACGTCGGCCTGTTTGTATTTCTACGCAGTATTTTCAAGGGCTTGCACACTCTAGCCCAGTCTCAAACTCTCCCCGGCGCGATGTCTTTACCAACCCAGGCGCGAATCGGCTTGGGTGCTTTTTCTGCCATTCGCTAGCCGACTCTCGGGAGTCTCAAAGTCGCGCGACCCGGAGGTTATGGAAATCGCTCTAAACCCATAACCCAAGTTCGGGAAATCAAAGTTTCGGTCGGAGCTTCTCGACATCATTTTCTCGACTCCAGAACCCCGATTGATACATCGACAGACAAGCCCATCGAGTTATGGGCGGCCTATGATGCGCGAGTGATTGGTGGTCGAATGAGAGATAGACTAGGAGCGATCTTTATGAAGTCAGGTTTGCGTCATAAAACGGGTTGAGGATCGACCGCGAAACTCGATCAGCTCTGGCGCTGCTCAGCGACGATCTCGCGATCGATCTAAAGCGGCTGATTGAAGCGCTGGGGTATCAGGATCGTTGTTAGGGACTTTTTCCTCCTGAGGGATAGAGGCATCAAAAAAGTCTAAGAGTTCGGTTCCTGTCCTCTCCGCTGCAAAACCCTGGTTTTCCTTGGTTTTTCGCATTTCTGGCCAGTTCCTTCGGAGTTCTGTAGCGCCCATGCAACTCGGTGCATGGCGCCTGCGGCGTTGTATTTCGCGTCGCGCACCCCAGATCGAGTCGTTTTTCGAGTCGCGAGAGTCGTCAAATCACTGGGGATTTGCATATCCCCGGTCTGTTACCGATTCACACCAGAAGAGGCGGTAGGATTCGAACTAATTGTGTGATGTTCTGAAAAGTGGATGTGTTGAAACTAGACCGAAACAGTCTATCACTCAATCCAATGATTGTTCGGCTTGCAAGTGCCTGATATCATTCAAATTCGGGTCGAGCGTGGCTTGAGTGATAGGCTGCAATGGTGCGGCCTACAAGGTTTGGACTGATCCGTATTAAAATCATGTTCGAGGTCGTTCCCAAGTATGGAATTCTTAAACCAAGACCGGATTGATGCAGGCGTCAGTTTCGATTGGAGTTCTCTGCCCGTGCATCACACGTCGCTAGCTGACGTGCCAACCGATACGACAGAACTGCGTTTCCGACGTGACGGTTCATCGCAACGTGGTATTCATCGTTTCAGCAGATTGCGCCGCGCGTGGCTCTATTCGGTCAATCAGGCTTTTCTGGAGGAGTTGGCTGACATTCCGACCATTGAGCACCTATTCATTGACGGGACGACGGCCACTGACCTGACACCTCTCCATCGGTTGCGGCAGCTTCGCCACCTTGTTATCAATGGCGGCACCAAAATTCAGAGCCTTGATTGGTTAACTGGAGTGCCCCAATTGGAGGCGCTTGCCATCGAGAATTTTAAGCGAGTGTTTCATCTCGATCCGATCGTATCGCTCACTAGCCTCAGGGCGCTTGGCATCGAAGGGAGTATGTGGACGCGGATGCGCGTCGCTACGCTCGCGCCGCTGTCAGGTCTCCACAGCCTCCGCTACCTTTTCCTCACGAATCTCACTGCATCAGACCACAGCCTACATCACCTGCATTCTCTGACCTGTTTAGAGGTGTTGCAGATTGGCGCGCTGTTTCCTGACGAAGAGTTACAGCGTCTTCGCCATGCATTGCCACGGCTTCGCTGTAGTTGGTTCGAGATGATTGACCGTCACGGCAGCACACGGGAAGGAATTCGAGCAGCAGTTCGTGAGCATGCTGATTTGCGCGACGACCATGAAGCCTAACCATGCATGGCTGCTCAACCGACCCTAGGGTCAAATTCCTATACCAGGGGATGGCCGAAATCGGGTAAGCCTGCCCGTTTCCGGGCACCCTCCCCACAACACCTAGCGACTCTCCCCTCCACCATCACCTTCGCCACGCCGGCCGCCCTCGCAAAATCATCCTCGGTGACCAAGAAATTGAGAATGAAGAATTGAGAATGGAGAATTACAGACAACACGTCGACCTGCACAGATCTCAATTCTCAATTTTCCATTCTCAATTCAGTTAGTAGGTTCGAGTTCTTCCAGCCCATCGCTGTGTTAGCTGCGGCTCGATACTGCGGTGCGGCGACCAGATACTCGCTCTTGTCCCCGAAGATCTCGAACGCTTCGTCGAGGATCGGTTGCAGCTCAGGAAAGATCGGGCAGCTACGAATGCCACGGCCTTCGTGATGCCCGACCGCGATTTAGGTCCAGTCCTGAACTTTCAAGCCAGAAACTCTGGAGAACTCCGACACGTTGCTTGTGACGAGAACAAATCCATGGTGAAGATAGATGGGAGCAATTTGCAGGTCGTAAGGGCCGATAATCTGGCCCCGGAGTTCAAGTTCATGCCGGATGGTCGCGTAGTGGGTTGCGTCGACTTCGTCGAATGGCACACATGGAAATGGTGTAAGCAGTGATTTGATGATCTTCAATCGCTGGAGTCGGTTCCCGTATTTCTCGGCACCGTGTAGCAACTCAGACAGAACCACGGAACAGGTGACAACCTGCTGCGGAGAGATCGATGCAAGTTTGGAACGGATACTCGAGTTAGGATCCTTCAGGTAGACGATCCAAGCGTTCGTGTCGAGCAAATACTGCATTACCATTGACCTCGATCCGGTAACGTTCCTTGATCTGCACGAAGGAATGTTTCATTCGCGAACGCACCCGAAGTAGCTTCAAAATAGCCATCGGGCCAACCACCGGTTTTTTCGACCACTCGTGGCTCAAATTCAACTTCAACCTTGTCCGGTAGATCGACGGGTTCCACTGGACGGAAGATTCCATTTTCGAAGACTGCGTGGATCGTTTTTGACATTGCTTACGAGCTCAACCATCGATTTCTGGGTTAGTCAGTTAGTTGCAACTCAATAGTCTCATCGGTCCTACCTTGAGTCAAGTCGCAGTCGATGTTTTGAGCCTGTGCCCAGTGATGCTCAAATCGAGCGAATCGCTTTCAGCACCTCTCGAACTTCGCAAAAACATTGGGAAAAAATCCAAAAGTTCGGTTCCTGTCCTGTCCGCAGGACCGCTCTACTTTCTACTTTCCACTCTCTTGGCTGCTTTGGGTTTTTCGCATTTCTGGCCAGTTCCTTTGGAGTTCTGTAGCGCCCATGCTGGCTCGGTGCATGGCGTCGTGCGGCGCTTGTATTTCGCGTCGCGCACCGAAAATCGAGTCGTTTTTCGAGTCGCTAGAGTCGTCAAAACACTGGTGATTGCCTTTTCCTATTTGTTTATACTCTTCGAATGTGTAGTCGTTAGAAATCGTTTAACTTCATCGGCGATCTTCGATCGGTAGAAGCAGAAGGGAAAGCGAATGGGAAGAGAGACTCAATTGCAGGCCTTTCCAAACGACTG
>JBEIGI010000054.1:0-38346 GCA_040381975.1 Pirellula sp.
CAATTGGAGCGCGGGTTCCCACCAAGAACCCCCAGCCGCTTGGCGGCTAGAGAGTGGATTTGAGAGAGTTGAAAGTAGACCATGTGCTAGTGGATGTGCGATAAAATCTGAACCGAACCCATGAAATCATCCATTAGCGTTGATAAGTGTCCATTAGCGGTCCGGTTTCTTGAACCGCTGATAGACGCTCATAATCGCTGATACCTGAGCCCGACCAAGCCACCTAGGCTAAACTTTCCATCACTGTCGGGCGGAGCGATGGCGGAATCGAAGACGCTGACAACCGTGGGTTCGACGTTGCATCATTGCCTACTTAGAGAAAAAAGGTTTCCCTATCCGCATCCGAAGGAACATCCTTAAGCGAGTAACTCTTGGATCACTTGGCCATGCACATCGGTCAAGCGACGTTGGATTCCGTTGTGATAGAAAGTTAATTTCTTGTGGTCGATCCCCAACAGATGCAGCGCCGTGGCATGAAGATCATAGCAATACGTCGGATTCTTCTGTGCCTTAAAGCCAATAGGATCGCTCGCCCCATAACCGACTCCCCTTTTTGTTCCACCTCCTGCCATCCATGCGGTAAAAGCACCTGGATTGTGGTCTCTTCCCTTTTGCTGTCCTTGCATAAAAGGTTGGCGACCAAACTCGCTGGTGCAAATCACGAGGGTCGAATCGAGCAAACCTCGCGCTTTGAGATCCTCGATCAGCGCCGATGCTCCGGTGTCTAAGATCCGTCCCCAATATCCATGGTCCCGGAGCAAGTCTTCGTGGGAATCCCAGTTGGGGCGAATCGCTTTCTTCGACGTGTTCTCGGCACCGCAGTAGATCTGAACAAAACGTACACCTCTTTCGACTAGCCTCCTTGCCAACAAGCATTGCTTGCCAAACGGGCCGATATCGGGATCCTCGAGTCCATACAAAGCATGGATGGCTTGGGTTTCCTGTGCCAGGTCAACGACCTCGGGCGCACTTAACTGCAACTTACCCGCCAATTCAAACGAAGCGATTCGAGCCTCCAGGAGCGAGTCTGCAGGTCGGGATTGAGCGTGCTGGCGATTCCACTTTTGGAGTAGCTCAACAGCGCGATCCTGGGTCTCTCGCGGAATCTCTCGAGCCGGAAACAGATCCCGGATAACCTCTTTTTCAGAACCGATCTCCATGATCGTCCCTTGGTGAACCGCAGGAAGAAAACCTGCTCCCCAATTGATGATTCCTCCAGGGGGTAGACCACGCGAATCTGGCAGCACAACAAACTCGGGCAAGTTGTCCGACTGGCTCCCCAGTGCATAGGCAACCCACGATCCCATCGAGGGAAACCCCGGCTGAATAAAACCGCTGTTCATCATGAACATCGCTGGCCCATGCAGCGCCGATTTGCTTTGCATCGAATAGACAAACGCCATCTCATCGACGCAGGCAGATAGCTTGGGGAACAAGTCCGACATCCACAGGCCCGATTGTCCTCGTTGACGGAACGGCCAGAAACTCTTGGCATGTTTTCCAGCCACTCCCGCAAATGTCTGCTTACCGAGCTCAGAGTCGAAGGCCGTTCCATCGAGCTTTTCAAGCTCGGGTTTGTAATCCCAAGTATCGACGTGACTTAGTCCACCCGGACAAAAGATTTCGATCACATGCTTGGCCCGCGCCGGATGATGCAAACCTCGATCAGTGCCAGTTACCTCTGATGCCGAGGCCAGAGTGTCCCGATGCAAAAGAGTGCTACAAGCTAGCGCACCGAGTCCGCTTCCTAGGTTTGCGAGCCAGTCTCGACGCGCAGATCGGATCGAGGATGCTACCTCCGCCTCAGTCGACATAGATGAACTCATTGGTGTTAAAGAGGACTCGGCATAGTTGAAATAAACCGTCGCTTTCGATCAGTTGCACCGCACTTGCGATCTCCTCGCCGGTTGGAGGCCGACCAAAAGCCAAACGAATCGCTCGCTGAGCTTGAGTCTTTAGGTCGGCGCCTGCCTCTTGCTTGAGCCTTGCTGCAAATCGGTCGCTCTGTTGCATCACAAACGCATTGTTGAGGGTCGCCAGTGATTGGATAGCTGTCGTGGTGGTGTTCCTCACCGGAGTCATCGTTGCAGGATTGGGACAATCGAGGCTGGTCAAGAACGGGTGCGGTGTGGTTCGAACCACAAACCTATACACGCTTCGTCGAAAGACCTCGGGCACCTCCAAAACACGGTGCTGGTATACCGGTGCATACTCTTCTTGGTAATCAAAATCGCGATAACCAGGACCATGCATCGTCGTATCGAGCGATCCGGAGACCGCAAGCATCGCATCGCGAAGCGACTCGGCATCCAAGCGTCTCGGGTTTTGTCGCCATAACAAGGCGTTGCCAGCATCGAGAGTTCGTCCCGAATTTTCACCGTTCATCGAAGTGCGCCGGTAAGCTTCCGACAAGAGTATCATGCGATGCATGCGTTTGATCGACCAATCGCCGCGTTGCAATTCGCTTGCCAACCAATCCAACAATTCCCGATGCGTTGGCATCGCTCCCCCGAGCCCAAAATCGCTCGGTGTCGCAACAATCCCTTTGCCAAAATGATAGTGCCACAATCGATTGACAATCACCCTTGAGGGTAATGGGTTGTCCTGGGAAGAGAGCCATTTGGCAAGCGCGATCCGTCTCTGCGCATCGCTCGATGTTGCATCCAAAGGGGAACTCTCAAAGTGGCTCGGCCCAACGCACGATACCGTCTTGGGCATCACCAACTCCCTTGCATCTTCGGTGTTGCCTCGATGCAATCGATGGATCTGGGAGGGAGTCTCTGCAATCACACCATAAACGCGTCGAGGTTGTGGCAACTGATCTAACTCCTTCTGAATCGAATCGGACTCTCTTCGGAGTAACTCGATGCGCTCGGTTTGCTCGCGAGACTCGTTAGGCTCTAGCGGTGCGATCAATGCATCGACGAAACAAATCTGATCATGACCAATCCCATTTCCTCCGTCGGTTGCAATGAGCGTCAGGAGCGAGTCCTTTTGAGGTAGTTCCAAGCGAATTTTTTGAAGGCCATCATCGCGGCCTAAGTCGACAGCTTTGTAAGCCATCTGGCCGTCGAGGAGCACATAGACATCTGCCCCTTTACTGGGTGTCTGGCCAAAGTAACCGACCATCGCGTTGAGTACCAAAGGACTATTTTGCGGCACTTCCTTCGAGAAAGCCTGGCTCAACCGCTCGGTGGATAATCGGAACGTGATTCCTGCATTGGCATGAAGCGAGAGCATGCTATGCAGAGGTGGAGCGCAGTCGATTCCATCGAGGCTTGTCGAGAACTGGGAGTTAACCGGTCCGTTTCGAATCGCATCCCATGCCTTCGAATCCGTGGCTGGGATTCCACTTGCAATCGAGCTACCATTGGGCACAAAGACCGATTCGATCCAATCGTTTTTGGTCGGATTGCGTCGGTTGGAAACAATCTCCTCAAGAAATCCTTTCTTATCGTTGGGATCTCTGGCTATTCCAGTACTTGGATCCAATCCTGCCCCTACGACTCCGGTTCCAAATCCATTTCCACCTCCGACCAGATCGGCCAGTAAGAGCCCTCGACTCGATCGCAGTAGTTCCTGATCGATCTTGGATTTTCGCTCCTTGAGCTGATTCCTCGTCGCTTCAATCGTTTGAGACTCTTGATCCGAGACGAGTCGATCTCCCCGCTTGACTCCGGAGAAGATCGCAACGAGCGAATAATATTCATCTTGCGGAATAGGATCGAGTTTATGGTCATGGCATCGAGCGCAATGGATCGTCATGCCGCAGATGCTGGTCATCACCTGAGCGACGATGTCGTCTAGATCATCGGCTCGAGCCAACCGCTTAATCACTGGGCTAGGGGTCTCCGCTTGGCCGACAAAATCCCATGGGCCTGCGGCTAAAAAGCTCGAAGCGATCGTCGCTTGTGGATCCGCCGGTGAGAGAACATCTCCTGCGATCTGATCCTCGATGAACTGATTGTAGGGCAGATCGGCATTCAGAGCATCGATCACCCAATCGCGGTAACGCCAAGCGTGGTCGCGTCGCTGATCCCTTTCAAATCCATGCGTATCGGCATAGTGCGCGATATCCAGCCAATGTCTAGCCCATCGCTCACCGTACCTTGGTGACGCAAGTGTGCGATCGACCAGCCTTTCCCAAGCATCGGTGGATGTGTCGGCCAGATAATCATCGACGTCCTCTGGGGTAGGGGGGATACCCAGCAGATCGAAATACAAACGTCGAATCAATATCTCTCTAGGAGCCATCGGCACAGGCTTGATACCTTGGGCTCTGCTGGCTTGTGAAAGGAATCGATCGATCGGGCTTGCATCATCGACATTATCGACAGAGTTTTCGGGGACATTGACTTGTTGGATGTTCTTCCAGGCCCAATGATCGAGCCTAGGATCTCGGAGTTGCTCGGGATCCCAGGGTGCATCGGCGTTGATAAACGCTCGAAGTGTATCGATCTGTGATTCCGATAACGGCGAGCCAACTGGAGGCATTCGAGTCTCATCGGTTGCACTGACCCGTTCGATCATGAGGCTTTCGTGACTGCGACCTAGCTCGATGGCGTTTCCCGATTGCCCTCCAGTTAGCAATCCTTCGCGGTGATCGAGTCGCAAGCCGCCTTCGTTGTTGCGCTGAGAATGGCACTCGATGCACCGGTCGCGAAAGATTTCCAGTGCCGACTGCGGTTGCTGAGCCCACGAAAGGGGTGCATTGAATAAAAGTATTGCAAGTGCCGGATAAGTCCAAGCGTTCAGTCTTGCGAAAATGTTAAGGCTTATCATTCGGGAACATTCGTTTCTGGACCGAGAGTCAGGGCCCGGTTTCCGACGATGCATGAGCTGACAAAGAAGAACCACATCTTTTGGTCGAGATTGTTCATTTGACAGACCCAAGGCAGATGCCTTTCGATGAGTTTCAATCCCTTAGAAAAATCCTGCGAGCGGATCAAGTATCCGAGGCGCCAGCAGATCGTCCTGATGTAATCGGAATTGCCTGCGACTAGGCAATAGCAGGCATATTGCAGGGCAAATTGAGTGCATGAAGGACCGACTCGCCTGGCACATGCTTAGGATTTGATTTCGAAGATCGCTTCGACCTCGACGGCCGAGCCGGTTGGGATTTGGGCAAAGCCCAACGCGCTGCGGGCGTGGAAACCATCAGTGGTCTTGCCGTAAATTTCGTGGAGCAGATCGCTGCATCCGTTGACCACGAGGTGTTGTTCGTGGAATTCAAGTGTCGAGTTAACGCAACCTAGAAGCTTCAAAACGCGAAGGCCGTTGAGGGTGCCGTGGAAGTTCCAGACCGAGTTAAGGATCTTTTCGGCGCATTCGCGAGCAGCCGCTTTGCCTTGTTCAACACTCGTCCCGGCACCGAGTTTTCCCTTCGTGTCGCTGACATGGCCAGAAGTGATCAGCAGATTCCCGGTGCGAACGACCATGGCCAGGTAACCGGGTTCTTGTTTGGTGAACTTGACACCGAGTGATTCGGCTTTTTCTTGTGGGGTCATCGGGTGAGATTCCATACGAAATAGGAGTGTGTGTGGAGCTAAAAAACCAAAACCGGATTATATCACAAATGCCTTGATCGATTGTCGATGATTTCTCCGAAATCATCGGGCGCGATCGACTTACTCGATCGTGGTGTTTTCACCATTTCTGGCAACACCCAGGCGCTCGTTGATGATTTCGGAGAAATCATCAACGATGGGATGAGAAATTTGCTCCAGGCGAAGTTTCAACTCGCCAAGCATGATCGCTGTGGCTCCCCAAACCCAATGTCCATCGAGCCAAAACCCAAGCGTCTCGACTTGCATTCCGCTCCGGTAGATAACCCGCGCCTTTGGACGCAACTCCAGAAGCTTTTCAAGAGGTAGCCAAAGCACCTTGTCGACTTCCTGCGCATTTGGAAACATCTGAGGAACTTCGCTTCCTACACCGAGCATCGGTACGACCCGATGTCGACTCGCAAACACATACAGCTCAGGCATCGATCCAATCAACTCGATACAATCGCTGCTGCAACCGAGCTCCTCGTTGTACTCACGACAAGCTGTCTGCTGAGGTGTCTCTCCGGACTCGCATCTTCCCCCAGGAAAGGAGACTTGACCGGCATGCTCAGACATACTTGCCGGACGAAGCGTCAGGGGAATCGACCAGGTTGCATGCACACTCGACGGATCCCCCTGAGGCAAAAGTACCATCAATACCGCTGCCGAGTGTGAAGTTCTTGGCGCAGGACCTCGATGACGCCCATAAGACACCTTCGGCGCAAAAGGATTGCCTCGGTAGGGGCGACTGCGAAAAACACCCTGCCATCGGCCTCGGAATTCCACCGGGTCGGCCAGAATTCTTCTGATTTGATCGATCGCCCCGAGTCCCACCTTACGACCACCTCGCAAAAGCAAAGAAAAAACTCCATTCCGAAGGATCCTAACTTGGTTTATCATTCCATCTTGCCACGAACCGCTTAGCAACCCCAATTGAACCCAACGATCGACTATGGCCCGCCGCTCTAGCAACGATACCGAAGCGCTCGCCAATGTGTTGCGGCTCCTGCCAGCCAAATGGCTCATTGGCCTGCTCGTCGCCGTCGTCTTGTACTTCTTCCTTCAACCACGACTAAATCAGTGGTTCGGATGGAATTTGCCCAGCATTGCCGCCATGGCCGGTAACGAAGCTCCCAAGCCAACGAAAAAAACCGCCGAGTCCAAGTCGTTAGATACGACACCCACAACCTCTAAGGCAACGCAGTCTAAGACAACGGAGTCAAAGCCAGCCGAACCAAAGACGGCCGAGTCGAAGACGACGGAGGCGAAGTCAACGCCAAGCAATCGATCTTCGGCTGGCGCGAAACAAGCCGATGAGGACTACAAGTTTCGAATCCTCAAATCCATCGGTCGCGATCGCTACGAATCACCCGCAGGACTTATCTACGCACCTGGAAGCGAGGAGGGACATCGGCTGGCTCATATCGCTCGGCACCTTGAAGATCAGCCCAGTCGGCCTGGCTCTCACGGAGTCTTCGATGGCGACATGGCATCCTTCTTGATCGCCATTGATGATGCGTACAAACGAGCTCGCGGACATGCCAAAGGAACCAAGAGTCGAGTCGAAGACGGAATGACCGTCATCGAGGCCCCCTTTGATCAAGCGATCGGCTATCTCGGGGGATCCGAAGGAGCCCGCAAAAAGAATCCGAAACTTAAGAAGATGCGGCTCGTCGTGCGAGACCGAAATCTCATCACCGCTTTCCCTATCCAATAACCTTGCGATGTCCCAACCTTTTGTGATCTACGTCAAGCATTGCCCGATTTGCGGAGATGGACTTTGCCGCGTGAGGGTCTGCCAAGACCGCCGCCGAGGCCGGCTAACCGGTTGTATCCTATGCGATGAATGCGAAACGGTTTGGACCGATCCGAGCCTCAAGCAAAAGTTCACTCGTGGCAAAGTCAGCGCAACACCATGCTGCCCAGACTGTGGCGAGTCGCTTTGGGAGGATAACAGCCACTGGGCTGATATTCCCGAAGTCTGTTTATTGGGCTGGTACGACTCGGTTCAAATCGTCCGCACTGAACATCGCGACCAAATGACATAAGTTTGGTGTATCATGTCGCTCCCATGCTCACTCACGCAAGACTCCAAATAGCTCTTCTTTCATTGGTTTTTCTTTTCAATGCTTACAACCATCATCATCCTGTTTGTCTTGGGCTACCTTGCCATCGCCCTGGAACACCAGATCCACATCAACAAGGCTGCTTCGGCGATTTTGACCGGTGTTCTTTGCTGGACGCTCTACGCTTTGAACTACGGAACGCTTGTGCCAACCCAAGCCTTTGAGCACTGGCATGCCGCCCATGGCAGTGCACATAGCGAGGGAGGTCCGGATCCGAAACTTCATTTCCTCGTCGATGGCCAATTGAGTCATCTGTTCTCCGAGACCGCCGGGATCCTATTTTTCTTGATTGGTGCGATGACGATCGTCGAACTTGTCGACGCGCACGAAGGCTTTTCGCTCATCACACGGTACGTACGATCCAAGAGCAAAGTCTCATTGCTTTGGGTCATCGGGATCTGCACGTTCTTTTTATCTGCGGTGCTTGATAACCTGACGACAACGATCGTGATGATATCGGTTCTTCGCAAGCTCGTTGCCGACGCCCAGTTGCGACTGCTCTATGTTGGGATCGTGGTTATCGCAGCCAATGCCGGAGGAGCTTGGACGGTCATCGGGGACGTCACTACGACGATGATTTGGATGAAGCACAAGATCGGAGAGTGGGAAGTGATGCGGGATTTGTTCCTTCCAAGTGTCGCTTGTTTGCTGGTTCCACTTGGGATCCTCTCGATGCAACTCAAAGGCGAACTCGAATACCCTAAGGAAACCGAGGCGGATCAAGAAGAGCGATCGATCGAGACGTGGCACAAGGCCTTGTTTTTGTTCCTTGGAGTCGCCGGTCTTTTGAGTGTGCCGATCTTTAAGACCTACACGCACTTGCCGCCGTTTATGGGAATGATGCTCAGTTTAGGATTTTTGTGGCTAGCCTCTGAACTCGTCTCGCACACGATGGACGAGAAGACCAAGAGCAGTACAGGTGTGCTGGCGGCTTTGAGGCGTATCGACATGTCGAGCGTTTTGTTCTTTCTCGGCATATTGCTGGCCGTTGGTGCTTTGGGATCGATGAATGTGCTTACGCAGCTTGCTGAGTACTTGCAAGCTACCTTGAAGAATCAGTCGCTCATTGCCGTGATCATTGGGCTTGTATCGGCGGTGGTCGACAATGTTCCGCTGGTAGCTGCGGGGATCGAGATGTATTCGGCAACCAATCCACTGAACGATCCGTTTTGGATGTTGCTAGCCTACTGTGGGGGAACCGGTGGGAGTTGTTTGATCATCGGATCTGCAGCCGGGGTGGCGGCCATGGGTCTTGAGAAGATCGATTTCTTCTGGTATTTCCGAAAAATCTCCCCCCTTGCTTTTGCAGGATATTTCGCAGGAATTGCAGTTTATTTCCTGCAACACTGGATCTTTTAAGTTGGGTTGGTTAGAAAATTGCAGTTCACAGAGGCTTGGCGTTTGTGATTTAGCCGATTCACCCTAGCAGGATCTTTATGTCGACTTATCCCGATCGAACTTCGACTCTCCCGGACGATCAACGGATTGTCATGACCTCCGTAGGGCTCACAAGCCCCAATGGCACGAACATCGAGAGCTACCGTGAAGCTTTGCTGGCTGGTCGTAGCGGGGTTCGCAATTACAACATCCGTTATGTGGGCGACACCCATGCGGGTGTGTGCGAGTTTGAGGGAACCAAATACCAAAGTCGTCGAGATGCTAGGCGCGGGACGCGCGCCGGTACCGTGGGGATCTGGTCTGCCGGCGAGGCCATCGCTCGCAGTGGGCTCGATTGGGCAAACGTCGACAAGTCCCGAGTGGGTGTCTATGTAGGGATTACCGAGCACGGGAACGTCGAGACCGAAAACGAGATCTACTCGATCTCCCAGTTCAACTATGACACGTCGGTCTGGTCACACCATCACAACCCCCGCACGGTGGCCAACAATCCCGCTGGCGAAATCGCTTTGAACCTGGGGATTACTGGTCCGCATTACACCATCGGTGCAGCTTGTGCAGCCGGCAACGCAGGGATCATCCAAGGAGTACAAATGCTCCGATTGGGTGAATGCGATTTGGCGATCGCAGGAGGGGTGGCCGAAAGCATTCATACCTTTGGGATCTTTGCTTCATTCAAATCCCAAGGGGCACTGGCAAGCCACAGCGATCCGACGAAAGCATCGCGACCTTTTGATACGGATCGAAGTGGGATTGTGGTCTCCGAAGGAGGGTGCTTGTACATCCTCGAACGGCTATCGGATGCCAAGAAGCGGTCGGCCAAGATCATCGCAGAGATTGTCTCCTATGCGATCAATACCGATGCGACCGATTTTGTGCTCCCGAATCCCGAGCGCCAGGCCCAGTGCGTGCGGATGGCACTAGCTCGTGGAGGACTCTCACCCGAGCAGATCCAGATTGTCAGCACCCATGCGACAGGAACCACTAGCGGTGACAATCAGGAGTGCGAAGCCCTTCGGCAGGTCTTTTCTGGGGTAAGCACGGTTCGGTTCAACAACACCAAAAGTTTTATTGGGCACACCATGGGTGCTGCCGGAGCCTTGGAATTGGCAGGGAATTTACCTAGTTTTGAGGACGGGGTTTGCCATGCTACGATAAATGTGGACAATTTGGATCCGCAATGTGCCTTGGACGGACTGGTTGTCAACCAGCCGCAGGAACTTCGACGCGTCGACTACATTCTCAACAATTCCTTTGGAATGTTGGGGATCAATTCCGTACTCATCGTAAGGCGGTTTTAGTGCGACGATTGGTTTCAAAGGGTCCGCAGACGATTTGAATTTTATCACCGATATCCTTGGGAGTGATTTGATCCATGACAGCCGCAGAAATCCGGAATGAGATCCTCGACATTTTGAGCGACATTGCTCCAGACGAGGATCTTTCCGGTCTGGAAGATAGCAAGTCTTTTCGCGAGCAGCTCGAGCTCGACAGCATGGACTTTTTGGACATTGTGATGGAGCTTCGCAAGCGTCACCGAGTTCAGATTCCCGAGGAGGATTACGGCAATCTAGCGAGCATGTCCACGACGGTGACTTACCTTGAGCCCAAGATGCGCGACATCGTCCCGGCGTAGTGTTCTGAGAATTATCTAGCCACCATATACACAGCGGTTG
Source organism: Pirellula sp. (assembly GCA_040381975.1). Taxonomy (GTDB): domain Bacteria; phylum Planctomycetota; class Planctomycetia; order Pirellulales; family Pirellulaceae; genus JBKCUI01. Next base: position 10,747 of record JBEIGI010000054.1, read on the forward strand.
CTCCAGCACGCTTGGCCGTGTCGTAGACTCGAAGTGCATCGCCTGCCAAAATACTGTCCTCTGGATCGACGATGATTGGAACATCGGCCCGTACATTCAAGATCGCTACGAGCCGCTCTTGGATATCTTGAAGCGATTTGACCACTAAGCCGTTCCACTGATACTCGATTTGATCCCCTTGGGCCTTGATCTTGATCACGCAGTCGTGGATGTCTTCCTGCGGTGGACTCGGTGGGGTGTCCTTGGATTCCCCTAGCGTTGTATCGGACTTGGCCGATACGGAGCTGGGCAAGAGCTTTTCGAGCCTTTGAAAGGAGGCTGTGGTCAAGAAGAATACCAGTAGCAGAAACACCACATCGATCATCGGTGTCATCATGCTATCGAGCGAAGTTCGGCCCCGGGGGTTGCTGTAATTGGTTTTCATCGTTCGTCCTCGTACACGGCAAAGACGATGTCGGAATTCCCGGTCACTGCGCAAACTTTCAGAAGCTTGGCAATCGGCGCGTAGCTTGCCGATTTATCGGTTCGAATTCGAATGCGAATCGGATTTCGACCGTTTTCCTCCATCTTCGCCAGGATCGCATTACCGACCTGATCCAATGGAACCTTGGCGCTGTTGACCATGTAAGTTCCATCCGATGGGATTTGGATCGTCAGCGTGGTTCGATCCGAAAAATCGGAGATTCCCGAGGCGGCCATCGGCAGTTCGAGGGGCAAAAAATTCTCTTGCTTGGCCAAGTGACTGCTGACCAAGAAGAAAATAATCAGCAAAAACGTCACGTCGATCATCGGTGTTAGGTTGATCGAAACGCCACGGCTACCGGGATAATTTGGAACTCTCATGCTAAGATTGTACCTGCTAAAATTCAGCCAAACCTATGCGCTAGCGTTTCACGGTTTTATTTTTTCCAGATCCTCCACCAACTAGAAATTCACTTCGAGCATGCGGGTCGCCTATTTGGATTGTTCGAGTGGCATCAGTGGCGATATGACCCTGGCGGCCTTAATCGACTGTGGAGCAAATCTCTCGAATATTCAATCCGCGATGGATTCGATGGATTTGGGGGCCCAGGTTTCGATTGCAACGGTTCGCAAACGAGGTTTCCGCGCGAACAAGCTCCATGTGGCTGCTCCAGAGGACCCAGTGCATCGGGATCTAGAACAGATCCTCGATTGCATCAGCCGAGCAAGGCTCAGCCCAGGTGCTCGAAGAATCGCCAGTCGCATCTTCGAACGGCTTGCCAAGGCCGAAGCGTGTGTTCATGGGGTATCGATCGACCAAGTTCACTTCCATGAAGTTGGTGCAGTCGATTCGATCGTCGATATCGTCGGTACGGCGGTGGCTTGGGATCAGCTTGGAATCCAGCGAGCCCAGGCGAGTCCGGTTCCAACCGGAACGGGTTTTATTCAGATCGCCCATGGTCGCGTTCCCGTACCGGCTCCTGCAACAGCCGAGCTACTCAAAGGGGTACCGATCGCGCAATGCAACTTAACCCACGAACTTACCACTCCGACCGGAGCGGCGATCCTATCCGAACTTGTCGACTCCTATGGAAGCATGCCATCGATGCAGCTTGAGTCAATCGGTATAGGAGCAGGAACACTTGAGCTCCAAGACCGAGCTAATTGTTTGCGAATTTTCGTTGGTAGAGAACACGAGTCAACGTCGTCTGAGGGAGTTCTTCGCGACAGTGTGGTTAAGCTCGAAACGAATTTGGACGACATCACCGGGGAAGAGATTGGATTTGCGATTGAGCAGTTATGGCAAGCCGGTGCGTTGGATGTCTTTAGCGTCGCGATCCAGATGAAAAAGAACCGGCCAGGGACACTCCTGAGCGTCATTGCCAATCCTGAGGACACTCAGCGGCTCGAAGAGGTGATGTTTCAGCACACTCGGACCCTTGGGATTCGAAAATCGACACACGATCGCAGCGTTCTTGTGCGCCGTGAAGTGCAGGTCGATACTCCATGGGGCACGGTGGTTTGCAAGGAAGTGATCTATCCTGATGGCACTCGTGGGTTATCCCCCGAGTACGAGGACTGCCGAAAAATCGCCATCGAGCATGGCCTAAAACTCGCCGACATCGTTCGAACAGTGGAAAAGGCAGGGAAAAATTGATCTGTAAAACTAGAGTAAAATATGATCGAATGAAGCGGAAATAGGTCTCGAAGAGATAGTAAAAGGGTAGTACATGTCGAGTAGGATCGGACAGCCAACAAGCGGGAGCACACCTTCGAGCGGTTCGCTTGCGGTGGCCGTCGTTGACATCGGTTCGACAAGTATCCGCATGGCGATCGCGGAGATCGAGGGGCAAGGGCAAGTTCGCACGCTCGAGGAAGTCTCGCGAGCGGTTTCTTTGGGCAAAGATACTTTTACCAACCTAGCGATCTCCCGAGAGAGTATCGAAGAGTGCGTGAGGATATTGCGAAGCTATCGGCGACTGATGCAAGAGTACGGCATCACTCGACCTGATCAGATCCGTGTGGTGGCTACCAGTGCCGTGCGTGAGGCGAGCAATCGCTTGGCGTTTCTCGACCGCGTCTACATCGCTACGGGACTCGAAGTCAAGATACTCGATGAGGCCGAAGTCAACCGGATTACTTACATGGGTATCCAACCGCTCATGCAAGCCAATCCGATTCTCGCTTCAGTCAAGACGATCGTCGTTGAAGTCGGCAGTGGCAGTACGGAGATTTTGGTGGTCAGCGCCGGTAACATCCAGTTTTCCAATACCTATCGCCTCGGTTCTCTGCGGATGCTCGAACAGGTCGATCGGTTCAAGACCTCCCATGCCAAGCAGCGAGCCATCCTCGAAACACAGATCCGGCGAATTGTCCATCAGATATCGGAGAATGTAGGAGAGACGCAGATCCAAATGGTCGCTATTGGCGGTGATGTTCGCATGGCCGTCAAGAACATCGAGTCGGTGGTCGCCGAAGGTGAAATGCATCGCGTATCTGCCGATGCGTTGCTTGCGTTTGCTCGACAAATAGGAAGCCTCCAAGAGGATGAATTAGTCAGCCGTTATTCGATGAGCTTTGCCGACACCGAAACGCTCTGGCCCGCATTGATGAGCTATGCGTTGCTAGCCAAAGAGTTCAAAAGCGAGCAATTGTTCGTAGCCGATACGAACCTGCGTGATGGACTTTTGACTGAGCTATCTGTTCGGGATGCTTGGTCTGTAGAACTGCGAAACCAGATTGTCCTCTCAGCGATCAACCTCGGTCGCCGCTTCGCGTTTGACGAATCGCACGCTCGGCATGTCGCTACGTTGTGTCGCAAGCTATTCTTGGATTTGATGCAAGAGCATCAGCTCGATCAACGCATGGAACTGATTTTATATCTGGCTGCTCTGCTTCACGAGATCGGGACGTTCATATCGAGTCGATCCCATCATAAACATGCTATGTACATCATTCGCCATAGCGAGTTATTTGGATTGTCCGAACGAGATCAGCTTTTGCTGTCCTTGGTTGTCCGTTACCAAAGGCGATCCTCGCCGCAACCGGAGCACGAAGGATACTCCAACCTCGACCGAAATGACCGCATCGCGGTTGCGAAAATGGCTGCAATTCTCCGGCTTGCGATTGCTCTTGATGAGTCCCGCTCGGAACGGATCGGGACCATTCGGTGCCTCAAAGAAGACAATCGCTTGGTGATCATCACTCGCGGTAGCGAAGATGTATCTCTCGAACAACTGACGATTCGTCAAAGTGGTGATTTGTTCGAAGAGGTTTTTGGCCTGAGCGTCGTATTGCGAAATGAACTTGAATAGGTATCGCGATGGCTGAATCGGAGTCGTTGGCTCAGGACGCACAGGCTTGGTATCGCAACGGATTGCAGTTTGAATGCACTGGTTGTGGGAACTGTTGTTCCGGCCCTCAGACGGGCTTTGTGTGGGTCGATGACCAAGAAATCTTCGCGATAGCCAATCAAGTAGGTTTGGCCGATGATGTCGATCGCTTCGAGCGTCAATTCGTTCGAAACATCGGGCAACGAAAGAGCCTAGCCGAATACTCCGACGGAGACTGCATTTTCTTGGAGCCTCAGACCAAAAGGTGTAGCGTGTACGAATCAAGACCTCGCCAATGTCGGACTTGGCCTTTCTGGAAAGAGAATCTGGTAAGTCCATCGCGCTGGGGCAAATTGCTAAGTCATGCCCGGGCTGCAATCGAGGAAGACTCTACTCGATCCAAGAAATCCAAAGCATTAGTGAAAGGTAGGCACCGACAATCGCTAGAGTTTGCCTAAAGCAAATAAAAAACCCCCTTGCGGGGGTAGGCGGTCGACCAAGAGTCGATTTGGGGGAGAAAGTGCTCGAAAACCCTTTGAACGTGACGACGTTTAGCCACTTTCACCAGGGTCGTCCTGGCGGGTACGCTACTCTCTCCCTCGAAACCGACACCGGAAGTATGCGTTGCGGAAGGGATTCGGCAAGGAAAACAATCGAATTTTTTGACGCGTCTATACACAGGTGCGTTCAAGATTCCAATTCTGACGCATCTACGTTCTAGGCCATCTTTCCGGTTGGCTTTGACATCTCTTGGATTGAGATCAAACTAGCATTTCCGTCACTTGTGTCCGATTTTATCTACTTGAGCAACTCGCATTGTCCATGATGTCTTCCAATCGAATTGTCTTTTTGATGCTCGCTGTTGTGGGCCTATCCTCGATTGCTTCCGGTCAACCTTTTCCAAACCGAAAATACGGACAGGAAGATAAATTCCGGCAACTCGAGGAAATCCTTCCAACCCCGAACTCTTACCGAAGCGCAAGCGGCGAGCCAGGTCCTGATTACTGGCAGCAGAGGGTTGACTATACGATCGATGTTCGGCTCGACGAGACAGACAACTCGATCCACGGATCAGAAACGATCCGTTATCGAAACCAATCCCCTCATACGCTTAGGTACCTTTGGGTTCAACTGGATCCCAACATTTTCGCGCCCGACTCGGATGCAAATAGGACCCGTTCGGGTCGGATTGGATTTGGGAACAGGGCATCGATGGCAGAACTCGATTCGATTCTCGAACGCACCCAACGCTTCGACGGACGCTGCATGATTGAGAGTGTTACAGACTCTCTAGGAAAAGGGCTCGATACTTTCACCGTCGACACCATGATGCGGATCGATTTACCCGAGCCTCTATTGAGCGGACAAGAGTTTTCGCTCAAGATCCAGTGGTCTTATCTGATCAACAACTCGAAGCTCATCGGCGGGCGAACCGGTTATGAGCCCTTTGAAAAAGACGGCAACTCGATCTATGAAATCGCGCAATGGTTTCCTCGCTTGGCTGCCTTTACCGATGTGACCGGTTGGCAGCACAAACAGTACTTGGGTCAAGGTGAGTTTACGCTCGAGTTCGGAGATTATCTTGTTCGCATCACTGCGCCTGCGGATCATATTGTTGCGGCCACTGGCGAATTGCAAAACCCTAACGAAGTCCTCAGTGACTTGCAGCGCGAACGACTCGAACAGGCCCGAACCGCCGAGCGTCCAGTCTTGATCGTCACTCCCGAGGAGGCCAAAGAAAACGAAAAGGAAAAGACCGATCAACTCAAGACATGGATCTTCCGAGCCGAGGCTGTTCGCGACTTTGCGTTTGCTACAAGTAGGAAATTCATTTGGGATGCACAGGGCCATCGCGTCAATGACAATTTCGTGATGGCGATGAGTTACTATCCCAACGAAGGCAACCCGCTATGGAGCAAGTACTCCACGCACGCGATCATCCATACGCTGAACGTCTACAGTCGCTACACGTTCGATTATCCGTATCCGGTTGCCATCAGCGTCAACGGGCCTGTCGGTGGCATGGAGTATCCGATGATTTGTTTCAACGGTCCCCGTCCAAAGGAGGATGGAACTTACTCGGCATCGACCAAGTACGATCTGATTACAGTGATCATTCACGAGGTGGGTCACAATTATTTTCCGATGATTGTCAACAGCGACGAACGCCAGTGGTCTTGGATGGACGAGGGGCTCAATACCTTCTTGCAGTATTTGGCTGAACAGGAATGGGAACAGGATTATCCAAGCCAGCGAGGAGAGCCCGAACTGATTGTCCCTTATATGCAGAGCACCAATCAAGTTCCGATCATGACCAACAGCGATTCGATCATGCAATTTGGACCGAACGCTTACAGCAAACCTGCCACAGCCTTGAACATTCTTCGAGAGACGATTCTAGGTCGAGAGCTTTTCGATTTCGCGTTCAAGGAGTATGCGAGGCGATGGAAATTCAAACGACCGATGCCTGCAGACTTCTTTAGGACCATGGAAGACGCGACGGCACGCGATTTGGATTGGTTCTGGCGCGGTTGGTTCTACACGACCGATCATGTGGATATCGCCTTGGACAAGATCGATATGTATATGGTTGATCGAAGAACTCCCGACGAAATCGCTGCCGACGAGAAAGCCAAACGCGAGGCACAGTTACCCACGCTCTCAAAAAGCAGGAACAAGGAGCTTACCAAGCGAGCCGATCAGTTCCCTGAGCTTAAGGATTTCTACAACGAGTACGACCCTCGATCCGTGACTGAGCAGCAGCGAGCCGCGTATCAAAAAGCCCTCGAGCAACTCAGCCAGCGTGAGAAAGAACTCCTGGCCAATACCGATAGGTTCTATCGTCTGCAGTTTAAGAATATCGGAGGCTTGATCATGCCTGTGATTGTTCTCTTGACGCTCGAAGATGGATCGACCAAGGAGATTCGTTTGCCTGCTGAGGCATGGAGAGTCGATGCCAATCTTTGCGACACCTTGGTCGTCACGGATCAGCCGATTGTCAAGTTTGAGCTTGATCCCTACCGCGAAACGGCAGACATCAATCGCGATAACAATCATTTTCCACCGGTGATCGAGCCGACCAGGTTCCAGCTCTTTAAATCGCAGCGTCGAGGCTCCGAGGACAATCCGATGGCTCAGGCCAAGCGTGCCAAGGAGGCACAAGAGGCACAAGAGAAAAAGAAGGAAGGATCCGAGGTGAAGCCTTCAGAGCCAACCAGCCCACCCAAGGACAAGAAAGACAAATCAAAAAAGAAACGAAAGCAGGCGGTCGGAGGCTCATGAGATTTTACCGAATCGCTTTTGTACTGGGGGTTGCGTTGATGGCCATTGGCGCTTTGGTATCCCGTGGAGTATCTGCAAACCATCCATTCCACGTATGCGTCGGACAGATGCAATTCAACGCTCAATCGTCGCGATGGGAAGTCTCGCTCAGGGTCCATCCGAGGGACTTGGAGTTGGCTCTGACGGATATCCATCGCCGGAACATTAGCCGCGAGGACAAGGATTTCCCAGAGCAGGCGCTGGATTATTTGGAAAATCAGTTCTTACTAATGCACTCTCCAGATTCGCAGGACATAAAAGTCATTAAGTCGCGAATTTCCGAGCTTGCTCCAGCCCGATCGCTCGAAGAAAAGGGAAAGACGATCGCAAGCCGTTCACGACTCGAGTGGATTGGGATGGAAAACGAGCGAGGTTGGCTCTGGCTCCATTTGGAATTAATCCCTCCAGAGTCCGAGTCGTCCAAGGGACTGTTGTACTTGGTGCATCGGATATTTCTGGATCGAATCGAGGCACAGGAAAACTCGGTTGCGATCCTTTTTTCACGAAAAGAGCGAGGCTCGTTACAATTCAAAAAAGGGGAGGCCGTTACGCCGTTTGTCATAGCGACACAGGCTCCGCAGGATTAGGTGGTCGGAAGCGGTCTTTGGCTATTGCTTAAAAAACTTTTGAAATAACTCGATCAAGTTGGGCATAGGGTCGCGTACCCAGTCTGCAAACGCGGTTTCCCACAACGAAAAACCCTTTTGATCTTTGGGTAAATTACCGGTATACAACCTTGGAATGCTTGACCCACTGGCATATCTGATATGTTTTGTTTTCAGTTTCGCTATCGGTTCGCCAAGCGAGATTTTGCTCCATAGAAGAGGGAAATTAACACCCGCTCTTGTGGAAGCTTCAAGACTTCCCCAGTACCTAGGGTTCATCTCGATAGCAAAGACTTCACCAGTCCGGTTGTCATATCGCATATCAATATGGGCGACTCCATTCCACTTTAATCGATGAACGATATCCTGGGCTAAATGCAAAACCTTAGGGTCATCCATAATTTCGATAGCGATTGGTGGAGCGAACTCCCGTCTATTTGCAAGGATAGATCTTTGAACTGTCGATGCGACAACGTCCCCGTTTACGCAAAGAACGCTACAATCGATATCGGTCCCAGGGATTTCTTCTTGTGCTACGTAGTTCTCAACGCCATTGAATCCACGGCGACAGCTCTCTAGAAGTTCATCAATCGTCTTCATACGTTGAATGCCTCTACCATACTCCGATAGAGGATGCTTCAGTAGGATCGGAAACCGAAACCCTGACAATTCCTCGTTCAGACTATCCATCTCACCGGTCCGGATAACCATACTACGCGGGTGTGGGATCGAATTTCGTCGGATGAATTCGAGAAAATTTGATTTGTCGTTTGCGATCAAGAAGGACTCAAGTGACGGGACGAGCCCAACACGACAGTGCTTCTCGATGGCTCTTCGGTGCTCGATCACAAGACGGATCTCTGGGATATCGACAGGTAAAAGCAGGTCGGCTTGAACCTCTTGGATGATTTCAAGAAGCCAGGTGCAGTCAGCAAAATCCTTGTCTCTTTCACTTGGATTCAAGACCCGTTTTTGACTGCAGTACCTTGAAAAACCAGCAGGGCAAAAGAGATGTTTTCCGAGGACACAGACCTGCCAGTCGTTTTGATTACGAAACGCTCTGACGACAGCCAATGCAAAAGGACTATCTCCAGATAAAAGAAGAACCCGACGCATTGATCGTTATTTCCGGTGAAGCTCGTTGAAGGAATAGGATTTTAGTAGGCTATAAAGCTCCCATAATTTTCGCCTGTGCCAAATAAACTAGAATTCCTGCGATGTATCCAAGCAAGGCCCAAGGGGCAATTTTGCGAAGGTACCACATGAAGTTGATGTGTTCGAGGCCCATGGCTGCGACCCCGGCTGCCGATCCGATGATCAAGCAGCTACCTCCGGTTCCAGCGCAGAACGCGAGCATCATCCAAAACGAGTCATTCTCAGGCATGTGATACATCTCGATCCCCGCAGCAACCAGCGGCACGTTGTCCACGACAGCAGATAGCAATCCGATGAGTACCGCAATGAGGGTATTGGATGGAATGGTTCGACTAAGCCAACCAGCCAAACCGCCAAGCACTCCTGTGGCGCTCAAGGCACCGACGGCAAGCAGTATACCTAGAAAGAAAAGGATGCTGGACATGTCGATGCGTTGCAGTACCGCAAGCACACCGGTTGAAGTACGGGTCTTCTCGTCGAGCGTATGCTTGACGAACTCGGAAATGATCCACAGCACACTCAGGGCCAACATCATTCCCATGAACGGTGGCAGATGGGTCAGGAATTTAAAGATCGGTACACTGAGCAGTCCTCCGATCCCGAGTGCAAGGAAAAGAAACTGATGCCAAGGTTTGAGATTCTTTGTGTGCTTGGCCTCCTGAGATGGATGCATTTCGGGTAGTTCCCCGTTCATACCCCGCGACATGACCAAGAGGGGGACAAGCAAGCACGCGACGCTCGATAGAAAAAGGCTTAAAATCGTTTCCACAGTACCGATTTTGTCTTTAACCCACAACATCGTTGTCGTGACGTCACCGATGACAGACCAAGCTCCTCCGGCGTTTGCAGCGATGATAACGATCCCAGCGTAGAATCGACGCAACTGGGTTTCATGAACCAATTTTCTTAGGAGCGAGATCATCACGATCGTCGTCGTTAGGTTATCGAGAACCGCCGACGCGAAGAACGTGATCCAGGCGACAAGCCAAAGCAATGTGACTTGCTTTCGAGTTCGAATTCTCTCGGTGATCAACGCAAAACCTTCATGGGCATCGACCAGTTCGACAATCGTCATCGCACCCATGAGAAAAAATAAGATCTGCGCGATTTCGGCCAACAGATGCAGCAACTGGCCTTCGACCAGATACTCCTGATTTAGATGGTCGATCGAGCCACCGGAGTGCCCTAGCCTATCGGTGAACCAAGCCGGGACGCTAGCACTAGGAGTAATTCGGTCAACGTCCAGCATGTAGAGCGTCCAGCAGACGACTCCGATAAAAAGAGCCGAAGCGGCTTTGTTGATATGCAGTCGGTGCTCGGAGGCGATGGCCAAGTAGCCAAGGACAAAGACAAGAACGATCCAAGTAATCACGAGGTAATACTCCAGTCGAGGGTGGCTTGATACACAGAAGAAATGATCGATCAAGCAGACCGATCAAGAAATTGGCACGAAGAGAAGCGATTAACGCACAGAAGGCCAAGCCAAACTAGATCCCGCCACCGTTGGAGATAAAAAGCACGATGTACAAATCGTGTTCGCTTGCGGATCGGAAACCCAAGCTAGATTTCATGAGGTTGCTCGTTGAAGGAAAAACTCTCGGGAATTAGAGGACAAGTTCAAATTTTAAACCTAGAGCGCGAACATGTGAAGTCCTAATTGGAGTCCAATCGTTCGAGAAAGATCGCCCAACTAGCATGAATAGGATTCGCCGATCATGTTCTTTTTAGCGAAAAATCGTTTACCACGCATCCCGCGGCGAGGAAGTGATATCAGCCCCCCATGACGCTGCGTCTGGAATTCCAATGATCAAGCGAACTAGGGACAGAGTATGCATTTTTGATGTCCACCCTAAGCGTGCGCGAGCAGACTCCTGCTTATGCTCTAGGCTGGGTCGTTTTATTGGGCCGCCCACGCCTAGTTTTTTAGATAGCGATCCAGGAACTCAATCGATCGAGTGATTCCCTTGGCATCGACAAAAGCCATAATGTGAGATCGGCCAGGTAACACGAAATACTCGGTCTCTACCCCAGTCTCCTGCAACTTCTTGTGCATCTTATCGGCAAACGCAATCGGAACCAATTCGTCGGCATCCCCATGATAAAGCATTATCGGAGGATCGTCTGAACTGACATGCTCGATCGGCGATGCCTTCACATACACTTCCTCAATCGATCGGCGTGTACCTCCAAGGAAACCAGCTAGGGCTCGAGAGTCTTCGGGGATCATCCTCAAATCCACCGGAGCACCACCCGCGACACATACCTTGATCGCCGGATCCTGAGTCTTGCGATCGGTCGAAAGCAATGCCGCTAGATGCCCACCTGCCGAATATCCCCACACCCCAAGCCGCTCTGGATCGATATGGTACTCCTGGGCATGATTCTTGAGCCAACGCAACGCTTCGCGGCAATCATCGATCTGAGCCGGATGCTTGTGCTTGGGCGCCAAACGGTAATTGATCGCCATGACAACATAGCCTTGCTCGGCCATCTTGCGACAGTGCAAGGCATCGAATCGCTTGTCCCCTGCAACCCAAGCTCCACCATGGATCGCCAAGATCGCAGGATAACGCGCCTGATGCTCAAGATCCCCAGCCGGTGGCATGTAAACGTCAGCCACCTGCAGCGGATCGTTCTGCTCGCAGTACGAAACATCAAAATGAACCTTCACCCGCGATGGCCCAGACCCAAGGGTTCGCTTGCTGAATCCCCGTGATGCGCCCAAAGGTTCTTTAGACTGCTGAGCCTCCTGTGCCATCGACCACGAAGTGACTACCACACAGAGCCATGTTGCAAATAAGCCAACTACGAGGCTTCCGATAGTTGCCCTATTTCGATAAGTCTTGATTCTATTTGCCGGCATGATGCACCAAATGTGGGAGCTCAGGGATAATCAGTTTCTCCATCGCCAATTGTACACCAGCAGGCGAGCCAGGCATGGTCAAGACGACTTGCTTGCCATGCCGACCGCCACTGGCTCGGCTTAGCATCGCCGCAGCCCCAATGTCTTGGTAAGAAAGCATCCGAAAGAGCTCCCCGTACCCGGGAATCGATGCATCATAGAGGGCTTCTATCGCCTCGGTGGTCTGGTCGCGGGCCGCTAAACCCGTTCCTCCTGTGACTAACAAAGCATCCACCTTGGCAGCAGATAGCAACTCTTTGGCCACCTGCCGAATCCATGCAGTCTCGTCCTTGACAATCCTCCGTTCGCTGACGGTATGCCCGGCTTGCTCAAGGAGACTTTGAATGAGATTTCCTCCCAAATCTGTTTCTAGCGTCCGCGTGTCGCTGACGGTCAAAACCGCCACGATGAGACTCTGCTCTGCCTGCTCGCGATGCTCTCGTGCACTCATTGAGTCAACTCCTCTACTCCCAAGACTCCTGATCGATGCGCGCTCAATTCGAATGCACTGTACTCAGGCTGGTGACATTCGACCATGGCATTTCGAAAACAATATCCTCAAGAACTTGAGCAAAAAATGGAATTTGGAAATAAAAGTAACTTTGGCATACCAGTTGTATCTAATTGCCTGGTAGTCCGCCTGAGAACAGCGGAGCGAACCACGTCCTTTTTGATAACAGGGGATTTCGACGATGAGAAATTGGATCCGCAAACCACTTGCCTTTCTTCTAGCCAGCTTTGCCTTGCTCAACGTGGCTTGGGCCAGAAACCCATGGGTTAGTGCCATCGGGGAAGCTTGTGCGGTTCAACATCGGGCCGAAGACATCGCCAATCGAATCAAGCGCACCGCGCCACAAAACTACTTGGTTCGTCATGCCATGGCGTTGGATCAACTCTCTTGCCTGCTCGTCGAACGAGTCAAATGCGGTGCCCCTTGCAATCAAGTTGAAGCCCTCTACGAGCAGCTCGAAGGAACCTGGGGCCAACTTCGTGTCGCTATCTACACGGATCCTTGCTTGTGCTCGGATCGAACCCTCAAATCCCTTGCCGATGGCATGGATTCTCGCATGAGAAACCTATGTCGAGCTCTCCAAAGGGTCGTCGAAAGAGAATTTCGATGCGCTCCGAGAATCAGCTACCATGTCCCACAAGACTACAGCTACGGACATTCAGGTTACGGAGTCTCAAGCCAACTGCAGTTTCAGCAGTTTCAATCGATCACCAGAACCCCATTTGGCGTCCCTTCAAACTCCATCCACTTCGGCGTCCCGTCTTACTCTCACCGAGTAAGCCCCTACCAAAGCATTCCTTACCCAAGACCAACTCCATACGGACCCGGTTGGAACCAACCCTCTTGGCCTATCCATAACTTTGGCGTCCCGGGCTCCTGGCGAGCCTTCTAAAAGGTTTGCTAGCACAGCTCAAGAAGTCCAGAATCCCTCATGCAAAGGGGTGGCTCTGGCCGAAAAATCGATTTAGTCGGCAAGGTCGATCCAAGGCCGGTGAATTCTCACCGGCCTCTTTTATCGGGGCACCGATCCGGTTTTTCAAAGACTCCAAAGGCACTTCGATGGGTCGATCCCACCAATCCGGCGATACATTTGTGCAACAAGTTGCTCTCTTTGCGCTGATGGTGGGCTTGTGGTCGTTGAACTTGTTCCCGATTCAGCGGGCCGAACCGGTTCTTACCGCAAGTGCTCTTGTCTCAGAGCCAAGGCTGCCGAGTTTGCAAAGGGTCTCTCAGCAGAGAAATATCCAAAGCGATTCGATCCGCTGGGTGCATTACCAAAGGGATCTTCGGCGCACATCGCAGCACTCGCAGAGCAACGGACTACAGCACATCCAACTTCGACTTGGCATCCGATCGAATGCTTCTTTTCAACAGATCCAACAGGAACTCGAACGACTCACCGAACCAACGATCCAATCCGAGCAACAAACGAGCGATCTCATTCAACTCCGAGCCGAACGCTGGCGCTTAAAGACCATCGAGCATCAGATGGCTCGATTCGAATTGGACCGAACGCGAGAAAAACAGTCTCTTGTGCTTCAGTCACCGGAAGATTCGCTTGCCGATCAAGCCTCCGTTGACGAGCCAGGTTCTACCCAAGCCCAATCTGTAACTTACCGCAAAATTAACGCCGAATCGGTCACGGATTCGATCGCCGATCCAGGCGAGTCAGCTGACGACCAAAGGACTTGGGAATTGCTCTTGAGTGATTTCGATCGATGCGCAAAACGAATAGAACGGATGGAAAACCATTTGCATTTGGCTCATGTTCAAGCCTCTGGCACGATTGAAATCACAGGCTCACCGCAGCTGGGCGTGCTCAGCACAGGATCTTCGATGGGCCAAAGCATCTGCGTGCTAGCCTTCACATTACTGAGTTGTGTGGGACTCTTCGTTTGCTTACGAGTGCCATCGGCTCAGCGATCTTCGCGCAGCCAGAAGAACTCGATGCTCGAAGCTTTGAATGAACTGGGGCTTGAGAATTTTGGCACCATCGATGTTACCAGCAAGCGATCTGTATCCAGCGCGATCCCAATTCTCCCTCCCGAGGAGCTCTCGGACTTGAGACCGATGCGTTCTGGGCGACGGATTGTTTTTGTTCGCAGGATCGTCGATAGTCTCTTGTTCCTTTGGGTCGCTTGTTTTGCACTACGATTCTTGTCCGATGCGAATTGGAGAGAGCTTCTTTTTGGCGCTCCTTTGTCTGCATTCTCGAGCCTAGTTTTTGGGATTTGATCGTTTGAATTAGTTTAAAATCGTTTCTCTCGATTTTCATCCCATCTTTTTGCCCACCCATCTTTTTGCCTTTAACGCCCGTTTTCGCCCCACTGTTACGGAATTGTGAAAAAGTTGACCCCGCTAGCGGGCTAAGCTATACTGTAGGGTTCCCGAAGTTCGTTTTTTCATGCGATTTTCGGGGCCTCCCCCCACCGAATAGAGCTTGGCAAATACCCAAAACCAGGCGCTTCACGATCACCGCAGACCTATCTCTATGCGATCCATCAAATACCTAGCCCTTGGACTCGGTTCGTTACTTGCCACACACTCGTTGACCCAAAGTCTCCTTGCTGCCGATCCGGTCAGCACACCGACTTGGTCAAAGGATGTTTTGCCCATCCTTCGGGCCAACTGCTATGCATGCCACCAGACGTCTAAGACTCAGGGTGGCTATCTGATGACCAGCTTCGATAGCCTCCTAAAAGGTGGCGAATCGGGGACGGCTGCCATCGTCCCTGGGAAACCCGACGAGAGCAACTTGGTTCGCGAGATCACCCCGGTCGATGGCAAGTCGGAGATGCCAAAGAATCTAGCACCTTTGAAGCCTGCGGAAATTGAGATCATCCGCAAATGGATCGCCGCCGGGGCCGTTCAAGACATCGTCGATACCGGCCCTCGGTTTACCAATGAGAAGCCACCGGTTTACTCTCGACCTCCTGCGATCATCTCGATGGACTTCTCTCCAGACGGTTCGCAACTTGCCCTCAATGGCTTTTACGAAACGCTGGTACTTGGAACCCAAGACTGGAAGCTCAGGCATCGGCTCATCGGACAGAGTCCACGTATCGAGTCGGTTCGTTTCTCACCCGACAACAAGTGGTTGGCAGTGGCTGCCGGCGAACCTGGCGTAGCAGGCGAACTGCAACTTTGGAACAACGAAAACAAACAACTGCACCGAAGCACCCTTCTTGGGGGAGACACCCTCTTTGGTTTGTCTTGGACAAACGACTCGGCGATGCTTGCCCTAGGCATGGCAGACAACTCGATTCGAGCCTTTGACCTCGAAGGCAACCAGAAACTCTACCAGCGCACCCACGAGGACTGGCCTCGCTCGACGGTCTTTACCGTCGATGGCAAGCACCTGATCTCCGGTGCCCGCGACATGACCGTCAAGCTCACCGAAGTTGAAACCGAACGCTTCATCGACAACGTTACCTCGATTACCCCTGGTGCCCTTCGAGGGGGAGTCCAAGCCCTTGCGGTTCACCCCGAAAGAGATGAAATCCTCGTTGGTGGTTCCGATGGCACCCCCAAGATCTATCGTGTGTTTCGACAGACAGCTCGGGTCATCGGTGACGATGCAAACTTGATTCGACAACTCGATCCGATGCCTGGCCGGATCTTCTCAGTGGCAATCAGTCCCGATGGAAAATACCTTGCCGCTGCCTCGACGATCGACAACCAAAGCGTCGTGAAGGTCTGGTCGTATGATGTTGATGGAAAAATGCCTCCAGAGATCAAGGCGATTCAAGCCAAGCGTGCCCCGCAGCGAAAGCCCGAGGAGAGAAAGAAACTCCAGGAGTACATCACCGAGCAACCGCAAGTTCTCGGAACCTACCAAGTTCCCAATGTTGCGGTTTACTCGCTGGCAATCGATTCCCAAGGTCGTATCGCAACTGGCGGATCCGATGGACACGTGCGTGTTTGGAATATCGCTGACTCTCAGTTGATCGCCGATGTCGATGTGACCCCAGCGGGTTCGGCTGCGACCATTGACGACAGTTCGATCGCAATGCTCCGCATCGATCGACTCAAAGCGATCGCCGATGCCCACCAAGTCGAGCGTACCGCTCCGGCCCCGAAGGTCGAAGGAGAACTTGCTCACCAACCGATTCCGCTCGATAAGATCGCTTCGATCAGTGTCGATCCAGTGAACATCGACTTCGGTGCCTGGAACGATTCGGCTCAAATCATCGTGATGGCCCAGTTGACCACGGGTGAATTGGTCGACGCGACGAGCCAAGCGACCTTCACCGCCGACAACGACTCGGTCTGGCTCTCGCAACGAGGATGGGTGCAATCGGTTCGAGCAGGGGATGCCAAGATCCAGGTCGCCTTGGGAAATCATCAGCAATCGATCGGCGTCCACTCGACGATTCCGGCAAGTTTCGATGTCGATTTTATCCGAGACGTTAATCCAGCCCTGTCTCGCTTGGGTTGCAACGCGGGAACATGCCACGGAGCCCAAGCAGGTAAGAACGGATTCAAACTATCGTTGCGAGGATACGATCCGAGCTATGACGTACGAAGTCTCAGCGATGACTTGGCCGGCCGTCGTATCAATCCGACTTCACCGATCGATTCGATGATGCTTACCAAGCCGCTTGGCATTGTTCCTCACGTCGGTGGCAAACTCATCGAGCCTGGTGATAACCATGCATTGGTCTTACGGCAATGGATCGCCGGCGGAGCCAAACTCAACATGGGTACACCCAGAGTCACTGCGATCCAAGTCACACCCAACAATCCCGTCATACCGATGCCAGGAGGCATCCAACAACTCCGCGTCGTGGCCACTTATGCCGATGGCAAGACGCGCGATGTGACTCGAGAAGCATTCCTTGAATCGGGCAACGCAGAAGTCGGAGCGGTTCTCGAAGGGGCACGCGTTCAAGCGTTGCGACGTGGTGAAGTCCCTGTGCTAGCACGTTTCGAAGGTGCCTATGCAGCTACGACACTGACGGTGATGGGCAACCGCGAGGGCTATGAACCAAGTCCCATCGCTTCCCAAAACCCCATCGATCGTTTCGTCGCTGCCAAGTGGGATCGACTCAAAATCCAGCCTTCAGGACTTTGCAACGACGCAGATTTCCTCAGGCGAGTGACCCTCGATCTGACCGGGGTTCCTCCTACCCCAGAAGCTGTCCGTGCTTTCCTGGCCGACACGACCGAGAGCCGTGTCAAGCGAGAGCGGATCGTCGACGAGCTTGTAAACAGCGACGCGTTCGTCGATCATTGGACCAACAAATGGTCAGATCTATTGCAGGTCAATTCGAAATTCCTCGGCAAAGAAGGTGCTTCGAAATTCAAGGACTGGATCCGAAACAGTTTTGCGACGAACAAGCCCTACGATAAATTCGTCTATGAGATCCTCACCGCATCGGGCTCGAATCGCGAGAACCCCGCGGCTTCTTATTACAAGATCCTGCGAAACCCCGAAGACGCCGTCGAGAATTCAACTCACCTATTCTTGGCCGTCCGATTCAATTGCAACAAATGCCATGACCACCCCTTCGAGCGATGGACCCAGGACCAATACTACGAAACGGCCGCGTTTTTTGCCCAAGTCGGACTCAAGAAAGACGAAGCCTCTGGCAATAACACAATCGGAGGGACCGCTGTCGAAGGCGCCAAGCCGCTGTGGGAGGAAGTCTTCGACAAGAAAGACGGCGAGGTCAAGCACCAAAAGACTCAGCAAGTCATTGCACCGAAGTTTCCGTTTGTATCGAACCATACATTGCCTGAGAACCCTTCGAGACGCACCCAGTTTGCCTCATGGGTAACGAGCAAAGAGAACCCCTATTTTGCGAAAAGTTTTGTCAATCGCATGTGGGGGTATCTGCTGGGCAAGGGACTCATCGAGCCTATCGATGATATCCGAGCTGGAAATCCACCGAGCATTCCCGAGCTGCTCGCCCATCTCGAAAAAGACTTCATCGATCATAACTTTGATATCCGACATGTGGTTCGCACGATTTGCAAATCGGATGTGTATCAATTGGCGATCGATACCAATAAATACAATGCCGATGACGATCGCAACTATTCGCACGCGATGCCAAGGCGATTGCCAGCCGAAGTCCTCTTTGACTCGATCCACCAAGTGACTGGTGCTGTATCGAAGATCCCCGGATTGCCACCTGGAACTCGAGCCGCTGCTCTGGCCGATGCCGATGCAGGACTGCCCGATGGCTTCCTAAACAACCTGGGTCGTCCACCTCGCGAAAGCGCTTGCGAATGCGAACGATCCAATGAACTCCGGCTCGGTTCGGTGATGGCTCTCGTTAGCGGTCCGACCCTCGGTGGTGCGATCGCCGATCCTGAAAACGCGATTCGAAAACTAGTAGAGTCCAACGCCGATGACACGGCCTTGATCGACGAACTTTTCGTTCGCGTGTTGAATCGACACGCAAGCGCCGAAGAGATCCAAGCTGCCCTATCGACCATGACCTTGGTACAGAAGGATCACGAACGGCTCATGGGCCTTCTTGCAGAACGAGAGGCTTGGTGGATTGAAGAAAAACCAAAGCGTCAAGCTGCTCTGGATGCCGAGCGCGAGTCGACCAAGATGGCCCTTGAGGCTCGCAAGGAACAGATCCGTCCTGAGCGAGAAGCGGCCGAGAAGGCTCGATTGGAAAGACTTGCGGCAGCCCAAGCTGCCGTGCAAGGCTTCGAGTCGGGACTGGATAACAAACTCCAAGAGTTCATCGATGCAAGACGCAACGGGCCCACTTGGCAAACCCTCGCATCGACCAAAGCCGAAGCGACCACAGGAGCGACGCTGACTCCTCTGTCGGACCGCTCGATCCGAGCTGCCGGTGGAGCCAATAAAGGTCTCTATACAATCGATACGCCAGCGACCAATGGAGCGATCACCGCAGTGAGACTCGAGGCTCTCACGGCTCCCGATCTGCCATCCCAAGGCCCTGGCCTCCCCCCCAACGGGAACTTTGTCGTCACCGAACTTGAACTTTTTGTTGGGATGCCCGACAAACCTGCTGAGATGCGAAAGATCAAGCTCGTTAAAGGTGTCACCGACTTTGATCAACAAGGGTTCTCTGCCGCCGCTGCGATCGACGGAAAGAACAATGATCAAGGCGGCTGGGCGATCGCCAATGCAATCGGTGTTGAGCACTGGGCCGTCTTCGCGCTCGAAGCTCCACTGACTCTCCAAAAGGGAGAAGTCCTGCAATGGAGAATCCATCAAAACCACGATGCTCCTGAACATAGGCTCGGTCGCTTCCGATTGAGTGTCGGACAGCACGAAGGTGAGTTGGCTCTTGGGCTTCCAGAATCTTTCCGCGCCATCGGAGCGATCCCGCGAGCATCTTGGACACCAGAACTGACCAAGGATGGGATGAACTACCTGAAGCTCTCGTCGGCAGAGCTCAAGGGTCTTCAGGCTAATGTCCAAAAAGAGAGCCAGCCGCTCCCTGAGGACGAGCAAGTTGTCGTTTTGGCGAAACGAATCGAACGATTGAGCACGCCACTTCCTGAAGATTCCAGATTGCTACGGCTCCGGGCCGATGCTAAAGAAAGTGAAGGACAATTGGGCAACGCCCGACTGACTTCAGCTCAGGATTTGGTCTGGGCTTTGATCAACAGCCCAGCATTTTTGTTCAACCACTAAAGCTATAAAACGTTAGAATTCACAGAGTCCATTTGTAGGCCATCCACTTAAAAGGCACCTAACCATGTTGCGATTGCTCGGTTCAGCGGGAAAAGATTTGTGCGATTCGAGATTGGGAGTCACCCGTCGAGACGTGCTTCGCGTCGGCGGCTCTGGACTCTTTGGCCTGTCGCTTGCAAATCTACTGAAGCTCCAGTCGGTGCAAGCGGCTAGTTCGGAAGGTTCGCCAGGGTGGAACAAGGCCAAGCGAATGATTTTGGTCTATCTACAAGGGGGCCCATCCCACTTGGATCTTTGGGATCCGAAGGAAAATGTTCCTGACAAGGTCAAGAGTGTATTCAAGCCGATCGCAACAAAGCTCCCCGGCACGTTTTACACCGAGAATCTCCCAAAGCTTGCTCAAGTCAATGACAAGTTCACGATGATTCGCTCGATGAGCTACACCCCCAACGGTCTATTCAATCACACCGCAGCGATCTATCAGATGATGACCGGTTACACGACTGACAAAGTCAGTGCATCGGGTCAGCTTGAACCACCAAGCCCGAAGGACTTCCCGAACTTCGGATCGAATATCATTCGCCTGCGTCCAGCCGACGAGCCAATGCTTCCATTTGTGATGTTGCCTCGACCTTTGCAAGAGTCCAACGTCGTGGGCAAGGGAGGTGCGGCAGGCTTTTTGGGTAAGGAGTATGATCCATACACGTTGTACCCAGAAGGGGATGACATGGACATGAACAAGATGGATCGGATCAACATCAGCGACCTGCAATTGCGTCCCGAGGTCTTCTCGGTTCGTTTGCAACGCCGAGCCGCCTTGCGAGATCTGATCAACAAGCAAATGCCAACGATCAATGCTGCCGTCGAGAAACAACAACTCGACGAGTACTTCAGCCAAGCTCTCTCCTTGGTTGTCTCAGGCAAAGCACGAGAAGCTTTCGACTTGAGCCAAGAGTCCGAAGTGCTCAAGGATGCTTATGGTCGAAATACCTTTGGACAGAGCTGCTTGCTAGCCCGACGGCTCATTGAAGCCGGTACTCGGGTGGTCGAAGTCGTATGGCCCAAGGTTGCTAACAGCGACAACCACTCGTGGGATCATCACGTAGATCTTTCCAAGCGGATGAAGAATCAGTCGGGTCCGATGCTCGATGCGGGTCTGTCGACCCTGGTCGAAGACCTCGATCAACGCGGACTTCTCGAAGATACCTTGCTCGTCGCCGTCGGCGAGTTCGGACGATCTCCAGAGCGCGGTGTGAGCACCAGCGGCAACGGCAATAGCGACGATGGTCGCGATCACTGGCCCTACTGCTATACCTCGGTCATTGCCGGGGCAGGGATCAAGCGAGGGTATGTACACGGCAAGAGCGACAAGACGGCTAGTGCTCCGATCGAATCGCCAGTCCATCCAGCACAGTTGCTTGCAACCATCTACCACGCCTTTGGTATCGAACCTGAAACGATCGTTTATAACCACCTGAACCAACCTCGAGAGTTGGTTAAGGCACAAGCGGTCACCGAGCTGTTTTCCTAATAGCTTTCTTGTTTGCTCTTTTGTAAAAGTTCTTAAAGCGTTCCATGCGTAAAGTATTTTCGTTGGCTGTTGCGATCGCAGCGGGTGCTGCGGTCGCTTGGGTTCCTGTCAGTGCTCAGCGTGCGTTTGCACAAGACTCCAAAGAGCCTGCTGTCAAGAAACAAGGGCCCAAGGAAAGAGGACTCGGTGCAACACCGGCCAAATCGTTCCGAGCCCCTGAGGGCTTCGAAGTCGAAATGGTCTACGAAGTCCCATCCAAGGAGCAAGGATCTTGGGTGGCCATGTGTGTGGATCTCAAGGGTCGACTGATCGTTTCGGATCAGTACGGCAAACTCTACCGAGTCACACCTGGTGCTGAGGGAAAAGGCTCGGAGACCAAGGTCGAGCCGATCAATGTCAACCTGGGAATGGCCCAAGGCCTTTTGCATACCAAGGATGGTCTTTACGTCGATGTCAACGGAGAGGGGATCCTCGATAAGGAGCAGAAGGATGCTCCGCGAGGACCAGGACTTTATCGCTTGCAAGATCTCGATGGGGACGAGCAATTCGAAAAGATCGAGCGGATTATTCCTTTAACAGGTGGTGGCGAGCACGGCCCACATGCGATCATTCCAGGCCCAGACGGACGTCTGTATTTGTGCGCGGGGAACCAATCCGATTTACCCGAGCGAATCGATCGATCGCGCGTGCCAAGGCATTGGAGCGAAGACCACATGCTCGGACGAATGCCTGATGCTCGGGGCTTTATGGCGAATCGTTTGGCTCCAGGTGGATTTATCCTAAGCTTTAAGCCTGACGGCAGCGACATTGAATTAGTGTCTACCGGTTTTCGAAACGAGTACGACATCGCTTTTAATCCACTGGGCGATCTGTTTACCTACGATGCCGATATGGAATGGGATATCGGAACACCATGGTACCGTCCCACACGTGTCAATCACGTCATCAGTGGTGCCGAGTTTGGCTGGCGCAATGGAACAGGCAAGTGGCCAGAGTACTTTGCCGACAGCTTCGGTGCCGTTGCCAACATCGGCTACGGTTCACCGACAGGGATCACCTTTGGTACAGGTGCGAAGTTTCCTGCTAAATTCCAAAATGCACTCTTCATCAGCGACTGGAGTTATGGCGTCGTCTATGCAGTTCATCTTGAGCCCGATGGTGCATCGTACAAGAGCACCTTCGAACCCTTTGTGAGTGCATCTCCAATGCCGGTGACCGATCTGCTGATCCATCCCGAGCAAGGCTGCATGTACATGACCATCGGCGGTCGCAAAACACAGTCGGCCCTCTATCGAATTCGATACGTTGGTAATGAGAGCACTCAGAAAGCGGTCTATCCCGATAACGAAGCGGCCAAGACAGCACGCGCTTCACGTCGACAACTCGAGGCCATGCATCAACCAGGTGCTCAGCTCGATATCACCGCTGCGATGCGAAATATCGGAAGCCCTGATCGAGCTTTGAGAACCGCTGCAAGATTGGCTCTGGAGCATTTCGACGCGAAACTTTGGAGAGATCCCGTTAGCCAAGCCCTGCCAGCCCAAGCGGCCATCACGATGGCCATCGCGCTTGCACGCAAAGGGACTCCTGCCGATCAGGCCGACATCCAAAACAGCCTGCTCCGCTTGGACTGGAGCAAGCTCAATAACACCGAGCGGCTCGAACTTTTGAGAGCCTATCAATTGAGTTTCTTGCGATTGGGTGAAGGGGATCCAGCGATACGTCAAAAGATCGTCGCGCAACTAGATTCCCATTTTCCAACCGCTGATGGCGATGCCCTGGTCGATCGTGAGCTTGCAAGAGTGTTGATCTACTTAGGTGCACCAAAGATCATCGATCGGTGCGTTGCTCAAATGAACAACTCCAACTCCGCCGAACAGCAGATCCACTACGCATTCTGCCTTCGTGAAGCTCAGCAAGGATGGACACCGCAAACCCGCAAAGCGTATTTCCAGTGGTTCTATGACATAGGTACTGCGCGGGGAGGGGCATCCTTTGGAGGCTTCCTGGAGAATATTCGCAAGGTCGCCATAGGGAACCTTGAAGACGAAGATAAAGCGGCACTCGGAGAACTTATCGGCCCCTTGCCCGCACCCAAAGATCCGCTTGCCGAGTTGTCTCCTCGAGCGATGGTCAAGCAATGGACAGTCGATGAACTTGCCGAGAAATTTGCGGAGAAAAAAGGTGGCTTCAACTACGAGCGAGGCAAGCAGATGTTTGCCGTGGCTCAGTGCTACAAGTGCCATCGTTTCGCCGGACAAGGTGGAATCCAGGGGCCCGATTTGACCGCCTCATCGCAACGGTTCTCGACCAAGGATATGCTTACGGCGATCATCGAGCCGAACAAAGAGATCAGCGATCAGTACGAAGCGACGGTTTTTCAAACCGAGGAAGAAACGGTCATTGGTCGAGTTGCAAATCTCAATGGGGACAACCTCATGATCGCCACGAACATGCTCGACCCAGGCAACTTCACGAACCTCAAACGGAGCGATATCGTCGACATGAAGCCCAGCAAAGTATCGATGATGCCTAGCGGGTTGCTCGATACACTGAGCCCCGACGAGGTGTTCGATCTGTTGGTCTACCTGCAATCAGGGGGTAACCCCAAGAGCGATCGCTATGCAAGCACCGGTGGCGGTCAGTAATAGCTAGCAAATTCTGACATTGCGGGAAAACACTCTGTTTTGATACAAGGGACCTTTGGAAGAAGGGGTTCCTTGGTCTTGAGAGTCTTCGATGCTTTCCCGTTGGACGATCCGAAAGAAGTTGCAGATTGCGATGGTGGTCTTGGGGCTAGTCATCGCTGCCTTGGGCTATAGCTCGTTCCGCGGAGTATACGCGTACAAGGAGCTCGTTGCGACCTTGAGCAGTCGAGCGAGCGAGATCCCTTTGACTGCCGAGCTTACGCGCGCGATCGACGACTTGCGACTCGATCAGGAACCAACTCAGACGCGTGAGATCCTGAGTTTCTCGATGCAGGAGACCGATCCGCCCAGTAATTTCATGCGACCTGCTTTCTCGGATCGCTTGCAAAATGCTCGGGAGATTTTAGCCAGATACAAATCCAGACTCGAAAGCTCGCACTCGGATGCATTGTTTTTAGCCGATCGTTCGGAGGAGCTTCAGACGGCGGAAAAGATCGGGGAGTTGATCAACGAGATCGCTTGGCGAAATGGACGCAAAGACTTGGTCACTAACCGCGTTGCAAGAATGCAGCAAGACCAGGATCTAGATCAGCTCGGGGACTTGGCCCATCAATTGCCAAACCTTCTAACGCGCCGGATGGTTAGTTTTCGAGATGAAGTTCGTACAAGGTATCGTACGTGGATCGTTATGACATGGAGCAGCGCGATCTTAGCAGCGGGAATGCTCATTGGCCTATTTGTTTATGCTCGTTCGGCTGTGGTTCGTCCTTTTAAGAATCTATTGTTTGGGGCAAGGCGGGTTGCGCAGTGCGATTTTGCTTACAGGATCCACACATCGAGTTCAGACGAAATCGCCGAATTGGCCCATGCGATCAATCTTGGAGCCCAAAGCTTCTTAGCGATTCAAAAGGATCTCAAGGAGCAAGTCCGACAAAGATCCGAAGAGGTGATTCGCAACGAGCAGCTTGCCAGCGTTGGGTTCCTGGCCGCTGGAGTTGCCCATGAAATCAACAATCCTCTGGCTGCGATCGCTTGGAGCGCCGAGGCGCTCGAAGCCCGATTGCATCGTATCTTGCATCCGGTTGCGCAATCGACCGACGATGCTTCGACGCTTGCAGGCACCGATATCGAGACACTGCGCACCTATTTGCGTCGGATTCAGGATGAGGCTTTCCGCTGCAAAGGGATCACTGAAAGGCTTTTGGACTTTTCGCGACTCGGTACGGTTCAGCGCAAGCAGTTAACGGACATGAATGGAGTGGTTGAGGATGTAGTCGAAATGGTTCGGCACCTTGGGCCCTACCGATCGCAGCGTGTCGAATGCGAACTATCCGATCAACCAGCAAACGCTTGGGCTTGCCCCCAGGAAATGAAACAAGTCGTATTGAATCTGGTGACCAACGCGCTGGAGTCACTCGAACCGGATTCCAAGACGGGTCTTGTGCGAGTTCGGGTTCAGAACCGACCTGAGTTGGATCAGGTTCATTTGGTCATCGAAGACAATGGATGTGGGATGGACCAAGAGGTCTTAAAGCATTTGTTTGAACCTTTTTTCACGCGGCGTCGCGATGGACGAGGCACGGGCCTAGGGCTTCCGATCACCAACCGAATCATCACCGACCATGGAGGTCGGATCACTCCGCGCAGCGATGGGCCGGGGATGGGCTCTCGATTTGAAATTATTTTGCCTTCGAAACTCACGAACGATTCCCTTTATGACAACCAACATGAACTCGCCATCGCCTGAGGGCCTTTCGATTCTCTTTGCCGACGACGAGAAAGAGCTCCAGGAGATCGCCCGAATGGAACTCCCATTTTACGGGCATCGCGTAACGGTCTGCCCAGATGGGTACACAGCCGTAGCGGCTTTGGAAAAAGAGGCATTCGATTGCATGATTGTCGATTTGGACATGCCAGGTATGAATGGCATCCAAGTCATCGAGCGTGCTTCGGTGCTCTCTCCGTCGACCGAAGCGATTGTGCTCACCGGAAAGCGTTCGTTAGAAACGGCCGTAGCGGCGCTGCGGTTTGGAGTGATCGACTATCTGAGCAAACCATGTCGTTTCTCCGAGCTGAGCGAGCTTTTAGAAAGGGTGGCTCAGCGCCGGAAACTCAAACAACGGACGGCTGAATTGCAACGTCTCGAGCGAAGCAAATCCACTCGCTCGACGCAAATCATCGGCGAATCGAAAGCCATGCAAGGGATCGCCAAGCTCGTTTCGAGGGTCGCTCCGACCAATAGCACCGTTTTGATTCGAGGGGAAACAGGTTGTGGCAAGGAGCTTGTGGCTCGTTCGGTCCATGAAGAGAGTCTTCGTTGCGATAAGCCGTTTATCGCGATCAATTGTGGAGCGTTACCTGAGCACTTGATCGAGAGCGAGTTGTTTGGACACGTCAAAGGTGCATTCACTGGAGCCGATGTGCAAAGGCAAGGTTTATTTGAGGCTGCCAATGGTGGCACGGTGTTTCTCGATGAAATTGGAGAGTTGCCATTGGCCATGCAGGCCAAACTCCTGCGGGTACTCGAAAGCGGGGACCTGCGCAGAGTTGGAGACAATCAAATCACCCATGTCGATACTCGGGTCGTTTGCGCGACGCACCGAGACCTCGAAGGCATGGTTGAATCGGGCAGTTTCCGAGAGGATCTTCTGTTTCGAATCAATGCTTTCGAGATCCATGTACCACCGCTGCGTCAACGGTTAGAAGATGTGGTAGCTTTAGCTAGGTATCTGTACCTGCGGCATCATCCGGAGCATGCTTCGCTTGAATCGATATTTTCGCCAGAGACGATGGAGCTGCTATTGCATCATCCTTGGCCAGGCAACGTCCGGGAGCTTGCAAACGTGATCGAACATGCAACGATTTTGTGCGAGTATCCACCCATTTTGCCTGAGCATTTGCCAAGGCACTTGGTCGAACGCAAGCTCCGTCGGGACATCAAAGTAGCGACCGAGGAGTCAGCGGTGCCAGCGGTACGGGAACAACCAAGGAGTCTAAAGGAGCTTGAAGTCCTGGCCGTACAAGAGGCCGTTCAACGTCATAACGGCAACAAAGCCGCCGCCGCCGAGGAACTTGGGATCAGCATCAAAACCCTCTATAACAAACTCAACTCGGCTGAAGCCAACATCAAAAAAGCTGCCTAGCGACCGTGCTGGGTTTGATCCGCAAGGGTAGTGGATCTTGCTAAAGATCCTTGCGCTTGAGCAAATCGCAAAGCACAACCAGCCCGTGAACCAGAACTCCTTTTTTCGGCTTATTGGAAAATTGACGGTGGTCTTAAGCGCTGGGATCTTTCGCAAGATCCACTACGGAAGGTCATTGTCCCCGATGGGTTGTTAGGGTGGTCTTAAGCGCTGGGATCTTTCTCAAGATCCACTACGGTAGGTCATTGTCCCCGATGGGTTGTTACGGTGGTTTCAAGCGCTAGGATCTTTCGCAAGATCCACTACGTTGGGACTGCTTGCCCCAACGGGGCATCATGAGATAGCCCAGGGCAGAGCGTAGCG